>JAABSO010000005.1:148051-185110 GCA_011390335.1 Desulfotignum sp. | reverse complement strand
TTTTTAAAAAAATCCCCGGACAATGTTAAGGAGAATTTTTATGTCACCGCAAAATAAGATTGACGGGATAAGAGCCAGACAGCGGGAAACCGCTTTGGAGGATTGAAACATGATAAAACGAATTGTAGATCTGCCGGCTTTCTGCCTT
This sequence comes from Desulfotignum sp., assembly GCA_011390335.1. Classification (GTDB taxonomy): domain Bacteria; phylum Desulfobacterota; class Desulfobacteria; order Desulfobacterales; family Desulfobacteraceae; genus Desulfotignum. The sequence continues at coordinate 184,962 of JAABSO010000005.1, read as the reverse complement.
GCGCGGATGTCCCGGATCCCGTTGCTGACGGTCTGCTGAGTGACGACCCCCGGAAACACAAAACCCCCGATGAACGGGGGCATTGTAATATCTGGTAGCGACGCAGGGACTTGAACCCCGGACTCTGCGGATATGAGCCGCATGCTCTGACCAGCTGAGCTACGTCGCCAAAAACCCAAAAAGAATAGCACAATAGTGCATATATTGTCAAATCTTTTTTTATTTTACAGCTTTTTCAAATCCCAAAACTTCCACCGTAAAATTCTGCAGGTTTTTGGGCAGGTCTGAAAATACCAGCATGAACGGTACGGTATCTCCTGGATTCAGTTTTGCCGGGATGGCTTCATTGCCCGGTGTTTTCAGCTGGGCGATGATATCGGCTGCATTTCCGGATTTCAGAACCTCTTCAGAAATGATATTGCCGCAAAAGGCGGTCTGGGTCACGGCCACAATCTTGTCCTTCTGGAACAGGGTGCCTTTCACCTGAATATCGGTGTAGGAGATCTGGGCCGGATTTTCAATCTTACCGGTGATGATAAACAGTTCTCCTGCTGTGTCATTGGTTACAAAACGGCCGGTCACACTTTTCTGGTCCGGGATCGGGTCAGGTGCCGGCACCGGGTCAGGGGTTTTCTGGGGCAGGTACTGCTGGATAAACGGGATCTTTATTTCCGATAGAAAAGGAATCTTATACCCCAGGCTGGTGGCGGCAACATACCCGCCGGCTGTCAGCAAAAAGAGCAGCAGCAGTACAAGGACGGGCGCACTCAGGGCGGATCTGGCCTTTTTTCTGGTTCTTTTTGCGGTTTCTCCCATCTCGGCATCAGGGTTCAGGGGCTGGATCAGGGGTGCCCGGGCCGGCCGTCTGGGAGCGGGCTTTTCCTGGTGCAGGTCATCCCTGCCGGGTGGTTTGCTGTCCTGGTCATCCAGGCCGGTTTCGTCATATTCTTCCACACCAGGATCATCTTTGGACGGATGATCATCTTCTTCCGAAGCTTTTTCTTCCAGGAAGGTATCATCTGTTTTCTCTTGTGGTTCTGTGTCCTGGTCCAGCACCTCATCATAGGCTGAAAACTCTTTTTCCAGATCAAAGTCCAGACTTTCGGGGTCCAGATCTTCCCGGGAGGAATCGGCCTGGGTCTGCTCCGGATCAGGTTCCTGTGTTCTGTCTGCATCGCCTGTTTCCAGTTCAAGCCCCAGCCCCAGGTCATCTTTGATATCCAGATCTTCATCAGAACCGGAAAACTGATCTTCATCAGCAGGTTCCTGCAGGAAATCTGACTCCAGGGTTTCAAAATCGATGCCGGTAAGTTCTTCTGTCTCTTCAACTTTTTCTGCAGGGATCTTTTGCCGGCTTTCCAGATTTTCTACCGGTTCTAAGTCCTCTCCATCAAACGCAATTTCCTCTTCATCAAAGGTAATCTCTTTTTCATCAAATGTCAGATCAGGGGACCCGGGTGTTTCCTCTTCTTCAAAGGAAATGCCGTTTTCCAGATCAAAATCATTGTCTGAATCCTCGAAACTGATCTCTATATCTGCCTGTGCTTCACCCTGATCCAGGTCATCGTCAAAGTCGGTATCATCAAAGTCAAAGAGATCGGAATCAGAACTGTCTGATTCACTGTCCCAGGATGCGGGATCCTGCTGATCCTGACCGGTTTTCACAAAAGGAATGGATGGGGAGTCCATGGTGGGGTGTGCCGGGGTTTCCGGATCCAGGATGGCATCAGCACCCGGGGGGAATGCGGTAAATACATGTTTGCACTGGCTGCAACGGACTTTGGAGCCTTCGTCCTTCAGCAAGGATTCATCAAGTCGGAAGCTTGTTGAGCACTCGTCACAGGTGATAATCATGGTGCATCCCCCTATATTTTTAGATCATATATTGCAGGCTTGTTTCGGTATTTTTCATTGTAGTCAAGTCCATAACCGACAATAAACCCTTTTTCAAGTGAAAAACAGGCATATTTTACATCTATTTTGCGTTTTCTGCGTTCATGTTTGTCAATGAGGGTGCAGATATTCACAGACTTAGGATTCAGCAGATTAACAAACTCGACAATTTTACACAGGGTGGCGCCGGTGTCAACAATATCTTCCACCAGCAGGATATCCCGGTCTTTAAACTCCAGGTCAGGCTGTTTGGTGAATACAATCTGTCCTGTGGAAGAGGTGCCTTCATAGGAAGATGCCCCGATAAAATCAATGTCATGGTCTATGCTGATCTGCCGGCACAGATCAGCCATAAAAATGAAAGCACCCTTTAAAATCCCCACCAGTATCAGGTCTTTTCCCTTGTAGTCCATGGTGATCTGTTTTCCGATTTCCCGGGTACGTGCGTAAATGGCTTCCTTGGAAATCAAAGGAATAAAGTCCGGCATGGCAGTTTACAACCCTGTGGTTTTAAGTTCCTGTATCAGTTTTTTCTGTTTGTCCGTCAGTTTTTTCGGCATCTCTATATTAATCACAACAAACAGATCTCCGCAACCATTTCCTTTCATATGGGGAATGCCATGATCGGGCAGCCGCATTTTGGCCTTGTGGCTGGTGCCTGCGGGAAGGGTGATGTTCATGGTTTTTCCGGACGGGGTCTTCACCTCCATCTTATCCCCTAAAAGGGCCTGCGTCAGGGTGACGGTTTTGTTCAAAAACACATCATTTCCCTCAATGGTATAGTCTTTTGAAGGAACAGGGTCGGATTTGATATACAGGTTCCCTGCAGGTCCCCCGTTGGGAGAAACTTCGCCCTTGCCCGGGAGCCGGATTTTTTTTCCTTTTGTCAATCCTTTGGGTATGGTGACCTCAATGGCATTGGCAGTACCGCCCTGACTGATTGTGATGGTTTTTTTTGTGCCGTTGATCAGCTCTTCCAAGGTCAGGGGGATCTCATATTCCAGATCATTGCCAGGAGTCCTGGCCTGGGCCTGCTGCTGGCCGAATCCCCCTCCCATGTTTTGAAAAAATGGATTGCCCCCGGAGGAAAATCCGCTGCGCCCTCGCGGGCCTGCCTGGCCGAATGAGGCGGAAAATCCTCCCCTGCCGCCGCCAAAACCAAACTCCTTGAGAATATCACCCAGGTCAAAGTTTCTGAAAATGTCTTCCTGGGAATACCGCTGTTGAAAATCAGCAGACCCGTATGTGTCGTATTGTTTTCGCTTTTCAGGATCACTGAGTACGGCATAGGCTTCGCTGATTTTTTTGAACCTGTCTTCCAGGGCTTTATCCCCTTTGGTTTTGTCGGGGTGGTACTTCATGGCAAGTTTACGGTAGGCTTTTTTTATTTCTGCCGCACTTGCAGATTTTTCGATGCCCAGAATTTTATAATAATCATCAGCCATTTTTTTCCCTCGCAAAGTGTTACAGTAATTATTTTACATTATTTTTTTAGTTAAATGATAAGTGTCAACCTGTGCAAGTCAAGCGGGTTTGTGTTTATCGCAGGCAGCAATGGCCACCATGAGCACAGATATGGCAGCAGGGGTCATGCCGTCGGTTCTGGATGCCTGTCCCAGGGATTTTGGCTGAATTTTTGTCAGTTTTTCTTTGATCTCATTGGACAGGCCATGGGCCCCGGCATAGTCAAAATGGTCCGGAATTCTGATTTGTTCCAGATCCTTGAACTTTTTGATTTCATTGAGCTGGCGCTTGATATATCCCTCGTATTTGATTTCAATCTCTACCTGTTCAGCCGCCCGAAAAGGCACGGGTTCCTGTGGGGGGGACAGGGTGGTTAACCCTGCATAGCTGAGTTCTGCGCGTTTCAAGAGCTGGTCCAGTTTGACACCGGTGGTGATGGGATTGCTGCCGAAGGAGGCAAGCAGGTGGTTGGTTTTTTCATCAGGCTTGACCACGGCAGTTCTGACCCGTAAAAGTTCTCTGTCGGTCTGGTCTGCAATTTTTCTGCACACTGCCAGGCGGTCTGCATCGATGAGGCCGTAGTCACGGGCGATTTCTGCCAGGCGCAGGTCGGCATTGTCTTCTCTGAGCAAAAGGCGGTATTCCGCCCTGGAGGTGAACATGCGGTAGGGTTCGGAGGTGCCCCGGGTGACCAGGTCATCCACCATGACACCTAAGTAGGCCTGGGACCGGTCAAGGATAAGGGCCGGGCGTTTCTGGATTTTGCAGGCCGCGTTGACACCGGCGAGAAGCCCCTGTGCACCGGCTTCTTCATACCCGGATGTGCCGTTGATCTGGCCGGCCAGAAAAAGGCCTGGGATGCGTTTGGTTTCCAAAGCAGGGGTCAGTTCCAGGGGATTGACATAATCATATTCAATGGCATAGGCCGGCCGCATGATCTGTGCCTGTTCAAGGCCCTTCACCGACCGGACCACCTGGTACTGGATCTCCAGGGGCAGGCTGTTTCCCAGGCCTGATGCATAGATCTCCTTGGTATTGATTCCTTCGAATTCCAGGATGATATGGTGGCTCTCCCTGCCGGGAAATTTTACGATCTTGTCTTCAAAAGAGGGGCAGTACCGGGCAGACTGTCCTTTGATGTGGCCCCCGTACAAAGCCGAGTATTTCAGGTTTTTTTTGACAATCTCATGGGTGGCAGGGGTGGTCGCCCCCATGAAACTGGGCAGCATGGGGGTGGTGATCTCTTTGGTGGTAAAGGAAAAAGGGGTGGGCGCTTCGTCGGATTCGTGGCGTTTGAAAGCGGTGAAGTCAATGCTGTCTGCATGCAGTCTCGGCGGGGTCCCGGTTTTCATGCGGCCCATGTCAAAGCCCAGATCAGCCAGATTCCGGCCCAGGTGAATGGATGCAAACTCCCCGGCCCGGCCGGCATCCATCCGTGCTGCCCCGATGTGCACACTGCCCCGCAAAAATGTGCCGGTGGTAATGACCACACACCCGGCCTGGTATGTAAATCCGGTCATGTCCACAATGCCTTTTGCGCAGCCATCTTCTATGACCAGATCTCTGACCATTCCCTGTTTCAGATCCAGGTTCGGGCAGGTTTCCAACGCAAATTTCATATGCCGGGAATACAGGTTTTTGTCATTTTGTGTCCGGGTGGAATGGACTGCCGGACCTTTCCTGGTGTTCAAGGTCCGGTACTGGATGGCTGAGGCATCCGTGGCCAGCGCCATATGGCCGCCCAGGGCATCAATTTCTTTGACCAGCTGTCCTTTGGCCATGCCCCCGATGGACGGGCTGCAGGGCATGGCTGCAATCTTGTCCAGGTCAATGGTTACAAGCAGGGTGGCACATCCCATGCGGGCTGCGGCAAGGGCAGCCTCGCACCCGGCATGGCCCGCACCCACCACAATCACATCATATGTTTTCATAAAGAAATTCATAACCTGTTATAATATGAATGATATGGTATTAAATCAATAAGTATTTCACAGGTCTGGATATTTGCTATAGTAGCGTGCACGCTATGGGGAGCCCCTGGCGGTGTCCTGTGAACGGACCGTCAGAGCCGGAAGGGGCCTGGTAAAATTTGCCGGGATGCTTACAGCAAATATCCAGTCACAGGCTTACAGGGTACTGTCTATGGTTTGATTTTTTCCATGGGTTGCCATATATATAGGGTCAGCAGTTACGTGTTTTACCTTTTTTGCGGATGGACCAGGCAGATTGGAAAAAAAGAAACGGTATACAGATTACAACAGCCACCTGCGGGAAATTTTCGGAGAACGGGTCCAGAAAATCGCTGTGGATGCAGGCCTTACCTGCCCCAACCGGGACGGCAGCCTGTCTGAAAAAGGCTGTATCTACTGCAATGCCAAAGGATCCGGTACAGGGGCCTTTGCAAAGGGAATGGGCATCAGACAACAGATCGAAGCCGGCAAAATTCCCATGATGAAAAAATACAAGGCAAAAAAATTTCTGGCCTATTTCCAGTCCTATTCCAATACCTATACCAGTGTGGACCATATGCGCCAGATGTTTGATGCTGCATTGTCCTGTGAGGGGGTGGTGGGCATGGCCATCGGCACCCGGCCGGATTGCATTGACAAAGAAAAGCTGGATCTGATTGCATCTTACACAAAAAAATATCTGGTCTGGCTGGAGTACGGGCTCCAGTCTGTGCATGATGTCACCCTGCACAAGATCAACCGGGGGCACAGGTTCCAGGATTTTCTGGATGCCGTGTCCATGACCCGGGGACAAGGGATTCATATCTGTGCCCATGTCATTTTAGGGCTGCCCGGAGAAACCCGGGAGATGATGCTGGAAAGTGCCCGGTATCTGGCCCGGGCCGGGATCAACGGTATCAAGATTCATCTGCTGTATGTGATCAAAGGCACCCCGTTGGACACCATGTTTCTGGCAGGCCGGTACCAGCCCATGGAACAGGAGGCGTATGTGGAAACGGTATGTGATTTTCTTGAATTGCTGCCTGCCGATATCGTCATTCAGCGCATCACAGGGGACCCCCACGGCAATGAACTGCGTTCCCCTGACTGGGCCGGCCGTTACAGGGAAACCTTTAACCTGATTCAGCAGACCCTGGAAGAGCGGGATTCCTTTCAGGGCAAAAAATATCTTTTGGAATAATATTGGAATAATAGCTGAAAAAGCAGGCAGGCCGGGAAAGGTTACGGCTGAACAAAGGTGTGAAAATTGCGGGAAGCAGATTCCGTAAAACCGGCCGGGGTTTTTTTGATGATCAGGCATTCCACATCTTCCAGGCGGTTTACCAGGGCCAGGCTGTCTGCGGGGTCCATCACCATGAGGGCGGTGGCCAGGGCATCGGCAAAGGTGCAGGTGCCGGCGATGACCGAGGTGCTGACCACCTGGTTGTCCACGGGAAAACCGGTTTTCGGGTCAATGATGTGGGAATAGACCCTGCCCTGAAATTCAAAAAAATTGCGGTAGTCGCCGCTGGTGGCAATGGCCCGGTTTTCCAGGGAGACCACCTTGAAAAAGCCGGCATCCGACCCGGTTTCTAACGGATTGGTGATGCCAACGGACCAGGGTTTTTTATGGCGGTTGACGCCTGACCCGTAAAGCTCTCCCCCGACCTCCACCAGAAAGTTGTCCATACCGGACTGGGTAAGAACCCGGGCGATGGCATCCACCCCGTATCCCTTGGCAATGGACCCCAGATCCAGGGTGATGCCTGGTTTTGTTTTTGTAAGATGGGTGTTTTCCTGCACCAGGTGTTGAAATCCCGTCACAGAAAGGGCCTCGGTGATAGCGGCAGAATCCGGCAGGGTGTCGGCAGGATGCCGGGTGCCGAATCCCCACAGGTCCACCAGGGGCTTGACCGTGCCGTCCCAGGCCCCGTTGGTGAGGGTGAAAACCGTTAAGGCCGTTTCCATGACCCGGGCAAAATCATGGGACAGCCGGAAAGGGGTGCCCGCACCGGTCCGGTTGAACCGGGAAAGGTCACTTTCCGGATCATACATGGACAACCCGGCATTGATCTTTACCAGCCGGGTATCGATTTTTTTCTGCCACAGGTCAATGGACTGTTTTTTAGAAGAGATCAGCTTGACCTTGTAAAACGTGCCCATGGTGCGGCCCTGCACCGTGTATTCCCGGGCCGGAGCAGTGCCGGTGAAGCACAAAGATATGATACAGGCCAGGCAGAGGACCAGCCCCCTTGCGGCAGTTTTCATACGGTTTGATTCTTGTTTTTATGGGTCATGCCGGTCATAATACCCCAGCTCCCAAGTTTGCTCAAGCCTTGAATGTGTCTCTGAATATTTGCTATAGTAGCGTGCGCTTCTATGGGGAGCCCCTGGTGGTGTCCTGTGACAGGACCGTCAGATCCTTAAGGGGGCCTGGTAAAATATGCCGGGATAGTTTTCAACCAGATGAACCAAAAGGAAAAGATATGACAACCGCTGGCGCAAGTCCCTTTGACATCCCCAATATCCGCTGGTTCATCGCTTTCCGGGTGTTTTTCAACTCCCGGTTTTACTATCCGGTGTTCACCATTCTGTTTTTGGATTTCGGCCTGACCGTTGCCCAGTTTTCCGTTCTCAACGCTGTATGGGCTGCCACCATAGTTTTGGCGGAAGTGCCGTCCGGTGCGGTTGCCGATATCATCGGCAGAAAACGGCTGCTCAATTTTGCCGCCGGGGTGATGATTATTGAAGTCGGCATCATCAGCTTCATGCCCCGTATCGATCCTGTGGTGATCTTTACGGTGTTCCTGGTGAATCGGGTGCTCAGCGGCCTGGCTGAGGCAGCCGCCAGCGGTGCGGATGAGGCCCTGGCCTATGACAGCCTGAAACAGGCGGGCATGGAAGACCAGTGGGGCCGGGTCCTGGAGCTGCTCATGCGGTACCAGGCAATCGGTTTCGTGGTGGCCATGACCACCGGGGCTGCCGTATATGACCCGAATTTCATGGGCCGGGTTGCGGAACTGCTGGGGCTGAATATTGTACTGACCCCGGATATGACCATGCGGTTTCCCTTGTACCTGACCTTTGTGCTGGCCCTGCTGGCCTTTGCAAGCACCCTGAAAATGAGGGAGCTGGAGGATTCGGCACACACGGAAAAGGACAGATCTGTAAAACACACCCTGGCTGTGACCCTGAAGGCGGGAATGTGGATTGTGAAAACCCCGTTTGTCCTGTGGGTGATGCTGTTCGGCATGCTTTTGGACGGCACCATCCGCATGGTCATCACCCTGTCCAGCCAGTATTACCGGATGATAGATATTCCGGAATCGGTTTTCGGGCTCATGGGATCGGTGGTGGCCCTGCTGGGTCTGGTGGTGCCCAAAATTGCCCGGCAGATCGCTGAAAACCGGTCTCCAAAGGTTGCCCTGTTTGTCACGGCGGGCCTGGCTGTCACAGGGCTTGCCGCCATGAACGGGTTCTGGCCCAAGGTGGGTCTGTTGCCGGCCCTTGTCACCTTTTCCGCCATGTATTTTACCGGGTTTTTTGTCAGCTTCTATGTCAACCGGGAAACCGATTCCAGACAGCGTGCCACGGTATTGAGTTTCAAGGGCTTGTCTTACAATATTTCCTACGGACTTCTGGGGGTGGCCTACGCCCTGGTATTGAAGCTGGCGAAAGCCGGTCTGGACCCTGGGGCGGACCTGTCTTCAGAAACAATGGAAAACCTGGTGTTTGTGGAGACCTTTTTCTGGTTTCCTTTGTTTTTCACTGCCGGTTTTCTGGTACTTGGCGCAGTGTGTGCCCTCTTTTTCAAATGGTCGGAACGGCACTAGGCAAATTCAGCCGAACAGGGCGGCGGCCCCTGAATGACAAGGAGTTGCGCATTGACACAATGCGGTCTTCGGTGATATGAAAGGCAGAAACTGTGAATGCCCTGCCGACAGGATAATATATCATGGACATCCCCATTGATTTTGACCGGATCACCCGGTTGTTTGAGACCGCCCGAAACGAGGGCAGGTATTTTCTTTATGAATATGAGGTGTACCAGCTGCTGGCCTGCTCCGGTGCGGAAACCCCGCCGAAAAACCATCTGCTGACCAGGGGAGAGCGGTTTTCCGATGAAGAGCTGATGGCATTGCCCGGTGACCGGTCCGTATTGAAAATCGTATCCCCCGCCATCATCCACAAAACAGAAGTGGGCGGTGTCCGGATTGTAGAAAAAGATGCCAACAAAATACGGTCAACGGTGCGGCGCATGTTTTATGAGGTGCCGGAAGATTATGCCGCCTGGGTCCGTGACAAGGACCTTGCCGGTCCCTACCGGGGACTTGCCGGAAAAGCCCTGGTCACGGCAGTTGCCAAAGATATCAAAGGGGTGCTCCAGGTCCAGTACATGCCGCCTGATTCCCAGGCATTCGGCAATGAACTCATTGTGGGGCTGCGCCATACCAGGGAGTTCGGCACCATCCTCAGTGCAGGGCTGGGGGGAACGGATACGGAACTGTATGCCAGACGGTTCAGGAAAGGCCAGGCCATTGTGGCGGCCTCCACAGCCATGGAAGACGGCCCCGGGTTTTTTCAGCTTTTCCGCCACACCATCTCCTATCAAAAACTTGCCGGCCTGACCAGGGGACAGCGGCGGATCGTCACAGATGAGCAGATCATGGAGTGTTTTGAGTCCTTTGTGCGCATCGGCAATTTCTATTCCCGGACCAACCCCGAGGCCCCCTTTATCATTGAGGAACTGGAGATCAATCCCTTTGCCTTTACAGATTACCTCATGGTGCCTTTGGACGGTCTGTGCCGGTTTTCTCTTTCTCAAAAACAACCGGGACAGCGGCCGGTGGCAAAAATAGATCCTCTGCTGCATCCTGAGAGTATCGGTATCATCGGGGTGTCTGCTACAAGAAAAAATTTCGGGCGTACCATTTTAGACAATATCCTGGCAGAGGGGTTTGATAAAGACCAGGTGGTGGTGTTTAAAAAAGACAAAGATTACATAGACGGGGTGCGCTGCCTTGACGGCCTTTCCAGTCTAAAAAAAGACAGGATACAAAAACTGGATCTGTTTATTGTGGCGGTGGGGGCATCTCAGGTGCCGGACCTGGTGGAAGAAATTATCCGCAGGGATGCGGCAAGGTCTGTCATGCTGATTCCCGGGGGCATGGGGGAGACAAAAGACAGCCAGGACCGGGCCCGGCAGGTGGTGGAGCAGATCCATGCAGCCCACGCCCTGGAGGGCGGCGGACCGGTGTTCCTGGGCGCCAACTGCATGGGGGTGATTTCCCGGCCCGGGCAGTATGATACCTGGTTTATTCCGGATGAAAAACTGCCCAAGGTGCGCAAAAAAGGGTATCACCGGTCGGCCCTGATCAGCCAGAGCGGGGCATTCATGCTCCACCGGACCCACCAGAGCCCGTTTTTGTCACCTGCCTATATGATTTCCATGGGCAACCAGACAGATCTCACCTTGGGAGATATGGTTCAGTATTTTCAAGACAGCAGCCAGGTGGATGTCATTGCCGTGTATGCGGAAGGGTTTACCGACCTGGACGGCCTGGCATTCTGCAGGGCGGTGCAGGGGGCTGTGCTGGCAGGCAAAGAGGTGGTGTTTTACAAGGCCGGGAGAACCCCGGAAGGAAAGGCTGCCACCGGCAGCCACACCGCTTCTCTGGCCGGGGATTACATGGTGTGTGAAAGCAGTGTCTCCCAGGCCGGGGCCATTGTTGCCCGCAGTTTTACCGAGTTCCAGGACCTGATGCTGCTGGCGGAAACGTTGAGCCGAAAAACCATCCAGGGAAACCGCCTGGCAGCTGTCAGCGGGGCCGGGTTTGAGGCGGTGGGCATGGCTGATTCCATCCAGTCTGATGATTTTTCCTTAGCACTTTCCCGGTGTGAAGACACCACCTGGCAGCAGGTGGCACAGGTGTTGAAAAACAAGGGCCTGTCTTCTCTTGTGACCCTGGCAAATCCCCTGGACATCAATCCTGCGGCAGATGATGAAGCCCATGCCCTGATCTGTGAGATCCTGGCCAAAGACCCCCATGTGGATGCCGTTATCCTGAGCCTGGACCCCTTGTCTCCTGCCATGAAAACGCTGGACAGAACAGAGGTTACAGCCTTTGATATGCACCAAAAAGACAGTATCCGGCAGCTGATGTCAGACCTGGTGCAAAAAACCGATACCCCCATTGTGACAGTGGTGGACGGGGGAAGGCTCTATGACCCGCTGCGGGATGCCCTTATGGCAGCCGGCGTGCCGGTATTCCAGGTATGCGACCAGGCGGTTGCGGCCCTGGCCCTGTATATTCAGGGGCGGCTGCGGGCAGATGCCATCCGGTCAAGCGCCGGACTTATCACCTGAAACAGGAGCACATATGGCAGATACAATTCCCTTAAACTGGGAGGATCGGCTGATCTCTCCTGAAAAAGTATTGAACCACATAAAGCCCGGCATGACGATTTTCATCGGCACCGGACCGGCCGCTCCCAGAACCCTGATAAAGACCCTGCTGAATGTGGATACCCGCAATATCCGGGATCTTGAACTGGTGCAGCTGGCGGTCTTAGGGGATACCACCCTGTCCGTGGATAAGCTCAATGCCCCGAACCACCGGCTGAAAACCTTTTTTTCCGGGTATATTGCCTGGGACACCATCTCTTCCGGGCAGGTGGATTTGATCCCGGCCTATTATTCGGAAATTCCCCAGATTATCAAATCCGGGAAACTGGATATCGATGTGGCCCTTGTCCAGATCACCCCGCCGGATGATTCCGGTTACTGCAGCCTGGGCGTGGCAGTGGATGTGGCCAAAGAAGCCATGGACCATGCTTCCCTTGTGGTGGGGGAGATTAATACAAAAATGCCTTTTACCTATGGCGACACCTTTGTCTCCATTGATGATTTTGACCTGGTGGTCAGATCCGACCGTGATCCGGTGCTGTATGCCCCGCCGCCGGTGACGGATCAGATGCGGCAGGTGGCGGCCAATGTTGCATCGGTGATCAAGGACGGAGACTGTTTGAGTTTTTCTTTCGGGCCTTTGTTTGAGGCACTGGTTCCCCATCTGTCGGTCAAAAAGAATCTGGGTGTGCACTCGCTTTACTTTACTGATGCGTTGGCTGAGCTGGTGAATTCAGGTGCTGTGACCAATTCGCGCAAATCGCCTTTCCGGGGCAAATCCCTTGTTTCCTATGCCTTAGGGACCAAAGAACTGTTGTGCTGGCTTGACAGAAATCCTTTGGTGGAATTTCAGGGCATTGACTGGGTGTGCAATTCCCGGTTTATTGCTAACAATCCCCAGTTTGTGGCCCTGTATGAGGCACGGAAAGTGGATATTTTAGGCAGTGTGGCCTTTCCCCTTAAAGGAGCGGTGATCACCGGACCGGGGGAGGTCATTGATTTTTTCAAAGGGGCTGAAGCCTCTGCTGACGGTGCCACCATTATCGGACTGCCCAGCAGGGATGAAAACGGCAAGCCCAATATCCTGCTCAGCCTCCAGAATTATGCCAATCAGCTCCGGTTGAGAGAATCAGTGCATATGATTGCCACAGAATACGGGGTGGCCAACCTGAAATGGCGTACCCTGCGGGAGCGGGCCCAGGCACTTATAGACATCGCCCATCCGGATGACCGCCAGTTTCTGATCACCCAGGCCAGGGAGCGCAAAATCATATATCCCAACCAGATTTTTCTTTCTGAGTCCGCCCATCTGTACCCTGCCCATATTGAGGAGACAAAGACCTTCAAAGGCGGTGCTGAGATCCGGTTCAGGGCCATGAAACCCTCGGATGAAGAAGGGATGCGCCGGTTTTTTTACCGGTGTTCAAATGAGATGATTTTTTACCGGTTTTTTTATTCCATTAAAACCATGGACCACGACAAAATGCAGACCTATGTGAACGTGGATTACCACAGGGAGTTTTCCATTGTGGGGCTGGTGGTGGAAGAGGGAAACCAGAAAATCATTGCCGAGGCAAGGATGGTCAAGGATGAGCGGACCGCCTTCGCTGAGGTGGCCTTTCTCATTGATGAACGGTTTCAGGGTATCGGTATCGGGACCTATCTTCTGTCCCGCCTTGTTGAACAGGCCAGGGAACAGGGCCTCAAGGGGCTGACCGCCGAAGTGCTGGCGGATAACCAGCCCATGATCAAGGTGTTTGAAAAAGCAGGCCTTCCTCTGGAAGCCAGCCTGGGCGGCGGGATGTACCATCTCAAACTCAGCTTCACGGATTAGCCTGTCCATACCCGGTACCCGGTTTTTTGTCGCCGGGCATCTTATGTGGATGCAGGATTCAAGATTTTTTCAAACCTGCCGATAAAAAACGCATACTGTTAAAAATTTATGTCCAGGGAGACCACCATGAAATCCATTGCCGGTATACCCGCCCCGCTGCAGGCACAATTGGGGGGCAAAAGCCTCCAGAACACAGAAGCGTTCCGCCATGAACGGTTTTTACATGTGGTTGAAAAGCTGGAGGCCGGTCTGACCATTCAAACCCGGGAAGGGGATGTGGTCAGCCTCTCCTCAGGGTCTTTTGCCGAGTTGACCTCTTCTGAATACAACAGCCGGGGGATTGTGCAGACCCGGGACAGTGCGGCCCGGGTCAGTCACCACCAAAGAGAGGTTTCCCTGTATACCAGAGAAGCGTTTTCCTTTACGGTTACAGGAGACCTGAACGACCAGGAACTGGCGGATATTGATGCCATTATCCAGGGTATTGACGCGATTATCGGACAAATGGCGGCAGGTGATGTGGAAGGTGCTGTTTCCCAGGCAATGGACATGGAGGGGTTTGCATCCATTTCCATGTATACGGCGGATATTTCACTGGAACAAAGATATGCATACCAGGAAACTGTGCAGTCCCGGCAGGCCGTAACTGATGCGCCGTCCCATTCCCGGTCTGCCCGTTCCCGGCACCTGCCGGCAGCACAAGGACCTGCTTCTCTCACAGACAAGATGGCCCGGTTCATGGAAAAACAAAATGAGATGCTGGCGGTAAAATCAGCACCAGGCCTGGACAAGCTGTTCCGCCATCACCAGAAGAATATCGAAAAATTAGATCAGGCACAGGGCCCCCTGTCTCTTGCCCTGGAAAATGCAAGAAAGCAGATGGATCAGCTGATTGCAGAGATGGTGAAAACCAGCTTTAAGGGGCAGATGGACCAGACGGCCTGATATTTCACCCATGGTACAGGCCGGGGCAGATTAGCATTGAATGAAAGGGGTAGCGATTTTCCCCGGAAAAATCTGTCCGTGTCGGGTGTCTGTCTATGGCTTTTTCAGGAAGGCTTCAATCAGGCGGATGCTGTTGTTCTCAAAATTTTCGGACATGGTAAATGGAAAAGACAGCGCATTTTCACCAAACACAAGATGGGGACCTAAAGGACGTGTGCCAGGGGCAGTCTTTTCTGCAAATGCCCTGACTTTCTGCCAGTACCGGCAGCCTGTCTTAGTGGCATCCGTCATCTCATCCAGAACAAATCCGACATCTGAACAACATGCTGCCAGGGTTTCCCAGGCCGCCAGAAACGAAATATCCGCCGCATCTGCCCAGGGAACAGGCAGTGCCAGACCTGTGTTCTCTCCCAGAACAATTTCATGGAGCATAAGGATGCCGCCGGGTTTGAGTACCCGGAAAATTTCCTTCAGGGCTGCGGGCTTGTTTTCTATGTTCATCAGGATATGCTGGCACAGCACAGCGGAAAACTGGTCATCGTCCCAGGGCATATCAAGGATGGAACCGGTCTGGAACGCTACCTTTTGAAAAAGGCCGGTTCTCTGCGTGAGTATCTGTGCGGTGTCGATAAAAGAGGGGGACAGGTCAATACCGGTCACCCGGCACCCGAAGGTGTGGGCCAAAAGCCGTGATGATCCCCCCAGACCGCACCCGGCATCCAGAACGTGCCAGTCCGGCAGAATAGTGATCCTGGCTGCCAGATCCATGGTGGCCCGGCTGCCGCCGGTGTGCAGCTGGTCCACCATGGCCAGGTCGCTGATGTGAATCCGGTCCGGATCCTTTTCCGCCGCCAGCAGTCCGGCATCGATGGTTTGGATCAGGTTCGGGGTATCATAATGGGCCTGCACGGATGATTCCATGAAAAATACCTTTGGAGAAAAAAGGGGAGTTGGAAAAAAAGTCGGCCGGCGGTTCGAAAATTTATAGACAAACCCGCCGGCCGGATGAAATTTTCAGGATTGGAGTTCAGGCCGGTCGGCAAAGAAATCCAGGGCCTCAGGATTTTTCAGGGCATCCTTGTTTTTCACCTCCTTGCCTTCTATCACCTTTTTCACCGCCAGTTCCACTTTTTTCATGTTCAGGGTATAGGGCACGTCCGGGCAGGCAATGATTTTGGCCGGCACATGCCGGGGAGAGGCATTGGCCCTTATATCGGCCCGGATTTTTGTCTCCAGATCCCCGGTGAGATCATACCCCTCCGCCAGTTTCACAAACAGGATCACCCGCACATCATTGTTCCAGGACTGGCCCACCACCACGGAATCTTCCAGTTCCGGCATGGCATCCAGGCGGCGGTATATCTCTGCTGTGCCGATGCGGACACCGCCCGGGTTCAAGGTGGCATCGGACCGGCCGAACATGATCACCCCGCCTCTGGGGGTGACCTTGATGAAATCCCCATGGGTCCAGATTCCGGGGAACTGGTCAAAATAGGCGGAATGGTATTTGGATCCGTCCTCATCCCCCCAGAAATAGATGGGCATGGAGGGAAAAGGGGCTGTGCACACCAGCTCCGCCTGCTGGTCCACCACAGGTTTGCCGGTGTCATCATAGGCATAGACCGCCATGCCAAGGCCTCTGCACTGGAGCTCTCCGGTGTACACCGGTCCCATGGGGTTGCCCAGGGCAAAGCAGCCGTTGAGATCTGATCCGCCGGAAATGGAGGCCAGCTGCAGTTCGGATTTGATATGGTCGTAAATGAACTTGAAGTTTTCGTCCGACAAGGGAGAACCGGTGGACAGCACCGATTTGAGGGGTGTCAGGTCAAACTGTTCCTTTGGTTTGACCCCGGCGTTTTTCAAGGCTTCAATATAGCCGGCACTGGTGCCGAACACCGTGATCTTTTCATCCTGGGCCATGCGCCACAGCGCGTCCGGTCCCGGATGGAAGGGATTGCCGTCATACAGCACCAGGGTGGCCCCCACGGACAGGCTGGCGGCCAGCCAGTTCCACATCATCCACCCGCAGGTGGTGAAATAAAAGATGGTGTCCTCTTTTTTCAGATCGGTGTGGAGCACCAGCTCCTTTTTCTGGTGGAGCAAAACCCCGCCGATGCTCTGGACCATGCATTTGGGAAGACCTGTGGTGCCCGATGAATACATGATGTACAACGGATCATCAAAGTTCATCTGGACAAAATCAATTTTTGTTGCAGCCGGGTCCTTGAAATCCGCATAGTGCACGGCATTGGGAAGGGCGCTGATATCGGGTGTTTCACTGATATAGGGCACCACCACGATTTTTTCAATGGAGGGCAGTTCCGCCACGATGCCGGCGATACGTTCGATGGAGGACAAAGGCTTGCCCTTGAAAAAATACCCGTCAGAAGTGAACAGCACCTTGGGACGGGTCTGGCCGAACCGGTCCAGCACCCCCTTGATGCCGAAATCAGGCGAGCAGGAAGACCAGACCGCACCTAAGCTTGTGGCCGCCAGCATGGCAATGATGCTTTCCGGCATGTTGGGCACAAATCCCACCACCCGGTCGCCCGCTTTCACGCCTAAGGCTTTGAGGGATGCCGCGGTTTTGGCCACCTCATCATAGAGCTGGTTGTAGGTCAAGGTCCTGCGCACCGCATCCTCTCCCCTGAACACAAGGGCGGTTCTGTCATCTTTGAACCGGAGCAGGTTTTGTGCAAAATTGAGTTTGGTACCGGGAAAAAATTTTGCGCCGGGCATTTTGTCTTTGTCCTGGAGCACCGTTTCGTAGGGAACAGATACCTTGATATCCAGAAAATCCCAGGCCGTAGCCCAGAAATCCTCCAGGTTTTGCACGGACCATTCCCACAGTTGGGTGTAGTCGGTCAAATTTTTATTGAATTTTTCATTCACAATGGCCATGAACCGGTACATGTTGGTGGATTGGATCCGTTCTATGGATGGTTCCCACAGTTTTTCAGGCATTGGTGACACCTCCTTATTCATAGAGAACCGCAAGTATGGTTGCTTTATCGGTTTTGGCCGTCAGGTAATGGGGGGTGGTGGACAGATAATAGGCCGAATCTCCCGGAGACAGGTCATAGGATTCCTTGGCGATGGTGAGATTGGCCACCCCGTCCAGCACATAGATGAACTCCTCGCCGTTGTGCATGGAGATCTCTTTTTCATCGGCTTTTTCCAGTTGCACGATCAAAGCTTCCATGTGGCGGCCCTGGACTTCCGGGGCCAGGCTCATGTAAGAATACACGCTTTTTTTGCTGGTCTTGGAGGCGGATCTCGCCACGGGCTTGCGTTCATTTTTCCGGGTAATGGAATACAGTTTGGTGCCCATGCCCGACACCAGTCTGCCCACGGCCGCATCCAGGGCCTTGGAAAGTTTCATCACCATGCCCAGCTGGGGTTTTTCCCTTCCGGCTTCAATATCTTCCAGGCGCACCACTTCAAACCCGGTGAGATCAGACAGGTCCTGGAGAGAGATGCCCCGCTCCTGCCGCAACTGCCGGATCCGTTTTCCCACCTCATCCACGGACTTGTCATCACCACCTTCTATATTTCCGGTGAGGTCCTCAAAATAGTCCACGTTGATATGGGGAGTTTTGTCTTCTTTTTCCATTGCATCTCCTTTGTTTAAAGGGTTATTCCGGAAACTTCTGATCCGGGGCCTCTCCCAGTTTTTCCTTGCGTTTCGCCAGACCGGGCCGGGCATATTCCATGTGGCCTTCGGTGAGGGTCCGGCCGTTGATGATGGCTTCGCTGCGCAGCCGGTGGCCCACGGTTCTTTCCAGCTGTCTGCCCAGCCACAGAATCCGGTCCACATCATACCCGTGTTCTATACCCATTTCATCAATTTGTACAAGGGTATCTTCCAGGCATACCAGGCCCACATACCGGGGGTCGTCATAATAGTAGTCGCCGGTGCCCTTGATGGGCCGGTCATCCAGAAAATTGGCGGGCTGCCCCCCCAGTCCACCCAGGGTGCATTCAAAATGGCAGATGCCTGCCTGGAGCGCCGCCAGGGTGGAGGCGGAGGCCACCCGTTTGGTTTCATGGAAATGGGCGATGTGCAGGGAGGTGTCCGGGATCTCATCCAAGATCATGGAAAAATACCGGTACACATCAGGGGCGGATGCTGAACCGTCATGGTCGGCATGCTCGATGTCCGATGCCCCTATATCCAGCCAGTGTCTGGTGAACTTGACCGCGTCTTTGAGTTCCGTGGCCCCGCCGATGGGAGATCCCCAGATGGTGGACACGGTGCCGCACATTTTGATGCCTGCATCCTGGCATTTTTTGATGCACCGTTCCGCTTCTTTCCAGTAATCGGGCAAGGTTGTGCCGGAATTGGCAAAATGGTGCTGTTCTTCTGTGGAAACCATCATCAAAACCCGGTCCGGACCCCTCCCTTGTTTTTTTAGCGCAATGGCCCGGTCCACGGAAGGTTCTCTGATGGTGATGGCGGTCAGGGTCACATCCTTCATGTCGATACCTTTTTTGGCGGCTCTGGACACAAAACTGTCCGACCGCAGGTGTGCCAGCAGTTCCTCTGCATCGGAAAACTGGGGCATGTTCCTGGGATTGCCCAGGTTGGTGACCTCGATGTTGCGGCATCCGGCAAATATCAGTTCTTCCAGATAGGTGATCTTGGCCGGGGTGGAGATGAATTTTTCCAGGTGCTGGAACCCGTCCCGCACCGTGATATCGCCGATGGTAACTTTTCTGGGCATTCTGGGGAAAATTTTCCAGTAATCATATTCTGTCATGCTGTTTTCTCCTGTTTTGTTTTTTTTATATTACATGGCTGCGGCAAAGCGCAACCTGCAAACCGCAATTTTTCTGACTGCGGTTAATCTGACTGCAGTTAAGGTGTTAAAACCTGAAGTTTCCAAAGCCAGGTTCGCCAATGGGTTTAACCAGGCTGACCTCAAATGCCATGGCCAGCCAGTCCCGGATTTCATCAAATTTGAGCACCCTGTCGTTGAGCAGGCGGGCCGCGCAGAAAAACGGATGGGCTTCCCCGTCATATTTTTCGATCATTTTTTGCTGGAATGCGGCAATCTCCTCTTTGGTCATGGGTTTACCTGCTGCATTGCGCTTGGCCTGCTCGATGCTCAAAAGCACGCCGCCGGCGCTTTTGCCGCTCATGACCGATGTGCGCGCCCGCATGGTGGAAAACAAAAAATTTGGGCGGTAGGCACGGCCGCACATGCCGTAATTGGCGGCCCCGTTGTCCGGGCCGATCACCAGCTGGATTCTGGGTACCTGGGCGCAGGAAACCGCCCGCACCATGTCAGCCCCGTATTTGCCGATGCCGGCGTGCTCTGATTCCGATCCCACCATGTACCCCGGGGAACTCTGGATGAACAGCAGCGGGATCTTTTCATGGGAGCACCGCACCACCCATTCCGCCACTTTTTTTGCAGCTTCATGGAATATAATCCCGGCCCCGTTTGAGCAGATCACCCCGATGGGCAGCCCTTTGATGCGGATCCTGCCGGTGAGGATGTTGGTGCCCCGGCCCGGGGCAAAATTCTTTTTGGCTTCGATGAATTCAGAGTCATCAGCTATGGCCTTGATAAAGGCCAGACCCTTGAGCCCCTTGTGGGGGGATGCGGGCAGCACATCATACACCGCTGACGGGCCGGTCTCCGGCTCTTGTGGTTCGTACCGGTGCAGGTGCAGGGTCTGGGGCCGGGTCAAAGACAGCAGTTCTCTGACCCTGGCAATGGCCTGGGCCTGGTCGGTGCACAGATGGTCCGCCCCGCCCGAGGTCTGGGTGTGCACTTTGGCGCCTCCTAAATCTTCGGCAGATATCTCTTCGCCCGTGGCCATCTTCACCAGGGGCGGCCCCCCTAAAAAGGAAAAGGACTGCCGGTCGATCATGATGGATTCACAGGCCATGAACACGATATATGCCCCGCCGGCGGTGTTGCCGCCGGTACTCAGGGTCACCTGGCGCAGGCCTTTGGCGGACATTCTGGCCATGTTGTAGAAAATGGAGCCAAAATGCTGGTCATCGGGAAACACATCCGCCTGCATGGGCAGAAACACCCCGCCGGAATCAGCAATATACACGCAGTTAAGGCCGCATTTTTCCGCAATGGCCTGGGCCCGCATATGTTTTTTCAAGGTGATGGGAAAATAGGTACCTGCCTTGACCCGGGAGTCATTGGCCATGATCATGGTCCAGTTGCCATGGATTTTTCCGATGCCCGTGACAATACCGGCACAGGGGACGTCTTCCACCCCGGGATATCCCATGCCGAAGCCCGCCAGCATGGAGAGTTCAAAAAACATGGTGTCCGGGTCGATGAGATCTGTGATCAGTTCGCGCACCGGGCGCTTGCCGCGTTTGGCCAGAGCCTCCACTGCCTTTTGCCCCCCGGGCCAGACAGCTGCCTGACGTTTTTTTTCCAGTTCCAGTTCCTGGTCCTGCCAGAACACTTTGTTATCGGTCATGGGGTTTTATCTTCCTTTGTATACAGGTTTGCGTTTTTCTTTGAACGCGGTGAGCCCTTCGATGCGGTCCTCAGTAGGAATGGTGACCCGGTAGGCATTGGATTCAATGGCAAGGCCGGTGGCCAGGTCGGTTTCAATGCCTTTGTCAATGGCATACTTGGCCATTTCCACGGCAACAGGACCGGTCTCGGCGATCATGGCAGCCATGTCCAGGCAGGCATCCATGAGTTTTTCCGGCGAAGCCACCGCATTGACAAGACCGATATCCAGGGCTTCTTTTGCATCCACCCGGCGGCCGGTGAAAATAAGCTCTTTGGCCTTGGCCACCCCGATGATTCTGGGCAGGCGCTGGGTCCCGCCACCCCCCGGGATAATGGCCAGTTTTGTCTCGGTGAGTCCCATGGAGGCGGTGTCGGATGCAATGCGGATGTCCGATGCCAGTGCCACTTCTGTGCCGCCCCCTAAGGCGATACCGTTGACAGCGCAAATTACCGGCATTTTCAGGTTCTGGATGGCGGTGAGCAGGTTTCTGATGGTGACGATGAACTGTTTGACCTGGTCCTGGGTTAATGAGGCGCGCTCCTTGAGGTCTGCCCCGGCGCAGAAGGCTTTTTCTCCGGCACCGGTGATGATGACGCACCGGACCCCATCGGCAAACTGCAGCCTGTCAATTTCATCTCTTAAGGCATATAAAAGGTCAAAATTAAGGCAGTTCATCACCGCCGGCCGGTTCAAAGTAAGAATGGCGGCCTGGTTTTTTTCCTGTTTGATGAGCAGGTCCTGGGTGGTCATGATAATTTCTCCCTTCGGGCCTAACACCCGATATATCTGGAAATTACGATCCGCTGCACTTCAGAGGTGCCTTCTCCGATTTCCAGCAGTTTCTGGTCCCGAAAGAACCGCTCTACATTGTATTCCTTCATCAGGCCGTAGCCGCCGTGGATCTGCACTGCATGGTTCACCACCCGGTTCATGACTTCAGAGCAGTACAGCTTGCCCATGGCCGCCTCTTTTTCATAGGGCCGTTTGTGGTCTTTCAGCCAGCAGGCTTTGTACAGCAGGTTTCTGGCACATTCGATCTCCATGGCGCAGTCCGCCAGTTTAAAGGCAATGGCCTGGAATTTGGAAATGGGCTGGCCGAATTGTTCTCTTTCTTTCGCATATTTGAGGGCCAGGTCATAGGCTCCCTGGGCACCGCCTAAGCCCATGGCCCCGATGGACAGCCGCCCCCCGTCCAGGGTGGACAGCATCTGGTGGAACCCGTCCCCTTTTTTGCCCAGGATGTTTTCTTTTGGCACCCGGACATCGTCAAAATACAGCTCTGCCGTATTGGAGGAGCGCCACATCATTTTTTTGTGCATGGGCACGGCCTTGAAACCCGGGGTGCCGGCTTCCACAAGAATACAGGAATATTCGGGTTTGCCGCTGTCTCTTGTGCCGGTGATGGCCTGGACCGTCACCCCCATGGTCATGTCACAGGCGGCATTGGTGATGAAAATTTTGGACCCGTTGATCACCCATTCATTTCCGTCCAGCACGGCCGTGGTTTTGCTGCCTCCGGCATCGGACCCGGCTGTGGGCTCGGTGAGACCGAATCCCCACAGACCTTCTCCGGCGCACAGTTTCGGCAGAAATTTTTTCTTTTGTTCCTCGGTGCCGAAATAATAGATGGGGCCTATGCCCAGAGAATTTCCCGCTGCAATGGTGGCGGCCTGGGAGCCGTCAATGCGGGCGATCTCTTCCACCGCAATGATATAAGAGATATAATCCATTGCCTGGCCTTCATAGTCTTCGGAAACAAACATGCCGAAAAGGCCGATCTCACCCATTTTCCGGGTCAATTCTTCGGAAAACAGCTCTTTTTCGTCCAGATCCCCGGCCTGGGGGGCGATTTCTGTCCGGGCAAACTTTCTGACTTCCTTACGGATCATCTCCTGCTCTTTGGTAAGGTCAAAATCCACCCTGCGCCTCCTTCTAATTGTTGGTTATTGATTGGGGCTGTCCTGTTTCAGGTTCAACCATGCATGCCCGACAAGAGGAAAGGAAAAAACTGATCGAGCGCTCAGTCTATTTAATCTGATACTATATTTTGCTGAAATCACTTGTCAATATTTTTTTTACACCATGGGAAAAAAATATTGGTGCAAAAAACAGTTACTTGAATTTGTCAATCTGTTCCCTGTGAATCAGCCACTGTTTGTCAGGATTTTGTATTCCTTTGAGAAATCCGGTGCGCAGAAAACTTTTGACCCTGGCAGGAGAAAGCCTGCAAAGCTTTGAAAAATCGGCAATGGTGAGCATTCCCTGGTGATCAGCAGCAAAATCTTCTGCAATGGTTTTCATGGAGGCCTCAATGGTATATTTTCCAGATGGTGTGGTAAAGGGGACCATGATAACCGGGGTGTCTTTCATATACACGGGTATGTCCGGCAGGGTATGGCTGATCCGGGGTACTGCCACATCAAAAAAATAGCCCTGTTTTGACAACTGGGCCTTGGCATTGCCGGTTATCATGTTGGTCAGTTCTCCGGCCAGGTCATTGATTTCCTCCATGGTGGCAGACGCTTGCTTGCCGAAAAGGCCGGCCACCAGTTTTTCAAGAAAAGGCCGGGAAAAACTGATGATAAAATATCCGTTGACCCCGTGGCCGTTCAATCCGATCATCCCCTTTATGGTTCCCTGGCGGCCCGGCTGTTTCAGGGCCATGGGTTTACCTGGTGTGGAAACAAGATCGGAAAATGTTTTAAACACATCGATACATGCAGTTATAAAAGGATTTATATAGTTGACATTCATTGGGCATCCTTCAATAGAATGGATCTGTTTCTACAAAATTATAGCTTGGGTGCCAAATTTATTCAAGCAGGACGAATTTTGCGTTTTTATGTCATAATCTGCATGGGATCATACTGCACACAGACCCCGGGGAAAAAGCTTTCCATTCCAGCCGGAAGTCCGTATAATATATATGATGAAAGAAAAATCAATGTTGTTTTTATCCTTAAAGAAAACCCGAGAAATGCCCGGGCCCCGGTTTGGGCAGGAAAGGAGACACCATGGAATTTAAAAAAATTCTCAACCCTGTTGACGGATCATCCCATTCAATCAATTCAACCAGGTATGCCATTGATCTTGCCAAAAAGTTCGAATCCCACATCATTCTGCTGCACTGCCATGCAAAATTCCCCGTGGTTTTATCTGAACCCTATTTTCAGCAGGCCATTGATGAAATCATGAAATCATCGGAAGATCTTGTCAAACCCTTTGAACAGATGCTGGAAAAAGCCAAAATTTCTTATGAAGTACGGATTCTTGAGGGAACAGCCGGAACCAATATTTCGGAAGTGGCCAGAATCGAAAAAGCGGATCTCATCGTCATGGGCTCCCGGGGTGTGACAGACTTTGCCGGGCTGTTTTTGGGCAGTGTAGCCCACCAGGTTCTTCACAAGGCTGAATGCCCGATTTTCATAACAAAATAAATCCCCGAGGTCAGAAGTCCCCTTTTTTGCATCCCATGAGGTCAAATATGCGCCGTTGTTACAAAAAAGGGTAAAAAGTCAACTTCTGACCTTTCTTTTTTATATGAAAGCCGTCAGCACTCGGTTATCAGCATCCAGTAACAATTACAAATTTTTCCCTTCTGGTTACAACTGGCTAACAGCTAACAGCTAAAAGCTAACAGCTAAAAGCTAAAAGCTAATTACTGCTTGTAGCCGATCATGCGCAGAAATCCCTTGCGCTTTTCCACATCTGCATCGGTTTCAATGCCTTTTGGAGAAAATCCGTCAATCACCCCTAAAATGCCCCGGCCCTGATCTGTCTGTGCCAGGACAACCTCCACTGGATTGGCAGTGGCACAATGGATGCTTACCACCTCCGGCACATTCTGGATGGTGTTGAGGATGTTGATGGGGAACATCTCTTTCATGAAAATGATGAATGAATGCCCGGCACCCAGGGCATAAGCGTTTTTTTGTGCCAGTTTTGTCAGGGCCTCGTCTGTTCCGCTGCACCGGACCAGGCATTCCATGGATGCTTCACAGAACGCCACCCCGAATCTGGCATTGGGGACCGTGCATATAATGGCTTCATGGATATCTTCAACAGTCTTGATGAAATGGGAATGGCCGAGAATAAAATTATGCTCTTCCGGGTTTTCAATGGCAATGGTTTTAAGCTCCATGGCATCCTCCTGGGATCAGAAGTTAACTTTTTTACCTTTTTGGACAAATACATTATTTGGTTATCTTACCCCAGGTGCACCACAAAAAAAAGGTAAAAAAATTAACTTCTGATCCCAAATGTTTGCTTGACATATCCTGATATCCATGCGAAAAACAATATATGATTGAGCGCTCGTTCATAAATGGCGCATGGGAGGAGAATCCATCCAGAGGAGAGCACTTTGGCAAAGGGCAGAAAATCAAAACCGCCGGTGGCTGATCCAGAGGTCCCTACCCAGATAAAAAATCCCGAACTGGTGCAGGAACGGCGGCGCCATATCATTGATTCCACCGTCACCCTGTTCATTGCCCACGGGTACCACAAAACCACCACCCGCATGATCGCAAGGGCTGCCGGCTTCTCCATCGGCTCTTTGTATGAATATGTCAGTTCAAAAGAAGATTTGCTCTATCTTGTGTGCAAAACCATCCATGAAGAAGTGCAAAAAGCGGTGGAGGAAGCCCTGTCAGACAGTATCGGTGACAAAGAACGGCTGGCGGAAGTGATCCGTCAGTATTTTACAGTGTGTGATAAAATGGCTGATCATATTCTGCTCATGTACCAGGTCACCCAGTTTCTGCCCGACAAATGGAAAGAACGGGTCCTGGTCAATGAACTGAATATCACCGATATTTTCATTACCACCCTGGGCCAGATGTCTGGAAAGAAAAATTTTCCCGTTCTGGATACAAACATCCGCAACCTTGTGGGACACAATATTTCCGTGCTGGGACAGATGTGGGCCTTTCGCCGCTGGCACCTGAAAAAGAATTTTACCATTGACGAATACATCGCCATTCAGACAGATTTCATTCTCGGACTCATATTCTAAAAAATTGTATTTATTTTTTCAGATAGATGTGCAAGTAAAAACCAGTATACAACACATACACTTTGTTTGGCGTGGCCAAACCCCCGGCCAAACCCTCGGATTATAACAAAGGAGCTGCCATGAGTCAGGAAGTTGAAGCGTATACCCCCAAACATTCCATTAAGATTGTTACCGCCACCTCGCTTTTTGACGGGCATGATGCTGCCATCAATATCATGCGGCGGATACTGCAGGACACAGGTGCTGAGGTGATCCATATCGGCCATAACCGGTCTGCCAGAGAAGTGGTGGATGCCGCCATTGAAGAAGATGCCCAGGGCATTGCCGTATCCAGCTATCAGGGCGGCCATATGGAGTATTTCAAATATATCAAAGACCTGCTGGATGAACATGGTGCCTCCCATGTGAAAATTTTCGGCGGCGGCGGCGGTGTGATCATTCCAGCGGAAATGACTGAACTGCACGCCTACGGGATCACCCGGATCTATTCACCTGAAGACGGTGCAAAAATGGGACTCCAGGGCATGATCAACGACATGATGCGTGCCATGGACACCCCGTGCGTGGATTATGATGGCCTGCCCTGTGACCGGCTCACTGTGGACAATAAACTGGGTATTGCCCAGTGCATATCAGCCGTGCAGGAGGCCTGCGCCCAACATCCTGATCAGCTGGAAAAAATCATGGCACAGGTGCTTCCTTTGGCAGATGCCGGGAATGTTCCGGTTATCGGCCTCACCGGTACCGGCGGGGCAGGCAAGTCCTCTTTGACCGATGAGCTGATCATCCGTATGCTGCGGGATCTGACAGATGTGAACATTGCGGTCATCTCCTGTGATCCCTCCCGGCGCAAAACCGGGGGCGCTCTTCTGGGAGACCGTATCCGCATGAATGCCATTGACACGGACAGGGTTTACATGCGCTCTCTGGCCACCAGGATGTCCCAGGCAGAGCTGCCCGAGGCCCTGCCCCATGTTCTTTCGGTTGTCAAGGCGGCCGGGTTTGATATGGTTCTGCTGGAAACCGCGGGTATCGGACAGGGGGATTCCCGGGTGGTGGATCTTGTGGACATGTCCATCTATGTGATGACCGCGGAATTCGGGGCCCCGTCCCAGTTGGAAAAAATCGATATGCTGGATTATGCAGACATTGTTGTGGTGAACAAATATGAGAAAAAAGGGGCGGAAGATGCCATCCGGGATGTGAGAAAACAGGTCCAGCGCAACCGCAAGGCCTGGGACAAAGACCCGAAAGAGATGCCGGTGTACGGCACCATTGCCTCCAAATTCAATGATGACGGCATCACCGCTTTCTACCATGCCCTGCTGGATCTCATCAACCAGAGAAAAGGCATCCGGTATATCTCGTCCATTCCCGGAACCGACGTAAAGGAATCCTCATCCAAGACCATTATTATCCCGGGAGAACGCACCCGGTACCTGGCTGAAATTGCCGACACCGTCAGAGAATACCACCAGAACACCCAAAATCAGGCAGATGCCGTGCGCCGGCACTGGCACCTGACAGCTGCCGCGGAACAGCTTGACACACAGACCAATGACATGGACCAGGTGCTAACCTGCCTGAAAAAAGCGGTGACTGCAGCCGCAGATGCGGTAGATCCTGACACACAGGATCTGATCTCCCATTATACAAAAAGTGCAGCCGCCTGTGAAAAAGATGAACTGGTCTATCAGGTCAGAGACAAAGAGTTCAGGGTGCCCCTGTATACCAGATCCTTGTCCCATTCAAAGATTCCCAAAATCGCACGGCCCAGGTTTTCCGATCCCGGAGACCAGTTCCAGTGGATGCGCAAAGAAAATTTTGCCGGCAGTTTCCCCTATACCGCCGGGGTATTCCCTTTGAAACGGGCTGATGAAGACCCCACCCGGATGTTTGCAGGAGAAGGGGGGCCGGCTGATACCAACCGCCGGTTCAAGCTTTTGTCTGCATCATATCCTGCCAAACGCCTGTCCACCGCCTTTGACTCGGTTACCCTGTACGGGTTTGATCCGGACCGCCGGCCGGACATCTACGGCAAGATCGGCACCTCCGGTGTGAGCATCTGCACCCTGGATGATGTGAAGCTGCTGTACCACGGGTTTGACCTGTGTTCTGCCAACACCTCTGTGTCCATGACCATCAACGGCCCGGCCCCCATGATGCTGGCCATGTTCATGAACACGGCCATTGACCAGCAGATGGAAAAATTTGAAGCAGAGAACAACAGAAAACCCACTAAACAGGAAGCAGAAGAAATCAAAGCCTTTGCTTTGTCCACCGTGCGGGGAACGGTGCAGGCAGATATTCTCAAAGAAGACCAGGGGCAGAACACCTGCATTTTTTCCATAGAATTCGCCTTGAAAATGATGGGGGATATCCAGCAGTATTTTATCGACCACCAAGTGAAAAATTTTTACTCGGTCTCCATTTCCGGGTATCACATTGCCGAGGCCGGTGCCAATCCTATCACCCAGCTGGCACTGACCCTGGCCAACGGGTTCACCTATGTGGAATACTACCTGTCCCGGGGCATGGATATCGATTCTTTTGCCCCATCTTTGTCGTTTTTCTTTTCCAACGGCATGGATCCGGAATACACGGTCATCGGCCGGGTGGCCCGCCGCATCTGGGCGGTGGCCATGCGGTATAAATACAAGGGCAATGACAAATCCCAGAAACTCAAATACCATATCCAGACCTCGGGCCGGTCCCTGCATTCCCAGGATATCCAGTTCAATGATATCAGGACCACCCTCCAGGGGCTGTGCGCCATTTACGACAACTGCAACTCCCTGCACACCAATGCCTTTGATGAAGCCATCACCACCCCGTCTGCGGAATCGGTGCGCCGGGCCCTGGCCATCCAGCTGATCATCAACCGGGAATGGGGCCTGGCCAAAAATGAAAATCCCCTTCAGGGATCGTTCATTGTGGATGAACTCACCGATCTTGTGGAAGAGGCTGTGCTGCTGGAGTTTGAACGCATCACCGAACGAGGCGGGGTGCTGGGGGCCATGGAAACCGGGTACCAGCGGGGCAAAATCCAGGAAGAATCCATGTATTACGAGCATCAGAAACATTCGGGCAAACTGCCGCTTGTGGGTATCAACACCTTTGAAGACCCGGATGCGGATTATGCGGAAATGGCCAACCACCTGGAATTGTCACGGTCAACGGATGCCCAGAAAAACGAACAGCTGGAGCGCCTGGAAAATTTCAAGGCTGCCCATGGAGATGAACAGGAAACTGCTATAAAAAAACTGCAGCAGACAGCCCTGGACGGGGGCAACATGTTTGCACAGCTCATGGAGACAGTGAAGGTCTGCTCTCTGGGAACCATCACCGGTGCCCTGTATGAGGTAGGCGGCAAATACCGCAGGAACATGTAACCGAGGAGTCGGAAGCTAACTTTCTTTCTTTTTTTGAAAAAATTGAAAAAGGCAGTTTTTGCCGTTCAGCAGCCCATGCCGTATACCCTGTTAAACGGGGCGAACGGGTGAGGCCAACAGCAACCGCCCGCCACGGGTATCCGGTAACCGGTTCAAGCAACAGCGCCCGGGATCATCACGCTGGGCTCATCATAGCGGATTTGCTGCGGATACCCGGACTGGATAAACGCTTGCAATCAATCAGATCAGCTGATACATTGCAGCTGTAATATAGCGAATAATTATAGATAAGCATAAGGAGACAGACCATGCAGAACCCTGTCATCGTCAGCGCCGTGCGAACGCCTCTGGGCAGTTTCGGCGGCACCCTGAGCACAATGGGTGCCACAGACCTGGGCGCCTTGGTGATTAATGAAGTCCTTTCCCGGGCCGGGATAGAATCCTCCCAGGTTAATGAATGCATCATGGGCATGGTACTGCCCTGCGGCTACGGCCAGAATCCGGCCAAACAGGCCGCAGTCAAGGCAGGCCTGCCCTGGGAAGTGGAGGCCATTACCGTGAACAAGGTGTGCGGCTCTTCTCTGAAGGCGGTGATGCTGGCAGCCCAGGCCATCCAGTGCGGCGATGCCGAGGTTGTGGTGGCCGGCGGCATGGAAACCATGAGCATGGCCCCCTATTATATGGACAAGGCCCGGTGGGGACACCGTATGGGCCCCGGCCGTATAGAAGACCACATGGTCCACGACGGGCTGTGGGATATTGTCAATGATTTCCACATGGGCATGTCCAATGAACTGTGCTCGGACCGCTGGGAGATCTCCAGGGAAGACCAGGACCGGTATGCAGCCCAATCTTACACTCGTGCCAATGCGGCGGTGGCATCCGGCCGGTTCAAAGATGAGGTCATGCCGGTGAAAGTGCCCCAGCGCAAAGGTGATCCCAAAATTTTTGACACAGATGAATGCCCCCAGGAGACCTCTTTTGAGCTGCTGTCCAGAATGAAGCCTGCCTTTAAAAAGGATGGTGTGGGCACGGCCGGCAATGCCTCCATTATTTCCGACGGGGCATCTGCCGTGGTGGTCATGAGTGAGAAAAAGGCCACAGAACTGGGTTGCACCATCATGGCAAAAATCGGTGCACAGGCATCTTTCGGTATTGACATGAAATATGTGCTCATGGCCCCGATCTACGCCATCCCCAAGGTGTTGAAAAAACAAGGCATCAGCATTGCCGATATCGACCTGTTTGAAATCAATGAGGCGTTTTCCGGCACATCTGCCGGCATCAACAAGGTGCTGGAGCTGGACCCGGAAAAAGTCAATGTCAACGGCGGCAGTGTGGCCCTGGGCCATCCCATCGGCGCCTCCGGCACCCGGGTATTGACCACGCTTTTGTATGAAATGGAAAAACGTGCAGCGAAAA
Organism: Desulfotignum sp.; assembly: GCA_011390335.1. Classification (GTDB taxonomy): domain Bacteria; phylum Desulfobacterota; class Desulfobacteria; order Desulfobacterales; family Desulfobacteraceae; genus Desulfotignum. Next base: position 154,145 of record JAABSO010000005.1, on the reverse strand, counting down.
CGGGGCTGGCCTCCCTGTGCCTGGGCGGGGGTGAGGCGGTCGCCATGGTGGTGAGCCGCTGATACCTGCCGGCAGGATCTTACAGGTCAGAATTCCGGGTTCGTGGGCTGATGAAAGGGGGCAGGATCGCTGTCCGCCCCGGCACGGCCCTGCATCCGGCCTGAGATCCTTGTGGGCTCTGACAGTCCGGCTGCAGAGCCGTGCCGAGGCTCCCTAGTGTGGACATTCTGGCTCCGGTGGGCACAACGAAACATGGCAAGACAGAATCCACATACGGTACTTTTTATTTAACAGACAAAAAAAGGATACAAAAAATGGATATAAAAACATTCGGTGTCATCGGCGCTGGTCAGATGGGCAACGGCATTGCACAGGTGGCGGCTGCCGCCGGTCTGTCCGTGATCATGAGTGATATAAAGCAGGATTTCTGTGACAAAGGTATGGCAAGCATCACCAAAAACCTGGACCGCATGGTGTCCAAGGAAAAAATTGGGCAAGCGGATAAAACCGCCATCCTGGACCGCATCACCACCACCACGGATCTTAATGACATGGCAAAGGCTGATTTTGTGGTGGAAGCGGCAGTGGAGCGTGAAGATCTGAAATTCAAGATTTTCCAGGATCTGAACAAGATCTGTCCGCCTTCTGTGATTTTGTCCACCAACACCTCTTCCATTCCCATCGGACGTATTGCCGCCCAGACTTCCCGTCCGGACAAGATCATCGGCATGCATTTCATGAATCCGGTGCCGGTGATGAAGCTGGTGGAGGTGATACGGGGCATTGCCACCTCTGAGGAAACTTTTGATATTACCTGGAAGCTGTCGGAAAAATTTGGGAAAACCCCGGCTGAGGCTAATGATTATCCCGGGTTCATCGCCAACCGCATTCTCATGCCCATGATCAATGAAGCGGTGTTCTGCCTGTACCAGAGTGTGGGAAAGGCCGAGGACATTGACACGGTGATGCGCTTAGGGATGAACCATCCCATGGGGCCGCTCGCCCTGGCCGATCTTATCGGGCTGGACACCTGCCTGGCCATCATGGAAACCCTGTATGACGGGTTCAAGGATTCCAAGTACCGGCCCTGTCCGCTGCTGCGCAAATATGTGGAAGTGGGCTGGCTGGGCCGCAAGACCGGCAAAGGGTTTTATGACTATAAGTAACCCAATTGTTCCAGGCACGGAAATCGACGGGCGTATAAGCCGGCTGCAAAAGTTGCTGCAGGCCGCTGATATGGGCGGGGCCGTGATTATCCAGAAGGCAGACCTGTTTTATTACACCGGCACCACCCAGACCGGGTGGCTGTATGTGCCGGCTGACGGGGATGCCGTGTTCATGGTGTTCAAGGATGTCGACAGGGCCAGGGCGGAAACACATTTTTCACAAGTGATACCTGTGTTGAGCCCGAAAAAGATCCCAGGCATTCTTGCGGAGCGAAATCTTGTGCTGCCCAGAACCCTGGGAATGGAACTGGATGTGCTGCCGGCCAATCAGTATTTCCTGTTCAAAGAGATTTTTAAAACCTCTCGGATCATGGATGTGTCGGGTGTGATCCGGCAGCAGCGGGCGGTGAAATCAGCCTATGAAATTCAGTGCATGAAACAGGCTGCTGCCATGGCTGACCAGGTGGCGGAACAGGTAAAGGTGCTTATCCGGGCGGGCATGCCGGAAATCGAGCTGGCCGGGCTCCTGGAGGCCCATGCCAGAAAATTGGGACACCAGGGACTGATCCGCATGCGGCTGTGGGACAACTACCTGTTTTATGGCCATATCATGTGCGGCGGCTCTGCTGCCGTGCCCGGGGCGTTTGCCTCCCCCACCGCAGGGGCCGGACTCAATCCCAGTATCGGCCAGGGTCCGGGCCGCGGCACCATCCGGCCCAATGAACCGGTGCTGGTGGATTATGTGTTTGCCCTGGACGGGTATCTGGCAGACCATACCCGGATTTTTTCTCTGGGGCCGGTGCCGGATGAACTGGAAAAAGCCCATGAAGCCATGCTGAGCATCCAGGAAGCGGTGCGCAGGGCGGCCGTGCCGGGGGCTGTGGCCGGAGATCTGTATGAGACCATGGTGCGGATGGCGGAAGATCTGGGGTACGGTGATTATTTCATGGGAGCATCAGAACCGAAGATTCGTTTTACCGCCCATGGTCTTGGCATTGAGCTGGATGAATTTCCCTTTATTGCCAAAGGCCAGGCCATGGTTTTGGAGGCTGGCATGACCCTGGCCCTGGAGCCCAAGGTGGTGTGGCCGGGTAAAGGGGTGGTGGGCATTGAAAACACCTGGGTGGTGACGGACGCCGGGCTGGAGCGGTTGACAAAGTTTCCGGATGCCATTTGTGTGCTTTGAGTTCTGAATTTGGGAACCTGTGAACCCCCATGGACCCGTGGCAGTCGGTCCTTGTTGCCGGCACCTGGTTTGCACCGTTTGACAGGGAGTAAGGCATGCCCTGCTGAACGGCAAAAACTCCGGGCAGGTATGTCCTCAGACAGTTTGCCGTTTTTACCGCAGGGCATGCCAACTCCCTGTAGCAACTGGCTGCAAAATACGGTGCAGACAACAAGGACCGCCCGCCACTAGTCAATGGTGCCAAACTGAAATGCCGAAAAAACGGTGCCTCTGCAAATCTCTGGCCCCAACATCCAATCGGGAGAGTGCGAAATGGAGTGCCCGGAGTTAGCCCTTGCTGGTGTCCTGTGCCCGGACCGTCAGATCCCAAGGGGGCTGGGTAATAAAAAGCAGATGTCCACATTTTTTCGCCCGAGTATGCATTGAGAACACTGGTTCAACAGGTAAAAGCCCCCGACGATCTCGGGCCGGGCACAGGATACCAGCAGGGGCGGCATGCAACCCGGACAGTTCCATATTCCCTGAGCAAAATTATTGCAACATGCTTTTTCAGCACGCGTTTTCCTGCAGAATCCGTTCCCAAAGCTTGACCTTATGGCAACAATACGGTAATTTTTATTCCTTTGTCAGAACAAATGTGTGAGGGGAAAATTTTATGATCAGCACCATCGTCAAAACAGTACTGGTATTGACCGCCTGCCTTTTTATCCTCGGGTGTCCGGCCGGTGACAAAACACAAAGCGCCCAGTTCATTGAAACTGCCAGAGACATGATGGCCCAGGACAAGCCCCAGGAGGCAATCATTGCATACCGCAATGCCATCCAGGTAGAGCCCAATAATGAGGTTGCCCTGTTTGAACTGGCAGAGGTCTACACGGTTGTCAATCAGTTTGAGACTGCCATGCGCTACTACCATCTGGCCGCAGGCGAAAATCCTGAAAACATTCTTCCCCTGCGGCGCCTTGCCCAGATCCATCTGGCCAATGGCCAGCTTCTGGAAGCCAGAAGCTATGTGAACCAGGTTTTTGCCCTTGATCCCCAGTATGTCCCGGCCCATCATATTCTGGCTGATATCCAGATCAGGGAACGGGATCTGGCCGCTGCCATCGATACCCTGAAAAAGGCGGCAGCCATTGATCCGGAAAATATTGATACCCACATCAGGCTGGCCAGGATCCATATCCAGGCCGGGGATAACCAGAATGCTGAAATTTCTCTGCAGAATATCATCGCCATTGACCCGTCCCACCAGGAAGCCTGTTTGGCGCTGGCTGACCTGTATGTGTCGACCGGACGTCCCCTGGAAGCGGAACATCTGCTGACATCCATTGCAGAAACACCGGGTAAAAAATTCCTGAAATTGACCAATCTGGCCCGTTTTATGGAATCCCAGGGCCGGTATGATGCAGCAGAAGCAGGTTTTCAGGATGCGGTGGATGCGGCACCGGATAATGTGTTTACTCACTTGAATCTGGCAGGATTCTACACCCGGCGCAATCAAAAGGACCAGGCCCTGAAAACCATGGAAAAAGCCCGTGCACTTGAAAAAGAAACCAAAACAGTGCTCACGGAAATGGGCCGCATATACCGGCACTTCGGCATGATCCAGGAAGCGGAAAAGGTTCTTGACACCGTGTTGAGACAGGATGATACATTTGTGGCAGCCCTGTTCGAAAAGGGCCGGGTCCTGGTGGCAAAGAAGAATTTCCAGCGGGCACTGGATCTTTTTGAAACCGCCATCTATTTTGACCGGTCCCATGCCAGGGCCTATTATTACCGGGCCCTGTGCATACAGCAGGGCGGGGCCACAGACCGGGCCAACCAGAAAATTTTCCGGGCTGCCGCCGGCCTGCTGGATGATCCCACGGCATTTGAAAAAGACCAGGTCAAGGCCAGCCTTCAGGTGGCGGTTGCCATTGACCCGACCCTCATAGATGCCCGGATTAGGCTCATTGAAATCTACCTGCTGGAACAGGATGTGAAAAACGCAAAAGAGCAGCTGGCTCAGGTACTGAAACTCCGGAAACCGGACATGCGGCTGCTGACCCTTCAGGCTGCCGTTTATATCTTAGAAAAAGATTTTTCCGCAGCCGAAGAACTGTTGCAGAAAATGATGGCACAAAGACCGGACCATATCCCCACCTATGTCCGGCTGGGGGCCTTGACCCGGGCCATGGGAAAACAGGACCAGGCCCTTGCTCTGCTGCGCACCGCCCACGAAAAGGCCCCGGAAAATCTGGGCCTGGTAAGGATGATGGCAGATATCTATGTGGAAAATAAAAAATTTGATCAGGCCCTGGATATGGTGGATCTGCTGCAGAAAAAATCAGAAAAGGGGACAGATGCATTTTTTGAAAACCTCAAGGGAGAGATTTATCTGTCCAAAGGCGATATTCGGAACGCTTTGAAACATTTTGAAGCAGCCATTGAAAAAAATGCGGATTACATATCTCCCCGCTTGAATGTGGCCGGGATTTACCACCGTACGGGTGATATCATCCGGGCCTTGACCCATTACCAGGCAGTAGAACAGCTGGAGCCGAAGCATGAGCAGGCCCTGCTGGCAATCAGCTTCATCCACGATGCAGCTGGCAGGTATGACCTGGCTGAAACCTATTACAGGAAAGTACTGGATATCAGTCCGGGCCATGCCAATGCTGCCAATAACCTGGCTTTTATCTTGTCGGAGCAGCCGGAACACCTGGAAGAAGCCTTCCGCCTGGCTGTCATGGCCAGGGAAAAAATGCCCAAAAACCCCCAGGTGCTGGATACCCTGGGCTGGGTTCACTACCAGAAAGGCAATTACATGAGCGCCCGGTCTGAACTGGAAGAAAGCCTGAACATCTATCCGGACAACGCCCTGGCCAACTTTCACTACGGCATGACCCTGTACCAGCTCCAGGAATATGAAAAGGCCCGGTCATTTCTGAGCCGGGCCCTGTCATTGAATGAGTCTTTTAAAGGCGCTGATACCGCCAGAAAAATATTAAACTAAAATTTGCTGTTCCGCCGTCTGGCCATGCCGGCCAGTCCCATCAGGCTGAATCCGAACAGCAGCATGGTGGCAGGTTCGGGAACTGGGTCTGTGTTGGTAGGGGGGGAGTCAAATGTTTTTACTACTGAAAAATGGGAGATCGCTGGAATATTACCATCATTATTAGTTAAAAGATGCGCCGTTGTCCAATTTCCGTTACTTTGTTCCGGTTCAACATAATATAAGGCGAATTCCTTTGCACCTTTGACACTGTAAAAATTGATGGTTGTATCTGCATTATTATCTGAAGTATTCACAACACTCCATGTGCCTGAAGTTCCATTACCAGATGTTACTTTTAGGTCATATGCCAAATCTTTATTTTCAAACTCTGGATTATCATCTAAATCATGTTTTGCATATCCCAGAAAACTAATGTTATCATCTTCCAGAAAATGATGAATCAATTTCAAAAGAATATTGTCATCAATTTCATTAACTTGATCATTACCTTTGAATGTTCCTAAGTAATAACCTGTGAAATTAGGATCACCTGAAATATCATCCCATCCACCATTGCTGCCGTTCCATGTTTCATTAATACCGCTAGTGTCGGTTCTATCAACCAATTCAACCGTGTCAATCACAGAATCATTTTCGTCTAAAAGATCAAAGTTTGTGAAAGAAGAAGGATTTCCATTTCCAGTAAGAAAAGCCCGGGCATGGGCAGTAGCTGCCATCATAAAACATGCAGATAGAACCAGTACA
>JAABSO010000005.1:0-148041 GCA_011390335.1 Desulfotignum sp. | reverse complement strand
TTAATACTATAGAAGTATTGACGACATCTGGTGAAGAATCGTCATGCGTTAGAAACGGCCCGGCATGGGCAGTCGCTGCCATCATAACAAATACCGCCATCACCAGAACAAATTTTTGCATCAATGATGCTGCCATCTGTATTTTTTTATTTTTTAAACCAAATTTGTTTTTTCTGTTCATGTCCATAATGCTCCTCTGGGTGCCAGATTAAATTCCAATAAGCACGGTGTCAACAATTTGTTTATAGCTTTGTAAAGCAAGTTCCGTTCCATAGCTGAAAAATGCGGTTATTGGGTATGCTTATAGAGGAATTTTGGACAGGTGTCACTTTTTCTACCAACAATTGTCACATTTATTTCCCAACAATGTGAAGTTTTTTTCATAGGGTGTGGAAGTGCCTGTGGCAAAAATGTTTTATTTGCCGTATTTGTCGTTAAATGAGTTCCAGAAATTTCTGTCCTTTTCCTGCCAGCCGGATCCGAAGGATTTGTCGAAAAAGGGCTTGAGTTTGGAAAACCAGGCACCGTAGCCCTGGTTGCCCTGGATTCTTGTGCGGATTACGTCTGCCACGTGGGTTTGCAGGTTGGCCAGTTCATCTTTGGGGATGTAGGCGTCGGCCCCTTTTTTGATGGATTCCTTGAGGTTTTCCGGGGTCAGGGCATGGGCCGTGAGCATGAGGGCGGGCAGGTCTTTTTCTTTGGCCAGGGCCAGGATTTCATAGCCGTTGACGCCCATGATGTCGAGGATGGCCAGGTCGTATGCGGTTTCATCCAGTTTTTTCCTGGCAGCCTCAAAGGAGCCGGCTGTGTCAAGGATGCACATGTCCATGAGTTCCTCAATGGTTTCCAGGATATCGGGTTCATCATCCACCACCAGGATGCGGCGGTCCTTGAGCAGGTCCTGGGTGGAGATGGTGTCCAGATCGAATTTTACCGTTGTCACGGGGCAGGGGGCCTTGAGGATGACGTACCGGGCAGTGGAGCCCAGGATGGCTTTCTGGGCCCGGGATTTTTTCCGGATGCCTAAAAAAATATGGTTGATATCGTTTTCTTCGGCAAATTTCACTAAGTCTTCGCCTGCGGACATGCCCCGGACGCTCTGCTGGCAGTCACAGGGGATGTTGGAGTTTTCCAGAAGGGTTTTTGCAAAGGCAAGGCCCTGTTCCGCTTTCTGGATATCTGCCTGTTTTTCTGCGCTGCCCCCTTCCATGGAGGTGATCACATGGACAAATGCCTTGTGAAAAACCGCTGTATCCCGGGCAAGGGCCAGGGCCAGACGTCCCTCTTCTCCACCATCGTATCCCACCAGTATATTCATGTTGCGCTCCTAAAAGTTATGGTCTACATCCAGCGTTTGCGCCGTTTATAGGATTTTACATCTTTAAAGGATTTGCGTCCACCCCCTTTGGTGATGCCCATGTAGAATTCCTTGACATCCGGGTTGTTCTGCAGCTCTTTTGATGGGCCTTCCAGTACCACTTTGCCTGATTCCATGATATAGGCATAATCGGAAACAGCCAGGGCAACCTTGGCGTTCTGCTCCACCACCAGGATGGTGGTTTTAAGCTCCTTGTTGATGCGCTGGATATTGTCAAAAATTTCTTTTACCAGCAGCGGGGCCAGGCCCAGGGAAGGTTCGTCCAGCATGAGCATCTTGGGGGCAGCCATAAGGGCCCTGGCAATGGCGATCATCTGCTGCTCGCCGCCGGAGCTGTACCCGGCCATGCGGTTGGTGACATTGGAAAGCCGGGGAAAGTGTTTATACATGAGTTCATTGTCTTTTTTGATGGCAGCAGCCCCGTCTTTGCGGGTGATGGAGCCCACAATGATATTTTCACTCACTGTCAGGTGCTTGAACACCCGGCGGCCTTCCGGTACCATCACGGCCCCGAGTTTGACCACAGCGGTTCCCAGCATCTGTGTGGTGTCTGTGCCGTCAAAGGTGATATGGCCTTCCCTGATGGCCCCGTTTTCCGGTTTCAGCAATCCTGATATGGCCCGCAATGTGGTTGTCTTTCCGGCGCCATTGGTTCCAAGAAGGGCGACAATGCTGCCTTTTGGTACATGGAGGCTGACCCCCCGCAAAACCTGGATGATATCATTGTAGACCACTTCAATGTTATTGACTTCCAGCAGATTTGTTTCCATATGCACTTTCTCTGGCTTGGTGGTTGACCTTCCCGGAAACAGGAACCTGTTTCCGGGAAGGCAGGGTTACCTTGTGTATGCAGTGGTATGCTTCATACAGATCAAGTTACCGGCTGGCCCGGACTTTCTGGATGTACTGGGATTCAAAGGACTGGATTTTTTTGAATACGCCGTCCTGGGCCACATAAATGTTCTGGACATCCACACCGATACGTTCGGTGGGAGAGTAGGTCACCGGTCCGGCTGCGGCAAAGGATTCAAAATTCAATGTCTGCATGGTTTTGTAGATATTTTCTCTGGTCATTTTCAAGCCGGCCTTCTTGGTCTCTTTGATGGCTTCGGTGGCAATCTGGGCCGCCAGGATGCCGGCACCGTAATTGTGTGAGTTGGCAGCCTTGTCATCCCGGCCGTATCGTTCTGCCAGTTCCAGCTGTTTTTTGGCCCCTTCATTGTTTTCCGAGGTCAGGTTGTAGGAATCAGCCCAGATGAACCCCTCTGTGGCGGTGCCTGCCAGGGCGATTAAATCGGATCCGCCGGTATAGTGGGCACCCAGAAAGGTGAGCTTGCCTTTTTCACCAAAAGAGGTGGCCGTCACTCCTAAGCGTTGGGCATCGGTGAGCATGGTGGCCACCGGGGTCTGCACCGTGTGGCAGATCACATACTGCACCCCCTTGCTCTCCAGGCGCTGGAGCATGGCAGTGTTGTCCAGGTCTGTGCCGTGTTCCACCACTTCGACAATGTCAATTCCCAGGCCCAGGGAAACGGCTTTCTGGGTATCTTCCAGCGGACCCCTGCCGAATGCGGATGGATGGATAAAGAAAGCGACCTTGGGGGTATCCGTCCCTTTGTGTTTGTCAACCACATACTCGGCCAGACTAACGGCGTTTTCAGAATAGGTGGCCACGGGCATGAAGGTGTAGTTGGCATCCACGATCAGGCCTTCATGGTAGGAGGCGGGAATAACCGGGATCTGCACCTCTTCAAAATCGCGTTTCAATGCCAGGTTGCCACCGGTGGCATAGCTTAAGAAAATCAGGATTTCGTCATCCAGAAATTCTTCAAAAAATCGCTTGGTGATGTCATTTTTGTACTGGTCATCCCGGATGGGGCAGTCGATTTTGTCACCGTCTCCCAGGTAATCGGTTTCATTGACAAATTTAAACCAGTCCTCCGAGCCTTTGGCATAGGGGTTCCCTGCATCAGATGTGGGACCTGTGATGGCAAGAGACATCCCCAGTTTGTATGTTTTGCCGGCAAATGCCGGCAGGGTGAATGCAAACACGAACACAATAACCAGTAATGCGTTGAAAATTAATGCGGTTTTGCTTTTCATGATACGTGCCTCCTCGGTTTGGGTTATGACCTGTGATATGGTAAAAGCTGTTACAGTCCCGCCATGGGTCAGTAGCGAAAAGGCCACAGCTTGGTATAGGATTTCACAATACGCCACCAGTTGGCAATCCCCCGGGGTTCATACATCAGAAACAATACAATAACCAGACCAAAGCTCAAGGGTTTCAAGGCCGTGGCGACGTTGGGGGCATAGGTCAGGTAGTGCCCGGCCAATTCCGAGAACTGCTCCACCTGCAGATCCAGGTATTTGATGGCCACCGGTCCCCAGAAGATGCCGTTCAGCGTGCCCAATCCGCCCACAATGGCCATGGCCAGATAGGCCACCGAGTGATGCAGGGTGAAGGAGTCAAACCCCACCCCCCGGTAGAGATAGGCATGCAAAGCCCCTGCCACGCCGGCAAAAAAGCCGGCCAGGGCAAAGGCATACACCTTGGTGAGCCCCGGGTTCATGCCCATGGCATCGGCGGCCCGGTCATTGTCTCTGACCGCCACCAGGCACCGGCCGTATTTGGTTTTCAGCAGATTTCTGACCCCGAACCCCAGGACCACCACAATGATCAGGATGATATAGTACCAGAACAGGTAATGCTCGCTTCTGCCCACCTGGCCTGTGAACCAGTGGGCCCGTCCCACATAGATGGTCTGGCCCTGGTTAAAAAAGCTCATGAACTGGATGAACCATTCAAAGATCATCTGGAACGACAATGTGGCAATGGCCAGGTACAGATGTTTGAGCCGCAGGGCCGGCAGCCCCACAAACGCACCGAAAATTGCCCCCATGATGCCGGCACACACAATGAGCACCGGCCAGAAATGGGTGACGATGACATGGTTTTCCCCGATGACCTGACACACGGATGCCACGGTATAGGCTCCGATGCCCACGAAAGCGGCATGACCGATGGAGATGAGCCCTGCAAACCCCAGCAAAAGGTTCAGGCCCATGACCGCCACAATGGCAATCAGGATATTGTCCAGCACCAGCATGTACTTGTTGCTGATCTCAAATACCAGGGGCCACCCGAATAAAAGGACCAGAAAACAGGTGAATATGGTCCGGTCCAGGTGGGTGAAAAAGGTTCGCTGCTCTTGTTTGTAGGAGGTGAAAAAGTTTCCTGTTGCTAACCACCGATTCTGTGACATAGGTTACACCCGCTCGATTTCATGGATACCGAACAATCCATGTGGTTTGAAAAGAAGGATGATCAACAAAATGATATAGGGCATGACATCGCCTGTGCCGTTGAGACCGAAATTGCCGTCCAGATATCCTGAGGCAAACTGCTGGATCAGGCCCATGATGATGCCGGCCACCACGGCCCCTAAAATGGAATCCAGGCCGCCTAAGATCACCACGGGGAACACCACGATGCCGAAGGCATGCAGGGTCTCGAAATTAAGACCCGTAATGTTGCCGATGATGCACCCGGCAGCGGCCGCAGACAGCCCGGCCGTGGCCCAGGCCAGTGCGAACACCCTGGGCACAGAGATGCCCACGGACATGGCACCGAACTGGTCGTCCGACACGGCCCGCATGGAGATCCCCACCGTGGATTTTTTAAAAAACCAGGAAAAGCACCCGATGAGAACAAAGGTGATGATCACCCCCACCAGCTGGGTCCAGGAGATGGACACCCCGCCCACTACGATGGATTCGGTGGGAAGAAATGTGGGGAATGAAAAATTCTCCGACCCGAAGGGTGTCAGGTAGATCAGGCCGTCAAAAATGGATGCCAGCCCGATGGTGACCATGATGACCGAAATGATGGGCTCCCCGATGAGCCGTCTTAAAAAGATTCTTTCCACACTCATGGCCAGAAAAAAGGTGATGAGCATGGAGGCCAGAAATGAGAAAAAGATGGGCACCCCCAGCCGGACAGTGAGGAAAAAGGTGATAAACGCACCGGCAGCTATGATCTGGCCGTGGGCGAAATTGGCCACCCGGCTGGATTTGTAGACCAGTACCAGGCCCAGGGCGGCCAGGGCATAGATGGAGCCCACCACGATACCGCTGACTACAATTTGAAAAAAATAACTCATCACACTCCTTTCACCGTGTAAAATGCGATCCGGGTTTTCACCAGGGTCGACTGCCCGTCCTGGTACTGGAAGGACGCTTCGACCTCTTTTGTGTCCACATTTTCATCATACAACGCCTCATACAGATTCTGATACCGCTCCTGTACAAATTTGCGGCGGATTTTTCCGGTTTTGGTTAACTCGCCGTCATCCATGTCCAGCAGCTTGTAGAGCAGGGCAAACCGCTTGATTTTAAAGTGTTCCTTTTCCGCTCTGGAATTGACATCGATCACCTGTTCCATGATCAGGTCTGCCACCTCCTTTTTTTTGGACAGGTCCATGTAGGTGCTGTAGGACAGGCCTTTGTCTTCCGCCCATTTTCCCACCACAATGGGATCGATGTTGATCAGGGCTGCCACAAAATCCTTTTTGTTGCCGAAAATCACAGCTTCCTTTATATAGGGGCTGAATTTGAGGGCATTTTCCAGAAACATGGGAGAAAACATATCCCCTTTGCTGGTGTGCATCACATCAGACACCCGGTCAATGACCACCAGGTGCCCGTTTTCATCAATGAATCCGGCATCTCCGGAGTGCAGCCATCCGCCTTCCAGCAGTTCCTTGGATTTTTCCGGCAGTTCAAAGTATCCGGGTGATACTGAGGGGGATTTGGACAGGATTTCTCCGTCATCGGCAATTTTGCACTCGGTGCCGGGCAAGGGCTTGCCAACGGTTTCAGGCCGTATATCCCCGTCTCTGTGCATGTAAGCGATACCGGTGATTTCGGTCTGGCCGTAAATCTGTTTGAGGTTGACCCCGATGGCCTGGTAAAAGGTGAACAGTTCCGGTCCCAGGGCGGCCCCGCCGGTATAGGCCCGCCGCAGCCGGAGCAGCCCGATCTGGTTCACCAGGGGCCGGAAGATGAACTGTTTTCCCAGCCAGGCTTTGAACCGGAGCATCGCCGACATGGGTTTGCCGGTCATACGGTAACCTGCCGCTGTGATGCCGATGCGGATAAAGTAATTGTACATCAGTTTGTTGAACCAGTAGGACTGGTCTATTTTCAGCCAGATTTCCGACCGGATGCCTTCATAGATCCTGGGGGCCCCGAACATGAAATGGGGGCCGATCTCCTTTAAATCCGACATGGCGGTTTCAACCGATTCCGGAAAATTGATGGTAATACCCGTGGCCATGGCCACACCGAATGAGTTCATCTGTTCCCCGATCCAGGCAAAGGGCAGAAAAGAGACATATTCATCGGTTTCTTCCAGCGGGTCCACCTGGGTGATTCTGACACCCATGTTGATATAGTTCAGGTGGGTCATCATGGTGCCCTTGGGCAGTCCTGTGGTGCCCGATGTCAGGCACAGGTGGCAGACATCATCGGGTTTGCCCTGGTCCACCAGGGATTCAAACAGGTCCGGGTCTTTTGCATGGGCTGCATCCCCCATGTCAAACAGGTCCCGGATGTTGACGAACCAGTCGTCGGACATGTAATCGCGCATGCCCCGGGGGTCTTCAAAAATGACATTTTTGACATGGGGGATCTGGTCCCGGACCTCTTTTACCTTGTCCACCTGTTCCTGGTTGTCGCAGAACACGGCAGATACTTTCAGATACTGGATGATCTGGGCGATTTCAGCCGGCATGGTGGTCTGGTAGATGCCCGCGGATATGGCGCCTATGGCATGGCCGCCGATGGCAACAAACAAGAGCTCCGGGATATTGTCCGATATAATGGCAATGGTATCTCCTTTGCCCAGGCCGATGGCCCTCAGCCCCATGCCGGTTTTCCGCACATACGTATAATATTCTTCCCAGGTATAGGCATTCCAGATGCCGTAATCTTTTTCCCGCAGGGCGGTGCGTTTGGGGGATTCAGCAACCCGCCACCGCAGCAGCTGGGGGATGGAGAATTTCAGCAGGTGTTCATTATTGCTCATGGTGATCAGTCCTCTCCGATATAGGCATCAATGACTTTGGGATTGTTGGCAACCTCCTCCGGGGTACCGGAACCGATGACCTCTCCGAAGTCCAGCACATAGATCCTGTCGGAAATATCCATGACCACTCCGAGATCATGCTCCACCAGCACCACGGTGACGCTGCGTTCCTTCTGGATATCCATGACAAACCGGACAATATCTTCTTTTTCCTGGATGTTCATACCGGCCATGGGTTCATCCAGCAGAAGTATTTCAGGGTCCAGGGTCAGGGCCCGGGCCACCTCCACCTTTTTCTGGATCCCGTAGCTCAGGCTGCCCACCAGGTTTTTGCGGTAGGGTTCCAGCTCCATGAAATCGATGATATCTTCCACAAATTTTCTGTTTTCCGCTTCCACCCGGGAAGCTTTGCCGAAAAAAACAGCGGCATGGAAAAAGGAATAGGTCAGGTTCTGGTGTCGTGCCAGCAGCAGATTGTCCAGAACCGACAATCCTGAGAACAGCTCAAGATTCTGGAAAGCCCGGGCAATTCCCATGGTGGAGACCTGGTGGGGGGAGGCATTGCTCAGATCTTTATCCTTGTACTTGATTTCCCCTTTTGTGGGGTGATAAAATCCCGAGATGCAGTTGAGCATGCTGGTCTTGCCCGCTCCGTTGGGCCCGATGATGGAAGTAATCAGTCCGGGCTCAATGGTCATGTCCACATGGGACAACGCCTTGAGCCCGCCAAAAGAAAGCGTCACGTCAGAAATTTGTAGATGCGCCATAAATAATCCAAATGCTGTGGGTTATGTTGACAAAGCCTGCCCCTGCCTCATGTGACAGTTACCCCTGCCCGGTTGATTCATTGAAAAACAAAACTGTCTGAATACTGTTTTCAGTCAGGCCCCTCAGGAAATTTCCTTAGTAAATGGCTGGTCCGGTGTCAAGGACAAACCATGTTCCATATAAAAAAGACAACGGTCTCTTTTATTTATCAGGAGAATGTCTGCTTTATCTGTGTTCGGTCAATGGTCCCGTCTGCGGTTTTGGGCAGATCCTGCACAAATGCCACATACCGGGGTTTTTTGTAACCGGCGATCAAAGACCCGGTAAACCGGATCAATTCCTCTTTTGTGAGTTCTTTTCCCGGATAAAGGCTGCAAACAGCTTTGATGCCTTCACCGAATCTGGGATCAGGCACACCGAACACACACACCTCCCTGACCGCGTCATGCTGCATGATCGCTTTTTCCACTTCAGCGGGAAACACGTTTTCTCCGCCGGGCTTGATCAATTCTTTTTCCGGTTTTCTGCCTTTGAAAAACAAAAATCCATCCGTATCGATCATTCCTAAGTCTCCGGTATGGTGCCAGCCGTGTCTGAAGGTGTGGGCATTCAGATCAGGGGAGTTCCAGTATCCCTGAAATACCAGGGGTCCCTTGACAAGGATCTCACCGGTTTCACCTGCCGGCAGAAAATTGTCCAGGTCATCGGCGATTTTCACATGGACCAAAGGGGATATGCTGCCGGCTGAGCCGGGCTTTTCAAAGTACGGGGCAAAGGTGATCAAACCTGATGTCTCGGTTTGGCCGTACATGGTCCAGAAGGTGGTATTGGAGGCAGCCTCCCATTTTTTCACTGTGTCCGGGGCATCCAGACCGGCTGTTATTTTAAGGGATGTCAGGTCAAAATTCTCTTTTTCCAGGGCATCTGAAAGGGTGGCCAGTATGGGGGGAAAAGAACCTAAGAGGGTGACCTTCTGCTCCTGGATCAGGGCAAGGGTCTGCAGGGGATCGAATTTTTCCACCACCACATTTTTGCCCCCTGCCTGGAGGGTTGCCAGGGCCATGTTGATACCCATGATATGAAACAGCGGCAGGATATCGGCATGGCAGCTTCCCTGGTCAAGGGCGTAATACTGGATCAGCTGCAGGTTGGCCAGCAGAATATTTTCCTGGCTCAGCACAGCCCCCCTGGGTTCGCCCTGGACCGCAGCGGTGTGGATAATGATATAGGGATCATCTTTTTCAAACGGTTTCGGGGTGAAATTTTTTGTGTCCCGGTACAACGGGGACAGATTTTCATCCGGGCCGTCCACCACAATGCACTGGTCCACAAAAGAAAAGGTATCTGTCATCTGAGATGCCTGGGCTGCCATGTCATTGTCGCACAGGATCAAAGACGGGGTGGTATCTTCTATAATATGGCGGATTTCGCTGTCGGACAACCGCCGGTTGATCAGTACCAGGGTCAGGTTCAGGGCAGCAGTTGCCCCGAACAGGTGAAAGAACACCGGCAGGTTTTTGCACAGCACCGCCACCCGGGTTCCCGGGGGAAGAAAC
This sequence comes from Desulfotignum sp., assembly GCA_011390335.1. Taxonomy (GTDB): domain Bacteria; phylum Desulfobacterota; class Desulfobacteria; order Desulfobacterales; family Desulfobacteraceae; genus Desulfotignum. The sequence continues at coordinate 138,251 of JAABSO010000005.1, read as the reverse complement.
GACAGGCCGGCCGCCAGATGTGCAGTTTGTAAGAAGAGCTCTTTGTGGGAGATATCCTGGCCGTTCCAGTGGATGGCTGTCAGATTTTCCAGATTCCGGGCATTTTTTTCATATATATCAAAAAAGCTTAACTGGTGCACCCTGTTGCTGTTCATGAAACCATACCCCCCTGGAAAAAGGATTCATCCCAAAATATCGCATTTTTGTCGGGTGCTGAAGCGCACACAAAAGCCGCAATTTCAAATCAGAACGAGCGCTCAGTCTCAACACAACTTTAGTTGTAATGCAATTGATTTGGGTTTGTCAAAGACTTTTTTATATTTTTTTTTCACGGGGAAAAAATACCGAAAATATGGAATAACCTGATGCCAGGCAGTCTGACGGATCCTTGCAGAACCGGCAGTGAAAAATATTTCCCGGACAGGTTTCGCCTGGGTTGTCATGCAGAAAACAGCAGCGTTTGGATTCCAAGTGAATGGAAAACCCCAGGCGGTCGGCAAACAGCTTCATGCGCAGAAGATCCACGCCTTTGCCCCCGGCATTGAAATCATACGGGGTTTTGGTGGAATAGTCAGCGGTTTTCTGTGTGGAGAAAAATCCTTCAAATATGCGTTTCTGGTCATCTGTTTCAATGCCCACCCCGAAATCATGCACGCAAAAAAGAACGCCGTTGTCTTTGCTGCGGCAGAAGATATCGATCCGGCCATGGTCCGGGGTGTTTTCAATGCTGTTTTTAATCAGGCCGGTTATGGTCTTTTCCAGCACATCTCTGGGCAGCCGGATTCTGGGAAGATTTTCATCCATGTGAACAACAATATCCAGGTTCCGGAAATCAAAAAATTTCTGCATGCTGCTGAACAGGGTGTCAAATGCCTGGGCACAGTGGATATCTTTGTAGTTGAGGGCAGGGGAGCCAAACTCTTTTTCAATGACCGCCTGCACCACTTCCATGGGGTCTTCTTCATCCAGGTGCTGCTGGATCAGGGTTTCCAGTTCATCCCTGCAGGTCTGGAGCATCACCAGCATAAGATCCCTGGCTGCATAGACCTTTTTGTTCATTATATCAGCGGTTTCTTCCTGGATCTGCACAATGCGGTTCAGGTTCCGCTGGATCCGGTTCAGGGTGGAGGCGGTCTTCACCTGGGGCAGGTCCGCCAGTTTTTTCTCCAGGATCTGCAATGATCCGGTGAGCACTGCTACCGGGGTTTTGAGTTCATGGGACAGATGGTTGATGGCCTTGTCCTTGGCCCGGTTCATGGAGGCCACATCCCGGTAGGCCTCTTTCAGGGCTTCTGAAAACCGGGCATTTTCAATGGATATACCCACGGTACCGGCAATCATGGTCATCAATTCCATATCATTGTCGTCAAACGGGTTCTGTTTTTTGTTTATGGCGCACAGGATGCCGGTAATGCGGGAATCGCTTCTGATGGGTACGCACAGAATGCTTTTAGTTTCATAGCCCAGTTTCCGGTCTCTTTCCGGATAGGATTCAAAGGAGGTGGCAGCCTGGTTGTTGACAGCCGGCCGGCCGGTTTTCAATACCTTTCCTGCAAGTACTTCATCCAAGGCAAACCGGATTTTTCTGGCCCGCTGTTCCGTGTCTGAGTCATCATAGGAGGCCCCTAAAAAGAACAGGTCGTTTTTTATCTCATCATACAGCAGCACCACAGCCCCTTCGGTATTCAAAAGGCCCTTGATCTCCCGGGTGATATAATCCATGAGATCCTCCAGGTCCGGGTATTGGGGCAGGGCCGCACTGATGCGCATGATGGTGCGGTTGTTGGCTGCCAGCCGCTTTTCTTCGGTGATGTCCCGGAGAATGACAAAATGTTCCCCGGGCCTGTCTTTGTACCAGGTATGGGATGCGGCCCAGATGATCACATCCCGGTGCCGGCCGTCTTTTGTGAGCCGCTGGGTCTCATACCGGGTGAGGTGCTGATTTTCTTTGAACCGGTCCAGCATCTGGTTGGTTTCATCTTTGAGGTTTTCCGGTACAAAGGGCAGAATATCGCCTTTGAGTTCATCTAAGTCCCATCCGAACACCGCCGTAAAAGAGGGATTCACATAGGATACCCGCCCTTTTTCATCATACAAAATAATGGGATAGGGAATAAACTCCAGCACCTTCTGGTAGGTCTGGTAAAGCTCAAACACCTCCTGCTCTTTTGTTTTTTCAGCTGTGACATCCTGCAGGGTTTCCACGGCTCCTGCAATGTTTCCTTTGCTGTCAAAGATGGCGGCTGCAGTGAAGAACAGCCATTTGCCGGCAGGCGGCAGGTCTGAAAAAAAATCAGTGGCAGCAAACAGTTTTTTGTCGGACAAGGCTTTTTTGTATTTGGGGCCGTACAGGGCAACGATCTTCTCATTCGGTGCATTGTCGATGATCAGGTCTGCCATGACCGGCCGTTTTCTGGCATAAAAGGCTTTCCACTGGTGATCGGTGCCGACCATCTCCTGTGCCTGTAACCCGCTCAACTCCTCCAGGGCCTGGTTGAAATGGCTGATTTTATGGGTGCTGTCCAGGACAAATATGGGGATGGGGGCTTTGTGAATGATGCTTTTGAGCAGCTGGTTTTCCTCTTCCAGCGCCGTGATTTTTTTTTTCAGGGCAGCCGTGTCATTGGTCTGGTTGCGCATAAAAACTCCAAAAGGCTTTACAAGATTCCCGTATCCCCGTATAACATCTGGTGGTGTGATATTGCCACTATATAAAATCATTGAATCAAATTGCAAGGATTTTAAAAGGTGACCAACGAGATGCCTGACACCAATATCAAGACTGAGATTCTCATCCATGATTTAAAGGTGCCCATATCTGTAATCAATGCCGGGGCCAGATCCCTGCTGGACCGACAGGATACCTACGGCCCTTTGACGGAAAAACAGATCAAGGTGCTCAAACGCATTGTGCGCAACACCCTTGCCACCCAGCGTCTGGTGAACGATGTCCTGGAACTGGGACGCTCCAGGGAAGGGGTGCATATCTGTTCGCAGTTCACCGTGGCATCTCTGGTTGTGGGGGTATTGGTGGAGGTGTTTGATCTGGCAGATCCGGGCGTGGCAGATGATATCAGAAGGGCCCAGACCTATGCGCAGCTTCAGGAAGCCATTGAAGAAGCCGGGGTCAGTCTGAATTTTGCGCGGCAGACCTGGGAAGCCAGTGTGTGCCTGGATGCGGCCAAGGTACGCCAGATATTGAGAAATCTTGTCACAAACGCATTCAAGCACCGGGCCGCCCGGGTTGATATCAGGGGCCTGATTCGGGAAAGCCGGCTCACCATGTGGGTGAAAGATGACGGCCGGGGCATACCCAGATCAGACCAGCAGCGGATATTTGAAATCTATTTTACAACCGGTGGTTCCATTGAAGACGCCATCCAGAGCCATGGCCTGGGACTGGCCGGCGTCATGGTGCTGCTCAGGGACATGGGCGGTGAACTGGTGCTTGATTCAGATTCCGGACAGGGGGCTGAGTTCAAGGTGGTTATTCCCTTGCTGTAGCTATTTCCGCTTGTCAAACGCATCCCAGAAATCCTGGTCCGTCTTTCTCCAGTTCAGGCCGAACAACTTGTCAAACACCGGTCTTACAAAGGAAAACCAGCCGGCGTTGGCCTGGCGTCCCTGCTGCCTTGCGGTGAGAACATCAGCGGCAAACAGTGTGATATCAACCAGCTTTTCTTTGGGGACGTAGGCGTCCGCCCCTTTTTCGATGGCGGTCTTGAGATTTTCCGGTGTCAGGGCATGGGCCGTGAGCATAAGGGTGGGTATGTTCAACCGGCGGGTGATCTCCAGCAGCTGATATCCCTGCACCCCCATGATGTCAAAAATGGCGGCATCATAGGTATTGGTTTTCAGCAATTCCACAGCGGCTTCAAAAGAGCCTGCCGTATGGACCCGGCACATGGAAAGCAGCTCTTCCAATGTTTCCAGGATATCGGGTTCATCATCCACCACCAGGATGTGCTTGTTTTCCAGTATCCCGCGGTCATCCATCACAATGTCCTTTGGTCGTATGCAGGTGAATTACAGGTCCACCCAGGTTTCCGCCTCATTGCCGCAACTGGTGCAGGTACCGGTGCCTTTGATTTTTTTGGGTTTGCTGCCGGGTTTGCTTTTTTCCTGTGCAGCCTCTTCTTCAACCCACTGGCAGGTGACGATCATTTCCGCTTCATTGCCGCAGTTCTTGCAGGTACACACCTGTGTAAATTTTTTTTCAGCCATGATTTTCTCCCCGATAACACTTCTATATTAAAGCAGATGCATCTGTCAGCCCCAAAAAGGGGATACCTGTTTGTCATGAAGCCATCATAATACGGAACTGCGCCATTGGCCAGTCAAAATTTTGCAGTGCGCACGATTCCATGTCTTTGTAAGGAATGCGGGCAGAATATCCTTGACAAAGCATCTGTGAAACGCTCTTATACGAAAAGTCTTATAATTATTTTTTACCATGCAGAAGATATGTTTTTTCTGCACGTCAGGAGGACAGGATGAAAATTGCAGTAACCCGGGTGGATACGCCCGGTACCCGGCCAGAGGATAAAAATCTTGGGTTTGGTACGGTATTCACCGACCATATGTTTGTGATGGAATATGCAGTTGAAAAAGGGTGGCATGATCCGCGCATTGAACCGTTTGCAGAATTTGCCCTGTCACCGGCTGCCATGGTGTACCATTATGGTCAGGCCATTTTTGAGGGACTCAAGGCCTATAAAACACCGGACAAAAAAATCCAGCTGTTTCGGCCCCGGGACAATTTTGCCCGGCTGAACCAGTCTGCCAGGGGGTTGTGCATCCCGGAAATTGATGTGGACTTTGTCATGGATGCCCTGAAACAGCTGCTGAAACTGGAAAAAGACTGGATACCCGAAACCCTGGGAACATCGCTGTATATCCGGCCGTTTATCATTGCCACAGATCCTTTTCTGGGGGTGAGATCCTCTTTTACCTTCAAGTTTTTCATTATTCTCTCCTCAGTGGGGGCCTATTATGCCGGGGGCCTGGCACCGGTGAAAATCTGGGTGTCCAGAGACCATGTCAGGGCCGTTCCCGGCGGGGTAGGGGAATTCAAGACCGCAGGCAATTATGCAGCCAGCCTCAATGCCGGGGAGATCGCCAAAAAACAGGGGTATGCCCAGGTGCTCTGGCTGGATGCTTTGGAACGTAAATACATTGAAGAGGTGGGGGCCATGAACATCTTTTTTCTTGTGGGCGATGAACTGGTGACCCCCAATCTCACCGGCAGCATCCTGCCCGGCATCACCCGTTTTTCGGTCATTGACCTGGCAAAAAAATGGGGCATGCAGGTGTCGGAACGTAAAATCAGCATAGATGAAGTGTTTGACGCCCATGCAAAGGGCAATCTCATTGAAGTGTTCGGATCAGGCACAGCCGCCGTGATATCCCCTGTGGGTGAAATCTGCTATGGAGAAAAAAAGATCCACATCGGTGACACAAAGCCCGGCAAAACAGCCATGAAATTTTATGATGCCCTGACATCCATCCAGTACGGCACAGCAAAAGATACGGAAAACTGGATTGAAAAGGTTGATTAATACCGGAATGACCCGGTGCCGGGCATGCAGAGAATAATGTGGGAATGACCGTCAGATGATTGGAGATGCAATGGCCAGGAAAAAAGAAACCACCCCCATTGGAAAACGGATCAAACGGGCCAGGCTGGACAGAAAAATTACCCTGGATACCATGGCCAATGAGACCGGGTTGTCCAAGGATGTCATCAAGCAGATAGAAAGTGGAAAAAAACGGCCCTCTGTGGGAACCCTGCTCCAGATGTCCAGGGTCCTGCAGCTGGATTCTGATTTTCTTCTCAAGGATAAAGAGGAGGCCCGGGAAAAACGCTCTGATGCCTATACCAAAAGAACCGACAAATATGCCTATACCCCCCTGACACCGGGTGCGGAAAACAAGCATTTAAAGGCGTTCCGCATTGTGGTGGAAGCCGGTACCCGCCATGAGGGGGTGGGGTTCCAGCACGAGGGAGAGGAATTTGTCCATGTGCTGGAAGGAAAAGTGGAAGTCCAGGTGGGGGATCATGTGAATGTCCTGGATGCCGGAGATTCCCTTCATTTTAATTCAGGGGTCAGGCATGACCTGCGCAACACGGCAGATACCGATGCCGTGTTGATTGTGGTTGTGTATGTTCCCTAAATATGGAGGTGTCCGGCTATGCTATTCAAACTGACAGATGAACAGAAAATGATCCGGAACATGGTCCGGGAGTTTTCCAGAAAAGTGGTGGCTGCAAAGGCAGCGGAGCGGGACCAGACCAAGGAGTTTCCGGCAGACAATTTCCGGCAGATGGGTGAACTGGGCCTTATGGGCATGATGATTCCTGAAGAATATGGCGGTGAATCCGCAGATACGGTTTCCTATGTCCTGGCCCTGTCGGAAATTGCCTATTCCTGTGCTTCCACATCCGTGGTCATGTCTGTACAGAACTCCATTGTGTGTGAAAGCCTGTATAATTTCGGCACAAAAGACCAGAAACAGCAGTTTTTAAAACCCCTGGCATCAGGGGAAATCATCGGGGCCTTCGGGCTTACCGAGCCGGATGCCGGATCTGATCCGGTTTCCCAGGCTGCCACCGCTGTTAAGGAAAAGGACCATTATATTATTAACGGCACCAAGCGGTTCATCACATCGGGCAAACATGCCAAACTGGTGCTGGTGACGGCCAAAACCGATCCTGGTGCCGGCCACAAGGGTATTTCCTGCTTTATTGTGCCCAAGGGCACAAAAGGGCTGATCGTGGGCCATGAAGAGGACAAGATGGGATTGCGGGCCTCGGACACCACAGATCTGATTTTTGAAGACTGCCGGGTGCCGGTATCCCAGATGCTGGGAAAGGAAGGAGACGGCTTCAAAATTGCCATGTCCGGCCTGGACAGCGGCCGCATCGGCATTGCGGCCCAGTCTTTGGGGGTGGCCCAGGCCGCCTTTGACGCGGCGGTAAAATATGCCTCCAAACGGCGGCAGTTCGGGGTGCCCATCACCAAGCACCAGGCGATCCGTTTTCAGATTGCAGACATGGCCACCCAGATAGAGGCCGCCAGGCAGCTGGTGTTTTCCGCCGCTTCCATGAAAGATCGAAAAGAACCCTATACAAAAGAGGCCTCCATGGCCAAACTGTTTGCTTCTGAAATGGTGAATGAAATTACGGCCCGGGCCATTCAGATGCACGGCGGATATGGGTTTACCAAAGATTATGTTGTGGAGCGGCTGTACCGGGATGCCCGGGTGTTTACCATCTATGAGGGGACATCCGAGATACAGCGCATTGTGATATCCAACAATATTCTCAAAGACAAGCGCAAGCCCTGATACCTTATCCTCAGGGGCCATCGCATATAGCCTCATCCTGTTCAGCTGCTTGCTACCCCGCCCCCTGTGGGTGCCGTGTGACCGGCCCGAGATTGGCATCTGACGGTCCTGTCACACGGCACCCACAGGGGGGCTCTGTCAAAATTGGTCAGACGGGGTCAGGGTTCCAGACCGTTCAGATCTTCTTTGGTCCTATCGCCTGCCAGTGCTAGTAGGTGTTGTCCTTGAAAATGGATTCGGCAAATGCCACGTCCTCGGGGCAGAACACAAACAGGCACTTGCCGTCGGCATCAGACACAGATCCATATACATAATTGATGTTGATCTGTTCTTCACCGAATTTTTTGGTGATTTTGGCAAATTCCCCGGGTTTGTTGGTGATGTCCACCGCCACCACCTCTTTTGTGTCAAACAGGTAATCGTTTTCTTGTAACAGGGCCACTGACGCATCCGGGTTGTCGGTCAACAGGCGGACCAGGGCAAATTCAGCAGAATCTCTGCGCATGGAGCTGTAACTGGCGGACGATGCCAGCCGTTTAAGGGATTTTCCCCTGGCTTCAAACAGGTTCTGGACATATGATGACGCATCCTGGATGGTGATGGCATCAATATTAATATTGGCCTGCCCAAACAGGTCGGTGAGTTTTGCCAGCTCACCAGGCGCATTTTTGAGAAACAACGATATTTCAATTCTGATCATGAAGCGGCCCCCTTTTTATTTTCCTGAGTTAACGTGCAATGCACGGCTGGTAAAACAGGTTATGCTGTTTGGGCCTGATCGGCTAAGGCGATCTCCACCCCCCGGTCAAACGCATCCATGTTCAATGGGATGATTTTGGGTTTGGCGGCAAACTCCTCCTTGACACAGGCTTTGAGCAGATCCAGGTCCACCAGTTCGCTTTTGGCGGCAAATGCGCTTAAGGCCACGATGTTGGCAGCCCGGACAGAACCGGCCTTGATGGCGATATCATTCACCGGCACCACCAGCTGGGTGACATCGGTGCGTTTGCTTGTCACAGGGATCAAAGAGGAGTTGATGAAAATGATGCCGCCCGGTTTGACGTCATTTTCAAATTTTTCCAGGGACGGCAGGTTCATGGCCACAAGATGGGTGGGGTTTTTTATGATGGGAGAGCCGATGAGCCTGTCGCTGATTACCACAGTGCAATAGGCTGTTCCCCCGCGCATCTCCGGTCCGTAAGAGGGTATCCAGGCCACAAATGATCCTTGTTTCATTGCTGCATAAGCCAAAAGCTTTGCACTGAGCAAAATGCCCTGGCCGCCGAATCCTGCAAATTTTATTTCTGTCTGCATTGGTTTCTCCAAAAATATTTAGAATGGATCTATTCAGGCACTTTATAGTCACCCAGTTCATAATAGGGAAGCAGGGTGTCTTCGGCCCATTTAAGGGCATCCAAGGGTGTCAGGCCCCAGTTGGTGGGGCAGGTGGAAATAACTTCCACAAAACTGAAGCATTTGTTTTCCATCTGGTATTGGAATGCCTGTTTTATGGCTTTTTTTGTTTTGTTAACCTGCTGGGGTTTGAGCACGGCCTGCCTTGTGATATACCCCGGGGTCACCAGTTCGGCCAGCAGGTTTGCCATGCGGATGGGCATGCCCGTGGCAGCGGTATCTCTTCCCGCAGGTGCGGTGGTGGCACGCTGTCCGCCCATGGTGGTGGGGGCCATCTGGCCGCCGGTCATGCCGTAGATGGCATTGTTGATAAATATGGTGGTGAATTTTTCCCCCCGGTTGGCAGCATGGATGATTTCACCCATGCCGATGGAGGCCAGATCCCCGTCTCCCTGGTAGGTGAATACCATCAAATCCGGCCGGACCCGCTTGATGCCGGTGGCCATGGCCGGTGCCCTGCCATGGGCTGCTTCCTGAAAATCACAGTCAAAATAGTTGTATGCCAGCACGGCGCATCCCACAGGGGCGATGCCCACGGTTTTTCCCTGTATCCCTAAGTCATCGATGGCTTCCGCCACCAAGCGGTGGACAATGCCGTGGGTGCATCCGGGGCAGTAGTGGGTGTGGGTTTTGCTGAGCGCCTTTGGCGTTGAAAAAGTCTTTCCCATGGTGTGCTCCTATAACAGTTCTTTGATAATGTCGATAATTTTTTCCGGGGAGGGGATGTCTCCGCCGCACTCACCGTAGAATTCCACGGGCCGCCGGCCTTTGACGCAGCGCTCAACATCCTCCACCATCTGGCCCATGCTCATCTCAATGCTGATGACCGCTTTGCAGCTGTCTTTGCATGCAGCCTCAAACACGGCTTTTTCCGGAAATGGGAACAGGGTTTTGGGCCGCAGCATGGCTACTTCGATGCCGTCTTCCTTGAGCATGTCAATGGCCGTTCTGCACACCCGGCTCATGGTGCCGTAAGAGGTGATCAAAATCTGGTAATCGGTGTCCCCGTTGTACAGCTCGAACTGCACCTCCTCTTTTTTCATCTGTTCATATTTTGCTTTGAGGGCCAGGTTGTTGTCATTGAGGGCCGTAGGATCAAGAAACAAAGATTTTACCAGGTTGCGCTTTTTGCTTTTGCGAAAATCCATGCCGCTGGTGGCCCAGTCATCCTTGTTTGTGGGTTCGGTTTTCAGATCATCGGGAAACTCCACCGGCTCCATCATCTGTCCGATGAGCCCGTCTCCCATGATCATGACAGGGCCTCTGTATTTTTCCGCCAGGGTAAAGGCCTGCATGGTCATCTCAACAGCCTCCTGCACCCCGTCCGGCGCCAGCACCAGCAGGTGGTAATCCCCGTGACCCCCGCCCTTGGTGGCCTGGAAATAATCCCCCTGGGAGGGCAGAATTCCCCCTAAGCCCGGACCACCCCTGACAATATTGACAAATACCGCAGGGCACTGGGCTGCCGCAATATAAGAGATGGCTTCGCTCATCAGGCTGATCCCCGGAGAAGAGGAGGTGGTCATGACCCGTTCGCCGGCACCGGCTGCGCCGAAAATCATATACCCCACCGCCACTTCACTTTCTCCCTGGAGAAACACCCCGCCTTCTTCAGGCAGCCGTTTCACCAGGTATTCCGCAACTTCGGACTGGGGGGTGATGGGATATGCAAAATAGTTTTTACAGCCTGCCCGGATGGCAGCCTCACCGATGGCCTCGTTTCCCTTCATTAATACCTTTGCCATTATCTTTTTCCTTGGGGTCAGAAGTTAACTTTTTTACCTTTTTTCAGGCAGTCTGGGTCTCGACAATGTTAATGGCCGCATCCGGGCACATGATACAGCAGATGGTGCAGTGGATGCAGTCTTCGGGTCTTGCCTGATAGGCGGGAAAATGCCCTTTGGCATTCACCTTGTCAGTGATCTCCAGAACGGTTTTGGGGCAGAAATTGACACACAGACCGCAGCCTTTGCAGCGTTCCTCATCAATTATGTGTTGAAATGCCATGTGAATTACTCCTTATCTGTGTATGTCTTGGTGTTGTTATTGTGTGTCGGCTGGATCATGTTTTTAAGGTGCGTTTCCAGGGGAACAGCAGTTTTCTGTCAATGGGCAGCACCGGGCAGGAAAAATGCGCCAGATCACGTTCCGTGAGTATCCCGGGGACAGCGGTTATAAATTCCAAGGGGATTTGTGCATGGTCTGCCACGCTTTTGACCAGCTCATATCCCTGGTGGATATGGCTGCCAGTGGTTTCGTCCATGAGATTGGCATTGGACACAAGCCCTGTGACCGTCAGTTTTGCAGATGCCTCGATCTCCTGTTTTATTTTGATGCACCCTGCCACATCCCCTGTAAAGGGCCTGAATGCATTGATCACCTGGAGCATGCGTACCGGTTTGTCCTGTAAAACAGATGCCAGCGCCCCCAGCACGGTAACCCCCACATCATCTCCGCCGGCATCCAGAATGGTCAGATCAGAAGGCTGCCGGATAATATCGGCCACAGCCGGTGCCAGAATCGGCAGGTCGGCAAACATATATTGTGTGTCCGGCAGGATCACCTGTATGCCCAGGGCTTCCAGCGGGATTCTGGCCTCCCTTGTTCTGAAATAGGGATTGACCAGGTCCAGGTCTGCAATATTCACGTCCATGCCGGTTCTGCGGCAGGCAACAGCAAGATTGATGGCGGTTTCGGTTTTTCCACTCCCGTAATTGCCCGCCACCACCACAATGCCTGTAAAATCCAAGCCCACGGTTTTTCCTTTATCTCTTTTAAGAATTCAGCTAAACCTTTATTAAATCAGATAAGCGTTGTTTTTGCAATTTTTTTTTCAGGTTCCCCTCGGTGAATTCATTCTAACCGTCCATGCATCTATTTTTTTTTGGCCCTCAGGGCCGTCTAATTTTTTTACCACGAAGAACACGAAGAAGCCCTTTCTTCGTGTTCTTCGTGACCTTCGTGGTTTTTAAAAAAAACAAATCAAAGGCTATCCAAGATACCCTTCTTTCGTGCGCTTTGTGGTTTTTAACACAAAGTCAGACCAGGGATGCCGCAATATCCTGTATTTCCGTTTTTTTCAGGCGCCGGCTTTTTTCAATGCTTGCATTTTTTATGGCACGGGTAATCTCATCCAGGCGGGCGGTGTTGCAGGCAATGTTATGCAAATCCAGATATTTTTGCACCATCTGCCTGCCGCACAAAAGGTTCAGAAAAAAATCCGGTGCAGATGTGGTGCCGAACTGGCCATCTGCATGGGTGCCGGCCACATGGGTGTGTACTGCCCGGCCGAACACCGGTGTAGAAGGTGATATAAGGCCCTGGCCGGTCTGGCCTTTAACAATGGCATCCACAAAGGTATAATAAGCATGGACCAGATCCATATCTTCATGCCTGAATCCTGATGTGATGCCCTGGTCAGCCAGGAGCCGGACCACGGAATACAGATCACCAATGCCGTTGCGTTCGCCGATTCCAAGAACCGATACCTCCAGTACATCTGCCCCGGCAGCAATTCCCATGACTGAGTTGGCCGATGCCATGCCCAGGTCATTGTGGCAGTGGATGGAAACAGCTGTACCGTCTGCCAGATCGACTGCATGTCTGATGCGTTCAGCCACCTGATTGGGGGCCATGATGCCAGAAGTATCCGGCAGGGACAAAATATCAATCTGCAGATCCCGGCACAGAATCCTGATGCATCTGTCCAGAAGATCAGGCCCTGTCTTTCCCATATCCAGCATGGCCACACTGATGGCGGCATCCGGCCTGGTGCTGCGGATATGGTCAATGACCGTCCCAAGACCGGCCATAGTTTTTTTTACCTCAGCATGGGTGGCTGAGTTTTTCACATGCAGATGCAGGTGCACATCATGGATACGGGTGTTCAAAAGAGTGGCCGCATCCGGCAGAAATGCCCTTCCCAGGGCTGCCACCCGTATCCGGAATCCATTTTTTTTTGCATGGTCTGCCATGTGCTGCACCATGGCAGCTTCTTTGGGATGGGCGGAGGGATACCCGGCCTGGCATACATCCACGCCCAGTTTTTCCTGGAATGTAAGGATCTGCATGCGCTGGTCCAGGGAAAACACCAGCCCCTGGTATTGCATGCCTTCTCTGATGGTCTGGTCAATGATCCGGATCTGCCGGTTTTCCCGGGAATCAGGCATGGTGCAAACTTCCTTTTTTTTTGGGGTCAGAAGTTAACTTCTGACCCCAAAGGTGGGGGTTGAAATACCCGTGGACTAGGATTGGAAATTCCTTTTTCAGGGCCTGTATCAACCGTGCCATGCCCATGGCAGGACCTCCGGATTCGACCGCTTCCATGGCGGCAAAATATGTCTGGGGGTCATAATTGAGGTTGCGCCACTGGATCATGTTGATGTCATGGTCCCGGATAAATGCAAACAAGGCATCGACTTCTTTTTGCGAATCTGTAATCCCGGGGCAGTTGAGGTAGTTGAGAGCCACAAACCGGCCATGTTCCCGGGCAGTATCTATGCTTTTGCATACATCATTCCAGCTGTAGGACCGGGGCCTGAAATAGGCGGTATAGATATTTTTGCGCACCGAATTCATGGACACCCGCATGCTGTCCAAACCTGCTTGGCACAGACTTTTTACATGGTTGGGCATACTGGCATTGGTGTTCAGGTTGATGGTGCCCTTGTCCGTGGCCGCCCTGATCATTTCAATGGCTGGCTGGATAACCTGAAATGCGGTCAGGGGCTCGCCTTCACATCCTTGCCCAAAGCTGACCACCGCTTTGGGCACATGGCTGATATGTTCCAGGCTGACCTGGAAAATTTCTTCGGCAGTGGGGGTAAACGAGATCCGGTCCTGGCAGGCAGATAACCGGGTGTCGGACTGCAGGGAAATACACCCCAGGCAGCGGGCATTGCAGACCCTGGAGGTGGGCAGCGGGGCTTCATACCGCTGGAGGAAAAAATTTTTCCCGGCCGGACACCCGTATTCCAAAGCGCAGGTTTCCAGATGGCGCATCAGGCGGTTATCCGGATATTTTCTGCCCATCCGGCCCACGCCCTGTATCACTTTGGCCCTGGGCATCAGCCGCAGGTCCTGCCTGGGTTCGGCATCCACCTGGAGTGCGGCAGACCGGAATCCGTTTCTACCGAATCCCACTGCCCCGTAGGAAAAAAGGGGCAGTGGGGCGGCAGTTTTCTCACAGGTATAGGCGCAAAAATGCCGGTTTACATATCCCGGGGAGTTGAAAACCGCCACCGGATAAATTTTTTCATCCGGTGCAAAAGGGTTTCTGGAAAGGGTTTCAAACTGGTCTGAAACCACATTAAAGACAACCGGGGACCGGCCCGGCAGCATCATCAGTTCACTGCCATGTGGCATGGCAATGGTATCGGTTCTGGTCAGCACCACAGGGAGATCACCGGAATACCCGGCTGCGCCGTAGCCTTCCAGTTCAAATATCTCCCCGTTTTCAGCGGCCGCAACCGCAGTAAGTATCTGTTTGTTGATATAGGCGATGGCAGCCCCCGCAGGTGTGTTGTTTATGGTCGGTGTATTATCTGTGTTAAATAAAAACAAACTCTAAGTATATTAAAGGGGGTGTGTCAAGCTTTTCCTGGCTGAACCCGATATTTGCCACAGGCGTGCCAGGTTGTTGATCATTCGGTGCAGCAGGCTTTCACAAGCCCCGCCCCTGGCGGTGTCCTGTGTCCGGCCCGAGACCTTTCGGGGCTGGTGCCCGTAATTTTTTTCAGTTAAGGATTTGATCACCTGTATCCGGTTCTGTCATCCCGACATGTCTGCTGGCCCCTACGGCTCTGACGGTCCGCTCACAGGACACCACCAGGGGCTTCCCATAGAAGCCCACGCTACTATAACAAATATTCAGATTTGTTATAATGCCTTGCCTAAGCATAGCACACACGGTATAAAACCCCTTTATTTGATTCTGGTGGAGATGTTCAAGAAGGATTTATCTGGCTGATGGTACATTTTCTGTTCATGGGGCTGGTGCTGGGACTGTCAGCCGGGCTGGCACCCGGACCGCTGCTGACCCTTGTGGTGTCTGAAACTTTACGGCAGAGTGTTGGTGCGGGCATACGGGTGGCCCTTGCCCCCCTTATCAGTGACCTGCCCATTATCCTGGTGTCGGTGGGCATTTTGTCCACCATGTCGGATTTTTCGGCGGTGCTGGGCGCAATTTCCCTTGTGGGGGGCGGGGTGGTGTTCCGCATGGGGTTCAAGGGCCTGCAGACCAGGGCGCTGGTTATCAATGCGGATGTTTCAACAAGCAACGCCCTGGCAAAGGGCGTTCTGGTGAATGTATTGAGCCCCCACCCGTATCTGTTCTGGATATCGGTGGGGGCCCCGGTGGTCCACCGGGCCATGGCTGTGCATGTGGCGGCAGCTGCGGCGTTTATTGCCAGCTTTTACCTGCTGCTGGTGGGATCCAAAGTGGGCCTGGCCCTTTTGGTGGGCCGGTCCAGGGCAGTTATAAAAGGCCGGGCCTATGTGTATACCATGCGCGGATTGGGCCTGGCCCTGTGTGTTCTGGCCCTGGTCCTGGTAAAAGACGGGCTGACCCTGCTGGGCTTTATATAGCATTGTCAAGATCTATGAAAACCTTGTCTTCTACAGGTCAAAATCCCGGGAAGTGACCGTATGTTCCATGCGCTGTATCCGCTGGTCAATATTTTCAAATTTGCGTTTGATGCGCTGGAGGGCGGATTCCCTGGAGGTGGTATAGGACTGGTAGAACTCCTGGTCCCTTTCATCCTGGAACGGCACCACTGGTGCAGGTTTTAAAATCAGTCCGGCCGCAATATACAGCACCCCCACCGGCCAGAACCCGGTGAATAAAAAGAGCAGCAGGGTGATCATCCGCACCCAGAACACGCTTAAATTAAAATGTTCAGCCAGACCCCTGCACACCCCCATGAGGATGCCCCTTCTGGACCGGTAAATGCGGTGGTCTCCGGCAATGTCATCCAGACGGTCCCTGAACCTGGTGTACTGGTTTCTGCACCGGGCATACCCGGAGTTCTGTCTGCGTTTGTAATGGTGTCTCATATTTTTATCAATCCTTTTTCTGACGTTCTATCAAGATGGTTTCCAGAGCTTCCACCCGCGCTTCCATTTTTGACAACCCATGGTAAAGATCCTGGATCATCCGGGTTTCCTCATCGTGTGCCCTGCGGTCTTTTTTGCTGATGCCGCCGGTTTTGGCGGCCCGGATGATACCAATGACAATGAGTCCGACAGTGGCCAGAAACAGGATGAATCCCCCCATGGCGATTCCGATGATTGTCGCACCATGCATCATAAACTGCCTCCCTGTGATGTGGATAATTTACAGCGTATTAGTATCATCTTTTTGCGCTGTTTGGGAGGATTTTAAATCCCGCAGCTGGCGTTCAATGTCATCATCTGCGCTGAGTTCTTCAAATGCCTCTTCCAGATTGGTTTTTTTGCCATAATTTACCAGATCGGCTTCCGCCTCCATCCGTTCGATATGGGATTCCATTTCCTCAAACTTCTGCACGACTTCTGCAGAATCCACGCGACGGATTTCCTGGTGGGCCTTTTTTTTGCGCTGGGCCCGGATATGCCGCTGGACCAGCATGCGCTGTTTATCTCTTGCGGACTTGAGCTTGTTTTCCAGTTCCTGGATATCATCTTTGTATTGTTCCACAATGGCACCCAGTTCATCCAGCTCCTGTTCCACTGCCTCACATCTTTGGGCAAACCGTCTTTTTTCCAGCAAAGCCTGCCGGGCCAGGTCGTCTCGGCCCCTGGATACGGCCAGACCGGCTTTGTTGTCCCAGAAGGTTTCTTTTTCCCGGGTGTCTTCCAGAAGGCGGGCCACTTTTTTCTGGTTGGCAATGGTGCCGGCGCAGGAGGACTTGAGTTCCACCAGGGTGTCTTCCATTTCCCGGATCATCAGCTTGATGAGCTTTTCCGGGTCTTCTGCCCGGTCCAGCATGGCGTTCATATTGGCAGAGACAATGTCTCTGAAGCGTGTAAAAATACCCATGAATCTTCTCCTTATTTGGTGTGGGGTGTTGGAATCAGAAATATTTTCTGACCCCAGGTAAACCAGGTAAATAGCATGAACTGTGCCATTGCAAAATAAAGATCGGATGGTGTTTTGTTTCAAGATGTTACAGGTATTTTCCAGGATTGACACAATGTCTGGTTCATGGTAATTTACGCCAGAAAATGAATAAAATAACCATTTAATGTATATTTAACCATATTTTTTTGAGGGGTGTAGCAACCACATGGAATATTCAGGTTCCGACAAATCCATGGAGCACCACCATGTATCCATGGATGGGGCTGTGGGACAGTCTGAGGCATTTATTACCTTCCAGGAGCAGATTTCCCAGGTGGCGCCCATCGAGCGGTCTGTGATGGTTATAGGAGAACGGGGAACCGGCAAGGAGCTGGCTGCTGCCCGGATCCACTTTTTATCCAAGCGGTGGCAGAAACCGCTGGTGACCCTTAATTGTTCCGCATTGACCCCCACCCTTATCGGGTCTGAGCTGTTCGGGTATGAAAAAGGGGCCTTTACCGGGGCCGGGACCCGCCACATCGGCCGGTTTGAACAGGCCGCAGATGGCACATTGTTTCTGGATGAGATCGGCACCATTCCCATGGAGGTCCAGGAAAAAATACTGCGCGCCGTGGAATACGGCACATTTGAACGGGTGGGATCTTCCCGGCCTGTCCGGGTGGATGTGCGCATTGTTGCCGCCACCAATGCAGACCTGACAGCCATGGCCCGGCAAGGGACCTTTAAGCAGGATCTGCTGGACCGCCTGTCTTTTGAGGTGATTTATGTGCCGCCCCTGCGGTACCGCAGGGAGGATATCCTGCTGCTGGCCAACCATTTTGCCTCCCGCATGGCCTTTGAACTTGGGTGGAAAACAGTGCCGGAACTGACCGCACGTGCCAGAAAAACCCTGACAGCCTATCCCTGGCCCGGCAATATCCGGGAGTTGAAAAATGTGATCGAACGGGCGGTGTACAAGAGTACCACTCACCGCATACAGGAAATTGTTTTTGACCCGTTTGATAATCCCTATGCCGGCACCAGAAAAACCCGGGAGAAAAACCAAGACCATAGCGCCCGGCAGCAGAAAGCGGTATTCCCGGAATCCCAAACAGACCGGAATATGCCTGAAACACCGGAACAGGATGCCTCTTTGGAAACGCACATCAAGGAAAGATGGGTCACGGATCTGCTGACAATGCCCTTAAAGGATGCTGTCCAGGCCCTGGAAACCCGGCGGATGAAACAGGCACTGGCCCGGACCCGGTTTCACCACAAAAAAGCGGCAGCCCTGCTGGGGTTGTCCTATGACCAGTTCCGGGGAATCAAAAAACGCCTGGAAATCTGATCATAAAACCAGGTCTTCCTGCCTGGCTGCAACCAGCGGGCAATTAAGTGTATGTCCCGGGTGCAGAGCATTGAAATCGGTTTTGGGATTGTATTTTTTCAAAAGCCAGAACGGAATTTCCATCTGCCTGAGACACAGGGACCATATGGTATCTCCGGGTTTGATTTCATAGGTTTCCACCTCTGATACCACAAAAGAGGCAAAAAAATCTTCTTCGATTTCCCGGTGAAATTCAAACCGCTGTTCTTCAAACCTGTCCGGATCCAGTGCAGTCAACGGGATTTTTATGGTCTGGTTGATGGCGATGGGGTTGCCAAAGACCAGGCGGTTCAGGGTCCGGATCCGGCTGGTGGGGATTTTGAGCCAGTCTGCATAGTGGCCCAAAGTTTCTTCTGCCTCCACCTGGATAATGCCAATCCGGCCATCGCTGTCACCGGTCACAATCTTTTGGATTTTCAGGTTGCTGGAATCAACCAGGGGGTTTATTCTGTCCGGCCCGGGTGCCGGCAGGGCTGCCACATCACCGGATTTTTTTTTGGGTATTTCAGGTGTTGTTGCTGTCCCGGCCTGCGGTTGTTGTTTTGTTGCTGCAACTTTTGGCAGGGATACAGGGGGGCTTACCCGGGCAGGTTTGGCCACTTTTTTGACAATGGTTCGTGGGCTCGTCTCCCGGCTGTCAGGGGCAGACGGTTTTATCGTGTCAGCCTGGTCTGCCAGGATGGTGCCGGGCATGTCAGGGGATTGTACTTTCACCGGTATGCGCAGGTTCTGTCCGATGTATATCACGGCCTGGCGGTTAAGGCCGTTTTCCAGGATCAGGTCATTGAGAGAAACATGGTGGGACCGGGCAATGGCGCCGGCTGTATCCCCTTTGGCCACCACATGGAACCGGCTGGGCATCTGTTTTTCCTGGTAAAGGCGCAAGGCCGTCTGCCTGGCATCATGGAGCGGTATATGGGCGGGCAGACGAATCTCAAACTCCCCGGGGATATATTTCTGGTCTTTGAACACCGGGCTGCGCAGGGACGGATTCAGGGTGTGAAATTCCTGGATATCCAGGTTCAGTGCCCGGGTGAAAGACCGGGCACTGAGAAATCCTTTGGTTGTAAACCGGGTATAATTTACGGGTTTGGTAAAATGCAGCTCTCCAAAATATTGCTGATAGTTCCTGGCCACATGCCGGGCAGCCAGAAATTCCGGGTAAAAATTTCTGGAGGCAAACTTGAAGGAGCGGCTCTGGTACCGTAAGAATATGTTTTCATATGTGTCCATGGCCCTTTTGGCCCGTTTCATGCCGGCAAGACCGTGGTTGTAAGCCGTGATGGCCAGTGCCCAGTCCTTGAGTTCGGCATGGTTTCTTTTGAGCAGACGGGCGGCAGCATCGGTGGAGATATAGGGGTCCCTGCGCTGGTCCACAACATACCCGATCTCCATGAACTGTTTTCCGGTTCCCCGGGTAAACTGCCAGATGCCGGCAGCACCGAATTTGGAATAGGCATTGAAATCAAAGGATGACTCCACACAGGGCAGGTACACCAGGTCCACGGGCAGGCCGTGGGACAGAAATATCCGCTTGAATTCGTCAATTACCGCCCCGGACCGGATCAAACCCGCCCTGAACTGCTCTTTGATGCCGGTCTGGCACCGGAGGCGGAAAGCAGCCTGCCTGAAATCTGACGGACCGGCATCAGGGCCCAGCAGGCCGGCCACATGTTTTTCCAGTTTTGTCGCAGACGTCCTGCCCCCGGCCAGGGCCAGTAAAACGGTTTTGTATTTTTCAAAGGCAGCCTTTTTGACGCGTTTGTTTTTCCGGGCAGCCGTAGCCGTGCGGTCCGGATTCAGGTCTATGACCCCATATATCCGGTCCAGGTGGCGGGAGTCGTGAATTACTCCCTGGGACCGGCCGTATTGGGTAAAAATCTTTATCCAGAAGGCCACATTGGGGGTAATGGCATCACAGACAGGAAAATCTTCGGGTGCAACCCGGGCAGGCTGAGATGTGGTTCCCAGGGCAGGGAGTGCAGCAGCGAGCCACAATATGAGGAAAAGGACAATTATTCCGGGGGCGTGTTTTGTTACCTGGTCAGGCATGCATCCTCCTGTAATTTCACCGCCTGCCATCTGTCGGTCAGACATCCTGTGTCTGCAAGAAACATTTGGCAGGCATTTTCATCTTTCACTTTTATATCGGATAGCATACAACAAAAATTTAAATATTAAAGTCCGCATCCGTAAAACAGGATCAGGAAGACACAGATCAGGAGATATCTTAATGGAAAACGACCATGACCGGTATAAAAGAAATTATCCCGTTTCCTGGGACCAGTTGCACCGTGATGCCAGAGCCCTGGCATGGCGCCTGCACGACACCGGAACCCTTTGGGAAAAAATTGTGGCAGTGACCCGGGGCGGGCTGGTGCCGGCAGCCATTATTGCCAGAGAGTTGTCCATCCACCACATCGATACTGTCTGTGTTGCCAGTTATGACTGGCAGCGCCAGGGGGAGGCCATCATTCTCAAACAGGCGGCAGGCACGGGCAGGGGATGTCTGATCATAGACGACCTGGTGGATACCGGTACCACGGCCCGGGTGGTCAGGGAGATGCTGCCAAAGGCATATTTTGCCACGGTCTATGCCAAACCGGCAGGAAAGCCTCTGGTGGATGCCTATGTTACAGAGGTGGGCCAGGATACCTGGATATTGTTTCCCTGGGATGCAGAACACCGGTTTGTTGCACCCATTGCCGGCAGATAGCCAGGCTTTTGTGAAAATTTCTTGTCTATCCTCTGCTGATGATGTTTCTGTGGGCCATGAGGCGGATGGCGTTGATGCGGATGAATCCTTCGGCGTCTTCCTGGTTGTACCCGCCGGCAATGTCCATGGAGGACAGATCCTGGTCGTAGAGAGAAGATGCACTGGTTCTGGCAACAGGATAGGCAACCCCCTTGTACAGTTTGAGGGTGACCTCGCCGTCAATGACCTCCTGGCTCTTGTCCATGGCTGCCATGAGAAATTCCATTTCCGGACTGAACCAGAACCCGTTGTAAATCAGTTCGGCAAATTTGGCCCCCAGCATATCCCGCAGCCGCATCACCTCCCGGTCCATGGCGATCCCTTCAATGTCCTTGTGTGCCTCGTGGAGGATGGTGCCCCCCGGGGTTTCATATACCCCCCGGGATTTGATGCCCACAAACCGGTTTTCCACCATGTCCAGACGGCCGATGCCGTTTTCTCTTCCCAGCTGGTTCAGATATTCAAACAATTCCAGGGCATCGGTTTTCCGGGTGTTGTCTTCCAGGTTGACCACCTCTACCGGTATCCCGTCCTTGAACCGGATTTTGATGCGGGTGGGAACATCCGGGGCTTTTTCAGGAGACACGGTGTGGGAGTATATGCTTTCTTCACATTCATGGGCCGGGTCTTCCAGGATGCCGGCTTCATGGGAGATGTGCAGCAGGTTGTCATCTTCGCTGTAGGGCTTGGATGCGGTCTGTTTGGTGGGGATGCCGTGTTTGTCTGCATAGGCCAGAAGATCGCTTCTGCCTTTGAATGCCGACAGGAACGCCTTGTTTTTCCAGGGGGCGATGATTTTGATCTTCGGGTTGAGGGCATAATAGGACAACTCAAACCGCACCTGGTCATTTCCCTTGCCGGTGGCACCATGGGAAACATAGGCTGCATCCACGTTCCGGGCGATTTCAATCTGTTTTTTCGCAATCAACGGCCGTGCAATGGCGGTTCCCAGAAGATAACGGCCTTCATACAGGGTATTGGCCTTGAACACCGGAAAAATATAATCGGTTACAAATTCTTTGCGCATATCTTCAATGAAAACGTCAGAAGCACCTATTTTCAAAGCTTTTTTTCTGGCTTCTGCAAAATCTTCTTTCTGGCCGATATCAGCCATATATGCAAACACTTCATATCCTTGTTCCAGCAGCCATTTGAGGATGACCGAGGTATCCAGTCCGCCTGAGTAGGCCAGGACCACTTTTTGTTTAGCCATTTCAACTCCTTGGTGTTATCAATTTACGGGCCTATTTAGACGGAAAATCACGCAATAGTCAAGTGCTTATGTCCGGGCCTGGATATTTGCCAGAAGCATGCCAGGTTTTCGATCGCTCTGAGCAGCACTCTGTCCCAGGCCCCGCCCCTGGTGGTGTCCTGTGCCCGGGTGCAAAGGCTGTATCCGTCAGGTAAAAATGGTGAGCAGAGCCCCGGATACCGCCATGCAGATGGCCATAGCCTTGTTGGCCGTGATTTTTTCCTTGAGAAATACCGCAGCCAGAATAAAAATAAAAATGGTGGACATCTGGTTGAGGATGGCTGCCTGGGAGGCAGTGGTATATTTCATTCCGGCCACCCAGAGAAGCAACGCAATATAATTGCCGCAGATAGATGCGGGCAGGGCAATGAGCCAGGACCTGGACCATTTGAGTTCTGCAAGATAGCGCTTTTTTTGCGGATGGCAGGCCACCATGATCATGAGGGTGACCACGCCGGCGCTTACCCGTACCAGGGTGGCCCAGAAGACATCGGTATATTCCAGAATCTCTTTGATGATGACAATACCCAAAGAGAGAAAAATCATGGCCAGTACACCGGCAATGATGCCGGGCAGGTTGTCCGTGGGCGGCACAACCTCTTCCAGGGCCAGCTCTTTTTTTTGCAAAGATCCCACCAGAACGGCGGACAGGACCATGAGACCGCCTATGATACCGCCGAGGCCCAGACTTTCATCCAGCAGAAGAAAAGAAAAAAACAGCACACAGGGCAGGTACAGACATTCCACAATGGCCACAAGGCCTGCTCCCAGGCGATTCAGGGCCATGAAAAAGAACAGATCTGCCAGGGTAATGCCCAAGAATCCCGACAACGACAGAATCAGCCAGCTGTTCAGGGGTTGGTCCGGAAAAAAAGGAATCTGCAGTGCCAGCATGGTGATGGTTACCAGCACCATGGCCACCAGGCTTTTGTAGATATTCAGGGAAATCGGGGAGAACACCTCCCCGCTTTTTTTAAACAAAATAACGGCAGCAGCCCAGAAAAAGGCCGAACCCAGGGCAAAAACCGATCCCATCATGGCTCAGTTTTCCTGATCTTGAAGATGCAAGGTGCCCTTCAGGTGGGGCAGGCCTTTGTCTGCATCCCGAAGTTCAAACCTTACCTGCCCTTTGGCGCCAAGAACATTTTCATATCCCAGGGTCAGGGTTGCGGGCAGGTAAATCGGCAGTTTAAAGGCGGCATCCACACAAAAGGGATGGGAGAAGGGCATGGTTTCTTCCAGGCAGGCCAGGGTCCGGGCCAGGCTCCACATGCCATGGGCAATGGCCTTTTTAAAGCCGATGAGCTTCGCTGTTGCAGCAGATAGGTGGTGGGGATTGTAATCTCCTGATACCCGTGCGTATCTTCTGCCGGTATTTTCAGGCACCGGGATGGTTTTTTGTATCGGCAGGGGCTGGTCCGGGGAGGGCATTTTTTTGGGAGGTACCCGGCCGGGATCACGGGTGAGATAGGTGGAGATGCCCTGCCACACCAGGGTGTTTTCCCGGTGTATTTCCAGACAGAACCGGGTGACGATGCCCTTAGGCGTTCTGGTCATATCCTGGAGGGTGCAGGACAGATCCAGAAGATCATTGACCATTACCGGATGTTTTGATGCAAAAGACTGTCCGGTCTGGATTAGTCCCATGGGGTTGATGGGAAAAAAATTTGAGGTGATGTACCTGCCCAGCATGCCGATGAAAAGGGTTTGAAGACAGCTGGGGGGAATAATTTTGTCTTGCTGGGTCCGAAAAAATCCGCACACCTTGCTGTATCTGTCAACTTTGTCCGGATCAGGCACAAAGCCGGGCAGCAGCAGTTTTCCTCTGCACACCCGGGTATCTGCAGGCAGGGCCGGCTTTCGTACAAGGGACAGGGCCAGCAGTCTGCAGAAAACAGCCGGCATGAAAGGCAGGGTTTTCAGGTGAACACAATGGGTCTCTTTTGTCAGGGGAATCTGGGTGATATCGGTTTCCATGGGTGGGTGTTTCAGTCCATATCTTTAAAATGGGGTTTGCACGAAAGTTGCCTAATCCAGTTTAAAGGGTTTGAGACTATCCTTGTTTGGGTATGAAGTCAATATGGATGGGATAATTTTGCTGAAATACGACAGGTTGAAAACTGGGAGTTGAAAAATTTTTTGTTATTGAAAAAATCGGATTTGGGTTGACCCGGTCGGCATTAGGGTATACTAGCAAGACCGATACAGACGGTTTTTAATAATATAACAGGAGATCCGAATGCATATCACATCCAGCGGTGGACTGAGTGTCTCCGCAGGCGCCCATATCATAGAAAAAGCAAAACGTGTGAACCTTAACCCCAGCCTGCTGTACGAGGCGGTGATTGACCTGTCATCGGAAGGGTTTATCACTGCCAACTGTATCAACCTGGCAGCCGGCATTCTTCTCGATGACCTGGGGCTTCCCATCTATTTTTTTGAAACCATCACCAAGGAATCTTTGAAAAGTATTCTGGCATCCATTGCCAAAGGCATTCACCTCAAAGGGGACAAGGTGGCACTGCATTCCTGGGTGGCGGATATTGATTTTGACCTGAATCAGGACAGCAATGTCCAGCGGGTGCGCATTGCCACGGCTGAAACCCGTGATAGAATGGAACGGATCCTGGATAAATTGTTGTCTGGTCATCGCAGAGAATATTATTACAACCCGGAAAAACAATATTTCACCTATGTGTTCCGGCCGGAAACCGTGGCGGATTTTCCGGATGATGCTTTTGCCGAGTCCCGATTTCTGTTCAACCAGAACCAGGATTATACTGCCATTCCCCGGCTGACCCGGAACCGGTATGAAAAAGTTCTGGCCCAGGTGGACCAGCATGTGACCCCGTTTGTGGAGGTGTTCAACCTGTCGGATATCGGTGAGATCCGGTTCATGTTCAATTCAGATTTTGAACGTCCCCAGCTGCCGGTCTTAAGAAAACTGTTTGCCGATCATGGCCTGACCATCACCCGGGCATACTGGGAACCCTATTTCACCGAGAGCCGGGTGCCCACATCCATTTGTTCTCTGTATGTGGCAGGGGAACTGTCCAGGAACCAGGAAGCCCTCCTGCTTGGTGATCTGCAGGCATTTTTGAGCTTTCGCATCAGCCGGATTACCCGGCTTTACGTGGAAGGAACCCTCAGTTTCAGGGAAATGCTGTTTGCAGGCAATGCCGTGGATTTCACCCACATGTTTATTTTCAAGGAACAGGGAACCAGAACAGACAGGGAGATCATGGAAAGTCTGGATTCCGTGGACCACAAAGAAGCGTTTTCCGAACGGATTCATGAATCCAACAAGTTTACCTATGTATCAGAAATGATACTGGATACCGCCATGGAACATCCGGACCTGATCCGGTTTCTGTTTGCGCTTTTTGACCAGAAATTCAACCCGGCCGGTCAGGAGGGTCTTACTGCAGAACAGTTTGATGCAAAAGCTGCGGAGTTTGAAAAGAAACTGGCGGTGCGGTTTATGGATGACCCCATGGGGTTTGATGTTTTCAAATTCATGACCAGGCTGATCTCCTCCTGTCTGAAAACCAATTTTTACAAGCCGGAAAAACGGTCCTTTTCTTTCCGACTGGACAACAAGATCCTGGATCCGCTGGTGTTCAAGCAGTTTGTATACGGTCTGTTTTTTGTCAACGGCCATTATGCCTGCGGCACCCATCTGCGGGCAGACGACATTGCCAGGGGCGGGCTGCGCATGATCCGGGTGACCCCGGCCAACCATGGCATGGAACTGGACAATGCGGTGCTCCTTAATTATGCCCTGGGCCCCAGAGCCCAGCGCCTCAAGCACAAGGATATCTGTGAAAGCGGATCCAAAGGGGTGGTGGTACCCTATCCTTTATATGCCGGCTACAGCATGGATGCCCTGTTTGATTATACAGAGGGGATAATGGACCTCATGCTCACTGATGCCCATGTAAAAGATTATTACGGCCGGCCGGAGATGGTGTTTTTCGGACCGGATGAAGGCACGGCCCCGCTCATGGATGCTGTGGCATTCCGGGCAAAGCAGCGGGGGTATGCATATTGGCGGACCATTACCACGGGCAAGAGTTTTGGCATCCCCCACGACACCTACGGCATGCTGGAAAACAAGGACCTTTTTGGTCTGGTGTCCCATGGAAAATCCGGCACGGAACTGCTCATCAATGGGGAATCCTGTGTTACCACCACAAACATGGCAGACATTTATGACCGTATCGGCGGCCAGGTGGATACCAGCGGCATGACCACCACCTCGGTCATGGGAGCTTTCCGGACCCTGATCGCCCACAGCAATGAAAAAGAACAGGACCTGAACCTGATGATGACCGGCGGGCCGGACGGGGACCTGGGCAGCAATGAAATACAGTGCTACAAAGGCAGGATCTGTCTGGTGGTGGACGGGGGGTCTGTTTTGTTTGATCCGGACGGGCTGGACAAAGAAATCCTTATGCAGATCGGTTTCATGCGCCATACCAGCCCCCGGGCAAATTCCCTGGCATTTCCCAAAGAAAAACTGGGGAAAAACGGGTTCCAGGTGCCCTTGAAAGGCAAGAACATCACCCTGCCGGACGGCACCCTGGTGGCGGACGGTGCCATGTTCCACCGCAATTTTATCACTGATCCGGCCAACCGCAAATATATCGAACAGGCCGATATCCAGGCATTTATCCCCTGCGGCGGGTTCAAAGATACCATCAACCAGCGCAATGTAAAGGCATTCACCAGCCTGTTCAAGGAACTGCGCTTCATTGTGGAAGGGGCCAATGTGTTTTTTGATGATGCTGCCCGGCGGTATATCGCAAAAAACACCGGTATTTTACAGATAAAGGATTCTTCGGCCAATAAGGGCGGGGTGTTTTCTTCTGCTGTGGCTGAAGTGCTCACCGCTTTTCTGTTTGAAGATGACTATGAAAAGCGGCTTTTAGAGGATACCGCCACCCGGTGGGCATTGATCCGGGATATGCTGCACCTGGTGCAGACCTATGCCTGCACGGAAGCTGCCATGCTACTGGAGATCCATGAAAAAAATCCGGATATCCCCTTGTTTGTGCTGTCGGAACAGACCAGCGAGCAGATTTTCACCTTCCAGGCCCGGGTTGCCGACAATCTGGATGCCATTGTCGGGGACCAGGACCTGCTCTGGCAGGTCCTGGCCGCCTATATCCCCGGGGTGCTGGTGGAGATTCTGGGCAAAGACGCTATTTTAGGGATCATGAATGCAAAAAAGCTGCGGGCTTACCGCAATGCTATTGTGACCAAGAAACTGGCAGCCACGGCATTCTATCGATACGGCAGTGAATGGGATGCATATACGGCATCGGTTGAAGCGGATTTTGTCGGTGCCATGAAACAATTGTTCGACACCGGCAGCTGAAATTGTGCTATGAAATGATGTAAACTGCATCTGGCAACCACAGGAAACAGGAGATAAAAATGACCACGATTATGGATGTTATTAATGGACGGGATCCCTTTGAAAAGGAATTTCACCAGGCGGTCACAGAGGTGATTGAGTCGGTGAAACCGGTTCTGGACCAGAATCCCGAATACCGCCATGCCGGGATCATGGAGCGTATGGTGGAACCGGAGCGGACCATACAGTTCCGGGTTCCCTGGATGGATGATCAGGGCAGGGTGCAGGTGAACCGGGGGTTCCGCATAGAAATGAGTTCAGCCATCGGGCCCTATAAAGGGGGATTGCGGTTTCATCCGTCGGTGAATCTGTCCATTCTCAAATTTCTGGCCTTTGAACAGGTGTTTAAAAATGCCCTGACAACCCTGCCCATGGGCGGCGGCAAAGGGGGATCTGATTTTGATCCCAAAGGAAAATCCGACAATGAGGTCATGCGGTTCTGCCAGTGTTTCATGGCGGAACTGTACCGCCACCTGGGACCGGATACAGATGTGCCCGCCGGAGACATAGGTGTGGGCAGCCGGGAGATCGGATACCTGTTCGGCATGTATAAAAAGTTGAAAAACGAATTCACCGGCGTGCTCACAGGAAAGGGCCTCAGCTGGGGCGGCAGCCTTATCCGGCCTGAAGCCACAGGATACGGATCAGTGTTTTTTGCCGATGAGATGCTGGCCACCAAAGACCAGAGCATGAAAGACAAAATCTGCCTGGTTTCCGGTTCCGGGAATGTGGCCCAGTACACCACGGAAAAAATAACCGATCTGGGCGGCAAGGTAGTCACCCTGTCTGATTCTTCCGGATACATCTATGATGAAAAAGGCATTGACAAGGGAAAACTGCAATATGTGATGTACCTGAAAAATGTGAAGCGGGGCCGCATAAAAGAATATGCAGACAAATATCCGGAAGCGGTGTATACCCCTCTGGATCCAGGATCCGACCACAATCCTTTGTGGGACCATAAGGCAGACTGCGCGTTTCCGTCAGCCACCCAGAATGAAATCAATAAAAATGATGCCCGAAACCTGGTGAAAAACGGGGTCCAGGTGGTGTGTGAAGGGGCCAATATGCCCACCACCCCGGACGGGGTTGATATCTTCCTGGACAGCCATGTCCTTTTTGCCCCGGGAAAGGCTGCCAACGCAGGGGGTGTGGCGGTTTCCGGTCTGGAGATGTCCCAGAACGCCATGCGCATAAAATGGTCCAGGCAGGAAGTGGAAGCCAGGCTCAAAGGCATCATGCAGCGCATTCACGGGGACTGCCTGACCGCTTCTGAAGAATACGGCACACCGGGCAATTATGTGAATGGTGCCAATATCGCCGGATTTGTCAAAGTGGCGGATGCCATGATGGACCAGGGGATCGTGTGATCAAAAATCGGTGATGTCCGGTGCGATGACAGCCATTTCATTGGGCCGGACAGGCCGCCAGGATATGGTATACAAAGGGGCGCCGGACAGTTTCCGGTCAGGGGTCAGATGGGCCACCATCACAGGGTCATCCATTTTTACCCACATCACTTTTGCCATGTCAAGGTTGTACGCCCGGCTGATTTTTTCTGCAAAGTTGTGGATATAATTCTCCAGGGATGTGTTCATGACCGCATGGGTCTTTGCGGACCTGAATATCACGGCAAAGGGAAACAGATATTGGACACTGCTGGTTTCATCCCCTGTTTTGAGAATTCTTACCCGGTAACATCCCGGCCACCAGGAAATGGGTTTTTTCCCTGAATGGCTTTTTCCGTCCCATTCATAGGTGAAGTCATGTAGAATCATGGCATCTCCTTTTGCTTTCAGGCAAGGGCCCTGCGGCAGGCATGGGCAAAATCTTCCGGATAGACCCCGCTGATCCACCGCAGCTGGGCCTCGGAAAATGTTGCCGGGGCATAGGGAAGCCTGGGGATAAAAGAATAGATCAGATGCTGCCCGGTGTTTTTTTCATCAAACCGGCCGGACAGTTCAATGCCTGTTACCATGTCAGCCCCCATTTTTTCCAGCACCTGAACCGCCTTCAGCATCGACAGATCCAGGGCCTTTCTTGTGGGGGTGTCAGCTGCCAGCACATGGGGAATGCACTCTTTGGTCATAAGCTGGATTTCCCATTCACTGACCTGGGCCTTGGGGGCGAAGAACAGAATATGTTCATCTTCGTAAATAATGAGTGAATCCTCCCCCTGGTTTTTGCCGTCTGTACGGCAATTGTTTCTTATGGACGCAATATAGGCATCAAAAAACGGTTTGTCATACAATGCTTTATAATTTTTGATAAATTCGGACACCAGGTCACCGCAGGCAAAGGCGGGGAAAGGACCGTTTACATGGTCATTCACCTGTCTGGGAACCAGGGCGTTCTGCTGGTGTATCATCTGGTGGGAGGCATGGAGTCTGTGGCCGGACTGGGCAAACCCGAATCCGAAGTTCCATCCCCACAACGTCCCGTTGAAATCCAGTTCCGGACCCCGGCCCCTGCCCAGGGCTGCCTGAATAGACAGGCGCAGCTTTTCCAGCACCTGTTCTGACATACAGGTGCGGTGCCGGGGCACCTTGATACCCAGCTGTGTGGCCACGCGGATATAGACCCGCTGGTAATACAGATGGCGCAGGCCCTGTATGTCTGTGGCACCCAGATCCTGTGCCCTGTACCGGATGGCATCGCTGGCCATGTTGGATGCAAAATGCCCCCAGGGGATATAGGAGTTGCGGCGTAGATATTCCAACACATGGGTGCTGCCGTCAGTGTATTCCCCGATGATTTCACTGTTTCCCTGAATGCCGGGGCGAAGTACCATGGCTTCTTTGTAATCGTCAGGCAGATGGGGATTGTTCACCAGCACCTCAAACAGGTCATGGTACCTTATATCCGGTACAGGAGAACCGGAATATCCCGGACAGAATCCCATGCCTGCGGGTGAGGCGGATTTTTGGTCAAACACCAGGGTGCAGGCATGGCAGGCCAGGGCGCACAGCTCTTCCGGGTCGGTGGATGCCTGGGCCAGGGCGATTTTCAAAGGATGTGGCAGGGCCTTGATCAACCGGATCTTGTCGTTGGCTGTAAGATCTTCTTTCCAGGTATCCAGGCTGTCGGACATAGAGCAGGCCCCCGGGCGGGGAATGCCGATTTTTTCAGGGCGCCCGGCTTTGGGATCTGCCCAGGCTGAATTGATGAATGTGGTACCCCGGAAAGGCAACGGATTGGCAATCTCGTATATGGTGTCTGCTGAAGGTTCCCGCACATCTGCTCCGGGAAAGTTGGCATGGTTCCATACCGGGGTGCCCCCGGGCAGCTGCCCTAAGCAGGTGGTAAAATCGTTTTCCCGCAGATTGTCCACATCAAAAAAAGGCTCATGGATGCCTACCCGGAAGCGTCCGCCTGGACTGACGCAGGTGCGCAGGAACGATATGGCTGCATGCCGGGCATGGGTATCAGTGGTGGCCATTTTTATAAACTCCTGAGTGCCATACTCCTCGGTTCCCGTCAAAAAAACAAGAAATGAGGAAAGGTATTTGGTTTGCGGGGTTCCCGCGTTAGTTGTCTTTTGTCATACCCCCGTCATAAAAATGCATCGAATCCACTGTCAAGGGAGTGGAACCGTTCCAGGTGAATGGGATGATCCGAAAGAAAACAAAAGTCGGTAAAATCAAATCCCGGAGCCACGGTGCAGCCTGCAAGGGTATGGGTGCCTGTGGTGGCCGCCGCCTGCCAGACCCCTGCCGGAACAATTGCGGTATAATCAGAACAGCCTTTGCCGATACAGGTTTGTGTCAGAACGGATCCGTCAAACTGAATCAGGCGCAGGGGATCTCCCTGGTAGATATGCCAGATTTCGTCGTGGGCAACCCGGTGAAACCGGCTTACCTGTCCTCCGGGCAGCAGAAAATAGATTTGGGTGACTGCGGCCCGGGTGGCAGATACTGCATCAGACCATACCATCTGCTGTGATCGGTAAATTTCCCGGAAAAAGCCACCTTCCGGATGGGGGGCCAGGTTGAATTGTCTGATTAAATCTTTCATGGGCTCTTTCATGGGCGGGTGATACCGTATATCCTTCAATCTGTCAAGATTGTGTGTTTTCAGGTACACGCGTGAAAATACAATTTATGTCTTGATGTCTTTGCAGTTTTATGGCAATATGTTCATAAAACTAGGGGTCGGATGATAGATGCCGGAACTATGAACAGGAGAATATTGAAACTGTGGTTGAAAAAGACAAGAACAAACAACTGACATTGCGGATTCCAGACCATCTTCACAAAGCGTTTAAACTGACAGCGGTAAAACAGGGACGATCCATGGGTGCTGTAACCATTGAACTGATTGAGAAATATGTCAAAAAAAGCATCTGACCTCCTGTGATGGTAACCACAAATTAGGAGGAGTCATGGGTTTTTCAGATTTGTTTGTCCCAAAGTATTTACATTCCAATCCCAAAGTCAGGATTAAATTTGTCAACAAATGCCAGGACCTTAATCTTCTGGAGCAGATGACCGAAAAAGATGAAGACAACACAGTGGTGCAGGCAGCCAGGGACCGTATCCAGGCCCTGAGTGCCGGCCAGTCCAGTACAGACTATCAGACCCAGTAGCAGGTCAACTCTCGTTTCCTATGGCTGCCAGGGCATCTTGGGCAGCATCTGTGAGGTCCGGATGTGCCAGGCCGGGCAGAATCTTTTGTATCCAGGCCTTTGTTTCAGAAGTGCCGACTTCTCCTAGGGCGTATAAAATATCTCCCTGGACGGAAACTTCCTGATCATGAAATGCCTGGATGAGAATGGGGCACAATTGCACTGCCAGATCCGGGGCCTTTTGTGCAAGGGTTTCCACTACCACTATGGCCCCCAGACGCACCGACCATGTGCGGTGCAGCAAAAGTGCCGCAAACCCCTCGAAAATCTGACCGGCCTGGATCATCTGTTGACAGATCCACTGCGCATCCCCTTTTTCCAGAATATTTTTCAGGGTCTCAGGGCCCAGCTGTGATGGGTCCGGCAGGACCATCATGTCAAGAATTTCTCTTTGGGATGTCTGTCCTGTCCATCGGTAATCCTGGTCCAGAATTAGACAGGGTGCGGATAATACTTTGTATTTCCGGGCTGTTTCAGGAAACAGACTCCCGTCGATAATGTGCAGAAAAATTTTTTGTGAATGGACTGCCAATGGTACAAGGGTTCTTACCATGCCGGGACAGTGGGGGCATTGCAGGGCAATGAAAAGGGTCAGGTGGCAGGGATGGGCCAGACGGTTCAGCATCGTATCAATATTATCTGCCAAAAATGGCAAGGGATCGGACAGGCAGGCCAGGGCTTCCAGAAAAGGGGCAAGCTCTTTTTCCAGGGGAAGGGCGCAAAAAAGGACGTTGTCGGCAATACAGAGTGCCGGCAGGTCCGATTTTTTGTCTGACGGCCTGACCCGGATGCACGGGGCCAGTCGGGCAAGTTCTTCTGCAAAGGCATCAAAGTCTGCCTGTTCCGGGTGGCTGGTCCGTGGTAAAAAAATCTCCATGGCGTGTGTCTGTTTTTGTGCCCAGGCCTGAATTGTTTCTTTGTCTGAGGGTTTCATCATGGCTGAATCTGGTTGCCTCCCTCTTGTACGGCAGTTTCCAGGGCGTTGAGGGCCTGGTGGACCAGGACCGGTCCTGATACAGGTGCCGTGTCCGCTGCTGCGGATGCCTGGTTTTGTGTGCCTTTCTTTTTTGGGGCATAACAGGCCATCCCGATGCTGATGGTCAGCCCGAGCTGATGGGTGCCCACAGAGATTTTATTTTCACCAATGTTTTGTCTGATACGTTCGGCCAGAATACGGGCCCTGGTTGCCTGGGTGTTGGGCAGGACAATGCCGAATTTTTTTGCCCCGAACCGGCACACCACATCCAGATCCCTCACCATCGCCTGGATCCTTGCGGCACAGGCGGTTAAAATGATATCTCCGGTCTTATATCCGTATTGCTCGTTAAAGGACGCGAACTGGTCCACCTGCACCAGCAGTATGGACAGGGGCAGGTGGTAGCGCCTGGCCTTGGACATTTCCAGGGCCAGGGTCTGGTTGAACCAGTTGCGGTTCAACAGCCGGGTCAGCTGATCCCGCCGGGAAATCAGGTCAATCCTGTCCCGTGCACCCTGGACTTTGTGGGTGAGTCTGGCCTGGGACAACGTTTTGTGTATGGTATCCACCAGATCCATGGCTGATGTCTGTTCTTTGACCAGAAACGTGTAGGCCCCGGTGGCAATGGCAGCGGCCCCGGCATCTGTATGGCGGTCATCAACAATGTAGATTACCGGGGCACTGGTTCTCAGCCGTATCAGCTTATCCAGCAGATGCAGGCCGGAGCCGTCTGCCAGCTGGTGGTTGATAAAAATAACATCCGGCCTGTGGGAGGCTACATATTCCAGCGCCTGATCAGCGGTATCAGCCTGGATAAGGTCGGCCTTTATCCTGCCGGCCAGATAATGTTCAAAAATCATGAATTCATCTGTAAAATGGGTGGCAAAAAGCATTCTGCCGGACCGGTTCCGTCCGCTTTTGTCCTGGAAACTGACCTGGCTGCCCAATCCCCGGTTCTGGGATCTGCGCAGCTGCCGGATCACCCGTGCAATCTGGTCGCCGGCTGTCCGTATCTGGGTGACGGTCTGGCGCAGGCGCAGGGGCATGTCCGGTGCCTGCTGCAAAAAAAATGTGCTGGCCAGGATTTTGGATAAAAAAGGCTGGACCTGATTGGTAAATGCTGATGACAATGCCAGTATATCTTTTTTCAGGGTGGTCTCAGATAATGAGGACTGGTGCTGATCCATAAACCGGGCGTAGACTTTTTCCAGCTCCTGGATGCTCTGGTCCACGGCAATGCGGTGGCGGAAAAGTGCCATAAAAAGCAAAAGCCTGGCCCTGATTAACACCGGTTCAATGGGTTTGGCAATATGGTCCAGCAGCAGGGGAGGTGCTTTGTCATACAGATCCGGCAGTTCCGGGGTATCTGTTACCAGCAGAACCGGGGGGATTTTGGCATGATCAAAGCGCAACAGGCTGTCTGCAAGGGAATGGGGGTCAATTTTGCGCAAAGACAGGTCCATGACGATAAATGCCAGGGACCGGGAAAAAATATGTTTCATGGCATCAGCGGTTGTCTCTGACTGGATAATCACAAGTTCAGGGATTTCTGCCAATGCTGTTTTTACAGCCGCAGCAGTGTCTGAGGGTGCTATGATTAATGCTGTGTGGGAGGTTGCGGTCATGGCCTTTCCTTTTTATTTGAAGGTGAAAATCGGGACGGCTTCCTTTTCTTTACCAGAATCCGGCTTTTAAATTAAGTAAAAATCATGTAAATAACATGCGAAAGACCCCAACTTTTTGATTCAGGCTGAATATTATGACCTTTTATGCAGACCTTCACATCCATTCCAGGTATTCCCGGGCAACGGCCCGGAATCTGGATTTTGAAAATATTTACCATGCAGCCCGGATCAAGGGCATCAGTGTTGTGGGTACGGGTGATTTTACCCATCCTGCCTGGGTACAGGAGATGGAATCCAAGCTGGAACCGGCTGAGCCCGGCTTGTTTGTGTTGAAAAAACAGATCGCAGCAGCCATCGATGATGCCATACCCCCATCCTGCCGGAACCAGGTGCGTTTTATGCTCCAGGCGGAAATTTCCAATATCTATAAAAAAGACGGCAAGGTCAGAAAAAATCATAATATCATCTATTTTCCGGATTTGACCAGTGTTAAAAAATTTAATGCCCGGCTGGATGCCATCGGCAATATCACGTCCGACGGCCGCCCTATTCTCGGACTGGATGCAAAGGATCTTCTGGAGATCATGCTGGAAACCTCTGACCAGGGGTTTTTGGTGCCTGCCCATATCTGGACCCCCTGGTTTTCCCTGTTTGGGTCCAAATCCGGATTTGACCGGATAGACCAGTGTTTTGAAGATCTGGCTTCCCACATTTTTGCGGTGGAAACCGGCCTGTCTTCTGATCCGCCCATGAACTGGCGGGTGGGTGACCTGGACCATGTCCGGCTTATGTCCAATTCAGATGCCCATTCACCGGGATATCTGGGCCGCAATGCCTGCGTGTTCAATACAGACCTGGATTATTTTGCCATGCGCAGGTCCCTTGAAACCCTTGATCCTGCAGCATACCAGGGAACCCTGGATATGTATCCGGACCAGGGGAAATATCATTATGACGGCCACCGAAAATGCCGTGTCAGCCTGGATCCGGATGAAACTGCCGGGCTGGACGGGATCTGCCCGGAATGCGGCAGGCCGCTGACCCTGGGGGTGCTGCACCGGGTAAGGGAGCTGGCTGACCGTCCCCATGGGTTTGTGCCTTCTGGCCGCCAGGGATATACCAGTATCATTCCGCTCACAGATATGCTGTCTGAGATTTTCGGGGTGGGCCCCAAAACGAAAAAGGTTGCCCGGTATTATGAAAAAGCGGTGCAGGCGTTGGGACCGGAACTGGACATTCTTCTGGACCGCTCCTGTGATGACATCCAGACAGCCGGCATACCGCTTCTGGCTGAGGCTGTATCCCGGATGCGCAATAAACATATCCATGTGGAACCCGGATTCGACGGGCAGTTCGGCAAAGTTCATGTATTCACTGCCAGGGAAAAAGAGCAGCGCAAAGGAGCGCTGCAACTGCAGATGACCCTGGGTGGAAAACCGCTTGAACAGGTGGAAAAATCTGCGGCGGCAGCAGAAAAACATCAGGGGAAAAAACAAAAGAAAACCAAAAAGATACCATCCCGAAACACGCTGCCTGCAGCCGGTGCAGCCGGCACACCCAAAATTCTATCTGCCGGCACACAGGGAGTTCTGGAAGGCTTAAATGAAAAACAGCGCCAGGCTGTGAATTCCACATCCCGTGCCATTCTCATCACAGCCGGGCCGGGCACGGGAAAAACCCGGACCCTCACAGCCAGAATTGCTCATCTCATATCAAATGACACGGTTGCTCCCGGACAGATCCTTGCCCTTACCTTTACAATTAAGGCAGCACAGTCCCTTTCCCAGCGCATACAAGGGTTTTTGCCCCCAAAAGGCCCCCGGGTGACCGCTGCCACTTTTCATGGATTTTGTCTGGCCATGCTCAAGGAATATGACGGGTGCAGGGTTCGTCTTCTGGAAGAAGACCACAAAAAAGAACTGGTAAAAACAGCCCTGAAAACAAGCATGGAAAAACAGCCTGGCTTTTCCCGCCAGGCAGCCCGGATGGATCTGGATATCAGCCTGTGCAAACAGCAGCTGCTGGGTCCCGAAGAGGACTTGTCGTGTGTGGCACAGGACCAGGCACTGCTCAAAAAGGTGTATGCCGCTTACCAGAAGCAGCTTGACAGCCTGGATTCCATGGATTTTGAGGATCTTATTTTCCGGTTTTACCACCTGCTCATCCGGTCTTCTTCTCTGCTGCACCAGGTGCAGAACCGGTTCACATATATTTTTGTGGATGAGTACCAGGATCTGAACAAGGGCCAGTTTGAACTGGTAAAATTGCTGACCCAGAGCAACCACATCTTTGTCATCGGTGATCCGGACCAGTCCATTTACGGTTTCAGGGGATCGGACAACCGGTATTTCAAGCAGTTTGCCGCAGATTATCCCGGGTGCGAGCAGATTGTTCTGACCCAAAACTACCGGTCTACCCAGACCATACTTGATGCTTCTTTTCAGATGATTTCCCGGTGCGGCAAAGACAAGGGGGTTCAAAAAATATTTTCAGAAGATACCAAAACCAGGAAACTGGTTATCAGGGAAACCAGTTCAGAGACAGCGGAAGCGGTGGCTGTGGGAAAAATGATTGAAGCCGGGGTGGGGGGATTGTCCTTTTTTGCCATGGATACCCGGAAACAGGAAGATTTTCTGGACGGCGCCTATGGGTTCTCTGATTTTGCCGTACTGTTTCGCACCCGCAGGCAGAAAGAGATATTTGCAGATGTGTTTCAAAAACATGGGATCCCCTTTCAGGCAGCAGACAAAAAATCAGGGCTGGATCTGGACGGCATCCGCCAGTTATTAAGCTGTTTCAGGTTCATTACAAGCCGGTGGGATGCAAAGGATGTGCAGGTGTTGCACACCCATTTTTCCAGAAACAGGCAAACAAATAATACCCCAAAAACCCCGGAGCTGATGCTTGGAGAGATGACAGAGCAGATCCGGGACAGATCCAGCCATGCGTGCCTGGATATATTTATCCGGTTTCTGGGAATCCGGCAGGCCCTGGCGGCAGATCCTGCTGCTGCAGATATGAGGGCCCATCTTGAATACCTGGCCCGCGTGTTTGCCGATCCCGATGATTTCATGGACCACCTGGTCCTGGAACAGGATCCGGACCATTTGGCCGATAAGGTGGAAAAGGTGTCCCTTTTGACCATGCATGCGGCCAAGGGACTGGAATTTCCCGTGGTGTTTGTCACCGGGTGTGAACAGGGACTCATCCCTTATGCCCGGGACCAAAAAAACTGTGAGAATCCGGCAGAGGAACGCCGCCTGTTTTATGTAGCCATGACCCGGGCCATGGATGTTTTGTGTCTGACCTATGCCAGAAAAAGACAGGTTTTCGGTGTGATGGAAAACCGGCAGCAATCGGTTTTTCTGGATGATATTGAAAAGCGCCTTGCGTTGGTTGAAAAACAAAATAAGAGACAGCCGCCCAAACAGGCGCAGATCCAGCTGGAACTGTTTTAAGGGAGAATGATATTATACCTGTGAAGAACAGACTGTCCGGTTCTGGAATGTACTGCTTTTCCGTCAGAAACCGGTTTTGGGCCGTCCGGTGCATAAGCATGTTCATCTGCAGGTACTGGCTTGTCTGCCTGTTTTTGACCGGGGTGCTCTGGTATATGCCTGAATGTGTCACCGCTGATATTTACAAGTATACTGATACAGACGGTGTGGTGCATTTTACCAACACCCCCACCACACCCGGTTATGAGCTGTATATCCGGGAACAGTCGGAAAAACAGGGCAAATTCTGGGATACAGACGTATATGATGATCTTATCCGCAATGCCGAACGTCTTTACGGGGTGCCCTTTGCCCTGATAAAGGCGGTGATACGTGTGGAGTCTGCATTCAATCCCAGGGCGGTATCAGCCAAAGGCGCAAGAGGACTGATGCAGATCATGCCGGAAAATGATTCCTTTCTGTCCCTGGCTGATCCTTTTGATCCTTCCCAGAATATCATGGCCGGCACCAGATTCCTGAAACAGCTGCTGGACCGGTATCACCAGAAACTGTCCCTGGCCCTGGCTGCCTATAATGCCGGTCCCGGGGCTGTGGACCGGTACCGGCACATTCCGCCTTTTAAAGAAACCCGGGCCTATGTCCAGAAGGTGATGGCCCTGTACACCCGGTATAAAGAGGCTTAGCCCTGTTCTTCGGCCTGAACCTCTTTGATGAAGGCCAAAAGCCTGTCTTTCATGTCTGGCCTTTCCAGGGCAAAGGCCAGGTTGGCCATCTGAAATCCCACTTTGTCCCCGCAGTCAAACCGGTTGCCATGGAATTTGTAGCCAAAAATGGGCTGTTCCTGGAGCAGGGTTTTCATGGCGTCGGTGAGCTGAATTTCATTGCCTGCCCCGGTTTGTTTTTTGCCCAGGAGGGCAAAAATTTTCGGCATGAGGATATACCGGCCGATAATGGCCAGGTTGGAAGGTGCCTGATCAGGAGAAGGCTTTTCCACCATATCATTGATTCGGTAAATATCTTTCTCCACTGCTGTGGCATCCAGGATGCCGTATTTATCGGTTTGGTCTTTCGGCACTTCCATGACAGCAGCCATGGAGGCCCGGAGCCGGTCAAATTTTTGTATCATTTCCGAGAGTACCGGTCTGTCTGTCTGGATCAGGTCATCTGCCAGCAGCACGGCAAACGGCTCATCACCCACGATATCCCGGGCACACCAGATGGCATGCCCCAGGCCCAGCGGTTCGTGCTGCCGGGTATAGATAATGGTGCCGGTGGGGGGAACCAGTTCCCGGATCTGTTTGAGCAGGTCATGTTTTTTTTTGGCTTCCAGGGCATGCTCGATTTCATAGGACCGGTCAAAATGGTCTTCCAGGGCTTTTTTCCCCCGGCCCGTGACAAATACGATCTGCTCAATCCCTGCCTGGAAAGCCTCTTCCACTGCATACTGGATCAAGGGTTTGTCCACTACAGGCAGCATTTCCTTTGCCATGGCCTTGGTGGCCGGTATAAACCGGGTTCCCAGACCAGCCACAGGGAAAACCGCTTTTTTTATTCTCATACCCCCTCCTTTGGATCTAACGATTTGATATTCAGCTGCGTGTTCCTGCCTTTTGTCTTAATGGGGATTCTTGGTTGTGTCAAACCTATTTTGGCAATATTTTCTTTTCCTGCATGCACTGGATTGGGAACGGATGTGTATCCGGTTGACATTATTGTATTTTTTTTATAGTATCCAGGGCCTTTGGTGCACCCAGTTAATTTACATTTTAAGGACAAGCATATGAATGACCAGAAAATTTCAGCAATTCCACCAGAACAGATGGGATTAAATACCCGGTTTACGTTTCAATGCCACAAAGGGGTCAAATGTTTTACCGACTGCTGCAGGGGAATTGATATCATGCTCACCCCATATGATATTTTGACCATGCGCAGGAAACTGGATTTGTCGTCTGAAGAGTTTCTGGCTGTGTTTACCGAGCCAAAGATTCTGGAAAAGGCGGACATGCCGGTGGTGACCTTGAAACTGCTGGATGATGAACGCAAATCCTGCCCGTTTGTGGAAGACAAGGAAGGGTGTGTCATCTATGAAGACCGCCCCACCACCTGCCGGTATTATCCCATAGGCGTGGGGGCCTTGAGTTATTCCAGAGAGCAGGGGGATAAGGATGCATTTTTTTTCACGGTAAAAGAGGCCCATTGCCTGGGATTTGAAGAAGACAAGGAATGGACTGTGGCCCAGTGGCGCCAGGATCAGGGGATTGATCTGCGGGATGCGGTTAACGAAGGCTGGATGGACCTTATGGTCCGGAAAAAATCTTTGCCTCCCAGCATGAAGCTGTCTGAAGAGAGCAAAAAGATGTTTTTCATGGTCTGCTACAATATTGATAAATTCAGAGATTTTGTCTTTGATTCATCCTTTCTGGATCGGTATGAGATTCCGGCAGACAAGATAAAAGAGATACAATCCGATGAAGTCAAGCTGCTCCAGTTCGGGTTTGAATGGCTGAAGTCGGCGTTTTTTCATGCCGGCAGAAAGAATTTTCAGGCAAAAAACAGCAAAAAGACTTGATGCTTTTCCAACCTAATCCCCCCCTGGCGGTCTCCTGTGCCCGGCCCGAGATCCCCCGGGGCCGGGCACAGGACAGATATATACAGCAGGTACACGTCAGATGGAAGCGTATCTAATTCCGGCATGTATGACTGGCCCCTCCGGCTCTGGCGGTCCGTTCACAGGAGACCACCAGGGGCTCCCGCCGGTCACCACAAAGGGTTTTCAGAGGGACTTTGTTCTGCTTCAGGTTGATGTAAGTTATGTGGCAGGCCGCAAAAAACACCTGCCTGGGGAACGCAACAGGATGCAAAAAAAAAGTTGCATGGATTTGCCCTGAATTTATTACATCATCAGACTTTCAACAGCTCACGTCACTGCCTTTTTTTATATTCTTTTAAGACCAGTTTCGGGGCAAACCTGGGGTTGGAGATGTACCGGCCCATGTTTTTCATAAAGGTGTCCTTCAGAGCGTCAAGCACGGCAACTTTTTCATGGTCCATGATAAAGTTGCGCTCCAGGCGGTATTCATATACGACTTTTTCACCCAGGATTTTTCGGATCTGTTCATAGGTCACACCGGGAAGCGGTTCATCTTTGAACAGGTCCGGTGTTACCTTGATCTCCATGGATGCCCGCATGATGACCACCCAGGCATCTGCGCTGATTTTCCGGGATTGATCAAAAAGCACTATGGTCTGTCCATTCTCCAGTCTGGTTTCTTTTATGATGGTGGCGGTCATCGCAGGTTTCTGGTTGAATTCGACGTATTTTGATTTATTCATAGTCGTACCACAGCCCTTCCTGGTGGACGGGGTTGGAAAGCCTGTCGTCAATGTCAATGCCGAAAAAATCTTTGATGGGTGCAAAAATTTCCGGGTTGGCTGCCAAAACTTTCTGCATGGCAGCCACCACCATATCAAGCCCCTGCCGGGTCATTTTGCCCAGGGGTTGGCGACAGGGGCCTGCGGGCATGCCAAGCAGCTGCATCATGGTTTTCAACGGCAGGGGGTTTCTGGCCCGGCACAGGACCGGTCCGAAAGATGTTTCTTCGGTGGTGGTTACCACCACCAGGTCCAGCAGGGGTTTAAGCGCTGTCTGAAGCTGCCGGGCCATATCGGTTTTTCCCTGGTTGAGGAAAGACACCATCCGGGTCATGGATCCCGGCACGATATTGGACATGACAGATATGGCCCCGCAGGCCAGAATATCCGGGTCGGTCATGATGTCAGACACCAGCGCGTCATCACCGGAAAAGATCTGAAAACCGGGGCCGCAGCATTTTCTGGTGAGTTTCATGTTGTCCAGGTTGCCGGTGGCCTCCTTGACACAGGTGATATTGGGGCATGATCTGGACAGAATAGCCAGGTCCTGGGGCAGCATCTGGGCCCCCGTGCGGCCGGGGATGATATAGGGGATGATCTCCAGATCCGGGTAACGGGCAGCCACAGCCCCATAATATTCTTTTCGGATTTCAAGGGAAGAGGGACCGTTATAGTAGGGATCCACCATGAGGATGGCATCCACGCCCTCTTTTTGTGCATGACCGGCTGCATCCATGGCTTCCCGGGTATTGTTGCTGCCGGTTCCTGCTATGACAAGGCATCTGTCTTTGGCCTGGGCTGCTGCCAGGGCAATGACATGGTTGTGTTCCTGCCATTTGAATGTGGGGCTTTCGCCTGTGGTGCCTGTGACCAGAATGCCGGTGATCTGGTTGTGAATCTGAAAATCAATGAGCTGTTCCATGCCTTTTTGGTCCAGTTCTCCGGTCTGTGTAAACGGGGTGATGAGTGCGGTAAAGCATCCTTTTTCCATAACTATAGACTCCTGAAATTATAAAATAAAGATTCAGGTGCTACCACAGGTGTGATCCGGGTGCAAGAAAAAATATTGTCCGAAGGCCGGACCCCAAAGACCTTGACTCCTGTGGCAAAAAGTCTATTATATAAAATTTTACCCGGAAAACAAGATATAAATGTATAAATATAAGGAGTTGTTCATGTCAGATGCGCAGCAAAAAGACCATTTGCCCCGGAATGCGGATGAGCATATTGCAAGACTCAGACACCAGTTGACCCAGAATTCTGAATGCGGCACCACCCATTACAACCTGGGGGTGGCCCTTGTGGGAAAACAAGAATATATGGAAGCTGAAAAGGTGCTCCACGAAGCCATTGAGCACAGCCCCACCCTGGCAGAGGCCTATGTGCTTCTGGGCGGCATCTGTCTGCAGCGGGGGGATCTGGAGGGCTGTTACCGATTCAACCAGCGGGCCACCAAGGCCCGGGCCGGATTTGCCGAAGGGTATGCCAATATGGCTTTTGTACTGCTCCAGCTGGTGGACGGCAAGGATTTCAAAGAGGATGAAGAAAAAGTGGACAAGGCCATCAAACACCTGAAAAAGGCCATTATCCACAACAAAAATTTTGTTCAGGCCTATGCCACCCTGGGCACGGCCTATTTCATGAAAGGTCTGCACGCAGAAGGGGTCAAGGCCAACCAGGAAGCAGTGCAAATACAACCGGAATTTCCTGTTGCACACAATAACCTGGCCGTGGGGTTTCTGGAACTCAAAGACTTTCCAAAGGCTATCTACCATTGTGATAAAGCCCGTGAGCTGGGCTATGAGGTGGCCCCGCAGCTTTTGGAAGAACTGGCACCCCACAGAAAGGGATGAGTTTCAGGCCGGATATATCCTTTTACATGCCGGGGTACAGCGGCAGGATTGGCCCCGGCACCCCGCTGTGGGATATGCCCCTGTCCGGAAAACAAACTGCAGACAACTCTTTTCAGAATCGCTGTGACCCATTTACTGTGGGAGAATACTTTCTGGCAGCCCAAAATTTTTTGACCAGAGATAGCAGCGAAATGCTGTGCCGGGCTGTTAGTTCCCTGGCAGACAAAGGTGCCCGGATACAGTCCCTTACCATCAGCCTGGAAAAACATGGCGCGTTTTATCACCCTTTGAAAATAACCATTACAACCCGGCTTTGTCCTTCCATTTATCTGGTGCTCAACGGCGCTGTAAAAGAACCGGGACTGGGCCTCATCAAAACAGAATATCAATTGCTGTCATCCATGGCCATGAAGGTGATGCCCGCTTTTATCCCCCGGGTTTTCGGTGCCGGTGAAATCACCTCGCACGGGCGGAAGGCGGCTTTTTTTCTGGGGGAATGGTTT
Source organism: Desulfotignum sp. (assembly GCA_011390335.1). Taxonomy (GTDB): domain Bacteria; phylum Desulfobacterota; class Desulfobacteria; order Desulfobacterales; family Desulfobacteraceae; genus Desulfotignum. The sequence goes on along the minus strand of JAABSO010000005.1, from coordinate 94,226 downwards.
GCCGGATTCTGTGAATTTCATGTGACACAAACCCCCGGTGGAAACCAGGTGGCCCTCTGGCAGGATGACGGCACCCATATGGTGATTCCCTGGCACCATGCTGCCCGGATTTATGAAAAAATTGCCTATGTGCTGACTGCCTATTATGAGATCCACACCGGGCATGCAATCGATCCCTGGCACCATGCAGCCGGTGATTTTGTGGTTGCGGCAGGGGTGCTGCAGACAGGTGATGTCCGGTTGATTACGATACGGGGAACAGCCCCGGTGGTTGAAACTGCCTCGGATACATCCGCTTCCGGCGCACACCTGCTTTCTCGCCTGCTTTTTTATTTTTTGAACCTGACGCTGCGCATGCGCTTAGACCGCCTGGATGGCACCGGTCCCATGGTCTTTCTGCCGCAGATCGTACTGGATGCTACAATAAAAGGCGTGCTCACAGCCCTTAATCACCGGGCAAACGGTTTCCTGGGAGCAGGGATAGAGGAACCGCTGGTACCCGAAGATATCTGCCCTGTTTTTGTTGATTTTGTGAATGGTTTCAGTCAGGCACAGCTCAAGGATATCACGGAAAATCTTATGGATGCCTGGCACCCGGATGCTGCTGAAGCGGCACTGGTCCGGGAAAATATTTATTCCCACTGCTCCAGAATTTATCGGGTATTGAAGAACGCATAGTCAGATTTTCCCGGTCATGGTGGGAAAAACCGGTGAACCGCAGGTTTTTTTATTGACATGTGCAAACAGAAATTCTATATCTGCAATGGTATTTTGCTGAAGGTGTGCCTTGAAAGCGGATGGTATTTTTATGACAACTATCTGAAATGATAAAAGATCAGACTATTGAATGAAAAGTTTGGAAATTCTTTTCATTATTGAATGTAATTTAACTTTTAACGGAGGTAAGTAAATGGCTAAGCATGAAACTCCTTTACTGGACCAGCTGGAAACCGGCCCATGGCCTAGCTTTGTCTCTGACCTGAAATTTCAGGCTGAAAAGAGAGCAAAGAACGAGGAAGGCATTGAATTCCAGATGCCGGTGGATGTTGTTGAGGATCTTCTGGGAATTTTGGAACTTTCTTTCAAACACGGAAGAACCCATTGGAAACATGGCGGCATCGTCGGTGTTTTCGGTTATGGCGGCGGTGTTATCGGCAGGTATTGTGACCAGCCCAAGAATTTCCCCGGGGTTGAGGCCTTTCACACCATGCGGGTGAACCAGCCTGCCGGCAAGTATTACAAAACCGACTATCTAAAAACGCTGTGCGATCTGTGGGATTTCAGGGGATCAGGTATTACCAATATGCATGGCTCCACCGGTGATATCATCCTTTTGGGAACCACCACCAAACAGCTGGAAGAGATCTTCTGGACCCTGACCCATGACATGAACCAGGACCTTGGCGGCTCCGGCTCCAACCTGAGAACACCGTCCGACTGTCTGGGACAGTCCCGGTGTGAATATGCCTGCTATGACACCAATGCCCTGGTGTATTTTCTGACCAATGAATACCAGGATGAGCTGCACAGGCCGGCTTTTCCCTACAAGTTCAAATTCAAACTGGATGGCTGCCCCAACTGCTGCGTGGCATCCATTGCCCGGTCTGACATGTCCTTTATCGGTACCTGGAAAGATGACATCCGCATCGACCAGGATGCGGTAAACAAATATGTTGAAAACGATCCAGCGTATCCGGCCAATGCCGGTGCCTACAAAGGCAGCAAAGACTGGGGCCCCTTTGACCTTGAAAAAGAAGTACTGGGTCTGTGTCCCACAAAATGCATGAAGTTTGAAAACAAAAAAATGTTCATCGACAATGCCAACTGCACCCGGTGCATGCACTGCATCAACGTGATGCCAAGAGCCTTGAAAATCGGTAAGGAAACTGGTCTTTCCATCCTGGTGGGTGCCAAGGCCCCGATTCTTGACGGTGCCCAGATGGGTTCCTTGCTGGTGCCGTTCCTGCCGGTCAACCCGGACAATGATTATGAAGAAATCACAGAAGTCATTGAAAATATCTGGGACTGGTGGATGGAAGAGGGCAAGAACCGTGAACGTCTTGGTGAGCTGATCATGCGCCAGGGCTTCCAGAAACTGCTGGAAGTGACCGGTATCGATCCCATGCCCCAGCATGTTTCCTATCCCAGAACCAACCCGTATATCTTCTGGAAAGAAGATGAAGTACCCGGCGGCTGGGAACGTGATGTTGACGAATACAGAAAACACCATCAGAGATAGAAAGGGAGAATAATAATGGCATTTATTTCGACTGGTTATAATCCAGAAAAACCGATGGAAAACAGAATCACCGACATCGGTCCCAGAGACTATAACGAATTTTATCCTCCTGTGATCGCAAAAAACAAGGGCAAATGGTCTCACCATGAAATCCTTGCGCCCGGCGTTCTCGTGCACGTGGCTGATTCAGGAGATGAAGTATATACGGTAAGAGTGGGCGGAGCAAGGCTGATGTCCACCAGCCTGATCAATGAAATCTGCGACATTGCAGACAAACATTGTGACGGATATGTAAGGTTCACCACCAGAAACAACGTGGAGTTCATGGTGGATGCCAAAGACAAACTGGAGCCTTTGAAAAATGATCTGGCTTCTAGAAAGTTTGCCGGCGGATCCTTCAAATTCCCCATTGGCGGAACCGGTGCCGGTATTACCAATATTATCCATACCCAGGGCTGGATCCACTGCCATACCCCGGCAACCGATGCCTCCGGTACAGTCAAGGCTGCCATGGATGTTTTGTTCAGCGATTTTCAGGACATGAGACTGCCGGCCCAGCTGCGGGTATCCATGGCCTGCTGCCTGAACATGTGCGGTGCGGTTCACTGCTCTGATATCGCCATCCTGGGATATCACAGAAAACCGCCCATGCTGGACCATGAGTATCTGGACAAGGTTTGTGAGATCCCCCTGGCTGTTTCCGCCTGTCCCACCGCAGCCATCAAGCCTGCCAAGATCAAACTGGACAACGGCAAAGAGGTCAAGTCTGTTGATGTTAAAAATGAACGGTGCATGTACTGTGGTAACTGCTACACCATGTGTCCTTCCATGCCCCTGGCTGACACCGAAGGGGATGGTATTGTTCTGATGGCAGGCGGCAAGGTATCCAACCGGATTTCCGATCCCAAGTTCTCCAAGGTGGTTGTGGCCTTTCTTCCCAATGAAATGCCTCGGTGGCCGTCCATGACCGATGCCATCCAGAGAATGGTGGAAGCCTATGCAAAAGGCGCCAACAAATACGAACGTCTGGGAGACTGGGCGGAAAGAATCGGATGGGAAAAATTCTTTGAGGTGTGTGAGCTGGATTTTACCCACCATCTGATTGATGATTTCCGTCAGCAGGCATACATGAGCTGGCGCCAGTCCGCACAGTTCAAATTCTAGTGTATTATCTGTTTTTGAACAGATCCTGCTGCATATGATGAAAAGCCGGGGCTTTCCGTAAGGTTGCCCCGGCTCGTCCATTTTAATATAAAGGAGTTAAGACAATGAGTGATCTTCTTGACAACAAAGAAGCTGCACAAGATGCAGTATTGGAATGGCTGAACAAAAAAGCCAAAACAAAATCCAAATTTTATATCAAGGATTTTTACAAGATTTTTCCGGATGACAAACCCCGGATGATCAAAAAAGTCGTCAATAAAATGGTGGAAGACGGTATTCTTGAATACTGGTCATCCGGTTCCACCACCATGTATGGCATTAAAGGCGGGGGCATCCAGCATTCTTCTGAAGGCGAAAATTAAGAAAAGATAAAAGATACAAATCCATGCAGGCAAGTTGTGAAAGTGTCCCGGGCGTGGTGGTGGCGGGTCTCAGGGGTGGATCAGGCAAAACCATCATCTCACTGGGGATAACTGCTGCATGGAAACGCATGCATATTGCGGTCACGCCCTTCAAGAAAGGGCCTGACTATATAGATGCCGGCTGGCTTTCACTGGCAGCCGGCCGCCCCTGTTACAACCTGGATACCTATCTGTGCCATCCAGCTGTTGTGCGAAGGTCTTATGCCACCCATTCCCATTCCTGTGATATCGCCCTTGTTGAAGGAAACCGCGGTCTTTACGACGGCATTGATGCGGACGGCTCAACCTCCACGGCTGAACTGGCCAGACTGCTGCATCTGCCGGTGCTGCTGGTGCTGGACTGCACCAAAAGTACCCGGACCATGGCAGCGCTGCTGCTGGGCTGCATGCATTTTGATCCCCGGATACGGATTGCCGGGGTAATCCTCAACCAGGTGGCAGGCAGCCGCCACCAGAAAAAAGTGACCGACAATATTGAACAGTTCTGCAAGGTCCCGGTCTTCGGGGCTGTGCCCAAACTTGGGTCTGAAGATTTTCCCGAGCGTCATATGGGGCTGGTTACCTCTGCGGAGCATGGGTTTTCCAGCCAGGCCCTTGCATCAGTAGAAAAAATGGCAAGGGACCATATTGACCTCAACGCCCTGTACCGGGCAATCACCCAAGATTGCGACACTGCCCAAAAGATACATACAGAGATTGACAGTCCGGATAAGGTTCCGCCGGCGGCAGGATTTACCAAACCAGACTCTCCGCCAAAGAATTGTTCCAATGACCAGGTGGTTATCGGGGTCGTAAGGGATTCTGCGTTTCAGTTTTATTATCCGGATAACCTGGCTGCCCTGGAAGATCTGGGGGCGAAAATTGTGTTCATCAGTCCTTTGCACCAGAAAACCCTGCCTGACGTGGATGCACTTTACATGGGCGGGGGATTTCCTGAAACTCATGCCCCCCAGCTGGCAAAAAACACAAGCTTCAGGGACCATTTGAAACACCTGTCCCAAAAAGGTCTGCCCATTTATGCTGAATGCGGCGGCCTGATATTTCTTGGCCAAAGCATCTGCCTGAAAGACAAAGAATATCCCATGTCCGGTATTTTGCCCATCTGGTTCGGCCTTTCCCTCAAGCCCCAAGGCCATGGCTATACCCGGGTTCTGGTGAAGCATAAAAATCCATTTTACCGTACCGGTGAAATATTGAAAGGCCATGAATTTAGGTATTCCAAAATTTTGAAAATCGATTTTCAGGACCATGAAATGGCCTTTTCCATGGAAAGGGGCAAAGGGATTCTGGACAAAAAAGACGGTTTTTTCAAGAACAATACCTTTGGTACCTATACCCATATCCACGCCCTGGGATCGGAATCCTGGGCTCCTGCCCTGGTGGAGCAAGCCAGGGCCTATAAAATGAGGTGATTTATCCATGAAGGTGATTACATCAATAAGGGAAATGACCCGGTTTTCAGAAAACCTGCGCTGTCAGGGCCGGACCATTGCATTTGTACCCACCATGGGATATCTGCATGAAGGCCATCTGGCCCTTATGGCGGAAGGAAAAACAAAAGCGGATCACCTGGTGGTATCCATCTTTGTGAACCCGGCCCAGTTCGGTCCCAGTGAAGATTTTTCCACCTACCCCCGTGCCATGGAACAGGATCTGGAACAGTGCAGGACCATCGGGGCAGATACTGTGTTCACGCCGGATTCGGATATATATCCTGCAGGGTTCCAGACCTATGTGGAACTGGAAAAGCTTCCCCTGCATCTGTGCGGTCTTTCACGTCCCGTGTTTTTCAAAGGGGTGGCCACAGTGGTGACCAAACTGTTCAATATTGTCAATCCCCATTTTGCCCTTTTCGGGGAAAAGGATTATCAGCAACTGGCCATTATCCGGCAGCTGGTAATTGATCTGAATTTTGACATAACAGTTGTGGGTGTGCCCATTGTCCGGGAACCGGACGGCCTGGCAAAAAGCTCGAGAAACAAATATCTGACCCAAAAAGAGCGTCCCCATGCCCTGCTGCTTTACCGCTCTATTCAAGCCGCTGAAAAAATGGTGAAAGACGGGGAAATTGATGCCCAAAAAATTGTGGATGCAGCCACGGAAATCTTATTGTCCTGTCCGGATATCACGGTGGACTATGTGTCCATCTGTGATCCTGTCACCCTGGACGGGGTAACCAGTATTCAGGGAAAAGTCCTCATGGCTGTGGCCGTGTGGCTGGGGAAAACCCGGCTTATTGACAACCGGATGCTGGTTGTACCTCATACACCCGAATGATTGTAAACAAAACAGGCGGCCTTCCGAAAATCGGAAAACCGCCTGCTGTTAAACCAGATTAAAGTATTAAGTCTGGTTAAATTTTAAATCAGGATTCTTGGTAATCAGGCTTTTTCATGGCACTGGGTGCAGGAAGTAGGGGCCGGTCCTTTACGGCCTTTTGGGTCGCCGGCTTCAATATTCACCTCTTTGTGGCATTCTCTGCAGTTTCCATGCATGGCATTCTCATGGACCATGATGTCTCTTCTGTTTTCTTTGGTTTTTTCAAAAATATTGTGGCATTCATAGCAGGTGTGGACATCATCCCCCATTTTGAGTTCTAAAGGTTCACCGTTCTCATCATGGTGGCAGTCGCCGCATGAAATACCATAGTCTTCGGTGTGCTTTTTGTGGGTAAAGGTGACAGGCTTGAACTGGGGGGGACCTTTTTTGCGGTTTGCGTCATCATATCCAGGGGTCACAATTTGAAAGGTGTCCTCCACCTCGGTACCTGCCTGGATACCTGTTGTGATGAAGAGCGCGGCAAATCCTGCAGCCAGCAGCAGCATAATCAGTTTTTTGTTCATAGCGCGGTTTACTCCTTTAGCTTGAATTAAACATGTATTTTCTTACCGGTTCCGTACCCCCGGGACCGGCTGGTTTCCAAAAAAATCTACCTGTTTTCTCGCATAACATCCGGCCAAAGTCAATATAAAATCTGTATGCCTCCATATGGTTATTCTGCTGAGTCATCCCTGTCCGATGATGCCTCTGTGCTGTTGGATGCCTTGTTTGAATCAGGTTGTGTTTCTTCATCAAGGGGATTTTTTCTGCCGAATATCCGGGCGCCCAGAATGCTTATTTCATAAAGGATCATCAGGGGTAGGGCCATCATGACCTGGGTGATGACATCCGGCGGGGTTATCAAAGCGGCCCCCACAAAAAAGAGCAGCAAAGCGTATTTTCGGTTCTTTTTTAAAAAAGGCACCGTCACCAGGCCCATGCGGGCCATAAAGGTCAGTACCAGGGGCAGTTCAAACACAAATCCGAAGGCCAGAAGCATTTTGGAGGCAAATGAGAGATACTCTTTCATGGAGGGCATGGCCTGGATGGTTTCATTGGCAAATCCCAAAAAGAACTGGAAGCCGTATGGGAAGACAATGAAATAGCCAAAGGATGAGCCCAGAAGAAAAAAGAAAATGGACAGCACCACCACCGGCAGCATATATTTTTTTTCGTTCCTGTAGAGGCCGGGAGACACGAACATCCAGAATTCATAGAACAATACAGGTGTGGCCACCACAATACCGGCAAGCAAAGATACCTTAAGGTAGGTGAAAAAGGCCTCGGGCAGACCGGTAAAGATCATCTGTGCATTACCGTTGGCTTCCATGGCCGTCACCAGAGGTGCGGTTAAAATCTGGAACAGTTTTTCCTTGAAAGCATATGCCCCGGCAAATCCGACTCCTACGGCAATAAACGAGCGGACAAGCCGGTCGCGCAACTCTCCTAAATGCTCTGTGAACGGGCTTTTGGTCTCAGTTTCCATGGGTTGTCAGTTTTTTTTGTCCCCACTGCCGCCATTGCCGGGGGTATCATCTTCAGGTTCTGCTTCAGAATCATCACCAGGCACGTCCTTCGAGGTGCCGGTTTTTTCCTGCCCCGTTTTTTCCTGATTTTTGTCGTTGTCTTTTTTTTCCTGGCGGGATTTACGGGTTACCTCTTTGGTATCCGTGGAAGCGGGATTTATATCCTGGAGGGTGGTTTCCATGTCAATGCTGCGTTTGAAATCCTGGGCTGACCGTTTGAATTCACCCATGGCCCGGCCCAGTGTTTTGGCGAGTTCGGGCAGCTTTTTGGGGCCTATGACGATCAGGGCTATGGCCAGGATTAAAAGAATTTCAGGCATTCCAAGACCAAACATTTTATCTTATATCTCCTTTATTTGCAGCGTAATCTACAGGTAAAAGGTTTTACACCGAATGTCAGGGGCGTGTCAACCTGAACAATGGTCAGGGTTTTTTATTATATTTTTTTTTGGGCCCGGGCCGTCTTTTTCTTGGCCTGCCTTTTGCCGAAACCTTTTGCTGCTGCTGCCTGGGAAGGGGTTTGGGCAACGGCTGTTCCAGGGTTTCCGATGGATATTCACAGGTGATTTTGTGACCCAGGACCGCTTCAATCTGGGGAATCTGAAAAGAACTCATTTCATCGGCAAAGGAGATCGAGATGCCTGTGGCGCCTGCCCGGCCGGTTCTTCCTATGCGGTGAATATAGTGTTCAGGCTCAAAGGGCATGTCATAGTTGACCACATGGCTGATATTTTCAATGTGCAGGCCCCTGGCTGCCACATCGGTTGCCACCAGGATATTGATGGTACTGTTCTTAAACTGGTTCAGCACCTTGAACCGGTTGTCCTGGGAGACATCTCCGGACAGGACTTTGCATTTGAGCCGGTATCTGGAAAGTTTGTCGCATAAATATTTTGCCGTATCCTTGCGGTTGACAAAAACGAGTACCCGGTCAAGTTTTTCCGACACGATAAGGTTGTAGACATGCTGGAATTTTTTATCTTCAGTGGTCAGATAAACCACTTGGCGGATGCTGTCGGCAGTTGTCTGTTCCGGATCAATTTCAATCTGGACCTTGTTTTTCGTTGTCCAGGAATCAGCCAGGCGCAGGACTTCCTCGGTGAGGGTGGCGGAAAAAAACAGGGTCTGGCGTTTGTCCTTGTGGGGGGTCATGTACACCAGGCGCCTGACATCCGGAATAAATCCCATGTCCAGCATCCGGTCCGCCTCATCAATGACAACGATTTCCACCTTGGACAGATTGATGCGTTTCTGTCGGATAAAATCCAGGAGCCGCCCCGGGGTTGCCACTATGACATCAACCGGGTTGTCCTGGAGTATCTGCTGCTGTTTGGCATAGCCGGTGCCCCCGTAAACAGACACAATTTTCAAAGGGGTATACCTGGCCAGGTCATTGAAATCCTTTTCAATCTGGTGAACCAGTTCCCGGGTGGGTGCCAGGATCAGTGATCTGGGAAACCCTTCCTTGTTTGTAACAGGATTTTGCATGAACGCCTTGATCATGGCGATAATGAAGGTGGCGCTTTTCCCGGTGCCGGTTTGGGCCTTGGCTGTGGCATCCTTGCCTGCAAGGGTATGGGGAAGCAGGGCCGCCTGGATATCAGTGCAGTAGGAAAAGTTTAGATCTGCAATGGCATGCATGAGCGTATCGGGCAGATCCAGATCATGGAAACGGGTTTTTCCCTGTTCGGGGGGTACAGAAAAACTGTCCAAAGACCAGGGTTTTTGTACAACAGGTTTTCCGACTGCCTGTTCCCGGGCAGATGTTCTTTGAGGCTTCCGTCCGGCAGCAGCCTGCGGGATTTTCTCCGTTGCACCATTTTTCACACAAGGCTGCCCGGGGGCGCTGTTTTTTCGCAAAAAGAGTTGTGTTTTGGCCTGACCGGGATGTTGCTGTGCCGGGTCAGATGGCGTGTTACTGCCGGAGGGTTTTTCGGCTGCCTGCTGGTCTGTTTGTGCCCGGGTCTTTTTTACAAGCTGTTTAAAAAACGAAATAAGTGGTTTCAATAGAATGCTCTGTCTTTGGGGTTAGAAAAAAGAATAACTGCCTGTGTGTTACTAACAGACAGGCAGTTATTTGTGAAGCAGAATTTTGCGAAATCTGGGTTTATCCCCCTGCCACCAGAGGAAGCAGCTGGATGACAGCATCGTTTGGGATGCGGGTATCAGCAAATTTCGGACTGGATACCAATCTGCCGTTAAGCCGGACCACTGAACAGAACCGGACATCTTCCATCTGTTCCAAAAGATCAGCAATGGTCATGCCCTGATACCATTTTACGGGTTTTTCATCCACCTGAATCATAGGAGGGTTATTTTACCCCGTTTTGTTCCAGTACTTCCAGTACCTCAGGAAAATCGATGCCAAGGCGCTTCACGGTTTCTTTTGTGGGGATGCCGTTTTTGTTCCAGCCCCGGCGTTCATATACTGCATCCTTGAGCTGTTCATACTGGGACTCACGCTCCTTTCTCAGGGCCGCCACCTTGGCATTGGTATCCATGCCGGAAATATCCATGCCGTATTTTTCGGTCAGCTGCGTGTCATAGCGCTCCTGACGGCTCTCGTATTCTTCTGCAGTGACAGGTCCCATGGCCCGGTAGGGGAGGGTATCGTGTTCTCTTGTGCCGTATCCCATCTTCAGGTTGAAGACGCGCTGGAAATTATACACAGCCTCGCTCATGGAGATCAGGTCATCTGCACTTGTTTTCTTGCCGGTGATGGCGGCAAAGAAATCCGCATACCACTGGATATGTTTGACCACCTTGGCAGGTTCTTCAGTATCTTTGTTGTCTTCAGGGACAATGTCGTTCCAAGGCAGTTTGCACAGGCCGCACAGGCCGAACCAGGTCCTGAACATGGGAAACCAGTGCAGGGCTTCCGCTTTGTTTTCAAAGGTGGGCATAAAATTGTGGACCATATCCAGAAAGATAAGCCAGGCTTCATCATGCTGGGGGCCTTTGAGGGCAAGTCCGTATCCCCCCTGCTGGGCAAGGCTTTCCTTGGTGATGTATTCGGAAAACTCCAGGCCCTTGGATTCCATGCCGATGTCCTGCATAAAGGCGGCATCTGCATGGTATTGTGTGGCAAATATCTGTTTCATCTGTCGGATACCTTTGCCCACAATGGCACCGAATCCTTCACCCCTGGCCATCTGGTGGATCAGTTCCATGGTGCTGTGCCGGTTGCCGAAACTGATGTCCATACCGCCGGTATGGTCTGTGGTGATCAGCTTGTTTTCGAAGCATTCCATGACAAATCCGATGGAGGTGCCCACGGAAATGGTATCCATCCCATACGCATCGCAGTAGAAATTGATTTCCAGGATGGTGTGGGCGTCAAATATGCCCAGGTTGGAGCCGCACCCGGCTACGGTTTCATATTCCGGGCCGTCCACAAACACTTTTTTGCCCTGAAAAGGGCCGGTGAACGGAGTGAAATCCTTGACCCCGTGGGAGCAGGCCACAGCACATCCCCGCCAGCACCCGTCAAATCCCTTGTCAAAGATGTGTTCATACACCCCTTCCCCGATGACCGCTGCACCGGGATGTGATCCGAACTTGAAGTTGTGGGTGGGCAGGCAGTCGTGGTCATTCATGATGGGAACCAGATGGGTGGTGCCCACCAGGGCCATGCGGTTCTGCTTGGGATCCAGTGTATTGATCTCTTTGGCATGTGTCTTGGTGACAATTTTAAGGGCATCAAGGTCTGCCGGATTGTTGGTTTTCATGGAAATAGCACCGAACCTTGCAACCACCGCTTTGATTTTCTTGTCAGCAAACACTGTGCCGATGCCGCCCCGGCCGGCCTGTTTATACCGGACCCTTTTGCGGCCCGCATCAAACCAGGAAAAGTTCAAGCATCCGAAATAGGTGTTTTCAGCCCCGGGACCTGCAGTTACAACCGATATGTTTACCGGCTTTTCTTCATCAAAATACCGGGTCAGGGCATCGGACATTTCATAGGCGGTTTCAGGCAGGTCGGATGCGGCAAAAATCTTGATTTCGCTTTGAATGCCGTCAATGAGGATCACCGTATCCTGGTCAGCCTTGCCGCTGAGTGCAATGACATCGAATCCGGAGAATTTTTTATATGGCCCAAAATACCCCCCCACATTGGAGTCAATGGGAGCGCCGGTAAGCGGGGATATGGCAGTTACAATGCTTTTCCCCCCCCCTGGATACCCGGGGGTGCCGCCTAAAGGGCCTGCGGAAATGCAGATGGTGTTTTCAGGATCATCCCACTTTGTATCGCCTGTGACAGCATTCCACATGTACCACAGATCATAGCCTTTGCCGCCGATGAATTTTTCTTTTACAGCAGTATCAATGGGGGATATGCGGATGTCTGCTTTGTCCAGATTGATATGCAAAGATTGATCCGTATAGCCTTTTTTAACCTCAGCCCTTACATAGGGGGTGGCTTTTATCTCTTTTAATTGCATGTGACCCATTTTGCGCTCCTTAAGATTCAAATGTTCTATTGTTATGTTATTTCATGATTACAGTTTTTGTTGCCGGACCTGATGCTGCCATCTGCAACCAGTTTGTATGTGCGTTTGCATCCCGGTGTATAGCGTTGTTTTATATGTGTTTACGTGTTATCATACAATGTGCCTGTGTTCAAGTGTATACGGTATATTGCCCGGGTATATACGGCATTATTTTATTCTAACATGGAAAACCTGGCCCTGGGCCAGGATATTTACTATGACGGGGCAAAGCATCCTTTAATGGTTTAACCATTCTTAATGCATTGAAACAGGCTTGTCAACCAGTTTTCAGGCAGAGGCATTTGCCAAAAACCTTGGGATGCGGTGGTTCCAGACAGGCAAAAATACTTGATTTTTATCTGATTGCCTGATAACAACCCCCCAATAAAAGAAATTATCCAGAAGAAAGGGTATGTGAATGCTTATAGTGGCAAATTTTTTACAGGCGGTTGCAGTGGTGCTTGATTATGGACTGACCTTTTATATGTGGATTGTGATTGCCGGCGCTGTCTTGTCCTGGGTGAACCCGGATCCCTATAATCCCATTGTCCGGTTCATCAACACGGCAACGGAACCTGTATTTTATCAGATAAGAAAAAGACTTCCGGTCAATTTCGGCGGTATTGACATCTCTCCCATTGTTGTGATTTTGGCGATTGTATTTCTTCAAACCTTTGTTGTGAACAGCCTTCACGGGTTGGCACGGTCAATTTTATTATAATAAAAGGATTTGCCATGGGTGTAACATCGCTGGTGGTCAAACAAAAGGAATTTAAAACCCGGTTCAGGGGATTTGATGTTCAGGAGGTGGATGCTTTTCTGGAAGATGTGGCAGCACAACTGGATTCCCTTGACCGGGCGGTGCAGGGCCTGACAGAAGAAAAAAGGCGGCTGGATCTGGAAAATCAGGGATACCGGAAACGGGAAAACGCCATGAAAAATGCCATGATCCAGTCCCAGAAAGTGCTGGATCAGATGAAGGAAAATGCCAAAAAATCTTCCCAGAACATTATTGCCAATGCAGAGGTGGAGGCGGAAAAAATTTTAAACCGCGCCCATAAAAGGCTTTCTCAACTTCACAGTGACATTATTGAATTGAAACGGCAGCGCATTCAGCTGGAGATGCAGATCAGTGCAGTTTTAGAGTCCCACTCCAAGCTGCTGGAAATGACCAAAGAGGAAAATAAGGCTGCCGATGAAACCGATGCAACCTTGCGGTTTATCAACAGAGCCTGAGCAGTATGTAACAAAGCCGGATAAATACACTGCCCGGATTCGTACGTGTGGCCAGGCGGTATTGACAATCTATATGGGGTATACCAATGGCTGAGATTGATGCCTTTTTCAAACTCATGCACGAACAGGGGGCGTCCGACCTTCATCTTTCCGCAGGCCAGCAGCCTGCCCTGCGGATTAACGGGGATATTGAGCGGATCAAGTATGACAGGCTGACGTCAGACAAACTGCGGGGTATGCTCTATGAAATCACTTCCCAGGAAAAAATCAAGGTGTTTGAAGAGACCGGAGATGTGGATTTCGGATATGAAATCCCCGGCCTGGCCCGGTACCGGGCCAATTATTTCATGCAGAAAAACGGCATATCAGCTGTATTTCGGGAAATTCCTTCCGATATCCTGACCGCTGAAAAACTGGGGCTGCCCCCGGTAATTTCCAAACTGGCGGAACTGCCCAGGGGACTGGTGCTGGTTACCGGCCCCACCGGATCAGGAAAATCCACCACCCTGGCAGCGATCATAGACCAGGCAAATAAAATTCGCAAAGACCATATTATTACGGTGGAGGATCCCATAGAGTTTGTTCACAAAAGCCAGAACTGCATTGTGAACCACCGGGAAGTCGGGCTCCACACCGAAACCTTTTCCGCAGCCCTGCGGGGGGCATTGCGGGAAGACCCGGATATCATCCTGGTGGGGGAGCTGCGGGATCTGGAAACCATATCCCTGGCCATTGAAGCTGCATCCACAGGCCATCTGGTTTTCGGCACCCTGCATACCTCCAGCGCCGCCAAAACCGTTGACCGCATTATTGAGGTATTCCCTTCCACGGAACAGGCCCAGATCCGCTCGACTCTGTCCGACGGCCTCCGGGCCGTGGTGGCTCAGGTGCTGTTCAAACGTATTGATAAAAAAGGCCGGTGTCCGGCTCTGGAAATCCTTGTGGCAACCCCGGCGGTTCGGAACCTGATCAGAGAAGCAAAGACCCACCAGATCCCTTCCATGATACAGACAGGCAAGCAATACGGGATGCAGCTTTTGGATGATGCCATCATGGGATTGTACAAAAAGGGCTGGATCAGTGCTGATGAAGCATACAGCAAGGCGAACAACAAGGGCATTTTCAGGCCCTTCCTCAAGAAAACACCTTCGGATTTTACCGAAGCCTGATCAGGATTCCATAAGGGGGAGGCATGAAAAAGCAGCAGATCGACCATATTTTGTCCCGGATGCTGACATCCCATACCAATGTGTCTGATTTAAACCTGACACCGGGAAAACCCCTTCAGGTGGAAAGTGACGGCCAGCTGGTACCGGTGAAAATTGCACCTGATTTTCAGGTGCTGACACCGTTTCAGACCGAGACCATCGCCCTGAACCTGATTAATAATGACAGAAAGCTTACCCAAACCCTTCTGCAGGAAGGGGCCTGTGACCTGTCTTACCAGCTTGGCACCCAGGCAAGATTCCGGGTGAATATTTTTTCTAGGTCCGGCAAATATGCCATTGTCCTGCGGAAACTGGAAACCGCTATTCCCACGATTACCGATCTGAACTTGCCGGATCCGTTTTTCAAAATGGCGGAGGAGAAAAACGGGATTATTTTTGTCACCGGTGCCACAGGTTCGGGCAAAACCACATCCCTGGCCGCCCTGCTGGATCAGATCAATGAGACCAAATCCGTTCACGTGATTACCCTGGAAGATCCCATTGAATACCAGCATACCCAGAAATTATCCACCTTTAATCAGCGGGAGCTGGGTCTGGATTTTGATTCCTTTGCTTCAGGCCTCAGGGCTGCCCTGCGCCAGGCACCCAAAGTCATTCTGGTGGGGGAGATGCGGGACCGTGAAACAGTGGAGATCGGGCTGTCTGCTGCGGAAACAGGCCATCTGGTTTTGTCCACCCTTCACACAGTGGATGCTGGTCAGACCATCAACCGGGTTCTGGGGATGTTTTCCACTCAGGAAGAAAAACAGATCCGCATCCGGCTGGCAGACACGATTAGGTGGATCGTGGCCCAGCGGCTTCTGCCGGGAGCAAGGGGCGGGCGGGTGGCCGCCTTTGAAATTATGGCCACCAATCTGCGGGTAAGAGATTCCATTCTCAACGGGGAATCCGAGGGCAAAACCTTTAATGATATTATCATGGCAGGCAAAGCCCAGGGAATGGTTTCCTTTGATGAATTCATCCTTTCCCTTTACAGGCAGGGGAAAATTGATGAAAGCGTTGCCATGGCCTATGCCTCCAGAAAAGATCTGGTGGGCCGGGGCCTGGACAGCATCAAAAGTGCCAGGGGAGAAGCCACATCCAAGATAGATTCCCTTGAAATTGACCGGGGCTATAAAGGGGAAAAATAAACATGAATATCCGATGCAGGCATTGCAGATCCCAGTTCAATATTCCGGATGACAAACTGCCCAATGACAAACATGCTGTGTTTACCTGTCCGAAATGCAAGGAAAAAAACCAGATATCTTTGGCAAAAATTGGAGAAAAGGATGGACCTGAAAGCCTGGTGAAATCCGGAGCAGGCTTTTCCCCGGAAGGCCGGGAACGTGCCCTGGTCCTGGTTTCAGAAGGTTTTTTTCAAAAAGCGGCCCATGCAGCAGTCCGGCAGCTGGGATATGCAGTGGATACGGCTGTGGACCAGGATGCTGCTGCAAAAAAAATTGCATACCATGTCTATCCCCTGGTATTGCTGGAGCAGGGGTTTGACCGTGGTGCAATCATCCTCCGGCACATGAACTCCCTGGACATGTCCATACGCCGGATGAGCTGTCTTGTTTTGCTGGGGCAGCAGTTTACGACGGGTGATCCCATGGCAGCCCTGCATGCCAGCGCCAATTATGTTGCCGGTCCTGACAGAACTGCACACCTGCCGGCTGTTCTGGCCGCAGCATTACAGGATTACAAAGATTTTTACCGGGTATACATGGATTCCATGAAAACTGCCGGCAAGGCATAGTGACAGCATGATTCCCGGCTGGTATGAACCTGATACGTTTCAGGAATGGATAAAACGCGCAGTTTCCTTTTTGAACCTGGGCCTTTTGATCTTTTCAGCAGTCCTGGTATTTTCAGAATTCAGATACGACTGGTGCGAAAAGCTGCTGGGGAATTTTCTGGCATCCACCAATGAAGCAAGGCCTGAAAAAGGGGCGATCTGGGAACTGGGACGGGATACCATCAATGCCCACCAGTCCCTGAATAAAATCATCAGCCGCAAAAGTGATACCCGCCAGTTCGCCCATAAGGCAGCCTCTTTTTCCGATCTTTCCGCCCGCCTGATACCAGGAGAATGGGTGATTCTGGAAAAGGACCAGTTCAAGCGCCTTTACAGTTCACTGCCTTTGACCCATGCCCGGCAGATAATGGAACCGGCACGTCTGATCTGGCTGCTCAACGCGGATGTGACAGACCGGATCTTTTGTGAAGGTCTGAAAAACGGCATGAAGATATATTTTATCAACGCGGAGAACAAGGTGGTGCAGAACATTGATCTGAAAGAAAATACCCTTGACATCATTGCAGATAAAAAATACCTGGAGCCGGGCCGGCTGGAAAAATTTGACGGGTTTGCCGGCCGGATTTATCCGGCGGAACAGTTTTTCAATGCAATATTCAAACTGCCGCAAGAAATGATACCTGATCTTTTGCCGGATACGGACCTGCTTTTGGATCAGGACGGCACCATTTTGCGTATCGGTATCTGGAATGAAGCCAAAGACGGGTTTATCCAGCTGGGGTTTGAATTTTTCCACCAGGGCCGTCCCAGGGTGTTGTTTGTCAATGCCCGTGAATGGGCGGTATGGCAGCTGGGGCTTGTTCTCAAGGGAGAACACCCATGAACCCGATGTCCAAAATCTTATCCCTGGTCCGGTGTGTTATTTTTGCCTGCATGGTCATTATCTGCGCCGGCATTATCGGTGTTATGTGCCTGATCTTTTATACGGTACCGGATCTGCCAAGGCTGCCCGGGGACGTCAGCCGGATTATTGAAACCCCGCAGAGCATTGTGTATGCATCATCCGGCCAGATGCTCATGCGCTTAGGAGAGCGGGAAAGTGTTCCCCTCTCCCGGGTGTCGGCTGATTTTATCAATGCCATACTGGCCACCGAAGACCATCTGTTTTTTCAGCACCATGGTATTAACAAACTGCGCACCTTGAAAGCATTGTATATTACATTGTTCAAGCCGGGCAGGGTGGAAGGGGCATCCACCATCACCCAGCAGCTCGCCAAAAATCTGTTTTTTTCATTTGAACAGTCCTATGCCAGAAAATTCAAGGAGTTGCTGGTGGCACTCCAGATTGAAACCACCTCTTCCAAAGAGGAAATCCTGGAAGCCTATATCAACCAGATCTATTTTGGGGCAGGCGCCCAGGGGATTGAAAAGGCGGCCGGCACATTTTTTGGAAAATCCGCCCGGGAATTAACCCTGCCGGAAGCGGCATTACTGGCAGGACTGCCCAAGTCTCCCAGTGCCTATAACCCTTTTGTCCATTATGACAGGGCCATGAAACGGCGGAAGCTGGTATTGCAGCGGATGGTTGCAGCCGGCTTTATCTCAAAAGACCAGGCTGCCGAAGCTGCTGCAATAAAGCCTTTGCTGCATAATGAAAAAAAAGATGCCAGAAGCGGCAGCTATTTTCTGGATGCCCTTGTGGGAGAGCTGGTCCAGATCTATGGAGAGAATGTGGTATACCATGGGGGAATCCGGGTGTATGCAACCCTTGATTTTCGTCTTCAGGAACTGGCAGAGGCCGCAGTGGAACAAGGGCTTGACAATTTGGATACCATGATGGGCCTCTCTCCTGGAAAATCTCCCCGTCCCCAGGGGGCACTGGTGGCCGTTGAAACAGCAACCGGTGCGGTGCGTGCCATGGTGGGGGGGCGTGATTATTTCCGCAGTGCGTTTAACAGGGCCACCAGGGCCAGGCGCCAGCCTGGGAGCGGGTTTAAGCCATTTGTCTATTATTCAGCCTTTGCATCATCAGGCTTTCATCCCGGAACTATAATGACGGACCGGCAGGTGACCATTCCTGTTGCCGGTGCCCCTGACTGGCAACCCCGAAATTTTGGCCGCAGCTTCCAGGGAGATATGGTGTTAAAAACAGCCCTGACCCATTCGGTGAACACCATAGCAGCCCAGCTTGTTCAAATCACAGGGCCCCGGGCAGTGATGGAAACTGCCCGAAAATGCGGCATAAAAAGTCCTTTGGAAGATGTTTTTTCCATCGCACTGGGTACTGCCGGTGTCACCCCCATGGAAATGGCTGAAGCATTTTCTGTGTTTGCCAACCTGGGCAGGCACCATGACCCGTTTTTGTTCTGGCGGGTGGAGGATGCATTTGGCCGGATTCTGTTTGAACGTATCGTCCAGGACCAGCAGGTGCTGGACCCGGCACTGTCGTATCAGGTTGTGGATATGATGCAGGCGGTGGTGGAAACAGGATCAGGCAGGAGTATAAGGGCACAGGGATTTCGCCGTCCCTGTGCCGGAAAAACCGGTACCACAGATAATTATAATGATGCCTGGTTTACCGGCTTCACCCCCACCCTGTGTACCTCTGTATGGACGGGATATGACAGAAAACAGCCCATGAAAGATGCCAATGGCATCGGAATTACCGGCGGCAGGGGAGCCGCCCCCATCTGGGCGGATTTCATGGCCCAGGCCCTGGCCGGCGAGCCGGAAAGAAATTTTCCTATTCCTGAAAACATTCGGTTTGAACAGGTAGATCCTGTTACCGGGTGCCTCGCTAAGCCCCAAGGCTCCCATGACCCTGTTGGTATCGCCTTGAAAACCGGTCAGACTGTCTGTGGTCAGGAGGCGCCGTGATCCGGGCTCTGCGCGCTGTCTTTGTCCGGCTCTGGCTGACCACCCTTGTGGCGGTGCCTTTGTGTTTTTATGCAATGCCCTGGATCAGGCAGATTTTTCCGGGTATGGGACCGGTTCCTTTTGCACTGGGTGTGGTGACAGTATGTTATGGCATAATCGGTTTTCTGATGCATTTTTTCGGGAAAAGACGTATTGAATGCCTGATCCGGGAAGCCCATATGTGGGAGCGGGCGGCAATATTTAACAAGGCTAAAAAAAAATATCTCCAGGCCGTGCGCATCTATGATTCTTTTTTGTTGTCACCGGTGTCAGCCGGAAAAATAAAAAAACGGTTAACCGGCGCTCTGGCGCGATTTTATTTGACATTTAACAGGGAAAACGGTGTGTTCAGACAGGCTGTTTTCGTGTATCTTACCACCAATCCCCGGGATGACATTCTGGCGCACCTGTGGCTCAAACGTCTTTGCGCAGACGGTTCAGTCAATGACCAGGAACAGGATTTGCTGACCCGCCTGGCTGAGATTCACCATGCCAGCCCACAATTGCTGCCGTTGCTCACCAGGCTTTTTCTGGATCTGGGGCGGCTGGATTTCATTGCAAAACAGGTTTACGCCCGGGCACTGGCAGAACCGGTATTAAAAACAATTTATGAAAAAGATATCAATGCCCTTTTGCAAGATTCGGAACCTCAACTGGAGAAGGTGGCCGCACATTCGATCCAGGACAGGCAGCAGCGGTTCGCCCCCCCCAGTGACCAGAAAAGATTGCAGGATCTATGGCTGCATCTGTGCACAGTCATCCTGCGCCTGATACAGCGTATCCGGGAAGGTGTGATTTTATGTCTTGGTTTTGTGACCCGGCATTCCGGCCGTATTTTGACGCGTATCCAGGTGAAAGACCGATGGCGATTCTATTTGAAAGCCGGCATTCTGGGCGCGGTGTCCCTGTGGATGATAGGGTTTATGTACAATACCATCTCCCATCTTCGGGCATCCAAAGCCGTGGATGAGATTGAGGTGATAATTGAAAAAAAAATACCCAAACCCTTTACCATTCAGGTGGCAGCCTATTTGAAAGCGTCCCATGCAGATAAGTATCTCAAGGTTCTCGAGCAGCAGAATGTTGATGCCCGCATAAAGAAAACCGACGGCGGCGGCAAAATCTGGTATCTGGTTCAGGTATCTGAATTTGCAGACAAGGAAGATGCCACTGCCTATGGCAACCAGTTGAAGCAAAAGAACATTATTGAAGATTTTTTTGTCAGTAACAAATAATACTAAGGAGGCAGATTATGATCATCATTTCCAATGTTACCTATCCCCCTGAAAGTACCAAAGAGATTGCCAACCGGTATCTCAAGGCCCCGGCCCTGCCGGATTTTATTACCAAAAAAGGCCCGTATATTTCAGCCAGTAAGCGGTCGGGCATGCATTCCATCACATATTATGAACTGGAAAACAACCGACTGGCAGAAGGGCTTCAGGCCATAGGTGAAAGCTTGGCCATCTATTTCGGGGTGCCGGGATACCAGTATGAAATCAAACCCTATTTTGAACTGGAAGAGGGATTGACCATACTGGGTCTGTAGCCGGTTCTGAAGTCCCAAAAGGCTTTGGCCTGCTCCCGGCAACACAGTTTCTCAAGATGCCGGCTATAAAAACAGGTTGCGATTGGGGGCAGACAGAATTTCAGGGCAGGGGTCAAACAGTTTGTGGATGGTTTCTTCAAGCACTTCCATGGTGCCGGCCTGGTTCAGCTGTTTTAGTAAAAAATGGGAAAATTTGAAATTTGCACAGAAATAGGGTGCGAACTTTTTGAACAGCTTCAGGTTGAAAGGCATGTCATAGTGCTGTTTCAACAACGATACCATGCGCTGCGCAGCTGCATGGTATATGCCGTGATCAAAATTTTTACCGAAGGTCCACTGGGCAAAAATCCAGGGACGGGCCACAGCCATGCGGCCCAACGCAAGGCCCTGGCAGCCGGTTTGTGCCTTCATCTGCATACCGTCCTGAATGGCAAAAAGGTTGCCGTTGCCAAAGACCGGAATGGTGACGGCGTCCGTCACCCGGGTGATGACATCCCATTTGGGGGGACGGGTGCGCCGGTCGGGCGCCACCCGGGGATGGAAAACAAGGGCATCAGCACCGGCTGCTTCAAAGCGTTTTGCCATGTCTGCGGCAAATGCCGCATCATCAGACCATCCGGTGCGAAATTTTACAAATACCGGAAAAGAGACCGCCGCCCGGACCCCTGCCACAATCTCAGCAGCCCTGTCCGGGGTTTTCAGCAGGGCTGCCCCGCATCCTTTTTTGCAGATGGCTGCAACAGAACACCCGAAATTCAGATCCACCCCGAAAAAGCCCTCCTGCTCAATGCGGTGGGCAGCTTTTGCCATGGTATCCGGGGCAGCACCAAAAATCTGGCAGACAGTATAGGGCAATTCCTGCCTGCGCCAGCAAAAAACTGGTGAGACCGCCGGGTTTTCATGGGGAACAGCTTTGGCGGAACACATGCCTGTGAATAAAAGTCCGAACCCGCCGAATTCCGCCACCAGTTGCCGAAAGGCAATATGGCCCAGGCCGGCCATGGGCGCCAGCACCATCCGGCCGGAAATGATTTTGTTGCCAATGGGTAAAGGGGTATTCAGATATCGGGCAAAGGCAGGGGCATCCATGGGTACATACGGTTCCTTTCCGGTTTGGAGGATTTTTGTATATAAAGGTTTTGGGAATCTGTGTCAATATCGGACAGCGCATCTGGATATTTGCCATAAGCATGCCAGGTTTTCGATCGCTGTGTGCAGCACTCTGTGCCAAGCCCCGCCCCTGGTGGTGTCCTGTGCCCGGCCCGAGATCTGCGGGGGCCTGTTTGCATAAGAACAATGAAGTGCGGCAACCCGCTCTCTGGTTGAAAACCATCCCGGCTTATTTTACCAGGCCCCCTTAAGGATCTGACGGTCCGTTCACAGGACACCACCAGGGGCTTTCCATAGAAGCGCACGCCACTATAGCAAATATTCAGAGCGAATCCCGCCTTGACAGACAGGGGCAGCTATCATATCTTAGTGTGTTATTTTTACAGGATAAAATACCATGATCAATACCCATGACCAGGAAAAAAAACAGTTCATCCGGTTGTTTCAGGAACAGGGGCTCGACCGTTTTGATGAACGGTTTCAGGTGCTTGAAGCTTTTTTACAGCTGGATCACCATGTGACAAAGGCAGACATACTGCGGCAGTTGGAAAAAGAGGGAAAACTTCTGGATGGTGATTTTGTGGTTTCTTCCATGGAACATCTGTGCCGGTTCGGGTTTGCCACCAAAGTGGAATTTGATCAGGAAGAAACCCTGTATGAACACCGGCATATAGGTGTTCACCATGACCATATGATCTGCACCAAATGCGGCACCATTCTGGAATTCAAAGATGAGGTTCTGGAAAAACAGCAAAACAAAATTGCCCAGGCCTATGGGTTTCATATGCTCCAGCACCGCATGGAGATTTACGGCCTGTGTGCCGCCTGCATGGCCCAAAGACAAAAAATGGTCCCGTTGCACAAAGCCAGACAGGGGGAGCGGCTCAAGGTGAAGCAGCTGGAGGCCGGCAAAAAAATGCAGCTGCGCATCTCTTCCATGGGACTGAAAACCGGGGATGAAATTGAAGTGGTATCCAATGGATTCGGCGGACAGGTGGTGATTGCAGCACGTGATACCCGCCTGGTCATCGGCAGCGGTATGGCCCAGAAAATTTGGGTGGAACCTGTTGGCACCTCACCGGACCCACATAAGGATGGGACGGCAGATATCTCTTTTGGGCCGGAAACCGTCAGGGTATTGTTGTGTGACATGAAAGCCGGACAGGAGGGCACCATTGTGCGGGTTTCCGGTGAAACTACCCTGCGCCGGCGCCTGCTGGAGATGGGAATTAACCGGGGAACCCAGGTCTATGTGGAAAAATATGCCCCCCTCAAGGACCCCATCGAACTGGTGGTCAAGGGCTATCATATCTCTTTGCGGGTGGAGGAAGCAGCCCATATCCTGGTTGAAAACGTAACAACCCGGGACAGCCGAACATGAAACAGGAACTGACGATTGCCCTGGCGGGAAATCCCAATTGCGGCAAAACAACCATTTTCAACAACCTGACAGGCGCCCGCCAGAAGGTGGGTAACTGGCCCGGGGTGACCATTGAAAAAAAAGAGGGTTTTCTCAAGTACGGGCAATATTCCCTGCGGGTGGTGGATCTTCCCGGCACATACAGCCTGACCCCGTTTTCCATTGAAGAAATAACCACCCGGGATTTTATCCTCCAGGGAAATCCGGATATCGTGATCAGCATCATTGATGCCTCCAATCTGGAAAGAAGCCTTTTTTTGGCACTGCAGATCATGGAGCTTGGGTGTCCGGTACTCTTTGTACTGAACATGGCAGATATGGCCCAGGCCAGGGGAATCCGCATCAATGAGAAAAAATTATCCGCCCTGCTGGACCTGCCGGTGGTGTTCACGGTGGGAAATAAAAACAAGGGCACAGAGCAGCTGATTGAAGCAGCAATTGCAGAAAGCCTGGCCTTTGAAAAAGGGAAAAAATCCCGGGTTGTCCGGTATGGCAATGAGACCGAGGCATGCATCAGCCAGGTGGAAACCCTGATTTCCAAGGCATGGGGAATGGAGGAAGATACCCTGGCCCGGTGGCATGCCATCAAACTGCTTGAAGATGACGCCATTGAAAAACAAAAGATCCTGGACCGCCTGCCCCAAGATGGGCAAAAGATCCTTGATGCGGCAAAAAACTGCCGCAAACGGGTGTTTGATCTTTTCCAGGATGATTTTGAGATTGTGCTCACTGAAGACCGATACGGGGTGATAGCCGGTATAATCAGGGAAACCGTCACCAATACAGCCAAAAAGCGCACCGACATATCCCGGAACATCGACCTGGTTTTAACAGACCGGTTTCTGGGCATACCGGTCTTCATTTTTTTCATCTGGGCCATGTTCCAGACCACTTTTACCCTGGGTGCCTATCCCATGGCCTGGATTGAGTCGGGAGTGGGACTTTTGAGCACATGGCTGGACCATCTACTGCCGGCATCCCTTTTTAAATCAATGCTTTTGGACGGCATTGTAGCAGGCATCGGGTCGGTGATTGTATTTCTTCCCAATATCCTGATTCTGTTTTTCTGCATCGCCCTGTTTGAAGATACCGGCTACATGGCCAGGGCAGCTTTTCTGATGGACCGGGTCATGCATACGGCAGGGCTCCATGGCAAATCCTTTATTCCCATGCTCATGGGGTTCGGGTGCAATGTGCCTGCCATCATGGCTGCAAGAACCCTGGAACATCAGAAGGACCGGATTCTTACTATCTTGATGACCCCTTTCATGTCCTGTTCCGCCCGGCTGCCGGTGTATATTGTACTGGCCGGCAGTTTTTTCGCCCACAGGGCCGGCACAGTCATTTTTGGCCTCTATGCTGCAGGGATTGTCATTGCCATTGTTTCCGGACGGATATTGCGTGCCCTTTTTTTTAAAGGAGAAGATGCCCCGTTTGTAATGGAACTGCCCCCTTACCGCATGCCCATGCTCAAAAGCCTGCTTATCCATATGTGGGACAGAAGCAAAATGTTTCTGCGCAAAATGGGGGGGGTGATTCTGGTGGGATCCATCGTGATATGGGCGTTATCCAGTTTCCCCAAAGATATTGAATATGCAGAAGATTACCAGGCACTGCAGCAGGATGTCAAAACCCGTTTCAGCCATGAAATGGAAAAGGCGGACCCGAATCAGGAACCCTTTTTGCAGCAAAAGCTTGCAGCTGAATTACGAAAAATTCAAACCCAAAAAGAGCAGGAACGGGTAGCCAAATCCTATATCGGCAGGATAGGCCATATGCTGGAACCGGTGTTTGCACCCATCGGCATTGGATGGCAGGCCAGTGTCGCCCTTGTCACCGGGTTTGTGGCCAAAGAGGTGGTGGTGAGCACCATGGGGGTGCTCTACGGGGTGGGTCACAATGAAGGCCAGGCCCTGACCCGGGCATTGAAGCAATCGGGAATGACACCTTTATCGGCGTTGTCCATGATGGTGTTTGTTCTGTTGTACGTTCCGTGCTTTGCCACGGTGGCTGTAATTTACAGGGAAGCATCGTTTAAATGGGCCTGTTTTAACATAATTTACACGACCGCGGTTGCATGGACCCTGTCTTTTCTGGTATACCAGACAGGAATAATATTACGCGGATGATGGAAAATGGAGGATGTATATGAAAGCAAAGCGATCCGTAATCAGGTCCAGCATAATTTTGGCGGCTCTTGCGGTTTTTTATCTGACGGCGGGCATCGCCGGTGCTGCAGACCGGGTGGCAGTCAAATCCAGTATTGCCAATATGCGGTCAGGGCCCGGCACCAACTATGAGGTGCTCTGGCAGGTGGAGAAATACCATCCGTTTCTTGTGAAGGAAAAAAAGGGCAAATGGGTAAAGATACAGGATTTTGAAGGCGACATGGCCTGGATTCATTCCTCTCTGCTATCAGATATGGAAGGGGTTATTACCAGTAAGTCCAAGTGCAATGTAAGGTCCCAGCCCACAACTGACAGCAGGATTCTGTTTACCGTTGAAAGAGGGGTTCCCTTCAAGGTCATTAAGCGCCAGGAAAACTGGATACGCATTGCGCATGCAGATGGTGAAAAAGGATGGATATACAAGACCCTTGTCTGGTAATGCAGATACTAATTTTTTAAAATACAGGAGAACCAATGGCCAATAGAGGCATCTCAAATGAGCGCAGAAAAGAACTGGAACAACTGGATCCTTTACAGAAAAATCTTTTTAAGGCCCTGGCCTATGCCGGGATATACAAAAAACAATTGCTGCTGATATTGGGAGCAGTGGTGGTGGTGGCAGTGGTATTCAGCGGTATCATGATCAGCTTCCAGCGTTCTGAAACACAGGCATCCAATCTGGTTGCCGAAGCTGCCGGCCGTTATAACCGCGTGGCCGAGGACCCCCAAAAAGCCTTTCTGGAAGTAAAAGAAAGTTTTGAAACCGTGTTGAACAGGTATGCCAATACTGATGCCGGCAGAATGGCACAAATTATATATGCCGGCATATGCATGGATGCACAAGAATATGACAGGGCCGGCACGCTGTATGAAGATGCGTTGAACAATTTTGGAAACCAGGCTGCCTTGCGCAATTTTCTGCTATCTTCTCTGGGGCATGTGTGGCTGGCAAAAAATGATCTGGACAAGGCCAAAACCTATTTTGAACAGATTGAAAAAGGAAAGTCGGATCTGCTCAAAGATGAATCCCGGTTTATTCTGGCCCGGATATATGCATCTGTGCAGCAGACAGATGCAAGCCAGCAGATGTATGAAAAGCTGGTTACAAAAAACCAGCAGTCCATGTACGCAGATCTGGCTCAGGCTATGGTGAAAAAAGAAAAATAGTATTGTGGTCCTGATGTGTTCACCAACTAAAAAAGGCTGCCATCAGGGCAGCCTTTTTTAGAAAAGGAAAAAAAGATGAAAAAAATTAACCTGTGGTTAACTTCTGGAATATAAATATGCAATTGGTTTGCCAGAAAATTATCTTTTTTGCCGATTTTTTCATAATTTTTCATAACCAATTGATAATAAGCATTTTTAGATGATATAAAATGTTTTTTGCGGCCGGACCGGGCCACTCTTTTTATCTTATCAGCTCAAATCATCTCAAAAAAGTTCAGGATTTTAAACCTTTTTTATATCCACACAGACAAAAATCAGCATAACATATTGAAATAATGTGATTTTTGTCAAATACATGATGGTGAACCAAAAAAATATCTGAATTCAAAGATCGATACCCGTGTTATTCTCCGGCATGCAGTTCCTTGTCCAGGTTGTATTTTTTTAATTTCTGATTCAGACCGCTTTTGCCTATACCCAGGATCTGTGCTGCTTTTGTCTGCACATTCCCGGATATATGCATGGCCCGCTGGATCATGCGTTTTTCAACAGCTGCAAGGGTTTCAGCCAGGCCCACCCCTTCCGGGATTCCTTCCAGATCAAGGGTGCTGCCCGGTGTTTTCCGGATCTGGGGGGGCAGGTCAGCAGGAGTTATGAGCCCGTTGGAGGCAAGAATAACGGACCGCTCAATAACGTTTTCCAGTTCTCTGACATTGCCGTACCAGGTATGGTCGCACAGGATCTGTGAAGCTTCCCTGCTGATGCCTTTGACCTGGCTGACAGTCCCTGATTCTTGGGTAAACTTTTCGATAAAATGGTTTATCAGCATGGGGATGTCTTCCTGGCGCTCCCGCAAAGGAGGAATCACCGCCTTTACAACATTCAGACGGTAATACAGATCTTCTCTGAAGTTTTTTTTGGCTATCTCATTTTCAAGGACTTTATTGGTGGCTGCAATAAGGCGAAAGTCAACAGGAATGGGCGTGGTACCCCCCACCCGTTCAATGGTTTTTTCCTGCAGAACCCGCAGCAGTTTCACCTGCAGGGGCATGGGCAGTTCCCCGATTTCATCCAGAAACAACGTCCCTTTGTCCGCCAGTTCAAACCTGCCTTTTTTCATGGCAGCCGCACCGGTGAATGCCCCTTTTTCATGGCCGAACAGTTCACTTTCCAGCAAAGATTCTGCAAAGGCGGCACAATTGACCGCCACCAGGGGATTGTCCTTTCGGGGGCTGTTGTAATGAATGGACCTGGCCACCAGTTCCTTGCCGGTGCCGCTTTCCCCTTCTATGAGGACAGACGCATTGGTGGGGGCCACTTTTTGGATGATTTCGTAGAGTTTCTGCATGGGCTTGCTTTTGCCGATGATATTGCCGAAATGATACCGGGTCTGGAGGGCATCCCTGAGCCGTGCGTTTTCCTGGACAATCCTATACATGGATATGGATTTGGCGATATGGGCGATCAGGGTTTCATTTTCAAAGGGTTTTAAAATAAAGGTATATGCACCTTTGTGCATTGCCTCCACTGCTTTTTCCACACTGCCGAAAGCCGTCATGATAATGACCGGCAGATCAGGTGTGATCTCCTTGATTTTTTCCAAAAGATCAATACCGGTCATTCCCGGCATTTTGACATCTGTCAGAACCAGATCAATGACCTGGGATTTCAACAGATCCAGGGCCTCCATGCCGCTGGCGGCAGTGAAAGAGGCATATCCCTCCTCTTGGAGCACTTCACTTAAAACAACCCGGTAGTGTTTTTCATCATCAACAATTAATATGGTTTCCATGGTGTATATATCCTAAATCGGCAGGACAATGTCAACAACAGCTCCGGATGGTTGTGCATTGGATATGCTGATGCTGCCGTGATGGGCTTCTATGATGTTTTTTACAATGCCCAGCCCAAGTCCTGTACCGGTATCTTTGGTGGTAAAAAATGGTGTCCACAATTTTTTTTGCACATTTTCATCAATGCCGCTCCCATTGTCTGCAAAGGAAATATACACATGCTGTATGTCAAACCAGGTGGTAATGGTGACTGTGCCATTTTCACCCACAGCCTGAAAACTGTTGAGCAGTATATTCAGAAATGCCTGGTACAGCATGTCCGGGTCTGCCTGCATATCCGGCAAATTTTGGTGATATGCTTTTTTTATGGCAATTTTTTGTTCCTGGATCTGGGATTCAAGAAATGACAGATTTTTTTCAATCACATTGGTAATGCTGCATGGGCGCAGATTCGGATGTTTGGGTTTGGCAAAATCCAGAAAATCGGTGATAATATTATTCAGTCTCTGGGATTCTTCTATTATGATATCCGGTATATTGGAGTCGGCATTCAGTTTGGCCATTTTCTTTTTCATCAACTGGGCAGAGCTTTTGATGATACCCAAAGGATTTCTGATTTCATGGGAAACCCCTGCAGTCATCTCTCCAATGGCAGACAAATGTTCGGCCTGACGCAGCTTTTCTTCCAGGCGGAGCCGTTCTTCCGCCCGTTTTTCGATGATTCTTTCCCCGTGTTTTACAACGAACCGCAAAACCAGAAACAAAATCGCCATCACGGCGGCACAGGAAGCTACAATAAGCCCCTGGAGTTTGAACACCTGCTGGTAATCATGGGAGATATCCCGGACAATTTCTATGACACCTATAACTGATTTTTCTTCAGACCGGGAAAGTTGCATTTCCTGTACCAGGGGGGCAAAGGTAACGATTTTGGTTTCCTGGGGAAACCAGAAAAACAACTCAAGAAAGCTGCCTTTCTGGATTAATTTTGATGTGGTCTGTTTTTGCATGGCTTTTTCATACAGAACCCCGCCGGCATTTTCTTCGCCGACCCGGCTGTTATCAAAGCTGTACCCGATGATGTTGTCGGTGCCGTAGATATTGACCATTTCCACATGGAAACTGTGCAGCGTGGAGGTGATTACCGCATCTAAAAGCCGGTGCTGTTCGGGTTCCCGTAGCTTAATCTCCCCGTATTTAAAGGCGACCGGAGCGGCGAATCTTAAAAAGATCTGGTGGTTCAGATTTTCCACAAGCAAAGAATTGTACTCTTTACTTTTTTCCAAAAGGAGGTTTCGGACCCAGTGGGCGTTCAGGGCGGCAATGGCGATGGTGGCAACCAGCATGACGGTCAGGCTGGAGAAAGTAAATGCCTTGACCAGAATAAAGGGTCTGTTCCCCTGGGCATAAGATTGGCTTTGAAAGGTTTTTTTCACAATTTTCCTTATTTTGGGTAATAAATTTCACATAAATATTGTTTTTAGGTTTGACAAACCAATGTTTTTTGTTTATTCACATATAAAATACATGATAATACTTGACTTTCCAAGTAGATCGTATCAGATTATAGTAATATTGGTGCAGGTTATCAATATAAAAATGTGAACCCGGCTGCCGTAACATTACACCCAGTAATGAATCTGAAGATGTAAGGATGAATGCCTATGGTATTTAGTAAAAAAGATCATCTCGTGGGTCTAGATATAGGGTCTTCTTCCATCAAGGTAGCTGAGCTTCAGATATCCAGAAATAAAAAAATTCTGAAAAAATTCGGCATGAAATCCCTGGCACCCGGCGCCATTGTGGAGGGACGGATCATGGACATGGAAGCGGTGGCCAAAACCATCCGTGACCTGCTCCGGTCCCAGAAAATTCGCAAAAAAGATGTGGCCATTTCAACAGGCGGCCATTCTGTGGTCATAAAGACCATCAATACTGCGAAAATGCCGGAAAAAGACATCCAGGAAAGCATTGTGGCAGAAGCAGAGCAATATATTCCCTATGACATCGGGGATGTCAATATTGACTATCAGATCCTTGGAGAAAGCCAGTTTTCTCCTGATCAGATGAATGTGCTGCTGGTGGCTGTCAAAAAGGATCTTGTGGCGGAATACATGGATTTGACCGCCAGTGCAGGCCTGAATGCCAAAATTATTGATGTGGATACCTTTGCTTTGCAAAATATTTATGAAACAGTTCCCGGACAGGATCCAAAGGATGTTACCCTGTTGCTGGATATCGGGGCCTCAAAAACATCACTCAATATTCTCAAGGGTGGCACCTCCGTGATGATGCGGGATAACGATTCCGGCACCCACCAGATTATCGAACAGATATGCAGCCGGTTTGAAACAGATCTTCCGGAGGCTGAAAAAATATTGCAGGGCCTGGTGGAAAATGTACCGGACCCAGAAGCTGTGGCACTGATTTTAGATGATATTGCAAATATCTGGTGTTCAGAAATTTGTGAGGTGGTGAATACATTTCAGTCAAATACCAATGATACCCGGGTTACCAAAGTTGTTTTGAGCGGCGGTGGCGCCTACATCCCTGGATTTGCTCATACCCTTGGCTCGGAACTGTCGGCAGAGGTGGGCACGATTTCGCCTTTTGACGGACTGCATCTGGATGAAAAAAAATTTTCCGCCGCATTTACATCCCGGGTCGGACCCCAGGCACCCATTGCATTGGGGCTCGCCCTGCGGCGGGTGGATGACAAATGATACGCATAAATTTACTGCCGTTCAGGCTGGCCAGAAAAAGGGAAAACATCCGTCAACAGGTGTCCATATTTCTTTTGTCCATACTGTTGCTTGTGGTGGGGCTGACCTGGTATACTCTGGGCATAAAAAATACCATTGCAGAAAAACGCCTTGAAACTGAGCGTGTCAATGCCCAGATCGCCATATACAAGGAAAGGGCCGACAGGGTTACAGAAATTCAAAAACGGCTCAAAATCCTTGAAGATAAATTACAGATAGTTGCATCTTTGAAGCAAAAAAGAGATGAGCAGCTGGTACTTTTAGAAGACCTTCAGGCCCGCCTGGTACCGGAACAGATGTGGATTGAAACCATTGAGGCTGATGAAACATCAGTGACAATTACCGGTATTGCCTTTGATAATCCCACCATCGCAAATTTCATGAACCGCCTTGAAGGATCAGCACTTTTTCAGGAAATAGATCTGAAACAGGCCAGAATAAAAAAGTTTGATGAAGGTACCAGCTTGAAGGCCTTTGAATTGAAATGTCTGAAGAAAACAGCAGCACCGGACACCACTGCAAAGGGTAAATAATGGCAGAAGAAAAGAAAATAACCGGAAAAGACAAATTCTCAAAAAAGATGTCAGCAATTTTTGAGCGGGTGGGAAAACTGAGCCGGCTCCAGCGGCTGCTCATCTGTTTTGTTGTCTTTGCCCTGATCGGGGGCGGTTATTATTATTTCATTTTTATGCCGGAACATAAAAAACTGCAGCAGGTTACAAAAACATTTGAAACCCAATCCAAAAAATTGCAAATGGTCAAGCGGCAGGCCAGTGATCTCAACGAGTGGGAAACCAAAATGCAGGCGGTGGAACACGAGTTTTACCTTGCCACAAGGGCTTTGCCGGATAAAAAAGAGCTGCCGTCTCTTTTAAGGGAAATATCCGTGGCAGGTAGCAATGCTGGACTCACTTTTATGCTTTTTCAACCCAATCCAGCCGTCAACAAGGAGTTCTATAAAGAAATTCCCTTATCCCTGAAGGTTGAGGGAAATTTTTTGCAGATTGCGGATTTCTTTTATCAGGTGTCCCGCTTGAACCGGATTGTCAACATAAAAGATATCTCCATGAGAAGAAACAAAACCGCGCAGGGCATTATCGATATGGGCTGCAACGCTGTGACATACATGTTTGTGGAGGATGCCGGAGAGGAACCAAAATCAGACAAAAAAAAGAAAAAAGGCAAGAGAGGCTGATTTAATATATTATGAAAAATCAGGAAAACAGATGGATTCTACTTGTATGCATGGTGCTGGGGTTGCTGTCGGCAGGGTGTGAAAAACCACCGGTGAAAGAATCGGAAAAACCATCTTCCCCTGTTGTTTCACGGGCCATACCCCAACAGGCTGCCCCAAAATCAACAGCACCTGAAAATATGGAATCCCAAAAGACTCCTTTGCCTGTAAATAATGGATCTGCCTCTGAAACCGATCCTGAAGGCTTTGCAAACCTGTCCGGTAAAGCTGAAAAAAAAGTGCACAGTGACGACAAAAAAGTATTGGCACAGTTGCCCGAAGTGTCGGTACAACTGGATACCAGCAATATGATGGCCGGTGTGTTAAAGCCTGATGACAGTGATATATACGTGCCCAAGAGCATGATAGACCCATTTGCGCCGCTGATTCAGGAGAAAAAAGAAACACCTGTCCCGGAAATAAAAAAGCCTGCGAAACCGCAGCGGATTTTAACTCCCTTGGAAAAAATGGAACTCAGCCAGATCAAACTGGTTGCCGTGGTGATCATGGGTGACCGCAAGATTGCCATGGTTGAGGAGGCAACCGGAAAAGGATATGAAGTGGGTATCGGCACCTATATGGGAAAAAACGAAGGCCAGGTTGTTGATATAACCTTTGACACTATTTTAGTAAAAGAAATTGTAACAGACTACAAAGGCAATCACACGGAACGCCTCCAGGAAATTAAAATGAAAAAAAATGACAGTGGGGAATAATATGGATTTTTTTCAGTTTTACAAGATTAATTATCGGGCTCTGGCCATTGCGCTGATACTGGCTGTAGCAATTGTGGCCGGATGTAATTCCCTGAAAACTGAAAATCCTGCGCCAGTGGATGCCAAAACACAGGAAGATTCGCAGATCATGCCGGTCCAGGCTCCTGGCAACCAGATCCTTGCTGTTGCGTTTCAATCTTTGGATGATCAGATCGGCATTCGTATCACCGGCAGGGACAAACTGGTGTATACCGCCATTAAACAGGATTTCCCTTTTGGTGTGGCCATCTATCTGCCGGATACCAAGATTGCCCCGGATTTCACATCCCCCTCGGTTGTGTCTGATACAGTAGAATCGATCAGGGTGGTTTATGCCGACCAGAAACAGACAACAACCAAGGTTGAAATTCTGCTGAATCAGGACATTTTCTATGCGGTTACAGATCAGGAAAACCAGTTACAGGTGACCCTTTTCACAGACCGGCCTATGGCAAAAAAGACCCTTGAACCTGTAGAAAAAACAACTGTTTCGCAAAGACAACAACCATCCGCAGAAATATCTGATGTGAATGACAATATACAACCAAAACTGTCTGTTTCCCGGACACCTGCCGTCATGACCAACATCACATTCAATACAGCTGCGTCCGGCCATGCGGATATCCAGGTGGAAACCAGCCATCCGGTAGAGTATGAAACGATCTGGCAAAATGAAAACAGACTGGACCTGCATCTGTACAATACCCGGATACCTGACCACCACCAGCGGCCGCTGCTGACAAAATATTTTAATGCTGCTGTTGAAAAAATTCTGCCCAAGCCCGGTAGGGAAAACAGCACGGATATTGAAATAATGATCAGGGAAAAAGTGCCGTTCCGGGTTGTCCAGAACCAGAACCGGATTTCTCTGCATTTTGAACCTGCCAGTATTGCACCGCCCCGGTTTGAAAAAGCTGTAAAAAATGTAACGCTGGATCAGAATATTCAAGAGCGGCTGTCAGCTGAGACTGGCCCAGTATTGTCCATGAAACCCATAATTACAGCACCGGCCGCCTATTCTGTTGCAGATCAGTATAAAGCGGTCATTGGTGAACAACCAGTTTATACCGGAGAAAAGATCAAGCTGGATTTTTATGATACAGACATTAAAAATGTCTTCCGGATACTCAGAAGTGTCAGTGGGTTGAACTTTGCAGTGGATAAGGATGTTCAGGGAAAGGTGACCTTGACCCTGGAAAAGCCTATCCCCTGGGACCAGGTTCTGGACCTGGTTCTCAAGATGAACGGTCTGGGCAAAAAGATGGAGGGCGATGTGGTGCGCATTGCCACAGCTCAGACATTGAAACAGGAAGAACAGGACCTCCAGGATGCCATTTCCGCCAGAAAAAAAGCCCTGGAGCAGAGAAAAAGTTTGGAACCGCTGGTCACCCAGTATATTCCCATCAACTATTCCGATGCACAGGCAAATATCCAGCCCCATGTCTCTTCACTTCTGACTCCGGACAGGGGCAATATTTCCGTGGACCAGCGCACAAATATGATCATTGTCACCGATACCAGAGAAAAGGTTGACCAGATCCAGGAAATGATTTTCCGCCTGGATACGGTAACCCCCCAGATCATGATCGAAGCCAAGGTGGTGGAGGTGACAAAGGATTTTTCCAGGACCATCGGGGTGGGATGGAACCTTTCCAATGATACTGCTGTCACTTCCGGATTTATCAACGATACAAACGTGTCGGTGAATAACCCGTCAGGTACCGGGATAAGTGGAGATTTTTCTTTTTTCAGACTGTTCGGCTCCTCCAGTATGGCCTTGAATGCCAAACTGGCTGCATCAGAAGCCCAGGGTGATGTCAGGGTTGTTTCCTCTCCGCGCATACTGACCCTGGATAACAAAAAAGCCAAAATAAAGCAGGGGCTTGAGGTCGCATACCTGGAACGTGATGATTCTGGCGGGTCCTCTGTAAAATTTAAAAATGTCGATCTGCTTCTGGAGGTTACCCCCCATGTGACCCCGGACAAGCGGATATCCATGCAGGTCTTTTTGACCAAAAATGATATTGCCGGTGTCAGTTCCACCGGTGTCCCCACCCTTGCCACAAATGAAACAGAAACCGAACTGCTGGTGAACGACAAAGACACCGTGGTCATAGGCGGCATTGTCAAAACATCAAGAAACCGGGATGTGGACGGCCTGCCCTTTCTGACAGGAATTCCGATTATCGGGAACATGCTTTTCGGCACCACCCAGCAACAGGACAACAGAAATGAGTTGCTCATTTTCCTGACCCCTTCCATTGTCCAGCTGGAACAAAAACGCAATTTCACAAAGACTGAAAATTAATCCGGCTCAGACAGCCTTTTTCCGGCAGTCCGGGCCAGTTCTGAATCTTTATGTGCATACTGGCGCACCTTTTGCCAGGATTTTTTTGCCTTTGCGCTCTGGCCCCTGGCTTCATAGGCCCGGGCCAGGTCTGCGTGGAGAAGGGCACTATTTGGAAGCCTGGCAAGGGCGTTTGAGAGAAACCTGACAGCTTTATCCGCCTGGCGGGACTGCAGATACACCTGGGCAAGTCCATGGGAGGCTGTAACAAATCCGGGCATTACATCCAGGGCCTGGGAAAAAAAGGATTCCGCCTGGCTGTAATCCTGTTTTCCCAGAAAAGCCCATCCCAGGTTGGAAAGGGGATACTGGGGCGTTGGATACAAAAGATCTTCCAATACCTTCTCAAAGGCTAAGATAGCCTGATTCCATTTTTTCTGACGCAGAAATGCGGCGCCGAGATTGTTGAGGGCTTCGGTGTAATCAGGTTTCAGATCCAGCGCTTTTTTAAAGCAGGATATCGCCAGGTCGTCTCTTTTTTTTCCCATATAAGCCAGCCCCAGGCTGTTGAGCAGATAGGGGTCTTGGGGGGTCATCTTGCGTGCTTCCAGCAGCTTGGACAGGGCAGCCGTATAATCCCCCTGAATCAAAAGGGCCTCTCCTTGAATTTTCACCGCCTCAGCGAGCCCGGATTCTTTTTGTGACTTACCGGTGGTACTGGTACAGGCACAAACCAAAAAGCCAAGTAAACTTAACCAAATCAGATGGTGTTTCATAATGCATCCTCTGTTTGCTTACAATTGTGAATGTCAGTTATTTCAGGTGAATGTACCGGATCTGTTCTGTTTTTAAAAACAAGCTGGCACCGGGGGTCAAAGGGTACAACGAAATAAAAACACGGTCCGGCAGCAGTTCGGCATACAGGCCTTCCAGGGTTTCCACTATTTTCTGCTGGCTGAAGGAGGGATTTTCCCAGATGGCATAGCCCAGGGCGGACAGGATCAGCCGGACCTGTTCCTTCCAGGACTGATTTGGCGAAAAAGACAGAATATCAAATCCCATGTTTTGGATACGGGTTATTCCTGTACCGTAAATATTGGCGAAATTGATCAGCAGGTCAGAACGGTCAGGCCGTTTGATCCGCCCGAATACACCTGACATGGAGATATCGTTCACTAAAAACCGTATCTTTTCTTCAGGAGTGTAGTCAAATGGTGTCCCAGCAAGTATCTGCAAAATATTGCTTTTGATTACATCCAAAGGAACCGTTTCTTGGGGATGCTGGCGGGCCTTTTGGATGGCTGCCTGGATTTGTTCTGTTTTTACCTGTTTCCAATGGGATTTGATGGTCTGAATCATTTTTTTGTCCAGACCATAACCTGTTTTGTTTTCGGGGATGAGCAGGGTCTTTTCACCGGTGTCACTGGTTTCGATCAGCGGTGTCCGGGAAAGATCAAGCTGAACAATGGTATCATCATTTTTTGCCGGGAAATACATTTTTCCCTGGTGGAACAGGGTGCCTTTTATCAGGGCTGCATATCGTTTCAGCTGCAGGATCTGATAAGGGGAAACATCCGGAAGAGCGTTTTCAGACTCACGGACTGCAGCAGCATCACGGGGCAGCCCCCCTTTTTTTTCCCGATTATCATGCATCGGTAAATTGCCATGGGTAAGATACGAAGAAAGCCAGGGCTGGGACAGAATGGCCGGTTCAGGAAGCATAACGCGTGTACCCTTGTGCACCATATGGATATTTTTGATGTTGGGGTTCAGGCGGTAAAAAAGCATACGGCCTTCCCGGATGACACCGCCGCCTTTTTGTAAAAATGCTTTGTCCAGAAGATCCGAAACCGTGTCCCCGGGCTGGATAATATGTTCCCTGACATATGGTGTCACATCAAAAGAGGCCGGCAGATGGGAAAATTCCACCACCGGCACTGCCACCATGCCGGTATCATCAGACGTATACGCCTGCTTTTTTACCATTTTTAAAGGGATGAGAATCTGGATTCCAGGTGATATGGTATCAACATTGCTGATCCCGGGATTGATTTCTTTGAAAATAGAAATAAACAAGGGGAAATCCTGTTCAGAAATTTCACCTTTCTGTCGGAAAATTTTATAGAGCCAGTCGTCTTTTTTGACTGTGTAGGGTTCACACAGGAGAGCCTGGTTTTCATGATTGATTATGGAATAATTTTTCAGGGAGGTTTTTACCCCGCTTGCAGATAGGCTGCCCGGATACCATATAATAAATGCAGGCAGGCAGACGGCAATTATTGCATTTTTAAAGCCATGAAAGTCCATCAGTCAGCAGATGTTAGGTGCATTTTATGTGCTATTTTCCCGGATATTTCCGCAATAAACTGGGCAAATTCAGATTTACCCAGCCGTTTTTCCTGGGAAGGTACAAGATCCGGGTTATCGGGTGTAATCAGTTCCGGCAGGTTCATGCGGTCCGGGTCAGGTACGATATGATAGGCGTCAGGGATCTTGTTTTTGAAATACAGGTCCTGGAACTCGGAAAATTTAATGGCATGGGCGGTTGCGTTCAACACAGCGGTTTCATCTGAAGACACAAGACCCATGGCCCGGGACTTTACAAGCCCGGCCAGGCATTCCCCGCCCTGGGTACAGGCAATATGCCCATTCTGGTTGGCGGTGAGCTGCCAGTCCATGATGGCCTGCTCTGTTACCTGGACAAAAAAGACATTGTCATGCCCGGATTCCTGGTTGTACTCTTTGGCAATGGCAACCACCCGGGGCATGGATACGGGATTGCCTATCATGGCAGCCTGGGCCACGCTGGGTTTTGTATCCACAGGGGTAAATACCCGTTTTGATTCATCCGGCTCCAGATAGTATTGATACACCGGGTCTGCATGTTCTGACTGCACACCGATGATTTTGGGCAGCTGGTTGATGATGCCGGCCTTAAAAAATTTAAGGAAACCGTTCATGATGGCAGAAATATTACCGGCATTGCCGATGGGAACCACCACGACTTTGCGGGCCATATCCCAGTCAAAATCCTGGGCGATTTCATAGGAATAGGATTCCTGTCCCAGAATACGCCAGGCATTTTTGGAATTGAGCAGCACCACGGAATATCTGGTGGACAGATGTTCCACTATCTTCATGCAGTCATCAAAAACCCCCGGGATTTCAAATACTTTGGCACCGCTGCCCAAAGGCTGGGAAAGCTGCTGGACCGTGACTTTTTTGTGGGGTAAAAGTACGGCCGACTTGATCAGGGGCCTCAGGTAAGAGGCATATAATGCAGCTGCTGCAGAGGTGTCACCGGTGGATGCACACACCGCAATGACATCTGAAACAAGCCCCTGGTCAAGGAGAAATTTGATGCTGGAAAGGGCTGAGGCCATGCCCCGGTCCTTGAACGAGGCACTGGGATTCTGGCCGTCGTTTTTAAAATAGAAACGCAGCCCGACTTTTTCCGTAAGAAAGCCGGATGCCTCCACCACAGGGGTGTGGCCTTCTCCCAGATAAATAATGGATTCCAGGGGAATCACCGGGCCGATGAATTCATGGTACCGGTAAATACCCTTCAGGGCGGGTATTTTAAGCATTCTGCGATAGTCGAATATCTGCTGCCAGGTTGTCCCCTCAATTTTATGGAGGTCTTCCTGGTTCCGGTTATGGAGCATCAGAACGGCATCACATGCCGGGCAGACATACAACAGCTTTTTCACTGGATACCCGGCACCGCAGCCCAGACATTTATAATACAGATCGCCTTTCGGCCGGGGAACAAGATGGGGCCGGATATGTTCCGGAAACTGTTCAGGTTTCATGGGTGATTGTTTTTTGACCTCCCATATATGGTACCAGGGCATCAGGTATATTGACTGTACCGTCCGGCTGCTGATAGTTTTCAAGGATTGCGGCAAAAGTTCTTCCCACGGCAAGGCCTGATCCATTCAGGGTATGGCAGAATTCGGGTTTTTTTGCATCTTTGCGTTTAAAGCGGATATTGGCCCGCCGTGCCTGGAAGTCAAGGCAGTTGCTGCACGAAGAGATCTCCCTGTATTTGTTTTGTCCCGGCATCCAGACTTCAATATCATAGGTTTTGGTGGCGGAGAACCCCAGATCTCCGGTGCACAGGGTAAGCACCTGATAGGGCAGCTCCAGGCGCTGGAGAATGGTTTCTGCATTGGCCAGAAGGGATTCCAGTTCAGCAAAAGAGGATTCAGGAGCGGTGATTTTCACCATTTCCACCTTGTTGAACTGGTGCTGCCGGATCAGTCCTTTGGTGTCCCGGCCGTAAGAACCGGCCTCGGATCTGAAACAGGGCGTATAGGCGGTGAACTTGTACGGCAGGTTCTCTTCTGCCAGAATTTCACCGGCATAGATATTGGTCACCGGTACCTCTGAGGTGGGAATTAAATAATAATCCAGACCCTCGAGCTTGAACAGGTCCTCTTCAAATTTGGGCAGCTGGCCCGTACCGGTCATGGTGGCTCTGTTGACAATAAAAGGCGGCAGGGTCTCTTTGTATCCATGCTCTTTTGTATGGATGTCCAGCATGAAATTGATCAGGGCCCGCTCCAGTCTGGCGCCTGATCCCAGATACAACGGAAAGCGGGCACCGGCCAGTTTGGTGGCCCTGGCAAGATCCAGAATTCCTAAGGCTTCACCTATATCAGCATGGTCCTGGGCGGGAAAATCAAAAACCCGGGGAGAGCCGTGGGTTTTTTCCAGACGGTTCTGGGAATCATCTTTTCCTTTTGGCACATCTGTATGGGGCAGATTGGGCAGGGTGATCAAAAACGTGTGGATGGCGGCTTCAACCTCACTTAGGTCTTTGTCCAGCGCTTTGATGGTTTCTGAAACAGACCGCATCCTGTCAATGTTGGGCTGGGCATCTTTGCCGGACCGTTTCATCTTGGCAATATCATCGGAAACGACATTGCGCTGGTGGCGCAATTCCTCAATTTGCAGCAGAAGGGTTTTTCTTTTTTCCTCATTTTCCATAAGTATTGAAAAATCAACCGCAGCACCGCGTTTTTCCATTCCTTTTTGAACGGTTTCCAGGTTGTTTATAATATATTTCGCATCCAGCATGGTCTTCCTTAGTTCTGCCTGTTTTTGTTTTGATAATCCTGCCTGTCACATCTGTTTTCCAATTGTACCCAAATAGCATGGGACATATGAACAGTCAATGATTATTGCATGTTGACAATCAGGCACTTGTGTATAATATTCTGGTATATTTTTTTGTAACCATAAGGAAAAGTGATTATGGAAGAGGTGAAAAATACGAAAACCAGCATACTGTCTCAGGTGGCTGAAAAGCTTGATGCACTTACAAAACAGGAGCGGGACGTCAAATACTACCAGATTGAGAACAAAGTATTTGAATTTGCCAACTTCATGGAATCCCAGATATCTTTCATGCACACATCCGCCAGTGGAAAAATTCCCATGGAAAGGATTATACGAAAAGCGCTTCACATCGAAAAAACAATCGTACTGCCGGTGTTCACAGATGCAAAAAATGCGTTTCACCTGTGTAAAATCATCAATTTTGACAAAGACCTGCTGCCCAATGCCGGTGATGTGCTTGAACCGGACCCTGAAAAATGTAAAAAAATTTCTCTGGATGAGATTGATATCGCCTTTATTCCCGGCCTGGCTTTTGATGACAAAGGGGGCCGCATAGGGTTTGGCAGCAACTATTATACCAAGCTTATCACACGCCTGCCCGAAACCTGCAGAAAGGTGTCCCTTGCCTTTGAAGAGCAGATCGTGGACCAGATTCAGATGGACTCAAGAAAACATACCGTGGATATTATTATCACAGATAAACGGGTCATCTATAAAATCTAACGCGGGAAACCCGCAACCCAAGTGCCCTCATCATTTTTTTGTTTTTTTTTGACAGGAACTGAGGAATAAGCGCACTAAAAACCTGACCGGGGTATTCTTTGAATGATAAAAATTTCTGCCACATGATTTTTTTACACAAGATTGTCTTGGGTGAGTTGCTCTATCTGCTTGACGCAAGCTATGCTTGCTGGTATGAAGGGGTTCATGAATGATGAGCCCAAAAAATTTGCCCGGTGGCGCAATGACATGGTGGACAGGCAGATCATTGCCCGGGGGGTTACCGATCCTTTGGTGATTCAGGCAATGAATGAGGTACCCCGGCATTTGTTTGTCAGTGAGGCCCTTGCGGACAGTGCCTATGGTGATTTTCCCCTGCCCATTGGTGAAGGCCAGACCATATCCCAGCCCTATATCATAGCAGAGATGACCCAGAGCCTGGATCTGAAAGGATCTGAACGCGTGCTTGAAATCGGTACCGGATCCGGCTATCAGGCCGCAATTCTGGCCAAAATTGTTTACAGGGTGTATACCATTGAACGCAACCACCCGCTTTTTTTGCAGGCCCGCACACTGTTTGACCGGCTTCGGTTTCATAATATCGTGACCCGGTATTCCGACGGGACCCAGGGGTGGAAGGAAGAAGGTCCGTTTGATGCCATCATTGTGACGGCCGGCGGTAACCAGATTCCGTCCCCCCTGGTGGAGCAGCTGGCATTGGGCGGTTGCCTGGTCATGCCGGTGGGGGGGCATTTTTCCCAGGATCTTGTGAAACTCACAAAGACCGATACCGGTATTAAAAAAGAGAGCCTGGGGGGATGCCGGTTTGTCAAGCTCATCGGACAGCATGGGTGGAATGAATAAAAAAAAAGCACTTTTCCGGTATAAAGAAAAAAGTGTTCCCTCTTTTTTAAAAGAGCTGCTCATGGGGTTTTGCCTGGGGACGGCCAATATCATTCCTGGTGTTTCCGGCGGTACCTTTCTGCTGATTTTCAATATCTATGAACGGGTTTTTGCTGTTTTGAACCGCATCAATAAGCCGCTTGTGTACCAGGCCATGGGCCTGGGGGCAGGGTTTATGAAATATCTGGGCCGAAACGGCAGTGCCCGTGCCATTATGGTATTTTTGGAACAAAATGATTTCATATTTCTGTTTAAGCTGATCATCGGGGCGGCAGCAGCCATTTTCGGGCTTTCCACTTTGATGACATATCTTCTGGTGCAGCATTTTTCTGTGACCTATGCATTTTTTTTCGGATTGATCCTGGTGTCCATTTTGATTCCGGTAAAGATGCTCAGGGCCCTGCGGATGTACCTGATTTTTTTTGTATTCCTGGGGACTGCTGTGACGATGGCGGTTTACATGCAGGTCAATCCCTATGACAAGGTGAAACAAAAATCTGATCATTACCAGATCCAATATGAACAAGAGAAGATGGATGAACCCCTGGGTGATGCAAAAAACAATCCATTGCTCTCCTTGGGCAGGTATACGGTGGAAGAATATCTGTATGCCGGTCTGTGCGGTGCGATATCCATTTCCGCCATGGTGCTGCCCGGTATCAGCGGCTCGCTGGTGCTGATTCTCATGGGGGCATATTTTGATGTGCTTTCCGCGATTTCAGCGGTGAAATTTTTTCATCTGGACACCATGGTATTTCTGGGAAGTTTTACACTGGGGATTGTGTTCGGCGGCCTGTTGTTCGCACGGCTGGTGAATTATGTTCTCATACGGTATTATGATCCCACCATGGCATTTCTTCTGGGACTGATGGCCGGATCCCTGTGGGCATTGTGGCCCTTTAAGCAGGTGATTGTTGTGGAGCGGCAGTATGTGAAACAGGATGGGGCTGTCACCATTGTCGAAAATGTCCCGGTGCATACCAATGTCAATATCCTGCCTTCTGCCGATGGCCAGCTTCTGTGGGCTATCGTGCTGTTTTTTGCCGGCTGCGGCATCATGTACTGGTTCTGCCGCACCCAGGCCCGGGTTTCACAGTAACGGCCATGCCCTGAGGGGCACAACAAAAAATGAAAGCTGTTAGCGTTTAGCTGTTAGCTTTTAGCGGAGTACTGATGGCTGACGGCTTTCATATGAACGGCCATGCCCTAAAGGGCACAACAAAATATGAAAGCTCTTAGCTGTTAGCCGGTAGTGACCAGCAGAAAAAAAATTGTAATTGTTTTGCGGGAAGTTCATAGCTGAGTACTGAAGGCTAACAGCTAAACGCTAAAAGCTAACAGCTTTCATATAAGCAAATATCTCGTGCTGTTTTTTTAACAGGAGAATCAGCATGTCTCAGGGGTGAACGCCACCACCTGGTCGATGCGGGCGGCATCGGCAAAAAGCATCACAAGCCGGTCAACACCCAGGGCAATCCCAGCAGCCGGGGGCATGGCATCAAGCTCTGAAAGAAAGATATCCGGCAGGGGCAGCTTCTCTTGTCCCTGACCTGCCCGGATAATGTTTTCCCTATCAAACCGCCTGCGCTGCACCCTTATATCTGTTAATTCCGTGAATCCGTTGGCCA
The DNA here is from genome assembly GCA_011390335.1 of Desulfotignum sp. Taxonomy (GTDB): domain Bacteria; phylum Desulfobacterota; class Desulfobacteria; order Desulfobacterales; family Desulfobacteraceae; genus Desulfotignum. The sequence goes on along the minus strand of JAABSO010000005.1, from coordinate 50,327 downwards.
GTTCAATGCCGGCCATATAAAACTCGCACCGCTCTGCCAGGTCCGGGTTTCGAGAGCTGGGAGCTGCCAGGCTGGCCAGACAGACTGGATAATCCATGAGAAAAACCGGCCGCTCTTTGCCCAGGCAGGGTTCCACCGCAAATCCCATGATCTCATGGAAGCTGCCATCTGCCAGGGCCTGGTCACAGGATTTGGGGGCATGCCGTTCAAATGCCTGGTGTACGGTCATGCGGCCAAAAGGGGCGGCAAGATCCAGAGTAAGGCCCTGGTAAAAGATGGATGGACCGCACCCCAGACCTTCGGCGATATGCCGCACCAGTGCCTGGCACTGGTCCATGAGATCCAGGTAGGTATCACCGGCCCCATACCATTCCAGCAGGGTGAGCTCAGGCAGATGCAGGTTTCCTCTTTCATTTTTCCGGAAACATTTGCAGATCTGAAATATCTTTGGATACCCCCTGGCCAGCAGCCGTTTCATGTAGAGTTCCGGGGATGCCATGAGAAATTGTCCGTCTGCGGTCATTGGATCAATGTGGGCCTCCGGAATAATGGCAGGGCTTTTGACGGGGGTTTCCACTTCCAGATAACCGTGCCGGTCAAAAAAATCCCGCATGCGCTGAATCACACGGGATCTGGTTTCAAGGTGAATACCAATGCCGCTTTGATTCATGGCCTGGCCAGTCTATTTGGTATGATAGGAATCTTTGGGCCGGTCCATCAGATAAATACGGTCATAGGTGTTTGCAGGGGCGGATTCAAAAAATTCATACCCCTTTTCAATACAGGTTTTACAGGCATTGATGGGAATATGCACCCCCAGAATGTGAAGGCCCGGCATGGCTCTGGAATCAATTTCAAAGCTGCCGCCGCAGTCTCTGCAGATTATGACCCGCTCCTTCTGCCGCTCAAAGATATTGTCTGTGTCATAATAGATTTCCCGGTGCCGCACCTGCAGTTCGCCGGGGGTGCCGGCAGCATCGCGCAGCTGAAGGCGCTGGGCCCAGAAGCTGTTGATCTGGTCAACGGTTTTCTTGATCTTGTCGGTAATGCTCACAGACTGTTTGAGCTTGTCCGGGTTGTAATCAGGTTCCACCACCCCGGTGTAATCAATGCCGGCCATGGCCAGAATAATACCCAGGTTGACATAGGGCAGGGCCCCTTCTATGGCATATCCCCCTTCCAGCACCGCAATATCGGGTTTTAACAGGGTGGTGAGCTGGGCATATCCCTGGGCGCAGAAATTCATATTGGTCAACGGGTCGGTGTAGTGGTTGTCCTGACCCGCGGAGTTGACCACCAGATCCGGTTTGAATTCATCCAGAACAGGGAGCACGCAATTGTTTATCACATACAGATACCCTTCGGTGGAGGTTCCGGGCGGCAGGGGGATGTTCAGGTTGCTGCCTTTGGCGTTGGGTCCCCCCAGCTCCCCGGGGAATCCGGTTCCCGGAAACATGGTCCGGCCGTCCTGGTGCATGGAGATGAACAGCACATCCGGGTCGTGCCAGAAAATATTGTCGGTGCCGTCCCCGTGGTGGCAGTCGGTGTCAATAATGGCAATGCGTTTGACATTGTATCGTGTCCGGATATACTCCACCATGATAGCTTCAATATTGATGTGGCAGAATCCCCGTCCCCCGTGTGAGACCCGCATGGAGTGGTGTCCGGGGGGCCGTACCAGGGCAAATCCGTTCTGTACCTCTTTGCCCATGACCGCATCGGCAATAACCTTGGCCCCGCCGGCGCTGATGAGATGGGACTCCGTGGTGATGGTCTGTTCATCCGGCACACAGAACTGGGCCCGCTGGATATCTTTGGGGGTTGCCAGGGCGGGTTTGTATTCTATAATTCCCGGAATATCAAATATGCCTTCTTCCGTGACCTGGTCCTGGGTATACAAAAGCCGCTCTTCCCGTTCCGGATGGGTGGGATCGATGGCCCAGTCAAAGGCGGGAAAAAATACCAGTCCTGTTTTATGCATTGCTTTGAGCATGATTTCCTCTTTGGTGTAACATCTTTTCAAAGCCTTTGATCAGGCCCGGTTTGAGTTGCATCTTGGTGCGAAATATTTTTCCCCTGGGAGAAAAATTTCTCACGATATTGAATTTCTGATATTCCACCACCTCCACCTCATCCATGTTTTCAGGGTCTGCCCCCGAGTTGATGGCTTTTTCCCGCAGCAGGTTGTAGGCGGTTTCCATGAGGTCATCTTCTGAAAAGGTTTTTGAGATGGGTTCTGCAAAATCTTCCTCATGGGCGGTTACAATACCCTGTTCTGTGTCGGCATTTAAGGAAACCTCACAGGTGGTCCTGGCCAGGGCTGCCCCGATGGCATTGGCAACGGCGGATTCCGGAACCGCAAAGGTGTCGATTTGGTAAAGATCTTCAATTTTTTTTGCAAAATAGGGGGCCGGTCCTCCAAGCAGAAGGATCTTCTGGGGGCTGAGTTTGTACCCCTCCAGAAAATCATGCACCGTATACACCGGCTGTGAATTGATCTGATCAATCATTTCAAAGGTTTTTTTCAAAATAATGGTGCAGCAGGTCTTGAATACCTTTTCAGCTGCCGCTTCATCGGAAAGCCCCAGTCCCTGTGCAATGGTATGGATGCCGGCAAGCGCTTTTTCCCGGTCTCCGGTATCCATAAGCCCCAGTACCACAAGGGCATCCGTGGGCGTGGGCAAGGGTCCGCCGAATGCCATGGCCGGCCCCTGGCGGTCCGGGCCGATGGAAAGCACATTGTCGCTGACCCGCAGGGCGCTGTCGCCGCCGATGCCTTTGGAGTCAGTACGTAAAGACCGGATCAGGCTTTTGTAGCGGCCCCTCTGAATACCAACAGGTTCCAGCAGCGGGGCCTTGTCCACCAGAAAAGCGATATCAGTTGTGGTGCCGCCGATATCCAGCACAATGGCATCCTGTCCTTCGGGAGCGTAGGGAATGGCGCCCATGATACTGGCTGCAGGGCCTGATAAAACGGTCTGGCCTGGAAAATGCATGGATGCTTCCAGGCTCATGGTTCCCCCGTCCGCTTTCAGGATCTGAATGGGAACGGTCAGCCCTTTTTCGGCGAGACTTTTTTTCACGGCTTCAAAAAAGGATTTGTGCAGCGCAAATACAGCTGCATTCAGATGGGTGGTGGCGATCCGCCTGGGAAAGTTCAGGTTCCCGGATACGTGGTGGCCTAAAAATACCTGTTTGAAATATTTATTAAGGATCCGTTTGATGAGGATTTCATGGGAGGGGTTTCTTACGCAGAATTTGCTGACCACGCCCACGTATTCCACACCGGCATCTTTGAGTTTTCCGGCAATATCCTGGATCTGCATCTCATTGACCGGCGCTTTTTCCCGTCCCCTGTGGTTGATGGATCCGGAAACCGCATAATAATGGTCGCCTGTGCGAAAAAATTCCGGATCGATGCCCGGGCCTGCTGAGACAATCATACCCACCGGTTCCATAGTCTGCTGGACAATGGCATTGGTGGTCAGGGTGGTGGAAATGACCACCCGTCGGATCTGGCTGGGATCAATGGATTCAAGGAGCTGGGTAAAGCCTGAAAGCACTGTGTTAAATAGATCAGCAGGGTCTGTGGGAACCTTGACGCTTTTTTCAATACCGTTTTTGCTGAGGATAACCGCATCCGTATGCGTGCCGCCAACATCCAGTCCTATTATCATGGCGTATTCCTGTTTCTAAATGATTGTGATCAGCCATATGCGTATCTTCATATTACAGCGAAGCTTGTCAGAAAATGCAAGGGTTGTCAATGAAGTTTTTGCGAAGGAAAATGCCTGGCTAAGGACGGGTGGATCAGGTCTGTGAAAGGTGTTTTAGTGCAAAGGCGATAAATTTTTTGCAGATGGGCGACTGGGTGCGTTTTTTTGCCCAGGTCAGATAAAAAAAGCGGTTCAGGTCCAGCCCTTTTACAGCCAGGGCAGACAGCCTGCCTTTTGCCAGATCATCAGCCACTGCTGTTGTGGATAGGATGGAAACCCCCAAATGGTTGAGGATGCCCTGGATGACGGAAACAGAAGATCCCATGGTAATACAGGGGTGTAATTGTGCCGGATCATATCCGGCTTCTGCCATGCTGCTGCATATGGACTGCCAGGTACCTGAACCGGGTTCCCGTGCAATAAAGGGCTCATTTATCAAATCATGCCAGTCGATGGCAGACAGGTGTGTCCATTTATGCCCGTCCGGCACAATGAGCTTCATTTCATCTGCCAGAAGGACTTTCTGGGCAATGGCTGCATCTGTTGTTTGGGCCCCCACCACACCCAGTTCCACCCGGCCGTATTTGACATCTTCAATTATCTGGCGGGTGTCTCCGGCAGATAAAGATATGGACACATCTGGATAAGCCCTCGCAAAAGGCCCCATGAGCCCGGGAAGAATATAGCCGGCTGGTATGGTGCTGCCGCCGATAACAAGGCTGCCTTTGGTACATCCGATAAAATCCAGCATAGCGGATTCGGTCCTGTCTTTCAGTGCCAGCATTTTTTTAGCATATTCAAATAAAATCCACCCGGCCTGTGTGGGCTCGGTTCTTTTGCCCAGCCGGTCCAGAAGCCGGCACTGGAAATGCTGCTCCAGTTCCTTTATATGGGTGGAGACTGTGGGTTGGGACAAATTGATGATATGGGAAGCCTTTGAAAAGCTTTTTTCTTCCACCACAGTGACAAAAATCTGGAGCTGCCAGAGATCCATATTCAGCGTGTGCCTTTTTTGGCTGGGCTTTGCTGCAGCTTGTCCGCAAGCAGGGGAAATTTTTCCATAAGTTTCAGTTTCACTGGTTCCGGTACCATATCCGAGATATCTCCGCCAAACTGGGCCGCCTCCTTGATAATGGAAGAGGAGGTAAAGATCCATCTGAGCCCGGTCATGAGGAACACCGACTGCACATCCTTGTGCAGTTTTCTGTTCATAAGCGCCATCTGAAACTCGTTTTCAAAATCAGATATGGCCCGCATCCCCCGGATAATGGCAACAGCATGTTTCATGCGGGCATAGTCCACCAGAAGTCCGTCAAAGGTATCCACTTTCAAGGCGCTGTTGCCGTTGAAACTCTGCCGGATCATTTCCAGTCTTTCTTCGGTGGTGAACAACGCTTTTTTGGAAGGATTTTTGAGGATTGCCACAACAACCTCATCAAAAATTTCCAGGGCCCGCTGGATCACATCCATATGGCCGTTGGTTAAGGGGTCAAATGATCCAGGGTAGATGGCGGTTCTTTTTTTTGGGGGCATTGTCATCCTTATACCGGTTCCTGGGTTCTGGTTAAAAATGAAACAGTTGTACCTGAGTATTTTTTTTGCCGGAAAATGTCAAGCCCGTTCAGGACATCAGGCAGGATTTCTTTTGCAGCATGTTCTGCCACAACAATACCCGCATCGGATAAAAGAGAGGTGATCTGATATGTTTCAAGCAATGTTCTCACATGATTTTTATGGTAGGGCGGATCCATAAAAACCAGATCAAAGCTGCAGGATGTGACAGACAAGGGAAGCGGCCGGCTGAAAATATCCAGCCAGATCACACTGGATTGCAAAAAAAATCTGCAATGGTCGATATTTTTCTGAATAATATTACAGGATACGGCAGACTTGTCCACAAATACGGCACGGGCCGCTCCCCGGCTCAAGGCCTCGAGGCCAAGGGCACCGGTGCCGGCAAACAGATCCAGAACCAGCGCATTTTTGACCCGTGGTCCCAGAATATTGAATACAGATTCTTTGATCCGGTCAGAAGTGGGGCGGATGTCCCGTCCTTTTGGAGAAAAAAGTTTTCTGCCCCTGCAGGTGCCGCTGATGATGCGCATAAAAAAGCCCTGATCAGGTCAGCTGCTTTTTGATGAACCGGGTGCTGGTGCCCAGGGTTTTTGCCACGGCCGGAATATCGCCTTGGGCCTGTTCCACCTTGCTTTTGACATACTCTTTTTCAAAAGCTGCCCGGGCTTTATCCAGGTTGTTGATGGCAAACAGGTGTCTGCGTTCCTTTGCCGGCACAGTTTCGCTCCCCTGATTATAGGGGTGGGGCAGGTCACTGACGGTGATCTGTTTTCCCCGGACCATTATGGACAGACGCTCCACCAGATTTTTAAGTTCTCTTACATTTCCCGGCCAGGGATAATCGGTCAGCAGGTCCAGGGCCTGGGGTGAAATGGATTTTTTGGGGTCTGAAGACTGCCTGGCCAGTTTTTCCAAAAAGGTGTCCACCAGCAGCGGGATGTCTTCTTTTCTTTCCCGCAGGGCAGGAACGCGGATGGGTATGACATTCAGCCGGAAAAAAAGATCCTGACGGAAATTGCCCTTTTCAATCTCTGCCTCAAGATTCTTGTTGGTGGATGCGATGATCCGTACATCCATCTGGATGGTTCTGCTGCTGCCAATGCGTTGAAAGGTTTTGGATTCCAGTGCCCGCAAAATTTTTGCCTGGGAATGGATGTTCATGTCACCGATCTCATCCAGAAACAGGGTGCCGCCGGAGGCCAGTTCAAATTTTCCCATATTTTTGGACAGGGCGCTGTCAAAGGCACCTTTTTCATGGCCGAACAGCTCGCTGTCAATGGTCTCTTCGGGAATGGCTGCGCAGTTGATAATGATAAAAGGTTCTTCAGGCCGCAAGCTGAACTGGTGAATGGTCCTGGCAACCATTTCCTTGCCGGTGCCGTTTTCTCCTGTGATCAGAATGGAGGCATCAGAAGGCGAGGCTGATATGATTTCCTGATAAAGTTCTTGTACTGCCGGACTGGTGCCGGTAATGGAGTTTTTCTCAATGGTTTTTTTGCGCAGATAAATATTTTCTTCTTCCAGTTTTCTGAAATTAAGGGCATTGTTGATGGTGACCATGACCTTGTCAATGGACAACGGTTTTTCCAGAAAATCATATGCCCCGGACTTGGTGGCATCCACTGCCGATTCAATGGAGCCGTGGCCGGTGATCATCACCACCGGAATGTTGGGGAATCCTTTTTTGATTTCCTTTAAGGTTTCAATCCCGTCCATTCCCGGCATCCAGATATCCAGCAGAACAATATCCGGGGAATCGGTTTCAATTTTTTTTAATGCCTCATATCCGTTAAAGGCGTGCATCACTTCAAATCCGTCATCGGAAAGGATGCCTTCAAGTGATTCTATGATGGTGGCTTCATCATCAACGATTAAAACTGCCGGATACATAAAATAGTTTCCTTTCTTCATTTTTCGGGGCAACAGAGCTGATCCAGGGCCAGGCATGCCTAATCAGCCGGAAGTTCAATAATAAATTTTGCTCCCTTTGGCCTGTTGTCCTGAACCCGTATGACCCCGTTGTGGTCGGCAATAATGGAATTCACAATGGCAAGCCCCAGCCCCATCCCGGTTTTTTTTGTGGAAAAATAGGGTTCGAACAGTTTGGTCTTTTCCTTGTCAGAGATACCTTTTCCATTGTCAACAATTTCAATTCTCACAATTTTCAAAATGGCATCAAAAGAAACATCAATCTCAATGGTGCCGTTTTTGTTGACCGCAGATACGGCATTATCGATAAGATTGATAAACGCCTGTTTCATGTGCTGGTGATCCAGCCTGAGGGTGGGCAGATTTTCTTCAAATCTGGATGTGATTTCAACGTTTTCAAGACCATCCCTGTAAAGGGCAATGGTTTCCAGAATGATATTTTCAATTCTTGCCTGGGTGAAACTCACATCCGGAAATTTGGCAAAGGTGGAAAACTGGTTGACCAGATTCCGAATCAGGTCCACATGCTCCACTATGGTATCGGCGCAACTGGTGAATACCTGGTCATTGATCTCTTTGCCGTATTTGCGTTTGAGGCGCTGGGCAGATAATTTTATGGGGGTAAGGGGATTTTTCACCTCATGTGCGATGCGGCGGGCCACTTCCCGCCATGCTGCCATGCGCTGGGCTTTTTCCAGCTCGGTGACATCGTCGAACACCAGCACTGCCCCGATGTTGCGGCCTGCATGATCTTTGAGTGTGCTGTAGTGGAGGGAAAAATGTTTGGGGGTGCCGGAGATTGTTGCAGATATGGGCATCTGGATATCATCCTGGCCGGCAATTGCCTGTTCATGCAGCTTGGCCGCCATTTGAAGGTATTCCCCAGTGAGAATCTGTCTGAAGTTGGATCCGATGATATTCTGGTTTTTGATGCCCAGCATGGATTCTGCAGATTTGTTGATAGTGGTGATAACCCCGGTGTCATTTATGGAGATCACGCCTGCAGAAATGTTTTGCAGGACAGTTTCAATATAATGCCGGCTTTTTTCCAGTTCCGTGTTCTGCTGCTTGAGCATTTCCCGGGACAGGGCGATCTGTTCTCTGCCCGCGGCCAGCTGGGTGGTCATGGAATTAAATGATTTGATCAGTGTGCCGATTTCATCATCGGTTTCAAAATCGATCTGGTAGTTGAGGTCACCTTTTGCGATCCGCTGGGTACCTTCGGCAAATTTCATGATGGGAACAGTGATGGATTTGGCCAGCTGAAATCCAAACCAGATCGCACAGAATATCACCAGCAGTGCCACAATGGACAGGGCAATATAATAGGAGATCTGGGCCGGCTTCTTGGTCAGCTTGAGTTGATGGTATTCTTCCATGCCATCTAAAATAGCGGTGAGATTTTCAGATAAGTCCTTTGAGATAAGTGTGGTTACAACAATATATCCCAATACCTTTTCCGGTGAAGAACCAAAGGGGATGGAGGACACGGTCCGTAAAAATTCCCCCTGGTCGATGGGCTGATAAATGGTTGTACTGGTCCGCCCTTCAGAAATTTTGTTCAGATCTGAAGTGGTCAGAAGGCCAAAATACAAAGGCTCCAGTTCATTGGCAAGGGACAGGCTGACCCGTTTGGCATCCGGGGTGTATACCTCTACAGCATGGCGGTTAAAGGCACGCTGGATCACCTGGGTGTACCGGGTCAACTCATTTTGGTTTTCTTTTTGCAAAAGTTTTCTGGAATCTATCTGAAAGGCAGCCCGTTTGGCAAAAAAAAGGTCTTTTTCTTCAATATAGGAATATAATTTTTGTCCTACCGCAAGAGAGCTTTCAAGTGTCTGTTCCACCGGGGCATTGAACCAGAATGCAATGGAGGTGGAAATAAACTGGATGGAGAAAAAAAACAATACCGTGGTGGGAACCAGGGCCAGAATCACAAACGAGGTGATCAGCCGGGTTTTGAGCTTGGAGCCGAAGACATTTTTTTTTTTTTCGTAGTATAGTTTTGCCAGGTTCCGGAACACCAGCAAAAGCAGCGTCAAAAGCAAAAGCAGGTTGATATTGATGAGAATAAACATCAATACTGTGCTGGAAAGGGGAAAATCCGTGCCAAATGGGGTTATCCTGGTTTCAACCAGGGTAAGGAAGGCCACAGCAGCCAGGACAAGGAGGATGAAAACCCCTTCTTTTTTCCGTCTGGACCGCTTTTGCTTAAGATTTTCTATGGCATCTGTCATGGGGCAGCCAGGGATGGTAACACCAGGGGTTAATAGGTGAAATTAATCAGGTACCAGTCTGTTTCAACATCCCAGAAAGATACAAAAAAGAAAACATAACGCAGAGAAAAGGGAAGGGTGACCCGGGACAGTTCAGCCTTGATCCTGATCTGGTATTTTTCGGCCTTGACCAGATCTTCTAAGGGAATCACCTTCAGATTGTCAATTTCCGTCATCCAGGCTTTGGCTTTTTCAAAGGACTGGGTGACAGAAGGTTTATCATCTTTCCACGGCCGGAAAACAGCATATTCCTGTTTCAGTGAATTATATTTTATGGTGGATGTGAATGTAATGTCGGCTATTTTTTTGTCCAGCCAGGAGTCACTGGTTTTGTACAAGGACACATAAAAAGAAAAGGTCTTGGGTATGCCGTTTTGGATCGTCTGGGTGATTTTTTCGGTAAAAGCATTTTTAACCTCAAAATAGGTGAGCAGATCATCCCTGGTGTTGGCCAGCTTGATATTGGTTAAAACCGGAGAGTTGTCCGCCTGGATAACAGCCGGTGTAAACAGCTGAAACAGAATCGCAAATACCAGAAGCATGCAGGCCTGTTTTGCATGCAGTATCATTTTTATTGTCATGCTCCAATATCCAGTTCCATGGTTGCAGGCCCGGTTTCCCAGGCTTCCTTTCTGTTCAGCAGTTCCTGTATGAACCTGTGGTTCAGGGTGTGGCCGGATTTGTGGGTGACAATATGTCCTTGAATGGGCATGCCCAGCAGTGAAAAATCCCCCAAGCTGTCCAGCAGCTTATGCCGGACAAATTCATCCGGGTAGCGCAATCCTTCCGGATTCAAGATTCTATCTTTATCAATCACAACGGCGTTGTCAAGGCTTCCACCTTTTCCCAGACTGAATTTTTTCAACAGTTCAAGGTCCTGGATAAATCCAAAAGTCCTGGCATGGCTGATCTCTTTTTCAAAATTGTTTTTTGCCCGGTCAAAGGTGATGCGCTGTTTTCCTATAAAACACTGGTCAAAATCAATGGAGCAGGTGATTTTCAAACAGGGGGCCGGCCGGACCTCCACAAATTTATCCTGGTCCTGCACCCGGATGGTTTTTTTCACAATAATAAATTGTCTGGGCAGGCGCTGGGGCACGATACCGGCTGCGGTAAACGCCTGGGTAAACTCTTTTGCACTGCCGTCCATGATGGGCATTTCATATTCATCCATTTCCACCAGTGCGTTGTCAATCCCAAGCCCGGCAAAGCTTGCCATGAGGTGTTCTATGGTGGAGACAATAGCGCCGTTTATCCCTAAAACCGTTGCCAGGCTGGTATCCACCACACGTTTGAAAAGGGCTGGTATCTCCTGGGTTCCGGGCAGATCCACCCGCCGGAATTTGATGCCGTGGTTTTCCATGGCCGGTTTTACCATGATATTGTTTTTTTTTCCGGAATGAACCCCGGTCCCGGACAGGGCAACAGTCTGTGCCAGGGTTTGCTGCCTGAAGGCTGTATCCATAAGTGTTTTCTTAAAATTAAAGGTCTGTGAAAATGTGTGGTATATATACCTGATTTTAATATATAAAGCAAAACAAAATGAGAATTTTCTTTGGTTCAGGGCCAAATTCTGGTAAACACAGATAACGCGATTAAATGAAAGGTGGCCTGTGCTGGCAAAAACATATTCCTGCTCCCTTAACGGGATTGACGCCTTTGTGGTGGATGTGGAAGCGGATATTTCCCTGGGCCTGCCGGTTTTCCAGATGGTGGGCCTGGCAGAAGCATCTGTCAGGGAAAGCAAGGAACGGGTGCGGGCGGCAGTGAACAATTCCGGTTACAGCTTTCCCATGGACCGGGTGGTGGTCAATCTGGCACCGGCTGATGTGCAGAAAGGCGGCTCTGGATTGGATCTGCCCGTTGCTGTTGCCATTCTTGCAGCCTCCGGCCTGATTCCGGCTGATGCAATGAGACCCTATCTGCTGTCTGGTGAATTGTCTCTGGATGGCCGGATAAAACCTGTGCGGGGTGTGCTGCCCCTGGCGCTCACAGCCAGAGAAAAAGGGTTCAAGGGATTGCTGGTGCCAAAGGAAAATGCAGATGAGGCCGCCCTGGTGGCCGGGCTTGATGTGCTGCCGGTTACCTGCCTGAGCCAGGTGGTGGATTTTTTTGCAGGACATGCCACCATTGTTCCCTTTACCCGGGATGCAGAGGGCATGCAGAACACTTTTTCTCCGGGGGTGGACAAAGATATTTCCGACGTACAGGGCCAGGCCCATGCCAAACGGGCACTGGAAATTGCAGCCGCAGGCGGGCATCATCTTCTTATGACCGGTCCTCCCGGGTCCGGTAAAAGCATGCTGGCCAGGCGGCTGGCAACGATTCTCCCTGCCTTGTCCTTTGATGAGATTCTGGAAGTTGCCCGCATCTATTCTGTGGTGGGGGGACTGGAAACCTGGAAAAAAGAGCGTGCAAGCCGGCCCTTCAGATCCCCCCATCACACCATTTCAGATGCAGGGCTGGTGGGCGGCGGCGCCAGACCAATGCCCGGAGAGATCAGCCTGGCCCACCACGGGGTTTTGTTTATGGATGAACTGCCTGAATTCAAGAAAAACGCATTGGAAGTGCTGCGTCAGCCGCTTGAAGACGGGAAAGTGACCATTGCGCGGGCAGGTATAAAAGCTGTTTTTCCCTGCCAGTTCATGCTGGTGGCAGCCATGAATCCCTGCCCCTGCGGGTATTTTTCACAGCCCGGCAATACCTGTACCTGCAGCCGGACCCAGATTCAGGCCTACAGATCGAAAATATCAGGTCCTCTGGTGGACCGGCTGGATATTCAGGTGGCGGTGCCCAGGGTGGAATTTACAGAGCTTGTCAGCCCGAAAAATGCTGAGAACTCCCCGCTTGTCCGCAGCCGGGTGGAAAAAGCACGGCAGATCCAGGCACAGCGGTTTGCCGCCACAGCAATTTATTGCAATGCCCGTATGGGCAGCCAGAATATCCGCCAGTGCTGTGGTGTAGACAAAGGCGGCCGGCACCTGCTGGCACAGGCATCCGATGCCCTGATGCTTTCCGCACGGGCATGCCATGCCATTTTAAAGGTTGCCAGGACCATTGCCGATCTTGACAATGCATCTGAAATCCGGGTCGGGCATCTGGCAGAAGCAATTCAATACAGGGGATTTGACAGGAAGACAGACTGATGATTAAAAAAGATATTTTCAACAATGATGTGAAAGAGCGGTTCAAGGCAGCCGCAAGAGAACGGATACACAGGTTTACCATGGCGGACGGTCAGATCAGGGGCGCTGTTGTCCATGCCACGCGTATGGTCAATGAAATGGGGGCCAACCATGCGCTGGGTCCTCTGGAAACCCTGGTTCTGGGCCAGGCCTATATTGCTGCGGCACTGCTGTGTTCCACCCTCAAGGGAAAAGACCGCATAAGCCTTTCCATCCAGTGCTCCGGACCTGTAAAAGGGCTGGATGTGGAAGCAAATGCAGCCGGTGAGGTGCGGGGGTATTTGAAAACACAAAGCATTCATGCAGCCGATCCGGACCGGATTACCTCTTTGTCTTCATTGTTCGGGGCAGGGTTTCTAACTGTGACAAAATATCTGGAAGATGCCAGGACCCCCTATTCCGGCCAGATCCCTCTGGAGCAAGGCAGTATTGCCGAAGATCTGGCAGTATATTTTCTCAAATCAGAGCAGATTCCCACAGGGTTCAAACTCAGCGTTTTTTTTGATGAACACCAGGAGGTTGCCGGTGCCGGCGGCATTTTTCTCCAGGCCATGCCCGGTGCAGATCCCGGCAAGGTGACAGCGGCGGAAAATATTTTGCAGTCACTTGATTCCGCCGGCAGGGCTTTTGCGTCCGGTGTGTCTCCCCAGGCCCTGATCACAAAGAATTTTGCATCCCTGTCCCCGCGTCTTCTGGGACAGTTTCGGGTGGAGTTCTTCTGTCGGTGCTCCAGGGACCGGATGCAGGGGTATATTAAAGGCCTGGCCCCTGAAGAGCGGGCCGACATTCTTGAAAACGGACCTTTTCCCCTTGAGATCCGCTGCCATCACTGCAATTCTGTTTACCAGTTCACCGAAAAAGACCTCAAAGCCATCCTGGATTGAAAAAGAAAATAGGGGAAATTACGAGGTTTCTCTTGCCAAACTGAACCGTTATATTATACATACCGGAAGTGGCAGTATAGCCATATGACGGCTGCAATAAAGCTATAATCAGAAATCTGCAGCAGTATGATCTGCCATAAAAAACAACCACGAGGAAAATTGAGAGGTGCCATCCATGTGCAACCACAGCCATGATCATTCCCATCACCATCACCCTGAAATTGTTCAGATTATGCCGGTATCCACCCCGCTTTTCGCCGTATACCAGTCAACACAGCCCCCGGCATTTGCTGTTGAAACCGGAAAATTCAATATCAGTCTGGTACCGGTGCTGTTCATGGGGTTGATCCGTCATGGGGAAAAAAGCATGGTGGAAGGATTTTTTGCTTCCGGTGCCATACAATCATGCGAAGATCTTGACGGTTTTAAGGGGTATGCCGCTTCCCTTGAAACTGCGGAAAAGCTATACGCGTAATCCACGCCAAAAACAAGGAGGACCAATGCACAAACTTTTACAGGACAGCCCGGGCGAGAAAATCATGCTCCTGGGAAACGAAGCCATTGCAAGGGGGGCTGTGGAAGCCGGGGTGGCTTTTGCCACTACCTATCCTGGAACCCCTTCGTCTGAAATCTCTTTGAACCTGTTCCAGATGTCCCGGGAATCAGACCTCTATTTTGAGTACAGCACCAATGAAAAGGTGGCCCTGGAAGTGGCGGCAGCCGCTGCCAACTCCGGTCTTCGCACGTTTTGCATGATGAAGCATGTGGGGCTCAATGTGGCGGCGGACCCGTTGATGACCCTGGCCTATGTGGGGGTGACCGCCGGCATGGTTATTCTCAGTGCAGATGATCCTGCCATGTTTTCCAGCCAGAATGAACAGGACAACCGCTATTATGCCAAGTTCGGGGGCCTGCCCATGCTGGAACCCTCGTCCGTGGCCGAAGCCAAGGAGATGATCAAGGCGGCTTTTGAACTGTCCGAATCCATGAAACAGCCGGTGCTGCTGCGTACCACCACAAGAATCAACCATTCCAATGCATTTGTCACCTTTGGAAAGATTTCCCCCTGCATGACAAAGGGCCGCTTTATCCGTGATCCCCAGCGCTGTGTCACCGTGCCCGCGGTTTCCCGGGGCCTGCATGTCAAACTGCTGGAAAAACTTAAAGATGCTGCACAGTTGTCTGAGACATCTGCATTTAATTTTATCCAGGGGGACGGTCCTTTAGGGGTCATTGCCAATGGGGTCAGTTTTCACTATGCTGCTGATGCAGTAAAGGATCTGGGACTTGAAGGCCGGGTCAAAATCCTGCGCATGGGATTTTCCAATCCCATGCCGGAGAAACTGATCAAGGATTTTGTCGCAGGATGTGAAAGGGTGCTGGTAGTGGAAGAGGGAGAACCTTTCATGGAAGAAGCGGTCAAGGCCTTTGCCCAGGAGCAGGGGATCACCATTCCCATCAAAGGCAAATCCGATGACCTGTTTACCCGGTTGTTTGAATATGACCCGGCCATGGTCAGGGAAAAAATGGCTGCCTTTTTCAATATTGCCTATACCCCCAAGACTGCTGTGGATACTTCGGATGTGCCGGAAATTCCCATGCGGCCCCCGAATCTGTGTTCCGGGTGTTCCCACCGGGCCACATTTTATGAGATCAAGCAGGCAGCCAAAGAGTTGGATGTGATCTGTCCCACAGACATCGGCTGCTACACTTTGGGATTTTTACCGCCTTTGAGCACCGGTGACTTTGTCATCTGCATGGGGTCATCGGTGAGTTCCGCCTGCGGATTCAGCAAAGCCACGGACCAGAAAGTGGTTGCCTTTATCGGCGATTCCACTTTTTTCCATTCCGGGATCACCGGACTGGTGAATGCCGTGTTCAACAACCACAACTTCACCCTGGTCATACTGGAGAACGATATCACCGCCATGACAGGGCACCAGCCCCACCCGGGGGTGGATATGGAACTTTTCGGCCTGTCAGGGCATGGCCGCATCAATATTGAAAAACTGGTGCGGGCGCTCGGGGTCGGGCATGTGTCTGTGATCAAGCCTTTTAAAGTGAAAAAAAGCATAGATACCATCAAAGAGGCCCTGGCATTTAAAGGTGTGTCCGTAATCATTTCCCAGGAGCCCTGCGCTCTGTATGCCAAAAGCCTGAAAAAGCTGACTCCCAGACCTTTCGTGGTATCAGAAAAATGTGTGGATCACAGGGACTGCATCACCACCATTGCCTGTCCTTCCTTTTACCTGGATGGCAGCAATCGGGTGGCCATCGATCCGGACACCTGTGTGGGCTGTGCTGTATGCGCCCAGATCTGCCCTGAAAACGCCATCAGGCCCCTGAAAAAATAACTTCAAACACAAGGATTTGCATATATGGAAACAACCAGACTAATCATCGTAGCAGTCGGCGGACAAGGCAATCTTCTGGCATCCAAGGTGCTTGGTGAGGCCGCCTTGATTGCCGGGGTACCGGTGCGTATGAGTGAAATTCACGGTATGGCCCAGCGGGGGGGCGTGGTGGAATCCGCCATTGTTTTCGGCGAAGCTGAAAGTTCCATTATTTCAGACGGCGAGGCTGACATCCTCCTGGGGTTTGAACCGGCTGAAACCCTGCGGGCCATAAAGCGGTGCGGCAAGAACACCCAGGTCATCACAAATACCGCCCCTGTCCCGCCCTTTACTGTATCAGTGGGGCTGGGAACCTACCCGGATGTGGAGGAGATCAAAAAACTGATCACAGCCAAGACAGCCGGGCTGGTGGCCATTGATGCCATGGCCCTGGCAAAGGAAGCGGGCAGCCCCATGAGTGTCAATATCGTGCTCCTGGGTGCCCTGGTCCAGACCGGGGCCCTGGGGTTTGACCGAAAGGTTGTGGAAGAGGCTGTCAAACGCCGGGTCAAGCCTGCTTTTCTGGATGTGAATCTCAAGGCGTTTGACCTGGGATTCACGGCTGCTGCCAATGCCTGATATTTTTGTCATTAACGGTCCCAACCTGAACATGCTGGGAAAACGGGAGCCGGGTATTTACGGCTCCCACACCCTGGATAAGATAAACCGGGAACTGACAGCCGCAGCAGAACCCCTGCGGCTGTCTCTTTATTTTTTCCAGTCCAACCATGAAGGGGCCCTGGTGGATCATATTCACCAGATGGTTGACCAGCCACCTGCCGGGGTGATCATCAACCCGGGGGGGCTGACCCATACCAGCGTTGTTTTGAGAGATGCCCTGGTGATGCTTTCCTGTCCCAAGGTGGAAGTGCATCTGTCCAATATCTACAAAAGAGAACCATTCCGCCATAAATCCCTGCTGTCGGATATCGTGACAGGCCAGATCACCGGGTTTGGGCATTTCGGGTACCACATGGCCCTGTCAGCCCTTCACCACCGTCTCTCATCGTGATGCCATGACAGGCCAGGTTCTGATTCTCTGTGCCACCCGGATGGAAATGGCGGCATTTTTTGACCGGAACCCGGCAGGGTATACCGGCAGATCCGACAACGGCCTTACGGTGTTTTCCAGTCCGGATCAATCCTGGGACCTGGTCATATCCGGGCCGGGGGTATTTAATGCAGCCCGGGCCCTTACCGCCTGCCTGGAACGGTTTCAGCCTGAATTCATCCTTCACACCGGCATTGCCGGAATGTTTGACAGCTTCGGCCTGCACCTGGGGGATGCTGCAGTGGCTGTCACAGATACCTATATTCATGCAGGGGTGGATACCTGCCGGTCAGGCACAAACCTGACAGCTGACACAGATCCAACAATCATGCAAAGCCGTCCGGATCACACAGGTTTCAAAATATCCAGGGGCCATCCGGATGGTGCAGATCCTCTGTCCGCTCTGGCGCCTCAGTCTTGTGCTTATGGTTATCAGATGCCGCTGGATCAGCTGCCCTTTGATCTGATTGCCGGACAGAAAATGACCAGGCAGGGCGTTTATACGCTGGACCCGGATCTGGCAGGATCCAGCACAGATCTGCTGGCCCGGTCCCTGGGCTGCAGGGTGATCCAGGGACCGTTTGTCACGGTATCATCCATTACCGGTTCTTATGAAAAAGCCGCTGCCCTGTCACAGGCGTTTTCGCCGGTGATGGAATCCATGGAAGGGGCTGCCGCAGCCCATGTGGCTGCCCTGTACCAGGTTCCCATGGTGGAGATCCGGGCTGCTTCAAACCGGGTCGGGGAAAGGGATAAAATCCGGTGGAACATACAAACGGCCGTGCGCACCGTGGCGGATATCTGTGAAATAATTCTTAACGAAAGCACCTGACCATGGCATCTGAATCATCTGAAAAAATCATGCAGTATGTGGATGCCCATTGTCATCTGCATGATCGCAGGATTATCGGGGATATCTCCGGTATTGTGCAAAGGGCCGAAGCTGCCGGGGTGACCCATATGGTGACCTGCGCAACAATGGAGGAGAATTTTTATGCCACCGCAACGCTGGCCAGTCAATACCCGGCCATTGTCCCCTGTTACGGGATACATCCCTGGTTCCTGGATTCTCTGTCACCTTGCTGGCAGCAGGAGCTGGGAGACCGGGTGGCAGCCGAAGTCTGCGGCATCGGGGAAACCGGGCTGGATTTCATGGATAAAAACGCAGACAGAGACCTTCAGATGGAGGTGTTGACCGGTCACCTGTCTTTGGCCCGGGACCTGGAACGGCCCATCAACATCCACATCAGAAAGGCCTGGGATGCCTTTATCAGGCTGCTGAAAAAAACAGGCCCCTTGAAAACCCCGGGTTTGGTGCATTCTTTTTCCGGATCAGCGGATATGGTGAAATTGCTGATGCGGTACAATCTGTATATCTCTTTTTCCGGGTCCGTGACCCGGCCTGGGGCGAAAAAAGTGGTGAAAGCCCTGAAAGCGGTGCCCGGGGACCGGATCCTGCTGGAAACCGATACCCCGGATATCTATCCCAGTGTGCCGGACCCGGACCCCCATGGCCTTAATGAACCCAAAAACCTGCCGGTTATCGCACAGATCGCTTCGGCCCGGGCCGGTGTGCCGGTCCCGGATTTTGTTCGCCAGGCCTATGCCAATGCCCTGGAGATATTTGCCCCGCTCATCCCGCCAGCGATACACGCGCTGCGGCATTGAATATGTGTCATGGTGTGAAATGAAAATCAAACAAGTAACCCAGTTTGACAGAACCGTCCGCCTGATGGGCAAAGATTCTGTGGCAAAACTGGGCCAGGCCAGGATAGCGGTGTTCGGCCTGGGGGCGGTGGGGTCCTATGCTGCGGAAGCCCTGGCAAGATCCGGGGTGGGACATCTGCGCCTGGTGGATTTTGACCGGGTGGATGTCTCCAATATCAACCGGCAGCTTTTTGCCCTGCACTCCACGCTGGGGCAGAAAAAGGCAAAGATTGCCAGATCCCGGGTTCTGGACATCAATCCCGCCTGTGATGTGGAAATTTGTGACACCTTTGTCAATGCAGACAGCCTTGCCGGTCTGTTGTCGCCGGACCTGGATGTGGTGGTGGATGCCATTGACGGTCTCAATTCCAAGGTCAATCTGCTGGTTACCGCCAGGCAGATGGATCTGGCCGTGGTTTCTTCCATGGGGGCCGGAGGCCGGATGGATGTGTCTTTGATCAGAACCGGGGATATCTCTGATACCAGTATCTGCCCCCTGGCCCGGGTGGTGCGCCGGCGGCTGCACCGCCGGGGGGTGTTCACCGGTATCAGGTGCGTGTATTCCCTTGAAAAACCGATCCCGTCATCTGACCCTGAGGCCTGTCAGGAGACTGCCAGGCCGTTTGAAGACCCGGGAAAAGGAACCGGCCATGGCCGCAAACGGCCGGCCATCGGCACGGTCCCCTGGATACCGGGTATATTCGGACTGACCCTGGCGGCAGAGGCAGTCCAAGCCATCATCCGCTGACCTCTTCGTCCCGCAGTACCCGGCGCAGCACCTTGCCCACATTGGATACAGGGATCTCCTCTCTGAATTCAATATATCTGGGCCGCTTGTATCCGGCCATGTTCTCCTTGCAAAAGGCATCGATCTCCTCTTTTGTGGCTGTCTGTCCTTGTTTGCACTTGATGAATGCCTTGACTTTTTCCCCGCTTTTTTCATCAGGTACCCCCACCACTGCCACCAGTTCCACCTTGGGATGGGTGTAGAGAATATCCTCTACTTCCCTGGGGTATACATTGAACCCGCCCACAATGATCATATCTTTTTTGCGGTCCGTGATGGTGATGTACCCGTCCTTGTCTATGTTGCCGATATCGCCTGTGAGAAAATAGCGCTTACCGTCAATGTTCACAAAGACCTCTTCATTGGCATCCGGTCTTTTCCAGTAGCCTTTCATCACCTGGGGCCCGCAGATGGCAAGTTCCCCATCTTCTCCTTTGGGCAGCTCTTTGGTGTTGTCGTCCAGGGCAACAATCTTTACATCTGTTCCCGGCAAAGGAAAACCGATGGAGCCTATTTTTCTGGTTTCTTTGAATGAGGGGTTGATGCAGGCGGCAGGGGCTGTTTCTGTCAGCCCGTAAGCCTCAAAGATAATGGAGCCTGTTTTTTCTTCAAACTGCCGGCACACTTCCGGCGGCAGGGGTGCGCCCCCTGACAGGCACCCCATGATTGAGGTGATATCGTATTTTTCCAGATGGGGATAGTTGGTAAATGCCACAAATATGGTGGGAACTGCGGTAATAAATGTGGGCCGGTATTTTTGTACCGCTTCCAGAACGCCGGTGAAGGGCGGATTGCCTGCCCTGGGATCCGGGATGCAGATGAGCCGGCTGCCGGACAGTGCGGAAAAAAGCAGGGCGCTGGTGATGCCGAAACTGTGATACCAGGGCAGTACACCTAAGTAGGTGTGATATCCGCCGTGGCGCATTTTCTCCGGTTCGGCGCCCGGTTCATGGACCAGTCGGAAGTATTCTTCACAGGCCGCAAGATTATAGGTGAAATTGGTGTGGGTGAGTTCCGCTCCCTTGGGCACACCGGTTGTGCCGCCGGTGTAAAGCATTACCGCTGTTTCTTCTTCAGGGACAATATCAATTTCGGGCGGGTTGGGGCTGGATGATGCCACAATATCGTCAAACATCAGATGTCCGGGCGCATGGCTTTCAGCCTTGGGGATTTTCCCCAGAAGTCCGCCCAGAAATGCTTTGATTTTCGGCAGATAGGATTTGATATTGCAGACAATGACGGTTTCAATTTCTGTGCCTTTTATGGCTTCAACCGTGTTGGCGTAAAACATGGGATGGTCCATGCAGAATACCATTTTTGATTCAGAGTCCTTAAGCTGGTAATTAAGCTCTGCCGGGGTGTACACCGGGTTGCAGTTGACCGCTACAGCACCGGCTTTCAGGATACCGAAAAGGATTTCCGGAAAATGGGGTATGTTGGGAAGAAAAATAGCCACCTTGTCCCCCTGTCTTATGCCTTTGCCGGCAAGAAAATTGGCTATTCTGTCCGCCGTATCCTTTACCTGGGCATAGGTTCTGAAGGCACCGTTAAAAATGGTATATACATTGTCAGGGTATTTTTGTGCCGTGCTGTCCAAAACGCGGGTCAGAGGGTAATGGTAATCGGTCACGTCATGTGCCACACCTTCCGGCCAGTAGGGGGTCTGCCACTTTTGGGTCTGCATCATACATCTCCTTTTTTGGGGGGGCACTGGCTTTTTACTGATTGCCAGCAAACGCCTGTTTTTGTCTGTAACGCCTGGTATTTGAGTATATACCCATATCTTTCACAAGTTTGAAATGATTTTCGTATTTGAGCAGAAAAAAACATCTGCTTGGGCCGGACTGGTGCATGTTTTTTTTGACAAATATCCAGATATGGGTATTTGCGGTTGATAAAGCAAAACTGCAATGGTAATGGATAATACAATTAATCATAAAACCAGAACAGGAGACATGTATAGTGCCATGACAAAATCGATTAAAATTCTTTTTATCATCTGTTTATGGGGATGGGCGGTTGCCGCATCTGCACAGGAGGTCTATGTAAGTCCGGTTACCAAGATCACCATGCGCACAGGGCCCGGCGTGGAGCATAAAATTGTGGCCATGCTGGTCTCCGGCACCCGGCTTGAGATAATGGAATACCAGAAAGACTGGTCCAGGGTGCAGACAGATGACCAGAAGAGCGGCTGGGTCTTGACACGGTTTCTTACTGAAGATAAACCGTTGACAGTTGAGGTGCAAAATCTGCGCAGGGAAAATGAGCGCCTGGCCGATGCCCTTGAAAAAAGCAGACAAGAAAACCAGGCCCTGATCGAAAAAAATGCTGTCCTGAAAGATATAGAAGAAAAATACCAGAAACTGGAACAGGCATCAGCGGAATTTTTGAAATTGGATGCGGAATACAAGGCCCTTGTCACATTGTCAGAAGAACAGCAGCAGCAGATAGAGACCTTAAAGGAAAATCTGAACGATGAGGAGATTTTGTGGTTTCTCAGCGGAGCAGGTGTGTTCATGGTGGGATTAATCCTCGGACTGAGTACCCGTAAAAAGAAAAAACGGTCATTGTTATGATCCAGAAAACCGATTTTCTGGTCATCGGCAGCGGCATTGCCGGGTTGAGCTATGCGGTGAAAGCAGCCAAACACGGGCGTGTCACCATTATTACCAAAAAAAAGATCCAGCAGAGCAATACCGCCCTGGCCCAGGGAGGAGTGGCTGCTGTATTCGGCAAACAGGACTCTTTTTCTTTGCACATGGAAGATACCATGAAGGCAGGAGACGGCCTGTGCAACCCGGATGTGGTGAAAATGGTGGTGGAAAACGGACCTGAAAGGATCCGGGAACTGGTGGACCAGGGGGCCCGGTTTAATAAAACCGGTAAGGGAAAATTTGATTTTGCCCTGGGCAGAGAAGGGGGGCATTCAGCCAAACGCATTGTTTATGCCCATGATCTGACCGGCAGGGAAATTGAGGATGCCCTGGTGGCGTGTGTAAGAAAACATGACAACATCACCATTCTCGAGGACCATGTCGCAGTCAACCTGGTCACCTTTTCATCTTCTGTGCGGAGCGGTGTTTTGGTGACCCAGTATGAAAATATCTGCTGCGGGGCCTATGTGCTGAATAAAAATACCGGTGAGGTGGAAACCTTTCATGCAGCTGTCACCATTCTGGCCACCGGCGGTGCCAGCAAGGTGTATCTGTATACCTCCAACCCGGATATTGCCACCGGAGACGGGATTGCCATGGCTTACCGGGCCGGGGCATCGGTTGCCAACCTGGAATTTGTCCAGTTTCACCCCACCTGCCTGTACCACCCGAAAGCCAAAAATTTTCTGATTTCCGAAGCTGTGCGGGGGGAAGGGGGAAGGCTGCTGGATGTCCGGGGCCGGCGGTTTATGGCGGACTATACCCCCGACAGGGAACTGGCCTGCCGGGATGTGGTGGCCAGGGCCATTGACAATGAATTAAAGAAAACCGGGGCAGAATCTGTGTTCCTGGATATTTCCCATAAGAATACCGCATTTATCCGCGAGCGGTTCCCCAATATCCATGCCCGATGCCTGGAATACGGCATTGACATCACCACCGATCCCATTCCGGTGGTACCGGCAGCCCACTACATGTGCGGCGGTGTGGCAACAGATCTGAATGGAAAAACAGATGTCCAGGGCCTGTATGCTGTGGGAGAAACCGCCTGTACAGGGCTTCACGGAGCCAACCGCCTGGCCTCCAATTCGCTGCTGGAGGCTTTGGTGTATGCACATAATGCCTACCTGGATTCGGTAAAGGAATTTTCAGGCTTGCAAAACAAGGTGGACATCACCCTGGATCCCTGGGATGAAACCAACACATCAGACAGTGATGAGGCCATTGTGGTTTCCCATAACTGGGATGAGATAAGGCGGCTCATGTGGAATTATGTGGGCATTGTCCGATCGGACAAGCGCCTTCAGCGCGCAGCCCGGCGCATCAAAACCATCCAGGATGAGATCAATGAATATTACTGGGATTTCAAGGTGACATCAGATCTGGTGGAACTGCGGAACATTGCCACAGTGGCAAAGCTGGTGATCAGATCCGCCCTCATGCGCAAGGAGAGCCGGGGGCTGCACTACAACATCGGCTACCCCAACCGGGATGATAAAAATTTTCTGGCCCACACCATATTAAAGAAACGGTTCTGAAGCCCGCCAGGCAGCCAGGTGCTGATGAATGGTTGAAAATTGGTTTTAATGGCTGTTTTTCAAGTTTATTTGCTGATCCTGCTTTTTTGGGTCACGACCTGGATGAAGACCTTGATTTTTTTGTAATTGACAACCAGCACCAGGACCACAATAAGGGCAAATATATACTGAATCATATGAAACCGCTCTTCCAGAAAATCAAAGAACTGAAACCAGACGATGATGGCAGTCAGCGTGCCTAAAAAAGTGGCGGAAAAATTTTTTACAAGGCTGAGCTTTAGCATGTATCCGATGATGGTTCCCACCACCGGACCGGTCACGGGCAACGGTGCCATGACAAAAAAGAATATGCCCAGCCAGCCGAACCGTTCGATTTTTTGTTTGTTTTTAAACGCTTTTACGGCGATATTTTCCATGATACGGGTCAGCCATTCCACCCGCAGGTACTGGGTGGCGCTTAAGACAAAAATGGAATAGGTAAAACAGACAATCAAAATTTCCAGATAAAAATTATAAAAAATGGTGGCAAACGTACCAAAATCCTGGAGGATGCACAGGCCGATACCGGCTGCCCTGCCGCCTATACTGTGGGCAATGAATACCAGAACCAGGGTTTTTGCGGTTTCAAAATCAGTGACAAAATAATAGACAATACCGGCCACGAGTACAAGTGCCAGAAAGATCCCGGTCAGCAGCAGCTTGCCTTCAACGGTTTTAAATAAATTGTCCTGCATGCTCTTTATAGCTCTTTGTTTTTTTTGGTCATCTTTCCAGCCAGCATCTTATATGGCAAACCGGAAAACTTGTCAACACGTGTTCATGGACAGCTCATGGAAATCGCATGTAGATGCAGCGTCACATATTTTGTCCAAGCCCCCTGCGGGTGCTGTGTGGTGCGACCGTCAGATGTCAATCTTGGGCCGGTCACACGGCATCCACAGGGGGGGCGGGTATCAAGCAGCTGAACAGGATGTGGCTACATGAGATTACCCTGATGGGCAGTCTTTGTCTGCCGGGGGCATAAGCCGGGTGCCCACAAACAAGGTCACGATGCCGAAGGTCATTGGTTTGAAACGCACATGGCCGAATCCTATATCAGACATGAGGGCTGCAAATGCTGTGGGAGACGGGAATTGTAAAACCGAGGCCGGCAGGTAATGGTAGGCATGGGCATTTTTTGAAAAAAGCCCGCCGATAAGGGGCAGAATCTTTTTAAAATATGCAAGATAGATGGTTTTCAAAAAACCGGACTGGGGGGTGGTCAGCTCGAGAACAGCCAGTTTTCCCCCATGCTTGAGTGCCGTGTGAAACTGGGACAATGCCCGGTGCCGGTCCATGATGTTCCTGATACCAAAGGCGATAAATACCGTATCAAAAATACCCGGACCAAAGGGAAGAAAAAGAGCGTCCGCATTCACCAGGCATATGGAATGGTTTTGTTTGCGCGCAAGTTTTTTGTGGCCGGCCCTGAGCATAGCATGGGAAAAATCAAGGCCGGTTATCCTGGCTCTGCCCCTGAGATGGCGGCTGGCCTCCAGCGCCACATCACAGGTGCCGCAGGCCACATCCAGTATCCTGGCCCCCGGAGCAGGTGTAGCAGAGGCAACCATCTTTTTGCGCCATGCAACATCCTGCCGGAGGCTGAGCAGGCGGTTCAGAAAATCATATCTATGGGCAATTTTGTCAAACATTTCCTTGACAAAACCAAGTTCTTTGTTCATCGTTGACAACCTGAATTTTGGGATTAGTGTATATTATTTATCACAGGCAGGTTGGAAACGTACCATACCGAAAGCAGGATTACAAACAAAACCACGTGGAAATGAATGGAACAATTGGGTAGGATATGACAGAAAAACGCGACTACTATGAGATCCTGGGTGTAGCCAGGGATGCAGACAAAGTGATTTTGAAAAAGGCATACCGGAAACTGGCCATTAAATATCATCCTGATAAAAATCCAGATAATAAAGAGGCTGTGGAAAAATTCAAAGAAGCTTCTGAAGCCTATGAAGTTCTGACCAATGACAACAAACGGCATATCTATGACCAGTTCGGCCATCAGGGACTTGAGGGCGCGGGCCATTCAGGCCCCAGCGGATTTGAAGATATTTTTTCCAGTTTCGGGGATATTTTCGAGGATTTTTTTGGTTTCGGCGGTGCCAGGGGCGGCAGGGGGACCAGGGTCCAGCGGGGAGCCGACCTGCGGTACAACATGACCATCGATTTTATGGAAGCAGCATTCGGTACGGAAAAAAATATTTCCATTCCCAGGCTGAACGCCTGTGATGAATGCGGCGGGAACGGGGCTCGACCCGGCACCAAAGCGGAGACATGTGCCCATTGTCACGGGTCCGGGCAGTTTATCCAGAGCCAGGGGTTTTTCAAGGTCAAAACCACCTGTCCCTATTGCAAAGGCAGAGGCAGTGTGATTGCAGATCCCTGCCCCAAATGTGTGGGTGCCGGCAGAGTGGAGATCACCAGAAAGGTCCAGGTGAAGATTCCGGCCGGTGTGGACGTGGGAGCCAAACTGCGGCTGACAGGGGAAGGGGAAGCATCTCCGTCGACAGACGGGCCTGCCGGTGACCTGTATGTGGTCATCAATGTGAAACCCCACAAATTTTTCCAGCGGGACGGCAGCGACATCATCTGCGCCATTGATATCTCTTTTGCCCAGGCTGCCTTAGGGGATGAAATCACGGTTCCCACCCTGGTGGGGGAGGAAAAACTCACCATTCCCAAAGGCACCCAGTTCGGGGACAGTTTCAAGCTGCGGGGGGAGGGAATCGCTTCTCTGCGCACCGGCCGCCGGGGGGACCAGATTATAAAAGTGATCATCAAGACTCCCACCAAGCTCACCGGCAAGCAAAAAGAGCTGTTAAAGCAGTTTGACAAACTGGATGCCAACAAGATCTCCAACAAGTTGAAAAATCTGTTTAAAAATATATAGCAGCAGGCGGATACCATGTTTGAACTCAAGATAAAAACCCGGTTTGCCGGTGCCCACCAGTTGACCATGGTGGGGCACAAATGTGAAAACCTCCATGGCCATAACTGGCATGTGGAGGTGTGTGTCAAGGGTGAGCAGCTGAATTCCGCCGGTGTGCTGGCTGATTTCGGTGATATCAAAAAAGCGGTGCGCAAGGTGGTGGACGGGGACCTGGACCATAAGTTTCTCAATGAACTGGCAGCGTTCAAAGACAGACAGCCTACCTCGGAGCGGATTGCCGTGTATATTGCACAAAATGTTCAGGCCCTGCTGGATGATACCCTGGATGAAAGTCTTCAGGTATCCCGGGTCATGGCATGGGAATCTGATGATGCCTGTGCCATCTACTATCCTGAGTAGTCTCCCCCCGGGGGGCGATCGCATGCAACCAAATTCCGATGGTTTGACCGATACCCGCCCCCTGCAAGAGCCTTGCGCCCTGCTCAAGATTTTGGAATCTGACGGTCCGGTCACAAGGCTTTCGCAGGGGGCTTGATCAATAACGCGATGCAGATCTGCCTGCCATTGTCCCGGGTCATTGACAGGCAATGATCCATTTTGCCGGGATAAGGCCTGTGGCTGCCGCTGATACGATATTGCCGGCCACGCCCGGACCGTCTCCGGCCATATACAACCCCTTGATGCTTGTTTCCAGATGGCAGCTGGTTTCCACCTGGGTGGCGAAAAATTTGATTTCCGGTGCATAGAGCAGGGTTTCATCGTTGGATACCCCGGGCACCACAAGATTAAGGGTTTCCAGCCCTTCGATAAGGTTGGACAGGATTCTTTCGGGCAGGGCCATGGCAATATCTCCGCACACCACATTGGTCATGGTGGGTTCGATATAGCCTTTGCGTATCCTGTGCCAGGTGGATCTGCGTCCCCGTTTCAGGTCCCCGAACCGCTGGAGGATCGGTTTTCCCCCGCCGATGATGGTGGCCAGCCGGCCGATGGACTCCCCATAGGCCTGGTTGTCGGTCACAGGTTCCGTGAGGATCACCTTGGATAAAAAAGCAAAATTGGTGTTGACGGATTTTTTCCCGGAATAGGCATGGCCGTTGACACACACAAAATCCTTGTAGTTTTCAAGGGAGATGAATCCCCCCTGGTTGGTGCAGAAAGTCCGGGTCTGGTCGTCATAGGTGCTGGTCTGGATAAAAAATGTGGGATCATAGATGATATTGCATAAATCATCCATGATATCGTTGTGGACTTCCACCCTGACCCCCACTTCAATGCCCCGCTGGCTCAGGTTGATGCCGTGTTTTGCAGCCACAGACGCCACCCAGTTGGCACCGATGCGGCCCGGGGCCAGGATGACATTGGGGGCTTTATACGTGGCCTTATCTGTTACCACACCGATTACCCGGCCGTCCTGTTCCAGGATATCCAGGGCGGTTTCGTTGAGCCTGACCATAAGTCCCCTGGATCGGATATGATCGGCCATGGCGGCAATATACCCGGGCAGGTTGTCGGACCCCAGATGCTTTTGCCTGATGAGCATCAGATCTATGCCGAACCTTTTGGCTTCTTTTCTGATCTGCCGGGCCTCATCCATGTTGGTGGGATACACCGGCCCGTCCATGTGAAACCGGGTGAAAACAGCTTCGGTTTCATCGATAAGTTCCTGGGCCTCGGCCAGGGACATGAACTGTGTCAGGTCTGTTTTCCCCAGCCTGGGGATGAAATTGAGCTTCCCGTCCGAATGCAGGCCTGCCCCGCCGATGCCTGACAGGATATTGCACGGATCGCACTGGGCGCATTTTTGCAGGTTATGGTTGGGGCATTTGCGCTGCAAAGAATCTTTGCCTTTTTCAATCAGGACCACGTTGAGGTCGGAATTTTCCATCAGATACCAGGCCGCAAAAAGTCCTGCAGGTCCGCCGCCCACTATAATGACATCATATTTCATCAATTTTTTCCAGATCTTTTGCTTCAATGCCCATGGCTTTTGCCCGGGCCATCCATTGTTTCCGGGCCAGGCTCCGCATGTCTACCACATTGTCTGTCTCATCCACGATCTCCATTCCCATGAGGGTTTCCATGAGATCCTCCAGTGTTACCAGCCCGTCTATCCCCCCATGTTCATTGACAATAACCGCAATGTGCTGGCGCTCCTTGAGAAACCGCTCAAACAGGGTTGTCAGGGATATGGAACTGGGAACCGCAAGAATGTCCCGTTTCAGTACTTTGAGTTTTTCATTGCCCCGTTTCTGGGCGGCGAAAATCAGCACATCATCCTTGAGAACAAATCCTGTGGTGTCGTCAATATGGGATCTGTACAAAGGCAGGCGGGAAAAAGGGGTCTGGATGATCTGTTTGAGTGATTCCTGGATGGTCATCTCTTCTGCAAGTGCTGATATGACGGTGCGCGGTGTCATGATATCTGTCACCTTCAAAGATTCAAAGCACATCATGTTCTGGATGATCCTGGATTCCCCGGAGTGGATCTGGCCGGTTGTTTCTCCCACCGAAGCCATGGCAATGAATTCATCCCTGGAGAAAATATGCAGATCTCTTCCACGGGAAATGGATTTTGTCAGTTTTTCTGAAATCCACACAATGGGATACAAAGTTACAATCAAAATCCTGATAAAAAATGCCGTGGGCCCCACAAGCCTTGACCAGTATAAAGCGCCGATGGTTTTGGGAAGGATTTCAGAAAGAAAAAGGATCATCAGGGTCATGGCAGCGGAAAATATCCCGAACCAGGCACTGCCGAAGACCGTGGTCGCTTTTGCCCCGGCACCGATGGCACCCACGGTATGGGCAATGGTGTTCAAGGTCAATATGGCGGCCAGAGACTGGTCCACTTTGTCCTGCTTCAACCGTTTTAACAGGGCGGCCTGTCCGGGATTTTTTTCTTTTCTTCCCTCAATGTATGAGGGGGTGATGCTCAAAAGCACTGCTTCCGCCACTGAGCACAGAAATGAAAAAACCAGTGCCAGCAGCACATATATTGCCAGCACCGTAATATCAGCAGGATCCGGTCCGCCCGGGCCGGGGAAGTCTGCACCACCTGCACCACCGGCATCTACCGTGGCAGCTAAAACCAGAAAGCAGACAAAAAAAGAATAAATATAAAATTTTTTCATGAAATAGCACTACCGGTTTATTTTGTTAACTGTTCCTGTAACCATACCATTTGCCGCAGCAGGTGCAAGCAAAAAACAGGGTCTGGAATGAAATTGTGTTTTTTTCTTCTTTCCCTATCTGGAAAAATAGTTATAGTAAAAGTTATGATGCTTATTGGCAGCCTGAATTGATAAACTGATACAAACAAGGAGGTCCCAATGGAGATAAAACTGGACAGACACAAACATGCCCATGATCATGAACATGCACACGAACATGACCATGGCCATACCCATGACGGCAAAACCCACACCCATCCCCACCGGCACGCCCATGCCCATGGCCATGAGCACCATCACAGCCATGGGGCAGATGATGCCGGCCATGATCACAAGGAGGAGCACGGCAGCCACAACCATGATCATCCCGGACATGAGGCGGAGCCCCATTCCCACTCCCATGATTGATCAGGGCTGATGGATGTGACACCGACCGCAGGAAACCGGCCGGCCAGGGATGCCGCCCCCGGTGGGGCTTTACTGCCGGGATGAGAATCCGGTCTTGCCACATGGCCTGGATGCTGGTATAAATGCCGCTGTTATGGCAAAAACCTTTAAAAAATGATGTGGGGCAGATGGCAGCAGGCAGATTTCTGGTATTCGAGGGACTGGACGGGTCCGGTAAAACCACCCAGATGACCCGGATACAAAAACGGCTCACTGGTATGGGTATTGAATCTGTGACCACATGTGAACCCACGGACGGTCCTGCGGGGTCCCTGATCCGTGACATGCTGGAAGGGCGGATATCCAGTGATCCGCGGACCATTGCGGCCCTGTTTGCCGCAGACAGGACCGACCATCTGGTGAAACCGGAAACCGGGGTGCAGGCTTTGGTGGGAAAAGGCCGGGTGGTGCTGTGCGACCGGTACTATTTTTCTTCTTATGCCTACCATGCCCGGGACATGGATCTGGAATGGATTATCACCCTGAACAGTTTGAATGCGCAGATTCTACGACCGGATCTGACCCTTTTCATCGATGTGGCACCTGAAACCTGTCTGGATCGGATCCGGGCAGGCCGGCACCGCCTGGACATGTATGAAAAAATTGACATCCTCAAACAGGTACGCCATAATTATTTTACTGCTTTTGACCGTTTAAGGGACCAGGAAAAGGTGGTGAAGGTGGATGGAAATGCTTCAGAGGATGCAGTTGAACAAAGCATCTGGCAGCACCTGCAGCCTTTTGTAAATTCCCGGATGGCATCAGATATAAGATAACGGGCTGAAATGGATACAAAACAAACTAAAAAAGTCTGTGTTGTGGACGGGCAGGGCGGCGGCATCGGTGCGGTTATCATTAAAAAACTCAAGGACCGGTTTGGTGAACAGATCGAGATTATCGCCCTGGGCACCAATGCCATTGCCACGGCCCAGATGCTCAAGTCCCGGGCCAACAAGGGGGCATCCGGTACCAATGCCATTATTCAGACTGTAAAAAAGGCGGATGTGATCATAGGTCCCGTGGGCATCATCGTGCCCCATGCCATGATGGGGGAGGTGACCTGCGAGATCGCTGAGGCCATCAGCCTGTCAGATGCCAGAAAAGTGCTTTTGCCCCTGAGCCAGGAAAATATCGACATTGTGGGGGTGGCAGGACTGTCCCTGCCCATGCTGGTGGATGAGCTTATGGCATCCCATCTGTCTTTTATATGATGTAATGCAAGGAGAAGATACAGACATGTGTGAAGCAAACGCATATTTTAAGGAAAACGGTACCCAGACCCTGATCATGGAAGCGGTTGACAAGGTGGAGCCGGATGAAGACGGCATCCGCCTGGTTTCTATTTTCGGGGAGCAGAAATTTGTCAAAGGCCATATCCACTCATTGTCCCTGGTGGACCATAAGGTGTTTATCGCGCCTGCGTGAGTGTGTTGTACAGGCGGAACAGAAAAGAATAAAATACTTTTTTCAAAGCGCCTGTATAAAGCAGAGGTGCCACTAAAATAGGCAATGGGGGCTGGTAGACCAGCCCCCATTGCCTGTGTTTTTTTATGCCCGGGTAATTACCAGCCGATGGTCAAATAATCATGCATGGAGTTGGCCGCCGCCCGGCCGGCACCCATGGCCAGTATCACCGTGGCTGCACCGGTGACGATGTCGCCGCCGGCCCAGACCCCTTTTTTGGTGGTTTTACCGGTAACCGGATCAGCCACTATATTGCCCCAGCGGTTCAATGACATATCCTGGGTGGCATTGGTCAGCAAGGGGTTGGCATTGGAGCCCACTGATACCACCACAAGATCGCAGTCAATGCGGTATTCAGATCCCTCGATGGGCACCGGACGTCTTCTGCCGGAATCATCCGGCTCTCCCAGTTCCATTTTCAGGCATTCCATGCCTGTGACCCGGCCGTTTTCATCCCCGAAAAATTGGGTGGGGTTGGTGAGCAGTACAAACTCGATCTTTTCCTCCTGGGCATGGTGGAGCTCTTCCTCCCTGGCCGGCATCTCTTCTCTGGACCGTCTGTACACCACCTTGACCGATTCCGCGCCTAAACGCATGGCGGTTCTGGCAGAGTCCATGGCCACGTTGCCGGCCCCTAAGACCACCACATTTTTCCCCTTGGCAATGGGGGTGTCGTATTTGGGGAAAAGATAGCCCTTCATGAGGTTTGTGCGGGTGAGGTATTCATTGGCGGAATAGATGCCGATAAGATTTTCACCGGGCAGGTTCATGAACCGGGGCAGGCCAGCCCCCACACCGATGTACACAGCGTCATACCCTTCCTCAAACAGCTCGTCAACGGTAACGGATGCCCCTACCACGGTGTTGCATTCAATTTTTGCGCCCATCTTCTCCAGGGTGGCCACTTCAGACGCCACGATCTCCTTGGGCAGCCTGAACTCGGGAATACCATAGACCAGCACCCCGCCGGGTTTGTGGAATGCCTCGAAAATGGTGACATCATGTCCCTTGATGAGCAGATCTCCTGCCACGGTGAGGCCGGACGGGCCGGAACCGATGACTGCCACTTTTTTGCCGGTATTTTTTGCCACTTCCGGTACGCCGCCGGAGCCGTTTTTGCGTTCATAATCTGCGGCAAACCGTTCCAGATAACCTATGGCCACCGGTTTGTCTTTTTTGCCCAGGATACACCTGCCCTCGCACTGCTCTTCCTGGGGACAGACCCTGCCGCATACAGCCGGCAGAGCGTTTCTTTCCCACAGTCTGTTTGCAGCGCCGGAATAATCATTTTTTGCAATCAATCCGATAAAGCCGGGGATATCCACAGATACAGGGCAGCCTTCTACACAGAGTGGTTTTTTGCACTGCAGACACCGGCTTGCTTCAAGCATGGCTGTGTCACTGTCCAGTCCCAGGGGGACTTCCTCAAAATTTCTCCGTCTGATATCCGGGTCCTGTTCAGGCATCCGGGCCCGGTCTATTTTCTTCTTTTTATCTGCCATTTATTCCTCCGTATTACCAACCGGTTGGGTGTTGTTATAGTGCTTTGCATTTTTCAAGGGTTTCCATGCTGGTGCGTTCTTCGTCCAGATAGGATGCCAGGCGTTTGGCCAGTTCGTCAAAATCCACTTTGTGGCCATCGAATTCCGGGCCGTCCACGCAGGCGAACTTGGTGTCTCCTCCCACAGATACACGGCAGCATCCGCACATGCCGGTGCCGTCCACCATGATGGGGTTCAGGCTCACAAAGGTTTTGACATTTTTTTCCTTGGTGATCAGGCTGCAGAATTTCATCATGGGTATGGGACCGATGGCCACAGCCAGATTGATATCATCTTTTTCCAGAACATCCTTCAATACATCAGTAACAAATCCGTGGTGGCCATGGGATCCGTCATCGGTGCAGATGTGAAAATGATCTGACACAGCCCGCATTTTGTCTTCCATGATCAGCAGATCATAGCTTCTGGCACCCAGGATGGTGGTGACCTCGTTGCCGGCCTGTTTCAATGCCCGGGCAATGGGGTGGAGCACGGCGATCCCTGTGCCGCCGCCCACACATACCACTTTGCCGAAATTTTCAATATGGGTGGGGGCACCCAACGGCCCGATAAGGGCAAAATACGCATCCCCGACCTGCAGTTCCTTGAACCGAGCGGTGGATTTGCCCACCACCATGTAGATAATGGTGATGGTGCCTTTTTCAGGGTCGGTATCCGCCATTGTCAGCGGAATGCGTTCTCCGGTTTCATCGGCCTGCAGAATTACAAACTGGCCGGGTTTTGCTTTGCGGGATATGCGGGGGGCATCAATCTCATTCATTACAATAGTCCCCTGGGCCATTTCCTCACGGGCGACAATTTTTGCCATTACTTCCTCCTGTTGTCATAAAACATATTGTCAGCAGCATCCGGCTGCAACTATATCTTTTTGGTTTTATGGTAAATAGTTCTTTTAATATAATAGAATAAATAAAATCAAGCGAAATTGATAAATCAAGCAAATATCTGAAATTTATTTTAAGAATTTCGTTAAATAATATCCATATATTTTGTCTAATGGCAATCATCCGGCAGGATGACCGCCCCTTTTTTTTGTTTCCATGCCAGCAGCTCTTCTTTCTGGCGCGCCAGAATATCGAACAGCCTGCCCGGAATACCCGCTTCTTTGGCATAGGCGGTTTCCTGCAGCCCAATGCGCTGGACAATATTGTCCACATACAGGGAAAACTGCCGGTCATACAAAGCTTTGGGGTATTCTTTATCAATAATTTTTTCAAATAATCGGGCCAGATCCTGGTAAAGAGGCAGATTGCCAATGGGGGTCTTGATGCAGTCTGCTTCATTTCGGGCATACCGTTCCAGCCATGCCAGCCAGACCTTTACATCCTTTTTTTCCCCCAGAAGGCCGTCTGATTCCCCTCCCCTGGATTTTTCCGTGAGAAAATAATTCAGGCCTGCCATCACCGGTTGGTGCTCTTTACGAATTTTTTTGTTTCCAAAAAACCGGAACTGGGCTTCCATATAATCTCCCAGTGCCCCGGGTATAAAAGGGGCATTGGCCCAGGGAGCACGTTTTACACCGGTGGCCCCCACTTCGGTGGCCGTGGCTGCTGATACGATACAGGCACCGATGACCACCCCGTGGTCCGGATCCTGCGCCACCCAAACAGGCGGCATGGTGTCGGCATCCCTGCCGCTGTAAGTAAACACCCGGGTCAGCACGCCTTTTGGATTTTCCGCTTCATCAGAATAATTTTCCAGGCAGGTGGACCGCAGGGTGCACCGGGAATTGGGGTGTGACATGGGCACAGGGTGACCCTTGTCATCTGTCATGCCGGTATGCCATTCTCCCTGGAAATTGATCCCTTTTTCCGGCACAGGTTCATTGTTTCCCACCCAGTGGGGGATCTTGTTTTCATCAACGAGCACATTGGACCAGATCACTTCGTACCCGGACTTGCGCAGTACTTTCATGAGCAAGGGGTCGCCCTGTTGGTTCACATCCTCCACAATGCCGAAAATGCCGGCTTCAGGATTGACGGACCGGATGCTGCCGTCTTCGGCGATCCACATCTGGGCCAGGTCATCCCCCACAAACAGGTTCCCGGCCATTGCCGTAGTTGTCTTGCCGCATCCGGAAGGGGCGGCGCCGGCAAACCACGTAACCCGGCCCTCTGCACCCTTGATGCCGGTGATGAACATGTGTTCGGACAGCTCTTCCCCCTGATTTTTGTAAACCGCCTTGTCCACGGCAAACCTGTGGTTGCCTTTTTTGAGAAGCAGAGTGTTGCCCGCATAGGTGCATTTGAAGCTGTAGGTTGTCTGGTATTGCCGATCCATGAACACCCGTGCGTTGGGCAGGTCTTCAGGCCGGTTCAGTCCCTGGGAATGAACATTGGTGAAAAAATGTCCCAGGGCGGTCACCTCCCTGTCAAAATCGGTATAGGCATTGCGGTACAAAAGTTCGGCACTGTGGCTTACATAGGCGGAGCTGGTGATTTCCAGGGCCGGGTTTGATACAGGTGATCCCACCGGTCCCCGCATGTAAAATCCCACCATCATGGTCTTGCCCTTCATGATATCGGTCATGTTGGACCGGATATCTTCTAAGGCATTTTCCCGGTTCATGCGGTTGGCAAGAGAGGAGATGTGGTCTTCCGGGTTGGCAATATAAAAGGTCCTGTCCACGATCCTGCCCTGTTCGCCGGGCAAGTCAAAATGGATGGTGTGGTTTTCCATGGCCAGGGGGCTTTCTTCTCCTGTCTCCAGGGCCAGGTTCCTGATAAAATCTTGATCTTCCTGTGAGCCGGTGTTGATAAAAATCGTATCCGGATTGCAGATCACAATGGCATTGGCAATGCGTTTCAGGATGTCCGGGTTTTGAATTTTCAGGATGCGGTCCAGTTGAGCGCCGTCCATGCGCTGTGTGAAAATTTTTTTGGCATCCTGCGCTGATGTGACCTTCCCAAGTGCATTTAAAATATCCATATCAGTATCCATTTCTATAATTTAGAGGGTATGTTTCCTAAAAATATTCAAAATTTAGATTTTTTCTTCTACCATTTACCAGATAAAAATCAAATGATATCTTGCATTTTTTTATAAAAAATGGTGGGCTGCATATTTACAGACATGAGTAATTCTCTGCTGAAAAACAACACTGACAGGAAAACAAAAATGAATATGGACCAGGAAAGGCCGTCCATGGCCGATTCTTTATTTGCAGATCTGCACAACCATACCCTGGCATCGGACGGTGATTTTTCACCGGAAGAGCTGGTGGACCAGGCAAAAAAAAACGGGCTTTGTGCCATCGGTATCACTGACCATGATACCCTCAAGGGACTTGCAAAGGGCCTGGCAGCCGGAGATACGGCCGGTATCCGGGTAATTCCCGGGGTGGAGCTGTCCATCCGGTTCAACCGCTCTTTTTTCACCGGCACCCTGCACCTGTTGTGTTATTTTCAACCCAGCCGCCTGTCAGATGAGGATTTTGTCGGTTCCTTTGAAGCCCTGATGGCGGATGGCCGGGGGGAAGGGCTTGTCCGGGCACGGATTGCAAAGATAAATACTGTTTTCGGCCCTGCCGGTACCGATCCGCTGCTGGACCGGGACCTGGTGTTTGAAGATATTGCTTTTTACAGTGCCAATGCCAGCCGCCGGCATTTTGCCCTGGCCCTGTCGGAGAGAATGGGCATCACCGATAAAAACACCATTAACCGGATTATCGGCAATGACAGCCCTGCCTATCTGCCCTCAGGCATTGGGCTGGATGCAGCAGCTGATTTTATTAAAAAACAGGATCTGGTGGCGGTTCTGGCCCACCCGGCAGCAGGTTCTTTTACCGGAAAAGGCCATTACAAAGAGGTGTTGCCCCCGGTGGATATCGTGGAAACGCTGCTGCCTGAATTTCTGGCAGCCGGCATCACAGGCATTGAGGTGTATTATCCGGGACATACAAAGGAACACCAGGCTGTTTTGCTCTCCTGGGCAGAAAAACACCACCTTCTGGTGACGGGTGGGTCTGACTGCCATGACGGCAAAGAGCGCCCTCCGGCAGTGGCCGGCATATCTGAAGCAGATTTCCGGATTTTTTGGGCGGCATTGTCATAAAGATATCAGGCTGCAGGGCCAAGCCTGCCTGTAAAATCGTATCTGTAACATTGTCGACCTGTGCTGTTAGCCATTAGCCATTAGCTATTAGCTGTTAGTATAAGAGGGAGTGGAAATGAAAGTTTCATCCAAAAAGCTTCCATGAGAAGGCTAACCGCAAAG
This sequence comes from Desulfotignum sp., assembly GCA_011390335.1. GTDB lineage: Bacteria > Desulfobacterota > Desulfobacteria > Desulfobacterales > Desulfobacteraceae > Desulfotignum. The sequence continues at coordinate 12,821 of JAABSO010000005.1, read as the reverse complement.
TTTGAAAATTGGGGTTATGGTTTGGAAAACCGGGCAAATCCGGCTGTCATGCATGCCAGGGCAGCAAGGGTGCACCCCCCGGCAATGAGACTGATGAAAAATATGCCGGTATGAGACCAGGCGAATCCCCCGCAAAAAGCCCCTGCCACCCGTCCCAGACCCCCTATGGCATAAAAAGCGGACATGGTGGAGGCCCGCAGCTCCGGCATCAGTTCCGTGGCCAGACCCATGGCGGTTACAATGGTGAATTCAAAGCACAGAAAAACCAGAAACAGTCCCCCCAGCACATAAGGGACCCCCCGGTCCAGGACCGGCAGCAGAAAATAGGCCCCTGCCGTCAGAACCATTCCGATGAAAATGGTTCGCAGCAACCCCACCCGGTCGGAAAAAAATGCGGTGATGGCTTCTCCTGCCACCTCGGCAATACCGATGAGGATGGTGCCCAGGCCGATGGCAGCCAGAGACAGGCCATAGGACTGTTCCAGCCAGGCCCCGTAAACCACAAACAGGGTATCAGACCCCAGAGCCATGAAAAAGGAAAACCCCAGAATCCCCAGGACCCGGCGGTTTCTCATTATCTGTTTCCAGTTTGCCGCAAGTATGGCGCTTGACCCATTGTTTTGCCGGTCTGCCGGGCCGTCTGCCGGCATGAGCCGGAGGATCAGAAAAAAACAGGCCACCCCCAGCAGGCCGATGCCCAGAAACGGGGTCTGGAAGGAAAATTTCTGGATAATAAGCCCGGCCAAGGGGATTCCTAAAAGTGTGGCCCCGGCCCATGCCAGTTCGGTAATGCCGATGAATTTTCCCCGCTGTTCAAAGGGGATATGGGTACCGATAAAGGCCTGGAAGCTGGGATCAAAAATGCTTTTGGCCAGGCCGGCCAGAAACAGGCTCACCACCAGGACCCCGTACAGGGGAACAATACCTGCGGCAAAGCAGCCCAGGCACAGCAGGACCAGGGCAATGAGTATGAGTCTTTTGTTGCCGTAACGGTCGGCAAAGGATGCCCCCACAGGCCCCAGAACAGCGGTGGCCTGGTTAAGGGCGATCACGGATGTTATGGCGGCCAGATCCACCCCGAGCCCCCTGGCAAAGGCCGGGGCAAAGGGATAGACCATCCGCCTGGCCGTGTTCAGCAGCAGTTTGGCCAGGGTGGTGACAATGATCAGGCTGTAAAACTGTCTGGGGTTTTTTGTCATGGAAATATTCCCGGAATTTACACGGCGACCAATAAATGAAATTTGTCAAAAATCAGCAGCAGTCCCATGAGAATCAGCAGGACTCCGGCTGCTTTGTTGATGACAACAATGAACCGGGTGGCTTTTTTCATGAATTCCATAATAGAGGTGATGAAAACAGACATCACAATAAAGGGCAAAGCCAGGCCTGCCGAGTAAACAGCCAGCAGCCATACCCCTTTGGCAAGGGTGTCCTGGTTGCCGGCCACAATAAGGATACTGCCCAGCAAAGGCCCGATACAGGGGCTCCAGCCTGCCCCGAAAGCCATGCCGATGATAAAGGTGCCCAGCAGGTGCACAGGCTTCTGCTTCATATGGATCCGTTTTTCAAAGGACAGGGCCGTGATATTGATGACACCCAGCAGGTGCAGCCCGAAAATCACGATGATGCCCCCGCCCAGGTACCGGATCACATAGGCGTACTCGGTGAAAACAGATCCCAGAAATGAGGCGGATGCCCCGAACATGATGAAAACAAAGGAAAATCCTGATACATATGCCAGGGTTGACAGGATCACTTTTTTTCTGGTTTCCTGTCTGCCGGCGGTGAGTTCATCTAAGGAAAGCCCGGTGATAAATGAAAAATAGGCCGGTATCAGGGGCAGGATACACGGAGACAAAAACGACAGCAGGCCTGCGGCAAAAGCAGCCGGAAAGGTTATGGTTTCAGTGAACACGCTGCAGTTCCTTTTCTTATAAGGAGGATTTTAAATAACACCCATGCCCTGGCGGGCACAACAAACGATGAAAGTATAAGCAGTCAGGTATTTGCTTAACACTTTCATACAAAATATGTCTGCCAAACTACTGCATTTTCAGCCGGGTTTCAAGCCCTGCATGATCTGTCTGGATATTTGCTATAGTCACGTGCGCTTCTATAAGGAGCCCCTGGCGGTGTCCTGTGAACGGACCGTCAGAGCCGGAGGGGGCCTGGTAAAATATGCCGGGATGATTTTCAACCTGAGGGCGGGTTGCCGCGCTTCATTGTTCTTATGAAAACAGGCCTCCGCAGGTCTCGGGCCGGGCACAGGACGCCACCAGGGGCGGGGCTTGGGACAGAGTGCTGCACAGAGTGATCGAAAACCTGGTATGCTTATGGCAAATACACAGTGGTCTGTATTTTTTGCAGGATGTTTTACCGGCAGCCCATTTTCTGATATCCTTATTATCATACCATTGTATTGTTGCAGGTGCCCGGCAATGGTGTGCAGACAGATCCTGTCCAGTTGACAAAAAAAGCACCAATTACAGGAACAAACAAAAACATGATCATCAAAACAGATACCGGCTATGCCATTGACACAGCAGATTTGAGCCCGGAGGAGCGGCATGTGCTCCAGAAACTGTTTGCCTGGAAAACCCTGGTGGAATCTTTGGAGCAGTTCCGGGATAAAAAAAAACAGGCCCTGGCAGCCGGATGGAACCATTCCGGTCCCATCCGGGAAACAAGGGCTTTGTCACAGGTGATCCAGCACCTGGAAAAACAGGTGAAAGAACGGTTGAAAAACCAGCGATCCGGATAATTTTTTTTAATGCACGGGCAGGGCAATGTTTCAGATCATGGTGGCCAGGGTCAACAGTTCTTTGTCCAGGCGTTTGGCAGATACCTTGACAGCGGTTTTTATTTCCGGGGCAAAAATGGAGATTTTGTATTCTTCCAAAAGCCAGAAAAAGTCCTCTACCTTTTGTGCTTTTTCAGAAGAGCTCTTTTCAGACAGGGCAGCCAGCTGATTGGAAAGATGGTGTTCAAACCGGGTCAGTTTTTCCGCCTTGGCGGTTTCTTTCACCGGGTTGTCCGCCCCCCGCTGTGCTCTGATTCTGATGCATGACACATACCTGGGCAGGTGGCGGATTCTTTCCATGGTATACAGGGACAAGAAATGGGGGGGCACCAGGTTCTTGAGTTCATCAGACAGCCGGGTGAGAATCCGGCTGGCCTGGGGCCTGTTTTCGTATTTGAGGGACAATGACTGTATCAGTGAAAAACATTTTTCATATTCTTTGCCCACGGCCATGATGTCTGCCAGCATCTCCTTTGTTTTCTGGTAGAGTGCGGGTCTGATTTTCTGGATATGGGCATCAAATGCAGTTTTTGTCCGGATATTTTTTTCAAACAGCTCTCTTGTGATGCAGGTGTAGATTGCTTTCTGGAAAGCTGCCTGGCCGTTGAAACAGGAAGCGATCTGTTTGAGATCCGCCGTGGCGCGGATATCTTTTTTGATGGCTGTAAACTCTTTGGCAAATGCATGTTCATACAGAAATCGCACACTCTGGACATGGGAGGTTTCTGCCGCTTTCTGATCGGTGAACAGGCGCAGGCTTATGGTATTGTCTTCGATCTTCAGCGCGGGATACACTCTGTGTATGCATCCGTCAGGTTCCGTAACAGGCATTTCTTGTGTAAGATCAGCAAAAGTCCAGTCTGTGATATGCGTGCGCTCAAATTTTTTGCAGGCCTGTTCAAATGCGGAGGTCGCCTTTTTTGGGCGGGTTACCGGGAACTGCTGCAAAATGGAAGGGTCCCGAAGGGATGTGATCTCTTTGTCCCGGTGGTCCCGGATGGAAATCCGCATCTTTAAATGATCAGCCAGGTTTTCTTCAGACCAGGCCGTGGCAGGGATGGTGAAGCTGTAATGTTTCTGAATAAAGGCGGATAACTGGGAAAACAAAGGTGTATTGTCTTTGGGCAGATCTCTGGTGATGCGGGCGGCTGTTTTCTGGATTGGCATAAGCCGTACCCGGTATTGTTTGGGCAGTCCCTTGATAAGGCCTGCGATTTTTTCTTCAAACATTCCCGGCACCAGTTTTTCCAGGGCGGTTTGCTTAAGCCGGACTGCCGAGTCTGCAGGGACCTTTACCGTGACCCCGTCTGCTTCATTTCCGGGATTGAACTGGTATGACAGGACAAAATTGCCCTGTTCCGTATCCAGGACATCCGGGTACAGGGCCAGCCGGGATTGATCCACCATGGTTTTTTCCAGATCCTGCCGGGTCATGCGCAGAAAATGGTCATTTCCCCGGTCTTTCAAAAACCTGGCAAAGGTGTCGATATTGTAAAACGGTTTGGGAAGGCGGGTGTGATAGAACTGGAATATATCTTCCTGGCTGACCAGTATGTCCCGCTGCCGGGTTTTATGTTCCAAATCTTCCAGTTCCTGTATCAGTGCAAGGTTATGTTCCATAAAGGCAAAGTTCTGATGGATCTCTGCTTCCACCAGGGCTTTACGGATAAAAATTTCCCCCGCCTCCTCCGGGTTGATCTTTCCATAGGCCACATTTCTGCCTGCAACGATGATCAGGCCGAACAAAGACACCTGTTCTGTGGCCAGGACCTGTCCCTGTTTTTTTTCCCAGCGGGGCTCAGCATATGTGCGGGTGCACAGGTCTTTTCCGATTTCTTCCAGCCAGGCAGGATCTATGTTTGCCACTCCCCTGGCAAAGAGCAGGCTGGTTTTGACAAACTCTGCCGCCACAATCCAGGGCCCCGCCTTGTCAAACAGTCCTGATCCCGGAAAAATCATGGCCTGCTGGCCTTTGGCAGCAGTGTAAATGTTTTTTTCCTTTTTGCGGGCGATGTGGGACAGGTATCCGGCCAGCAGGGATTTGTGCAGGGCAATGTACAACGGTCCGCCTATGTCATGTTCTCTGGATTTGAGCTGGTCTGTGCCGGGCGGAGCATTGAACGAGGAGAAATCGGAAAACCCGTGCTCTTTTAAATTGCGCCGGATCTGACTGTGGATGTCCTGCCATTCCCGGATGCGTTTAAATGAGAGAAAATGGTCTGCGCAGAACTGCCGCAGCTTGTTCCTGGATCTGGATTTTTTTTCTTGCGCTTTGTAAGCATTCCAGATATTGAGCAGTGTTACAAAATCTGAAGTGGGGTCTTTGAATTTTGCATGCTGCTGGTCGGCGGCAGCCGCTTTTTCCGCCGGTCGCTGCCGAACATCGGCAATGGACAGGGCGGTGACAATCACAAGGGTTTCCGCCAGGCAGTTGTTTTCCTTTGCCGCAATGAGGATTCTGGACAATTTGGGGTCCACCGGGATCTTTGACATGATCTGCCCGATTCGGGTCAGGGCAAAGGAGGTCTTTTTTTTCCTGGATTGGTTTTTTTTTTGGATCGCCCCCAGTTCCACAAGGGTGTCGAACCCGTCTTTGATGCTTTTGGCAGCAGGCGGATCAATAAAGGGAAACCCCTGGACATCCCCCAGGTCCAGGGAGATCATGCGCAGAATGACCTCAGCCAGGTTGCTGCGCAGAATTTCAGGGGCCGTGAAAAACGGGCGGCCGTTAAAATCATCTTCATCAAACAGCCGGATGCACACCCCGTTTTCCACCCGCCCGCACCGGCCCAGGCGCTGGTTGGCGGAACTCTGGGAGATGGGCTGTACCGGTAAAGAGGTGGTGCGGGTTCTGGGGGAATAGCTGGGAATGCGCGCCAGCCCTGTGTCGATGACATATTTGATGCCGGGAATGGTCAAAGAGGTTTCCGCCACATTGGTGGATACAATGATTTTTCTGCCCGGGGTCCGGGAAAACACTTTGGCCTGTTCTTTTGCCGACAGTCTTGCAAACAGAGGAAGGATGGTGACACCGGGATGCTGTTTTCCCCGTATCAGTTCCATGGTCTCACCTATATCCTGTTCCGTGGGCATGAAAATGAGCATGTCCCCTGACCGGGTTTCAGACAAAAGAGAATGGGCGGCCTCTGCTGCTGCCTCCACATACCCCTGGTCTTCAGGGTTCTGCTTGTCCCCGGTTTCCCCCAGGATGGGCTGATAAATGGTTTCAACAGGAAACATGCGGCCGGAGACTTCAATGATGGGGGCCTGGTCAAATGCATCGGAAAATTTCTGGGTATCAATGGTGGCAGAGGTGATGATCAGTTTCAGAAATTTTCGTTTTTTCACCAGGCGGCGCAGGATCCCCAGAGTAAAATCGATATTCAGGCTGCGTTCATGGGCCTCATCCACAATAATGGTGTCATAGCGTTTCAAAAGAGGATCCTGCTGGGTTTCCGCCAGCAGGATGCCGTCTGTCATCAGCTTGATGCAGGCCCCGGCCGGGGCCTTGTCATCAAACCGGATCTTGTATCCCACAGACTGTCCTAAGGGTTGTCCCAGTTCAAAGGCAATGCGTTTGGCCACAGTTATTGCGGCGATGCGCCGGGGCTGGGTGCAGCCGATAATGCCCCGGGTGCCGCAACCGGCTGCCAGGCAGCATTTGGGGATCTGGGTGGTTTTGCCGGACCCGGTTTCTCCTGATATGATCACCACCTGGTTGTTTTTTACGGCATCAACAATTTCATCTTTTCTGGCAGTGACCGGCAGATCCGGCATAAAGTTCAGGTGTGCCGGCCGGTTGCACCGGTGCTGGAATCCCTTTTTTTTTGTTGGCCCCGGGTTTTTTGGGCGGGTGTCTGTTGGTTTTTGCATGGTTTATGGGAATACGATATTGTTTTGCAGTATCTTTATGTTACATGTCACTGGACCGGGTCTGTTTGCTTATGACTATACAGTGTGCAGCGCCATTCAGCGCAGTTGCATCTATATCGGCTGTTTTAAACAAGCCCGTTGGCGGTTCTGGATCAGGACTGTCAGAGTCACAAGGATCTCAGGCCGGAGCCAGAACCGCCAACGGGCGGGTTGCCTTGCCAAACGCACGGATCTATAGTAAAATCAATTATGCTACAGTGCCATACTAGCACAGGGATACAAAATGTCAAATTCTTAAACCGGTCAGGCAATTTTTCTTGACATGGTCCCTGGAATAGGAGAAAAAGGAAATTGCTTTAAAATGAGGGTATTAAAAAAGGGTGTAAGAGATTAAACTCGTAAAAATGATAAATCCACAGACAGAGGGGGTAAGGAAAATAATATGACAGATACGGCAATCAAGATCGGGGGCGCCAGAAAAAGCGTCTTTAAAGATAAGGTAATGAAACTGCTGCCTGAAGGCGGAAATCTGAACGCCTGCCTGACATGCGGGGCATGTGCTTCAGGATGTCCGGCCACAGGGCTTGAGGGAATGGATCCCAGAAAGTTTCTGCGCATGGCTGCCCTTGGCATGGATGAAGAAGTTCTGACCACCAACTGGGTATGGATGTGCTCCATGTGTACCAGGTGCATGTATGTCTGCCCCATGCAGATCAATATCCCGCAACTGGTGTTCAATGCCAGGAGCACCTGGAAGAAAGAAGACAAGCCCAAGGGCATCATCGGTTCCTGTGACATGGCATTGAAGAATGATACCTGTTCCGCCATGGGGGCCAACGAGGAGGATTTTCAGTTTGTTGTGGAGGATGTACTGGAAGAATACCAGGAAGCCCAGCCGGAATTTGCAGAAATGACAGCAGATGTCAACCGGGAAGGGGCCTATTATTTTCTGAATCAGAACTCCAGAGAACCTGTGACCGAGCCGGATGAAATGGTGCCTTTATGGAAAATCATGCATTTGGCAGGGGCTGACTGGACCTACGGCACCAAAGGCTGGGCCGCGGAAAACTATTGCCTGTTTTCAGCTGATAATGAAAACTGGGAAAAAATTGTCCGCACCAAGGTGAAAGCAGTGGAGGATCTGGGCTGCAAGGTCTGGCTCAACACCGAGTGAGGGCACGAACTCTTTGCAGTCCTGGCAGGACTGAAAAAATTTAATATCCCTTACAATTTTGAAATTCAATCCATTATTCAGCTGTATGCCCAGTGGATCAGGGACGGCAAGCTCAAGCCCTCTTCGGACTGGAACAAGGAGCGTAAGATAAAATTTACGCTCCAGGATCCGTGCCAGCTGGTGAGAAAGACCCTGGGCGATCCGGTGGCCGAAGACATGCGGTATGTGGTCAGAGCGGTTGTGGGCGAAGAAAACTTTATTGACATGACCCCCAACCGGTCCAACAATTTCTGCTGCGGCGGCGGCGGCGGGTATCTCCAGTCGGGATTCCAGGAGCAGCGCCGGGCTTACGGCCAGACCAAGGCCAACCAGATCCTGGCAACCAAGGCGGACTACTGCATCACACCGTGCCACAACTGTCATGCCCAGGTCCATGACATGTCAGATGTGAACGACCATGCCTGGGAAACCGTGCATCTGTGGACTCTTCTGTGTCTGTCCCTTGGCATTCTGGGACCCAATGAACGCGAATACCTGGGGGATGATCTCAAAGAGGTGGACGTGTTCCATCCGGAATCCGCCATGTAGAGAAACGGAAAGTGGGGTCATGACCCCAGGTCAATTTTCCGGCGGAAAAAGCCATATACCCGGCAGGACTTTAAAAATTCCTGCCGGGTTTTTTTGTACATCCAGCCGGCATATCTTTTCCCACAACAGAACAAAGCGCAAAGACCGTTATGGCTTCAGACATGCTTTGGTGTTTTTGGCAAAAATCTTGATCTGTTTTTATCTGTTTGCCTCAGGTCTGTAACTGTGATATGAAAATTTGATTATGACCCATATTATCAGCATAGCCAATCAAAAAGGAGGGGTGGGCAAGACCACCACGGCTGTCAATCTGTCTTCCGCCCTGGCCATGCTGGGGAAAAAGGTATTATTGGTGGACTGTGATTCCCAGGCCAACGCCACCACCGGCCTGGGTATTGAGAAGCCTGCCCTGGAGGCATCCCTCTACCATGGGCTCATCGGTGAAGCAGATATTGCCGATCTTATGGTACCCACCATGCTGTCCAGCCTGACCATCGTCCCCTCCAGTGTGGATCTTATTGGGTTTGAGATTGAAATGGTGTCTGCCCCACAGCGGGAAGCCAGACTGAAGCAGCTTCTGGCACCTGTGGCGGACCGGTTTGATTATATTTTCATTGACTGCCCCCCGGCATTGAGCCTGTTGACCCTGAATGCATTTGTTGCATCCCATTCCGTTCTGATTCCCCTCCAGAGCGAGTTTTTTGCCCTGGAAGGTTTAGGGCAGCTGCTGGACACCATCAAACGGGTCAAGTCATCGTTTAATGCAAAACTCAAGATTACCGGTATCCTTTTGACCATGTTTGACCGGCGCACCAATCTGGCCCAGAACGTGGTGGAAGATGCCAGACAATATTTCAAGGACCTGGTGTTCAAAACAAAAATTCCCCGGAATGTGAAACTGGGGGAAGCCCCCAGTTACGGTCTGCCGGTTGTGTTGTACGATAAGCAGTCACAGGGAGCTAAAAGTTATATGGCATTTGCCAGGGAGCTGCTGAAACGATGATGAATAAAAAAAAGAAGCATACCGGTCTGGGCAGGGGAATTTCCGCACTCATTCCTGACCTGGACATGGAAACGCCCGAAGCCAGGGCTGATTTTTTCATGTGCCCGGTGGGAAATATTGCGCCCAACCGGTATCAGCCCCGGACGGTTTTTAAAGAAGAGGAGCTGGTCCGGCTGCGGGATTCCATTGCCCAGCAGGGGGTGCTGCAGCCTTTGCTGGTGCGGCATGTGGATGGCGGCTTTGAACTGGTTGCCGGGGAGCGGCGCCTGCGGGCGGCAAGGGAAGCCAACCAGACCCATGTGCCGGTGGTGGTAAAGGATCTGACCGACGAACAGGTTCTGGAAGTCTCTATTATCGAAAATATCCAGCGGGCGAATCTGAACGTACTGGAAGAAGCGGATGCCTATTTCCGGCTTATAGATGAATTTGGATACACCCAGGAAAAAGTGGCCCGGAAAATTGGTAAAAACCGTTCCACCATTGCCAATCTGCTTCGGCTCCGGGGCCTGCCCGACAGAATAAAGCATAGCCTGCTGGCTGATGAAATTTCCATGGGCCATGCCAGGGCCCTTTTAGGCGGTGGATCAAAAGAAAATCAGCTGGCATTATTTGACCAGGTGGTCAGCCGCAAGCTGTCTGTCAGAAAAACCGAACAGCTGGTGAACCAGGCCAGGCAGATTGCCGTAAAACCGGCCCGGAAACTGTCAGACCATGAGCTGACGTTTTTGGAGAACACATCCAGCCGGATTTCCCATCAGATCCAGTCTCCGGTGAAGATACGCAAAAATGGTGAAAAAGGCCGTATTGAGATCAATTTTACTTCCCAAACCGAATTTACACGCCTGGTGGACCTGTTGAGCAATCTTTCATGAGAATTACCGGGTTATGAGAATCACCATAGCAAAAACCGCAGGCTTTTGCATGGGGGTCAGACGGGCCGTGGACATGGTACTGGATGCAGCCAACCGATCCTCCGCACCCATTTTCACCTATGGTCCTTTGATTCACAATCCCCAGGTGCTGGAGATGCTGGAAACCAGAGGGATTTTCCGCATGGATACCATTCCTGAAAAAGGGGAGGGCATTGTCCTGATACGGGCCCACGGGGTGCCGCCGGAGGATGAAAATGCGCTCAAACAGGCCGGGTTTACGGTGGTCAATGCTACCTGCCCCAGGGTGGTACGGGTCCAGGTCATTATCAACAGGTATGCAAAGAACGGTTATGCCACTATTATCATCGGGGATAAAAATCATCCCGAGGTGGTCGGGCTTCTGGGATATGCCGGGGGCAACGGTCATACAGTGACCACCATGGCCCAGCTGCAGGCTTTGCCGGAATTCGAGAACGCTGTGGTGGTGGCCCAGACCACCCAGAATACCGCATTTTATGATGAAATAAAGTCCTGGTGTACAGAAAACAGGTCCCATTATAAATTGTTTGATACCATCTGCGGGTCAACGGAAAGGCGGCAGCACGAGGTGCGGCAGCTGGCGGCAACCCATGATGCCGTGATTGTGGTGGGGGGCAGGCAGAGCGGCAATACAAAACGCCTGGCCCAGGTGGCCGCACAGACCCATGCCCGGACCACCCATATTGAAGATGTATCTGAAATCGATTTTCATGCCCTGGCAGATACCCGGTCCATTGCCATTACAGCCGGTGCCTCCACCCCCAACTGGATTATCACAGACACCTGCGCCCGGGTTTCCCGGCATCACCGGCACCTGCGCCCCCTGGCAGGCGGTCTGGCCAGGGTCCAGGATTTTTTACTGAAAACCAACCTGCTGCTGGCACTGGGTGCCGGAAGCCTCACCTATGCATGTTCCGTGCTGCAAAAACTGTCCCATACCCTGGTTCATGCAGCCATTGCCATGCTCTATGTATTGTCCATGCAGATACTCAACAATATTTTTACCATAAAATCAGATACCTACAACCGGCCGGATCGGGCCGTATTTTATAAAAAACATCGCATATCCATGGCAGCACTGGCACTTGGTTCAGGTACGGCAGGGCTGTTTCTTGCCTTTACCACCGGGGTGACATCCTTTTTTATCCTTCTGGTCATGAGTCTGCTGGGGCTGGCCTATAACCTGAAGATCATTCCTGCAGGGCTCTGTAAAAAACGCATCAGGCGGATAAAGGATATTCCAGGCTCCAAAACCATCCTCATTACCATGGCCTGGGGGATTGTCACCAGTATCCTGCCCTCTGTGGACAACAACAGCCCCCTGGCATGGATGGCAGCGGCATTTTTCTTTGCCGCAGGCCTGGTGTTTGCCCGCACAGCCTTTTTTGATATCCTGGCCATCCAGGGAGACCGCATAGCAGGCAGGGAAACCCTTCCCATTCTCCTGGGGGAGAAAAGAAGCTTTGTTTTGATCCGGTATATTCTGACGGCTGTTATTGTTCTGCTGGGGGGTGCCTGGCTGGCGGGCATACCGTTTCCCAGTGCAGCCCTGCTTGCACTGGTACCTGTTTTTATGCTTGTGTTGATCTATTCCTTTGAAAAAAAAAAGCAGATGTCCGGGAACCAGGTTGAATTTTTGATTGAATCCTCTTTTCTTTTGACCGGCGTGGTGGCAGCGATGACCTGAAACAAAGGAGAAATGGTATGGCAAATCCATCTGATCAAAATTTTGATACCCCCCTTATCGGACTTCTGGCTGTAAAAAACCAGTTGATCACCCAGGCGGAGCTTGAAAAAGCACTGGCACGGTGTAAAGAATCCACTGATACGGCAGCCTGTCTGAAGGAATACCTGCTTTCCGGAGAACTGGTCTCGGCACAGAATATCCAGCGCCTGTCCATGGCCGCCAGGGCACTTGACATACGGAAAAAAGAATTTCAGTTTGGTGCCATTGCCGTTCAAAAAGGGATTATCAATAAAAGTGTGTTGCAGCTGGTTTTAGAAGAGCAGGAAGCTGATATAAAAAACAGTATCAAGCCGCGCCTTATAGGTGACATGCTCGTGGAATCGTGCATGATGACCGAACGACAGCGGGATTTCATTTTGAAAATGCAAAAGCGCAGACACAAGCCTGCGCAGCCAAAACCGGGTACAGGCACGGGTGCATCAGATCTGGCAGGGCCGAAAGACACAGTACCGGATCAAGCCGGACCGGAGCAGGACCCGGAAAAAGCTGCTGCAAGGAAAAATGCTTCCCCTGATATGCTGGAGCCTGAAATTATCGCCAACGGCATCCGGCTGCAGCTGTCAGGGGATCATATGGGGGCGTTTTTGACAAAAACCAGTGAATTCAATCCAGATATCATTGCTTCAGATATCAGGGATGCCCTGGTTGAAAAAGGTATTGTGTCGGGTATCGTATCTGATGAAATGATGAATGGGTTTATCCAGTCCAGCGGATTCAAGACCAAG
>JAABSO010000058.1 GCA_011390335.1 Desulfotignum sp. | reverse complement strand
GCATCCACCGCAATATCTCCCAGGGGGGTTTCAATGGCCCCCTGTGTCATGACAAAGGGCTCTGACTGTTTGTGCATGTGGGCACCGAACAGCACAATGGTATCCACGGGGGTATTCCCGGAAGCTTCCCCGGACGGCACAAGACTGGCAATGGTCCGGCAGGCAATGCTCCCGGAATAGACCCACCCGGCATGGGGAACAATGCCGGCTGCAAAATCACCTGTGGCCGGGCCTGTTTTTTCCGTCAAAAATTTCTGAATCTCTGTTTTACATGCATCTGCCGATGCCGGATACCAGGTGCCGGCAAATGCGGTGCGTTTTTTTTCCATGGCACCTCCTTTTAAAGAGTGTCAACTGGGATTTTCACTTTTTACGACCCCACTGTGATTACCCTGTTTTTCCTTTACCTTCTGCCGGAGCCAGTCCAGCCAGGGATCAAGCCCTTCTCCGGTTTTGGCGGACATTGCAAACACCGGCATGCCCGGGTGCACTTTTTTCATGTTATCCACAGCCAGGGAGTCATCAAAATCCAGATAGGGCAGAAGATCCACCTTGTTCAAAATGGCGGCATCCGACACCTGGAACATGAGGGGGTATTTCAGGGGCTTGTCTTCTCCCTCTGTGACACTCAACACCACAGCCCTGGCATCTTCACCGATGTCAAATTCCGCAGGACACACCAGGTTTCCGATATTCTCCACAATCAGCAGATCCAGATCTTCACACCCCAGTTTTCTGGCAGCGGTGTCAATCAGCGGGGCAGCCAGGTGGCAGTCCCCACCGAACTGATCGGTGTTGATCTGGGTCACCTTGGCCCCTGTGACAGCCAGGCGGTCTGCATCATTGGTGGTGCATATATCGCCCACAATCACCCCCACCCGGATATCGGGCATCAGGCTTTTCAGGGTTCTGCACAGGGTCTCTGTCTTGCCGGAGCCGGGAGAGGACATCATGTTCAGCACAAACAGATTGTGTTTTTTAAAGTAGCTGCGGTTTTTATCCGCCTCAGTGAGGTTTTTTTCCAGCACCTGTTTTCGAATTTTGATTTCCATATATCATATTAAACCATTTTTTGGGTTCACTGTTTTTTTATTTTTCGGCCTAGGAATGGGTTTGCCATATTTTTTTGCAGCTTTTGTCCTTTTAACAAATCAATTTAAAAAAAACTGCCTTATCATAAAATAATGTGTTTTTACACATCCGTCAATGTAGATTAGAACACCTGGATATTTGCCATAAGCTTCCCTGATTTTCGATCGCTCTGAGCAGCACTCTATCCCAAGCACCGCCCCTGGAGGTATCCTGTGCCCGGCCCGAGATCTGCGGGGGCCTTATTGCATAAGAACAATGAAGAGCGTTAACCCGTCCTCTGTCTGAAATCCTTCCAGGCAAATTTTATCAGGCCCCCTCCGGATCTGACGGTCCGTTCACAGGACACCTCCAGGGGCTCCCCATAGAAGCATACGCTGCTATAGCAAATATTCAGAAGACACATGTCCATCATTCTTGAAGCTCCAGGGATACAATCTCGATTTCCCGGCCGGACAGCATTTCAATCTTTCCCTGTTCACAATCCGGGCACTGGAATACCGGGGTGTCCGCTTCCCACTCTTTACCGCAGCCGGTGCAGCGGATGCGCACCGGTATGGTTTCAATATCCAGGCGGGCATTTTCCAGCGGGGTGTCTTTGGTGATGATCTCAAAACAGAAAGTCAGGCTGTGGGGCACCACTGAAGACAGTTTTCCGATTTTCAGGTGCAAAGATGCCACCTGCGGATTGTCAAGATCTTCTGGCAGCGCATCCAGTGCGATCTTCACCAGCTCCTGGGCAATTCCCATTTCGTGCATAACAGTCAGCTCCTTCGGGGGTCAGACCCCCTGTGCCCGGTTTTCATGAAACTTTCGCCGAAACAGTTCAAACCGGTCATCTCTTATTGCCTGGCGCATTTTTGCCATCAGGTCAAGGTAATAATACAGGTTATGGATGGTGTTGAGCCGGTAGGCCAGCAATTCTTTAGATTTGTACAGATGGCGCAGATAGGCCCGGGAATAGTTCTGGCAGGTATAGCATCCGCAGGTCTCATCCACCGGATTTTTGTCAAATTTGAATCTGGCATTGGGGATATTGATATCTCCTCTGGTGGTGAACAGTTTGCCGTTTCTGGCATTGCGCGAGGGCATGACACAGTCGAACATGTCACACCCCATCTGCGTCAGCTCCACCAGGTTCTCCGGGGTGCCCACCCCCATGATATACCGGGGTTTGTCTGTGGGCAGCTGCGGCAGGGTGTGATCCGCCATCTCATACATCATATCCGTGGGTTCTCCCACAGACAGGCCGCCGATGGCAAATCCTGAAAAATCAATCTGTGTCAGCTGTTCTGCGGAACGGCTGCGCAGCTCTTTGAACATACCGCCCTGGACAATGCCGAACAGGTTGTTTTGCGCCCCCTGTTTCTGCCAGAAATCATAGCCCCTCCGGGCCCAGGCCGTGGTTTTATTCAAGGCTTCTTCCGCCTGGGCCTGTGTGGCTGGAAATCCCATGCACCAATCCAGAGACATCATGATGTCCGATCCCAAAATCGTCTGGATCTCCACCGCTTTTTCCGGTGAAAAAAAATGGCTGGATCCGTCAATATGGGACTGAAACGCCACCCCGTCTTCGGTGAATTTTGCCAGTTTTGCCAGAGAAAAAAACTGAAACCCGCCGGAGTCCGTCAGCATGGGCCGGTCCCATCGGATAAATTCATGCAGCCCGCCCATGTGGGATATCACCTCACACCCGGGCCGCAGATAAAGATGATAGGTGTTGCCCAGGATAATCTGTGCCCCGCAGTGGTCCAGGTCATCTGCGGTCAAGGCCTTCACCGACCCCACCGTGCCCACGGGCATGAAAATTGGGGTCTGGATCCGGCCTCTGGGGGTGTCAATGGTTCCCAGCCTGGCCCGGTTCTCTTTTGATTCTTTTAACAGGGTAAATTTCAAGCATGCCTCTTTTGTTATTTATTCGATGAGCATGGCATCGCCATAGCTGAAAAACCGGTATCCACGGGCCACAGCTGTTTCATAGGCATGCAGCATCTTTGTGCGGTCATAAAACGCTGCCACCAGCATGAGCAGGGTGGATTTGGGCAGATGAAAATTGGTGATCATGGCATCCACACACCTGTACCGATATCCCGGATAGATATACAGATCGCACATGCCGCTACCAGGTGTGACGTAGCCTTTGTCATCTGACAGAAACTCCAGGGTCCGCACGGAGGTGGTACCCACGGCCACCACCCTTCTTTTCTGATCTTTGGCTTTATTAATCTTTTGTGCCGCCGCCGGGGACACAAAAAAATACTCGGAATGGATCTGATGTTCCCGGATATCTTCCACCCGCACAGGGACAAAGGTGCCATATCCCACATGCAAGGTGATATGGGCCGTATCAATGCCTTTTTCTGCCAGCTGCGCCATCAGGGGCCGGGTAAAGTGCAGCCCTGCTGTGGGCGCTGCCACAGCCCCGTCAGTTTTGGCATACACGGTCTGGTAGCTTTCCTTGTCCATGGCGGACAGGTCGGTATCAGGGCAGCGTTTAATATAGGGAGGCAGCGGCAGATGGCCGGCTGTTTTTATATAATTGATAAACTCTTTTCCCCCGGAAAAACAGATCTCACAGATACCCCCTGTAACCGCCTGCACCCGGCCTGTGATCTGGTCTGTGAAATGGATAACACTGTCTTTTTTCGGCATTTTTGATGCCCGCACCAGGCACTGGCATTCAAAAGAGCCTGTGTTTTCCAGGGACGTCAAACCGGCTGCATAGTCGATTATCAGCACCTCTATCCGGCCGCCGGTGGATTTTTTGCCCAACAGCCGGGCCGGAATCACCTTCGTGTTGTTCACCACCAGCAGGTCTCCTGTCTGCAAAATATCCGGCAGATGGGAAAATTGGTGATGGGAAATGGCGGCCCTGTCTTTTTGAATGCGCATCAGCTTTGCATCACTGCGGTTGTCACAGGGCTTCTGGGCAATGCGGTCTTCAGGCAGCTGGTAATCATAATCAGATAAAAGATACATCAGGCTGCCTTCATGGCTGCATACACTACACCTAAGCCGGCCGCCATGAGGACAAAGCCGAACCGCCGCAGCCGGTCATTTTCCTGGCCCGCAATGATCTGGACCATCTCCTTCATCCGTTCAGGAAAGGCAAAATAGGGCAAACCCTCCACAATCATCACCATGCCCACGACACACAAAAAAAATTTCATACGGTATGCTCCCTCGTTGATCCTGTCTTTTGATCTGATGCGTTTATATCATTTTATCACTGACAATTCATGCAAAATATCAGTGACAAGGGACCATCGGAAAGTCAGCCCGTTTGAAAGTGATCGTTTTTATCAAATTTATCAAAGGCTATATATTGAATCAGGGCCATGATAAAAAAGACAGGTATGAAAAGTTCCAGACATTCCTCCATGATACCCGAAAGAACCCTTGGGTTCTCCAGCATGGGCAAAAGAGCAGCAATCATCCCGGAGTTTCCGTCTAAGACCAGTTTGCTCACCAGGGCACAGGCAACCCCGCACACAACCGAAACCGCCCAGGGCCTGGCATTCAGCAGGGCCTTTTTAAACCCGGGCAGAATCTGCCTCACATAGACAACCCCGTAGGCCAAAAGTCCTGCAATCAGCAGCGTCACCACCATTTTTTCGGGCCAGGGCACTTCAGGGCTGAGAAAGAACTTGATCTTGAACATGCCCATGGCGGTGAACCGTTCATGAAAATCCAGCTCCCGCAACCCCAGAAGCAGGACAAAAAATCCCGGGGCCAGCCCGGTTTTAACCGTACCCGTCAGGTTCAGATACAACAGGATCAAGCAGAAAAAAAAGTGGCCGCCTGCGGATAAATTCTCCACCACACCATTTTCTTGAACCATTTCAGAGGGAAGATCTCCGGGCATCAGATAAATGCCGAAGACCATCAGGACATACAAAGCCAGAATCCCTGCAACCAACAGGGTGTTTTCCCGCGTCTTTGCCTTCATTTTTTAATACCTCCCTTTTGTTGGGTTTTGTCTATATCATTTTACGCATAAAAATTCATGGAAAAATTAAGCACCTGCTCAACGATTCAGAAATTGTGCTTGCCCTGCATATGACAAAAAGATACTCTCAAAAAAACAAACAAAATGCCTGAGCATGAAAAAATCAACCATAAAATTTCATTGATAAATCACGCTATCAGGGTTATATAAACAGGTTATTGTAAGTGACCCGTAAAAAATTGCAAAAGGGAAAAAACCGTTTATGGAGTTTGAACCTGTCATCGGCCTTGAGGTCCACGCCCAGCTAAAAACCGAAACCAAAATTTTCTGTGCCTGCACAACCGCTTTCGGCAATGCTCCCAATGCCAATACCTGCCCTGTGTGCACCGGTATGCCCGGGGTCTTGCCGGTTTTAAACAAAAAAGCGGTGACCTTTGCCATCAGAGCGGCCTTAGCCACCCACTGCACCATTGCAGAAGAAAGCCGGTTTGACCGGAAAAACTATTTTTACCCGGATCTGCCCAAAGGATACCAAATTTCCCAGTACGCCGCCCCCATTGCCGAACATGGACACCTGGACATCGAAACTGAGCAGACAGGGGCCAAAAACATCGGCATCACCAGGATCCACATGGAAGAGGATGCCGGCAAGCTGATCCATGACCCGGTGCGGGGCACCAGCATGGTGGATCTGAACCGTACAGGGGTGCCTTTGATTGAAATCGTGAGCGAACCCGATATCCGTACCCCGGCAGAAGCCGGGGCCTATCTGCGCAAACTGCATGCCATCCTCAGATACATCGATGTGTGTGACGGCAACATGGAACAGGGCAGTTTCCGGTGTGATGCCAATATATCCCTGCGCCCCAGAGGCCAGGATGCCTTTGGCACCAGGACGGAACTCAAAAATTTAAACTCCTTCCGCCATGTGGAAAAAGCGATCCAGTATGAAATTGACCGCCAGACCTATGTACTGGAGCAGGGCGAATCCGTGATTCAGGAAACCAGGCTGTGGGACCCTGACGGGAACAAGACCATTTCCATGCGGGGAAAGGAACAGGCCCATGATTACCGATATTTTCCAGACCCTGATCTTGTGCCCCTCATCGTGGACCAGGACTGGATAACACAGGTGGCAGACCAGATGCCGGAACTGCCGGAAGCAAAAAAAACCCGGTTCATGTCCGACTATCAGCTGTCTGCGTATGATGCACAGATTCTGACCGCAGATATCAACCTGGCAGCTTTTTTTGAAACCTGCGTAAAAGACCTGTCCCATGTCAAGCAGGCTGCCAACTGGATCTGCACCACCCTGCTGGGCCTGCTCAATGCAAAAGGACTTGATATCACCCAGTCTCCTGTGTCAGCAAAAGATTTCGGGACCCTCATGGGGCTGCTGGAATCCGATACCATCACAGCGGCAGTAGCCAAAACCGTGTTTGAAGAGATGGCACAAACCGGTGCCGATCCTGTGGCCATTGTAAAAGAAAAAGGACTGGAACAGGTTTCCGACACGGCAGAGATCCAATCTCTGGTGGACACCATCCTGGCGGAAAACCCGGATGAAGTGGCTGCATTTCGAAACGGAAAAACCAAACTGTTCAGCTTTTTCATGGGACAGATCATGAAAAAAACCAGGGGCAAGGCTGATCCCAAAATCGTGACCCCTGTTTTGCAATCCAAACTCAACCCGGAGAAATAACGTGACCCATATAAAAACAATTTTTTGTGTGCTGTGTTTCTGGATGCTTTGTTTTCCAATTTTCTGGCATGTTTCCGAACATACCGGTCTGCCGGCAGGCAGTGCCCTGGCAGCCACAGAGAACCAGGATACAGCAGTCCAGCTGCCTGCCACCATTAGCGTTCTGCCCTTTACCATCCATGCGGCTGAGGATTTTTCCCATATCCAAAAAGGGGTGGTGTATATGCTGCACGCCCGCCTGGCCTGGCAGGACAAGGTGCGTGTGGTGCCAAAAAAACAGATGCGCAAGGTTTTGGAAAATCTCAACAAAGCAGATAAAAACCAGCTCCTTACCCGGGTGGCAGACCAGACAGACAGCGATCTGATCATAGATGGCAGCATCACAAAACTTGCAGGGTCTTTCAGCATCGATGCCATGGTGTATGATCTGAATAACAAACGGTATATGACCTTTTTTGAACAGTCCAAAGACAGCGATGAACTGATCGAAAAAGTGGCCCGGATTGCTGCCGGCATCAACAAGCAGGTGTTTGACCGTTCCACCATCGCCTGGGAAAAAATGGAACAGGAGCGCCAGGCCCGGATCAACGAGCTGAAGCGCAGAAATCCGGAATACCTGATGCAGAATCCCCAGTGGCAGCAGCAGGATGATTCTCCCGGCTGGAAAATCTGGAAATATCTGTTTTAGCGGTTAGCTGTTAGCTGTTAGCTGTTAGCTGTTAGCCTGTCCATACTACATCCCCCAGACCTTGATATCTGCTCCCTGGTATGTTTCAGTACGGCGGAAGATCTTGTCTTCCCAGGGAACTTTTACATCACGGTTGAAGATTACCAGGTGGCCCTCTTTGGTACCGCAGGTGTCCATGTATTTGCAGGTCTGTTCCAGGCCCAGGGCAATGGTTTTTTCCAGGCTTTTGTGCAGCACTTTCAGCTCCACCACCACCTTCTGTACCGGCCCCTGCCACTTGATCCAGTCGGGTTTTTCATCTTTTGCAGGCTTCAGGGGCCAGAGCACTAGCAGGTCCACCCGCTGGGTTCCTAAGCCGTATTCTCGCTCGATTCTGCCCCCGGAATTGATGACCCGCTGGAGAAATGCCTGGAGCAGCAGCTGGGGTCCGGCCTCCTTGTACTGGAACCGCTCCAGCCAGTGCGCTGAATGCTCCTGGAAAAACTGCTGAAAGGCTGCCATGAGTTTGTCCATATCCAGCCGGTTGTCCGGCGTGATATACCAGGCGGTCTGGTGAGACAAGGTGTCCTGGATGGTGGCGGTGAGCATCCGGGGAATAATTTCCCGGTAAATGGGGTTGGCAACTGCAATCTGGGGTTTGCGTCGGATCAGGCCCAGATCGGTCACATACTGCACATCATCTTCGGACAGGTCTCCCGGCGGCCCTGTCTGGCCGCTTAAAATTCCCGCCACTACCCGGTGGACCCGGGACTCCTGCAGCTTTTCCCCCAGCTGATCCAGGTGGGTTGCCCGACAGATTATCAGATTTTCCATTGCCTGGTCCACCATTTCCTTGTGAATTGGCTGGCTCCGGTCCCGGCCCTCTTTCATTTCAAAACAGACCTCATAGGCCAGGGCATTGACCAGCCAGGGCTGTCCCTGGCTCAGGTGCCAGATGCAGAAGACGGCATCCGGGGTGAACACCTGGCCGGTATCGGCTGTATGCTGTTGTAGAAGCTGTTCCAAATCCCCTTTCGCAAAATCCTCCATGCGCAAGGTTTGTGCTTTGATATTGAACGGACTGCCTCCGGTTATGATCTCTTTACCGCTGCCCGAATGAATCCGGTAATCTCTGACATCCCGCACCCCGCATAAAATAATGGAGGAAGGAAACTGTTCCGGCCGATGGGTATAACCAGAACGAATCTGGCGCAGAACCGAAATCAGCGTATCCCCCACCAGGACATCGATCTCATCGAACACCAGCACCATCGGCAAGGCACTAAGCTGACATAAACGCGTCAAAGCCAATTTCAATGCATTATGCTCACCGGATTCAGACAATATCTGTTCACCATTTTTCAACAAAAAATCATCCCCCAGATCATTGGCTGCCCTTGTACCCAATGCCATTAGAATACTTTTCATTCCTTTGGCCACATCTTCTCTGGCCGTCTGTGCCGTTTCCACATTGCAGTACAGTCCCCGGTACCGGCCCCCGGCATTCAGATAATCCACCAGTGTCAGCATGGACGTAGTCTTGCCGGTCTGTCTCGGCGCATGCAGTACAAAATATTTTTCCTGGGCGATCAGGGTTTCGATCTCAAAAAGATCAAACCGCTGCAATGGCGGCACTGTATAATGTTTTTTCTCGTTTACCGGTCCTGCTGTATTGAAAAACCGCATATTGTTTGTTTTATCCTGTTTCATATTCGTTCTGGTACTGTCAGCATAATGCCGATTGTATTTGTAATCAAGAAAGAATACGACCTGTTTTTTGTGCTTCTTTTTCTTAAACAGGGCATTTGGGATCCAAAACAACTGATAAGCGCGCCAATCAGTACAAAATATGCTCTTTATCTTAAAATTATCTTAAAATTTCAAGTAGTTATCTCGGCCCGACCCCATTATACCATTATGAGATTTTTACCTTGGCCCCAATTCTGATCCGGCCGGCTTGTGGGGCTTGACAGTCATATCCACGCCCAGAGCGCGCATCACCGCTAACATATTTTTTAAGGTGGGGTTTCCCTTCTCACTGAATGAACGGTACAGCTGCTCTCTGGAAAGTCCTGTTTCCCTGGATAACTCTGTCATGCCCTTGGCACGTGCGACTACGCCCATCGCCTTGGCTATATAAGCGGTATCACCTGTTTCTAACGCATCTGCCAGAAAAACAGCGATACTCTCTTCATTCTCCAGCGCTGCCGCCGGATCGTAATCATAGATAGCTTCCTTCATGATTTCCTCCACTCTTTTGCAAGTTGCAATGCGGTCTCTATATCTTTTTGCTGGCTGCGTTTATCGCCTCCGCATAATAATAGAACCACCTCGTTTCCGCGCTGTTGAAAATACACCCGATAACCGGGGCCATGATGTATGCGCAGCTCGCTTACGCCCTCACCTACCGGCTTGACATCTCCGGGCAAGCCATTGGCCAAACGAAAAATTCTGGCTGCTATCAGTGCTTTAGCCCGGTGATCTTTTAACTTGCGCTGCCATTTTCGGTATGTAGCTGTTTGTTTGAGTTCTATCATCTTTGATAGTGTAATTTATAGACGACAAAAAAGCAAGCAACTATGGTGCTTGAAATTTGCCTTTTTTACCCCATCTGTGCACCAGCCTAAACCACCCAGCGCCTTCAGCACCGGCATCTGCTTTTGGTGACCCCTTGGGCCTGCTCACTCAGTTCAGCCCAGTGCCCGGAATACTCCTGGAAAAATTCCTGGAATTCGGCCATGAGTTTGTCCATGTCAAGCCGATTTTCCGGAGTGATATACCAGGCGGTCTGATGGGACAAAGTGATCTGCGTGCTGTACGTCAACATCCGGGGTGAACGCCTGGCCGGTCTCTGTGGTGTGCTGCTGTAAAAGAAACCGCACCTCGTCTTTGATAAAATCACCCTTGCGCAGGGATTTTGATATTAAAGGCACTGCCGCCGGTGATGATCTCTTGGCCACTGCCGGAGTGAATCCGGTAGTCGCGCACATCCCGCACCCCGCACAGAACAATGGACGAGGGAAATTGCCCGGGGCGCTGGGGGTAACCCGAGCGGATCTGCCGCAGCACTGAAATCAGGGTGTCCCCACCAGGGCATCGATCTCATCGATTACCAGCACCACCGGAAGGGCACTGGACTGACAAAACCGCATCAGAGCCACTTTCAATGCGGCATGTTCACCAGATACAGATAACATTTCCGGCCAGTTTTCAGCCAGTAATGCATCCCCCAAATCCTGTAACGAACGCTCTGCCAGTTCCACCAGGATGTTTTGCATCCCCTTGGCCACATCTTCTCTGGCCGTCTGGGCCGTTTCCACATTGCAGTACAGGGCCCGGTACCGGCCCCCGGCATTCAGATAATCCACCAGTGTCAGCATG
>JAABSO010000057.1 GCA_011390335.1 Desulfotignum sp. | reverse complement strand
CGGTTGATGCCATCATCCCTTCCATCACGGGCCGGGCCTGGATCACCGGCACCCACCAGCACATGCTGGATCCCCATGACCCATGGCCTGAAGGCTACAAGGTGGCTGATACCTGGCCAAAGATGCAGACATAACCCGGTTAAATATCCTGGAGTCGGCCAAAATCCTTTTCCAGGGATCTGGCTTTGTCCTCTTTGCCCTGTTCTTTGAGTTTTTCTGACAAGGCTTTGAGTTTTTCTTCCAGCATGGGAAGAATCTCTTTTTTCAGGGTGTCTCCCATTTTCTGGCCGGAGGTTTTCAATTGCTGTTCCATCTCTGCCATGGCATCTTTCAAGGCCTGGTATTCTTCTGTTTCCGGAACTGTTTCAATCTTTTTCATCAGATCAGCCATGCTTTTTTCCATGGCCTGCCAGAACGCTTCCAAAGAAGAGGCTGCCGCAGCAACCGGCGTTTTTGTACTGCCTGCGACGACGGCATCATTGGCAATTTTTTTGCCGCCCGGCTTTGACTGTTCAATGAACACAGCTTTTGCCCCTGTATCACCCGGTGCGGTGCCGATGAAAAACCGGGAGTGTTCCGTGGCGCAGTCTGAAAGGGTTTCAGGGATCTCTACTGCAACCAGAAAGACCGCCTCTTTTGTATAGGTGATGTTTTTCACCTGCCCGACTTTTGTGTTTTCATATATTACCGGATCCCCCTGTTTCAACCCGTCCACCTGGTTAAAGGAGATGGAAAACCGGGCCGGGGTGCACCCGGCAGTCAGGGTAATGGCCAGTGCCGCAACCAGTAAGGAAAAAAGGCGGCAGTTTCCAAAAATATTCATTTTTTTTGCAGGCATCAGTTGAGGTCCTCGTTGTTTTTTTTGGGTGTTGGAACCTTGAATACAGGCACCCCTTCCTTGTGAAGAATCTTTTCTTCCTCCTGGGTGGTGGTGCCGCGGATACTGCGGAATTCAGAAGTACCATAATGCATTTTCAAGGCTTCCTTTGCAAAGGTGTGACCCACGTCTTCAAAATTTTTTTCCACAAACCTGGCCACCCGCTCCGTGAGTTCGGTCATGGCTTCCTGGCTGGCCTGAAGTGCCTGCCGGGCCTGGGGACCGGGGCCGGCACCCGATGTTTTAATGGCAATGGGGTGGAGCTTTTGCACCACCGAGGTTGTGTCACAGACAGGACATTGCAGCAGTCCTTGGGTCTGCTGACTGTCCAGCTCCTGTTTGTCCTGAAACCAGCCTTCAAAGGCATGGCCGTTTATGCACTCCAGGTCAAATACGATCATAGAAATTTTTTTCCTTTTCAGGTACAGCGTCATGATCACGCCATATCATTAAATTATATCTTAAACCAGGCGGTTTTTCAATCGGGAAATGCGGTGTATACCGTCTTGAGATGGGACACAGGGAAACAGGCTGTTGTTGGTGAGCAAAGGATGCTGCGTGATATCAAACTGGGCAGAAGATACTGCGGTTTCCCACATGGGGGTGTGGGGTATGGGAGAGTAATAAGCCAGCACTGGCTGGATACCGGCCTTTCTCACAAAGGCCATGGAGGCGGCCACATCATCCAGATCCTGTTCGGGCAAACCGCACAAAAGGTATGCCCCGATCTGGCGGCTGTCAAATCCGGCAGCTTTCAGGGCAGACACCGCCCTGAAAAACTCATCTGCCAAAACCTTTATATCATGGCGCCGGTTTCTGGAAAAGTTTGCGGATTCAAGCCCTAACCGGATGGTCTTGAATCCGGATCTGAACATGAGATCAGCTGCCCGGGGGGTGATTTCCCGGATATGCAGGGCATTGGGGGTGTGAAAAAATAGATCCAGGTCTGCACAAATGATTTTTTCCATCAATGGGTAGGCATGGTCCGGGCCGTTCACCAGCAGGGCATCGTCGTAAAATGCAAAATTTTTCACTCCGAAATGGTGGTGCCAGTGGCTGATTTCCGCAAATACCCGGTCAGGGGAGCGGCGGACCATCCGGGGCTCTAAAAAAGATGCCGCGCAGTAGTCGCAGGAAAACGGACATCCCCTGGCGGTGAGGATGGGGGCATAGCTCAGGTGCGTGCACAGGTCCAGGGCAGGAAAGGGGGGATCATCCGGGTTCAGGATGTCAGAATCAAGCCCATGTCCGGTGAATTGCCTGAAGATTTCTTCCAGTGCGGGTTCGCCATGGCCCGCAACCACAAGGTTGGCACCGGAATGGGCTGTTGCATGCTCCTGGCAAAGGGTGGCGTATTTGCCTCCGAGAATGACCGGGACATCTGGAAAAACCGATCGGATAACAGAGATGGTTTCCGCCACACCGGTGGCCCAGTAAGTCATCAGGGAAGTGACCAGGATAAGATCTGGTCTGTCCAGGCTTTCCAGGTCTTTTTTAAACCATTCCGGTGGAATACCGTACCGTGAAAAGGTATTTGGCATCCGGGGCAGGGGTTCGTCCAGGGGGGGCAACGCATCCGCCAGCCTGATCGGGGTTTTGCGGAACGGCCCCCGGCCGTCCCGGGCGGTTTTCACCGGCTGGTCTTCTTTTGGGTGGAACCGGTCCAGGCAGTCGGCAAAACTGACCCGGATGCCGGCATCCCGCAGCATGGCGGCAATGCTTAGCAGTCCCAGGGGTTTCAACCAGAAGTCAAAGGCGGCAAAATCATGGATCCAGGGATTTACGCACAGCACATGGGGCGGGTCTGCCGTGGAACGGTTTTCAGTCTTCAAAATACTTCATGGAGGTCTTTTTCAGCTCTTTTTTGGAAAAAAGCAGGGTGTAATCGTCCTCTTTCACGGTGTTGGCAATCCTTTCCACCAGGGCCCGGCACTGGGCTTCATCTGCGGCATGGACCATGGTGTACAGGTTGTATTCCCAACCGGGTGCCGGATCTCTTCTGTAGCAATGGGTGATTTCATCAAACCCGGCCATGGTGGTGCCCACCGCTTCCACTCGGCTTTCATCAATCTTCCATGCCACCATGGCATTGGCCTTGAACCCGGATTTCTGGTGTTTCAAGGTGGCCCCGAATCTGCGGATAATGCCCCGCTGGTTGAGATCGGTCAATATTTCGAGAAATTTTTCTTCAGTGATACCGATCTTTTGTGCCATTTCTCGAAAAGGCCTCTGCACCAACGGGATATCGGTCTGGAGAAGGGCGATCACTTTTTTTTCTATATCAGTTATCATGGGTTTCCAAAGGGTTTGTGTTTTACCTGTCTTTTTTATGGCGCGCTGTCACAGCCTGGGACCATATCTTTTTTTACCATGTTCGCATCTGCAGGGCAACACTGATTCATTTAGTTGTAAATTTGTCGGAAAACAACGTTTTTATGCTTTTTTCCGATGCGTCACACATCCCACGTTCCGTGATGAATCCGGTGACCAGGCGGGCCGGGGTCACATCAAAGGCATGGTTGGCTGCCGGACTGTTCTGCGGCGGCACCAGCACCTGTGTGATTTCACCGTTGCACCATCCCTGGATATATCGGATCTCATCCTGGTCCCGTTCTTCAATGGGAATATCTGCTATGCCATCGGTGATGGACCAGTCAAAGGTGGAGGAAGGCAGGGCCACATAAAAGGGGATGTTGTTGTCTTTTGCAGCCAGGGCCTTGAGATAGGTGCCGATTTTATTGGCCACATCCCCGGCCCGGGTGGTGCGGTCCGTGCCCACAATCACCAAATCCACCAGGTTGTGCTGCATCAGATGGCCCCCGGCATTGTCCGTTATCACGGTGTGGGCAACGCCGTGTTTGCCCAGTTCCCATGCGGTGAGACGTGCTCCCTGGTTCAGGGGCCGGGTTTCATCCACCCACACATGGAGATCTATGCCGGCATCAAAGGCCGCGTAAATTGGGGCGGTGGCAGTGCCGTATTCAATGCAGGCCAGCCATCCGGCATTGCAGTGGGTAAGGATGTTCACCGGCTGTCCGTTTTTTTGAAGGGCAATATCCCGGATCAGCTCCAGGCCAAACTCCCCGATCTTCCGGCAGTTGATGGCTTCTTCTTCCGCCACTGCCAGGGCCTGGTCCAGGGCTGCCCGCATCCGTGCATCCCCGGCACCAGCTTTGCTTACTGCTGTCTGGACACGGTCCACCCCCCAGCACAGGTTGGTGGCTGTGGGCCGGGCGCTTCTGAGGCGGTCGCACTGGCCGGAGAGCCAAAGGTCATCTTCCGGGCAGCTGTTATTTTCCACCAGGGCAACATATACCCCGAACGCGCCGGTGGCACCGATAAGGGGCGCGCCCCGCACCACCATCTCTTTGATGGCATGGATCACCGCATCCACAGTAGGTAAATCCTTGATGATCATCTGGTGGGGCAGAAAGCGCTGGTCAATGACCTGGACGGTCCGGGTGTCTTGGTTAAACCAGATGGGCCGCATATTTTTGCCGTCAACTTTCATTGTCTGTTCTTCTCCAAAGCGCACCTGCCGGGGCAATGTCCGGCACCAAACCGACCAGCAACTCAAATGAGTGACCTAGTAAGGATACAGGTGCATCTGTGTTTAAAAATTTTTGATGAACTGGTCTGCTTCGGCAATGGCAGCATTCATGTCCCGGATCAGGGCATCCACATCGGTTTCAATGGACACAGCTTCCTTTCCCAAAGCCCCCACTGCCTGGGCATTGAGGTTGTGCTTGAGGAACAGGACCGTGTCTTTGAGTTTGGCCAGCACCGGGTCCATGGCCCGGGCAGACCGATCCATGGCGGTTTCAAGATTCTGAAACCGTGCCCTGGTCTCAGACAGCGATTTCTGGCTGGTACGCTTTAGTCCGGGATCCTGGATTTCTTTGATCTCAGCTGCCCATTCTGCAAACAGATCTCTTGCCACAGATTTGGCCTGTACAATGCGGCTTTCGATTTGGTCGGCCCTGGATTTGCAGTCATCATAACTGGACTTGATCCTGTTGTAGACGGTTTCCAGCTCACCCCCGTCAAAGGCATACAGCTCCTGTATCCGGGTCAGTGCATCAATGAACTCTTCTTTGGCCTTTGTCTGGCTGTCTTTGACATCTTCTACTTTATCAGCCAGCAGGTGGCGTTTTTCTTTGCCCAGTTTTTCCATGGCAGCATAATAGGTGGTGCTGCAGCCTGCGGACAGGACAAACAGGACAAGAAAAACACCCCATGCCGGAAACAGTGTCTGTGATTTTACCATGAAGCCCTCTTTGGAAATTGTGCATGTTTGACAAAGTATCTATAATAACCTGCACAGGCTATAGTGATAGCAGATCAAAATCAAGTATTTTATACCCGGCCCCAGGCCGGGACCCGGGAGGATCTGTGGTGGAAATATCTACATGACCTGCATGAAAACCGTGTTTGACAAAAAAAATTCCGGGTGCTAACTTTCCAGGTATGGAAATAACAGGCCTCTCCTGGCTGCAGAGGCTGTGATTATTACAGGAGGCTGTATGGACCATACCATTATTCAAGTATTGCCGAAATTTTTGGAAATTCTGGGTCTGGATGAAGATCCCATGGGGCTGTATTTCACCCATGAAAAACCGGAGGAGGGTTATACGCCTGATCCCATGGACCTGCCTACCCGGGAAAAAGAACAGGCAGATGCGGTGGACTGGGCCAAAATTTTTGGCGGATTTTCCTGTGTCATGGGCAAAATATGGCTGGCCAGAAAAAAGAGATCTGTGGCCTGGTTCTCAGCCCGCCATTTCGGGTGCCCTGGTGCTGCATTCTGGCTGGGATTCAACAAACCCCAGGTGAACACCATCATTCATTATGTGTCTTCCGGTATCCCGGACCGGATGCAGGGGGAATTTTACTGTGATTCGCCCCGGAATCTGGAAAAAATGTTCAACCATGTGGATCCGGAGCCGGCACCGGCTCCTTATTGTGTTTTCAAGCCTTTAAGCCTTTTTGAACCCGATGAGATTCCCCTGCAGGTCTGTTTTTTTGCCAGGCCTGAATCCATGTGCGGCCTGCATCAGCTGGCCACTTTTGTCACAAACGACCCGGAAGTGGTGGCTTCACCCTGGAGTGCGGCCTGCGGCAGTCTTGTTGCCTGGCCATTTTACTACCTGGCAAAAGGAGAACAGCGGGCCGTGGTTGGGGGATGGGATCCATCCGCCAGAAAATTTTTTAAAACCGATGAACTGTCCTTCACAGTCCCCTGGGATCTTTTCTGCCAGATGCTGGAACAGTACCAGGAATCATTTTTAAAAACCAGCACCTGGCAGAATGTGCACAAAAAAATTCATAAAAGCAAAAAAGCCTGGAATGAATTACCGGCAGAATAAGGAGCCTTCATGGCATTACTACTGAATGTTTTATGGTTTATCTTTGGGGGTGGATTCGTTGCCTGGCTGCTGTGGATTCTCACCGGATGTTTGCTTTTCATTACGGTTGTGGGCATTCCCTTTGGCTGGGCCGCTTTCAGGATAGCAGGATTTGCTGCTTTCCCCTTTGGCAAGGACCTGGTGGATGCCCGTGTGGTGGGCGAAGAGCTGGTGGCGGGCACCGGGCTTGCCAATTTTCTGTGGATCATCCTGGCCGGCATCTGGCTGGCCATATCCCATATCCTGGCCGGTGCAAGCCTCTGCCTGACCATTATCGGCATTCCCTTCGGATTTGCCCATTTCAGGCTTGCTATGGTCTGTTTTGCTCCCCTGGGAAAACGGGTGGTGTATCATTGAAAAAAAACCGGCTGCAAACTGAAAACAGGCATTTGATTTGCATTCTGACCGTCACAGTCAGCCCCATGGAGTAGAAAACTTGTGAAAACCCATCAATTATGGAATGTCCATTTCTTAAACCAGATCATTGACACCATGGCAGAAGGATTGTTCACCCTGGATGACCAGGGAATTATCACCTCCTGGAACCAGGCCATGGAAAAAATTTCCGGCTTTTCAGCTCTGGAGGCGGTGGGCAGAGGATGTGAGATTCTCAAATGCAGTCGGTGCTACGGCAAACAATGCCCGGCTGATATCACTGCCTGCGGGGTCATGGTCCATGGCCGCACAGAAGCCAAGGAATGCTTTGTCCGGCACAAAGACGGCTATGATGTGCCGGTGATCAAAAATGCCCGCCTGGCAAAAGATGACCAGGGACAGATTCTGGGAATCGTTGAAACCATCACGGATCTTACCGCGCTTTCTGCGGCGAAAAAAGCCGCAGATGATGCCCGGCGCCAGTTGCAGCAGGCCTACCGCTTAGGTAATATCATCGGCAAAAGCCCTGCTATGCAGAATGTGTTTGATGCCATCCGGGCTGCCGCAGACAGCCGGGCAACCGTGCTGATCCAGGGAGAAAGTGGCACCGGCAAGGAACTGGTGGCAAAAGCCATCCATTTCAATGCCTCAGGAGATCAGCGCCCGCTGGTAACCGTCAACTGCTCCGCCCTGTCGGAAACCCTTCTGGAAAGCGAGTTGTTCGGCCATGTCAAAGGGGCTTTCACCGGCGCGCACAAAGAGCGCATGGGCCGGTTTGAACAGGCAGATACCGGTACCATTTTTCTGGATGAAATCGGGGAATTGACCCCGTATATGCAGGTGAAACTGTTGCGGGTCGTCCAGGAACGGGAGATCGAACGGGTGGGGGATGCCAGAAAACGCAAGATCGATATCCGGATCATTGCCGCCACCAACAAGGACCTGACTGAGTTGACCAGAAAAGGGCTCTTCAGGGAAGATCTGTTCTACCGGCTCAAGGTGTTCACCATCCAGATTCCGCCCCTCCGGGACCGGAAGCCGGACATCCCTCTGCTGGCAGAGCATTTTGTCCAAAAAACCGGCAAGCGGGAAAATAAACGCATCAAAGGAGTTTCCCCCGGTGCCATGAAAATTTTCATGGCCCAGATGTGGTCCGGTAATGTCAGGGAACTGGAAAATGCTATTGAGCATGCATTTGTGGTCTGCAGGACCGATTATATTTCCCAGGCCGATCTGCCGGCGGAACTCCAGAATGGCACCAGGAATACCGTGGATAAAACCACCCCTTCAGAACCACCCGGGCCGGACCACGAAAATATAACCAGAGAAGCCCTGGTGGAATTGCTGGAGCAATGTCAGTGGAACAAGGCTGAAGCGGCCCGACGTATTGGCAAAAGCCGGACCCTGGTGTGGAAATTCATGAAAAAATGGGACATTCCCCTGCAGCAGCCCTAAAATGGACTCCCAGGCAAAAATTATCATCTTTGCCTGGGTCAATGATGCGCGAACTTTGCGGGCATCAGGCAGCGAAACAGATCCACACACCGTTTCCCAGAAAATGCTTGAATCAGGACATCCGCCTGACAATTGGTCGGTATTGCTTGCTGCCGGCAAAACAGAATGGAAATCAAAACAATAATTTGGAAAACCGATAAAACAGTTAAAATGTCAGTTTCAATAACGGCCATGCCCTGACGGGCCCAACAAAGCATGAAAGAATTCGGTGGGTTCTCCAGTTCTTTCATATAAAACAGGAGGCACCAGGATGAAAATTGCAGATTCAAATATAGCGGCCCGGGTCAGTTTCCTGATAAATCGGATCCAGGAAAGGTTATGGGTCAAGCCGCTGCTGTTCAGTGCGCTTTCCATTGCATCGGTGTTCGGGGCAAGATTGGCTGATCATACCGATCTGGACCGGATTGTACCACAGATTTCAAGGGAGACCGTTGACACCCTGCTGTCGGTCATGGCTTCGGGTATGCTGGTGATGGCCATCTTTGCCGTCGGCTCCATGGTGGCAGCCTATGCATCGGCGAGTAATACTGCCTCCCCAAGATCTTTTTCCCTGGTGATAGCTGATGATTCATCCCAGAAAGCGCTTTCCGCTTTTGTCGGGGCCTTCATTTTCAGCATCGTGGCGCTTGTGGCCATAAAAGAAGGTTATTACGGCAAAGCCGGTCTTTTTATTCTTTTTTTATTGACCATATCAGTGTTCGCAATGGTCATTTTTACCTTTGTGCGCTGGGTGGACTGTATCGCCAGGCTGGGCCGGCTGGGCAATACCCTTGACAAGGTGGAAAAAGCAACAGCTGACGCTCTGACACGCTGTAAAAAAGCATCTGCAAGTCATGCGGCGGCGTTTGACCTGACCCGGGTCACAGGCCATGGTGTGTTTTCTGATTCAGTGGGATATGTGCGGCGCATTGATGTGGCTGAACTGCAAACATGGGCTGAAAAGGCCGATACCCGGATAACCGTTATGGTCTTGCCGGGAAGTTTTGTGACCCCGGAACGTCCGGTGGCATACATTGACAATAACTATCCAGCCTTTACCGATGCAGATCACCGCCTGCTATCAGAAGCATTTCAGATAGGCAGAGAACGCAAATTTGATGAAGACCCCCGTTTCGGTCTCATCGTATTGTCACAGATTGCAGGACGTGCATTGTCACCGGCGGTCAACGATCCAGGTACGGCCATTGACATCATCGGCATACTGGTCCGCTTGTTTCTTCTGTGGGGTGCAGCCAGTGAAAAAACAGCGGCAAGTGAAGTAACATACAACCGTGTTGCCGTTCCCTCATTATCTGTCCAGGATATGTTCGATGATGCTTTTACTGCGATATCCCGGGATGGAAGCGGATCAGTGGAGGTAATGATCCGGCTGCAAAAGGCGTTGAAAACCCTGGCTGCAGCCGGCGACAATGCCATGCACCATACTGCAGTCCTTCATTCGCAAAGGGCCTTATTCTGTGCGCAAAAGGCCCTGGTGCTTCCGGACGATTTGGCGGGTGTCCGTAAAATTGCTGAAGCGTTTCACCCCCCGGGCGTTTGAGTCTTTTTGATTGAAAAACGTCTGTTTGGCTTTTACTCACTATCGGGAAAATATTGGATTTGTTCTGGTCCGTGCTTTACTGAATGCGGCCGCTGGTGTCTGATGAAGCCGGTAAATATCCTATTCAGCTTCAGATGTAAAGAGCGTTTTCAGGCTGGTTAAAAGAGAGCGTTGGATCCTGGTTTGACATGGCTGAGTCAGCCTTTAGTCTTTCGGGGCCGGCACCTCTTTTGCGTGTGTGTCTTTTTTCTGGATAATGGATTGCGCCCGGGACTGGTCGGAGGCATCCGGTTTCAGCCCCGGCTGGTTGGTGTTTTGACCCGGTGTGAAACACAGCGTGGTTGCCAAGGCAAAGTGGTCGGAACCAAAGAAAGGCAGCCGCTGAATCTCTACAACCGTGAAATGGCGGCTGTGAAAAATATGGTCCAGGGGCCACCGGAGAAATGGATATTTGGCATGAAACGTGTTGAACATCCCCCGGCCTACCCGGGGATCCAGCAGGCCGCTGATTTTTCGGAACAGCCGGGAGGTGGCGGACCAGGCAACATCATTGAGGTCTCCGGTCACAATGACCGGTTGATTATTGGTTTCAAGTCTGCGTGCGACAACGATCAGTTCGGCATCCCGCTCGGCAGACTCCTCATTTTCCGTGGGACCGGGCGGTGCCGGATGAAGAAAATGCATTTGCACGGCATCACCGCTGGGAAGCCGCACCATGGTGTGCATGGAAGGGACATTTTTTTCAACCAGAAAAGCGATTTCCGGCTGTTCAAGCGGCAGCCGGGAATAAACGTGCATCCCGTAAAGATTGTCCAGTGGACATTGAATGGTATACGGCATGTCGGATAAAAGCCCATCCAGCTGGTCCTGCCACAATTGGTCAGATTCCAGGGTGACAAGGATTTCGGCGCGATGCTGACGAACAAGCCGGATCAAGGCCCGGGCGTTTCGATTGGGTGTCAGCACATTGGCGGTAATGATACAGATGCGGTAATCCGGGCGGCAATCAGATGCGCCTGAAACTTCCCGGGGCCATAAAAAAGTATAGGGCAGTATCCACCATAACTGCCAGGCAGTAATGCAGCAGGTGACAAAAATGAGCAGCCATGGTAACCATGTCCCGGAATCAACAAACCACAGTTGAAAAAAAAGCAGCAGAAAAGCCAGTATGGCAAATTGAAGCCGGGGAAAGTCCAGGGACCGTATGATCCAATGGGGATTGTGCCACAGCGGCAGCACGGTGGCCAAAAGCAAGACCAAGGTAAAAAAGGTCAGTATCAGCAGCATGTCTGTACACAGATTAAGATTTATATTTTAACATAAAAGGTACCAGAGAAAAACCGATAAAACAATTAAAATGTCAGTTTCAATAACACGTGGCACCAGGATGAAAATGGCAGATGCAAACATGGCGGACCGGATCAATTTTCCCAGACCTGTGATCCTGTTTAAAAACGCGGTACTGGTAAGTGACAAGGCTGTTAAGATCAGGATTATCCCAAACTGAAAAGCAACCACACAAGAAATTCAACCATATGGTGAATAAGCGGAAACAGCAAAACCACCCAGTCCAAAAAATATTTTTTGTAATGTGTTAATTTCTGATATAACCTTTCTGACGCGACTGACAGGGATCTCTGTAACCGCATGCAAAAAGGAAAATTCATTTTGATACCGGCCTGGCTTCATCACCTTTTGAACCGGACGCATCCA
>JAABSO010000056.1 GCA_011390335.1 Desulfotignum sp. | reverse complement strand
AGTGCGGATGGAAGCGTGACGGTCGAGACTCGTTGGATGGAGGGAAAGGATAATTCGTGAACGAATTTGTTCTTGACATAAGCCTTCTCATGGAAGTTTGCCGTTCTTAACGCTGCGCATGCCCAACACCCGGTAACAAACATGGCAAAATAGAATGCAGACAACAGCCACCGCCCCCCACTAGCCGATTGCATCAAATTGAACTGCCCGGAATGCGCAATGGTACAATTGTTCTGCTTCGTTTGATCCATATCATGGAATCGGATAAAAAAAATGCGAAATACTGAACTCTGGATAGTTGCTATAATGGGTTGTATGTCACAAGGACCCTAGCAGGGGCGGGCTTGGGACCAGTAGATCCCATGGAACCATTGAAAAATGATGAATTAGTGTCAAATATCCAGATTGGTGCTGGCAGGGGGGACCTTTACAGCCTGCTGCGGCAAATGTATCAGTAAATCAAAGAGAAGTATCGATATCTGCTGGGAGCCCCGGGGTGTGTCCTGTGAACGGACCGTCAGAGCCGGAGGGGCAAGCCGGACCGACTGGATACACAGAAGCATTCGGCTGATCTGTTACATAACCAAAATTTGTAACAAGCGAGAGCCCCGGAAGATCTCGGGCCGGGCACAGGACACACCCCGGGGCGGTGCAGGCAGGAATCGGTCAGCCACAGTGGTATCCGAATATCAATGGAGGATCTGGCTGAGGAAGAATTTGGTTCTTTCGTGCTGGGGGTTTTCAAAGAAGTCCACCGGGTTGTTTTCCTCCAGAATCATGCCGTCATCCATGAGCATGACCCGCTGGGCAACGGTTTTGGCAAACCCCATTTCATGGGACACCACGATCATGGTCATGCCTTCTTCCGACAGCTGCACCATGACATCCAGCACCTCTTTGACCATTTCAGGATCCAGGGCTGAGGTGGGTTCGTCAAAGAGCATCACCTTGGGCTTCATGCACAGGCTCCTGGCAATGGCCACACGCTGTTGCTGGCCCCCTGACAGCTGGCCGGGAAACTTTTTGGCCTGTTCCGCGATCTTGACCTTTTCCAGATAGAACATGGCGGTTTCCTCCGCCTCTTTTTTGGGGGTCTTGCGCACCCAGATGGGCCCCAGGGTCAGGTTGTCCAGGATGGTGAGGTGGGGGAACAAATTGAAATGCTGGAACACCATGCCCACCTCTGTTCTGATGATTTCAATGTTTTTCAGGTTGTTGGTCAGCTCGATGCCGTCCACAATGATCCTGCCTTTCTGGTGCTCCTCCAGCCGGTTGATGCACCTGATCAATGTGGATTTGCCTGATCCGGACGGCCCGCAGATAACAATTTTTTCCTGTTTTTTGACTTCCAGGTTGATGTTTTTGAGCACATGGAAATCACCAAACCATTTGTTGAGGCCTTTGACTTGAATGATAGGCTCGGTTGCTTCGGTCATGTCTGGTGTATCGGTCATTTCTGTTTCCTAAACTGTTTTTGTTAACTGCGTTGGTCTGTATCCAGTTCCCGTTCAAGTTTTCTGGAAAAATTGGACATGGAAAAACACCCCAGAAAATACATCAGGGCCACAAACAGGTACATTTCAGTGGAAAATCCCATCCATTCCGGGTTCTGGATAACGGTTTTGGAGGTGAGCAGAAAGTCGTACAAAGCAATGATCACCACAAGCGAGGTGTCCTTGAATGCGGACACCAGCACGCTCAATGTCGGGGGGATCACGATTTTCAGTGCCTGGGGAAGAATTACCAGGCGCATGGTCTGGTAATAGTTCAACCCCAGGGAATCGGCTGCCTCATACTGCCCCCTTGCCATGCCCTGGAGCCCGCCCCGCACCACTTCTGCCACATAGGCAGCCGTAAACAGGATAATGGCTGCCTGGGCCCGCAGAATTTTGTTGATGGTCACCCCTTCGGGCAGAAACAAAGGAAAGATGATGGAGGACATGAACAAAAGACTGATAAGCGGCACCCCCCGGATCAGTTCGATATACCCGATGGACAGATACCGCATCATGGGCAGGTGCGAATCCCTTCCCAGGGCCAGCAGCACCCCTAAAGGATAGGCAGCCGTAAGCCCGAAAACAGACAAAAGCAGGGTCAGGGGAAGTCCCCCCCATTTCATGCTGTCCACAGGGGTCAGTCCCAGTATCCCGCCTTTCATCAGAATGCCCATGGCCACAAGACCGGCAAGCCAGGCATATCCCAGTTTTTTGGACCAGTAGCGCTTGTTGTTGGAGAAAAACAACAGAATGAACAGCAGCATGATGGCGGTAAAAGGCCGCCAGTGCAGGTCATAGGGATAAAACCCGAAAAAAATGAACCGCAGGTTTTTCAATACCACGGACCAGCAGGCACCCGGACATTCTTTGCAGGTCGCACTATCAGTGAGCCACACCGAGTCGATAAAGGCCCATTTGAAAAACGGGGGCAAAAATTTGAGCAGAAATGCCAGCACAACCAGGGTGAGGATGGAATTGAACACCCCGTTGAACAGGTTTTCCTTGAGCCAGCCAATCATCCCCCGATGGACCACAGGGGGCTTCATTCTGTCAATGGCTTCTTTGTCAATGGCAACAATACCCATGGGTTTATCTTTCCACAAGTTTGGATTTTTTGTTGTACCAGTTCATGAACAGCGAGGTGGAAATACTGAAAATCAGATAGCATCCCATGATCATGGCCACCCCTTCAATGGACTGGCCGGTCTGGTTGATGGTGGTGTTGGCCACGGAAACAAAATCCGGAAACCCGATGGCAATGGCCAGAGACGAGTTTTTGGTGAGATTGAGCATCTGGCTGGTCAAGGGCGGAATAATGATGCGCAGGGCCTGGGGCAGGATCACCAGGTTCAGGATATGGTTTTTTTTCAGCCCGATGGACATGGCCGCCTCGGTCTGGCCCCGGCTGACCGCCTGGATCCCGGCCCGGACCGCTTCCGCCACAAATGCGGAGGTGTAAATCACCAGCCCCATCAGAAGGGCGATGAATTCCGGGGAAAGCATGATGCCGCCGGTAAAGTTGAACCCCGTGAGTGATGGAACATCCATTTTTGCGGGCATGCCGGAAAATAACCACACAACCGTGGGCAGGCCCAGGGAAAACAGGGCAAATGACCACAGCACCGGAAAATCCTTGCCAGTGTCAAACTTTCGTTTTTTGGCCCAGTATTTGATGCAAAAGGAGATGACAAGTCCCAGAATCAGGGCCATGACCATGTAAAAATGGGCTGGATGGGCCTCAGGAACAGCCAGGGCCACCCCCCGGTTGCAGATGAACAGCCCGGCAAAGGGGTGCAGGGCCTGTCTGGGGGCGGGAAAGGTTTCATAAAACAGGGCATACCAGAAAAACAGCTGCAGCAGCACCGGAATATTCTGCATCACCTCGATGTAGATCATGGCCATTTTTTTCACCAGCCAGTTGGTGGACAGCCGGGCCATCCCTACAAACAGCCCGATGATCAGGCACAGGACAATGCCGATAAACGACACCTTCAGGGTGTTGAGCGCCCCCACCAGCAGGGCCCTGCCATAGGAGTCTGAAGCAGAATATGGAATGAGACTTTCACCGACTTCAAAGGCTGCCTCGGATGTTAAAAACCCAAATCCCGAGGCAATGGACTGCTTTTCAAGGTTGGACACGGTGTTACCCACCAGGTACCAGGCCAGCAGCCCCACCAGCAGAAAGGTGATTACCTGATATCCTATGGCCCTTTTCCCCGGATCCAGCCAGAACGGTACTTTGTCTTCTGAAATGTGTGTCACCATGGCAAAAGAATGTCTTTGTGGTTGTTGTAACAGGGTGCCCCGGATCTCCAGCGGATCTCCAGGGCACTCCGGTTTCAGGGTAAGTCAGGTTATCTGAGGGGTGATGCGTACATCAACCCGCCGTCTGTCCAAAGCGCGTTGAGTCCGCGGGGGAGTCCAAGGGCGGTATCAGGGCCGACGTTGCGTTCATATATCTCGCCGTAGTTGCCCACCTGCTTAACGATATTATAAGCCCATTTGTCGTCCAGGCCCAGCAGTTCTCCCAATCCCGGGGTGACCCCTAAGAACCGTTTGATGCCGGGATTGTCAGATTCAAGCATCTTGTCGATGTTTTTGGAGGTGATGCCGAACTCTTCCGCCTGGATAAGGGCCATCATGGTCCAGTTGACAATGTCATACCACTGGTCATCCCCGTGCCGCACAACCGGGGCCAGGGGTTCTTTGGAAATGACTTCCGGCAGCAGCTCATAATCTGCCGGGTTGGGGGCAACGGATCTCTGGGCAGCCAGCTGGGACATGTCTGATGTCAGGGTGTCACACCGGCCGGCGAAAAACGCCTTGTTGAGTTCAGCCGTGTTTTCGATGACCACAGGGTTCCATTTCATGCCGTTGGCCCTGAAATAGTCTGCTGCGTTCATCTCCGTGGTGGTGCCGGGAAGGACACATACGGTTGCGCCATCCAGTTCTTTGGCACTTTTTACCCCAAGGGCCTTGGGTATCAGAAATCCCTGGCCATCGTAATAATTGGGCTGGGCAAAATTAAGGCCGGATTTGGTTTCCCGGGACAGGGTCTGGGTGGTGTTCCGGCACAGCACGTCGATCTCTTTGGACTGAAGTGCCGGCAGGCGCTGTACCGCAGTGAGTGCAGAAAATTTCACCTTGGATGCATCGCCGAATACGGCAGCGGCAACCGCTTTGGCCGTGTCCACATCCAGTCCTTTCCACACGCCTTTGTCATCAGGCATGCTGAATCCAAATACCCCGCCGTTGACACCGGCTTTGACATATCCCCTGGCTTTGACATCCTCCAGGGTACCGGCCATGGCCATGGCGGCCATCGCTAAAAAACTGATACAGGCAACAAAAATTTTACAGGTTTTCATGAATACAGCCCTCCTTGTCTATTGGTTAACATCTTGGTGAATACGCTAAGAACCCATCTCTTTATTAGCACACCATAAGTATTTATCAAGATTTTTTCCGGCAGGGCAACCATTTTCTTTTTCCGGTAAAAAAACGTAAAATCCTGGACTGCCTGTTGTGGCCGGAACAAAAAAAGAGTAAAGTAACTGCATGATAAAAATTGCAAAAAATTTCAGGGAACCTGTCAATGCCATCTCTCATATGGCCGGCAGCCTGGCTTCCATTGTTGCACTCACCCTGATGGTGGTATTTGCCTCCTTCAAAGCAGATGCCTGGCATGTGGTTTCCTTTGCTGTTTTCGGCATCACCCTGGTTTTTATGTATACGGCCAGTTTTCTTTACCACGGCCTGCGCCTGTCGGAAAGAAGCCTTGAGATATTCCGCCGCATCGACCATATCATGATTTTTATTGTCATTGCCGGATCATACACCCCGTTGTGCCTGGTGCCGCTGCGGGGGCCCTGGGGCTGGACCCTTTTCGGCACCATCTGGGGCATCGCCCTGGCCGGCATTATTCTCAAACTGTTCTGGATGCACCTTCCCAGGTGGGTGTCAACTTTTATCTATCTTGGCATGGGCTGGCTGTGTATGGTTGCCGTATATCCCCTGGTACAGATCCTGGGACCGGTCCCGCTCCTATGGCTTGCCCTGGGCGGGTTTTTTTACAGCATTGGGGCCCTGGTGTATTCTTTGAAAAAACCCGATCCCTTCCCCGGCATCTTCGGATTCCACGAAATATGGCATATCTTTGTCCTCCTGGGCAGCGCCTCTCACTTCTGGCTGGTCTTCAGACACCTTATGTATATGTAGAATTAGGGATCCGAGGTTAGCTGTTAGCTGTTAGCTGTTAGCTTTTAGCCTAAGGAAGGAGTGGAAATGAAAGATTTTAGAAAGCTTAAAGTGTGGGAGAAAGCCCATCATTTTACACTACAGATCTATAAAATCACAAAGATTTTTCCTTCTGATGAGCGATTCGGACTCACGTTTCAGTTGCGCAGAGCTGCGGTATCCATTCCAACAAACATTGCTGAAGGTTGCGGAAGAGATAGCCAGCGAGAACTTGCCAGATTTATGAGTATTGCTGCCGGATCTGCAAGCGAGGTGGAATATCAGCTGCTTCTCGCTTGCGATCTCCATTATATACAGGATGAAACATATCGAGAGCTTCATCAACTGATCAACGAACTAAAGAAGATGTTGAACAGCTTTATCAAAAAGCTAACAGCTAAAAGCTAAAAGCTCAGAATACCTCCAGGAATCGGTATCGCAAATAATGGGGGTGACATTTGCCCCTGGTATGCTTATGGTAGGAAAGGAAAAATGATAAAAAGGAGCGTTTCATGCAGATTTCCGGTGTCCATAAGCTGACCGACATGCGCCATTTGAACCTGTTTTCCATAGAGTACCAGGACAAAAAAGGCAAAGACAAGACCTGGACCTATGCCTCCCGGTCCGGTCCTGACAATCCGGCCGGCAGAACAGATACTGTCCCTGATGCCGTGGTAGTGGTCCCTTTTCATACAAAAGAAAAAAAGCTGGTCATCATCAAAGAATTCCGGGTAGTGCTGGGCGGATACCAGTATGGGTTTCCGGCCGGGCTTCTGGATCCGGAAGAAGAAACAGAACAGGCCGGCAGGCGCGAGCTGTTTGAAGAAACCGGCCTGCGCCTGACCAGGGTGGTGCAAATGAGCCCTGCCGTCTATTCTTCTTCCGGCATGACCGATGAATCGGTCAGCCTTTTATATGCGGAATGTGACGGCACCCCATCCAGCGCCCACACAGAAGATTCAGAAGATATCCAGGTGAAATTGCTGTCCCGGGAGGCAGCAGGACAGCTGTTGCTGCAGCCCCATGCCATGTTTGATGTCAAAACCTGGATTTTGCTGCAAACCTTTGCCTCCCATGGTGTTTTTTAGGAACCGATACCCGTGTTTTCCAATTTCATATATTTTCTGGTGGCCCTGATCATCTATGCCACATCTGATCTGTTTGATCAGAGCACAGCCCATGACCCCTCAGGGTGGCTGCAAAGCCTGATTCTGGGGCTTTTTTTCGTGCTTGCCTGTCACCTGAGCTTTCGGCGCATCAGCACCAGGGCAAAAACATATTCTTTTGCCGGGGTGGACCATGCGGTTTCCGCGGCCACGTTTCGGCTCTCCATTCTGGCCCTGGTGGTGTTTGCCGCAAATATTTATGTATACCGGCTCAATGCTGCGTTTTCAAATATACCCGTATTCCAGGCGGTTCCCACCCTGGAAGCGCTGCTTTTTTTGGGATTGTTTGTTTTGTATCTTGTCATCATCTGGAACGCCGCTTTTCGGGTACAGAAGGATTTTTTTGCAAAGGATTTTTCCCGGCGTGACTACATCGTGTCAAACCTGTCATTTTCTCTGCCTGCCCTTCTGCCCTGGCTGTGCCTTTCCCTGTTTACCGATCTGATCCGGTTTTTTCCCTATGCACCGGTGAAAGATTTTTTCACCAGCCCCGGAGGAGAGATTGGGTCTATCCTGGTGTTTCTGGTGGGGATTGCGGTCTTCGGGCCCAAGCTGATCAAGGCGGTGTGGCGGTGCCGGCCCATGGAAAACAGCGTTGCCAGGTCCCGGATTGAAGCGGTGTGTGACAAGGCCGGGCTGCAGTATGCAGATATCTTGAAATGGGACCTGTTCGGCGGTTCCATGATAACAGCAGGGGTGATGGGGCTTGTGGCGCGGTACCGCTATATCCTGGTGACCCCGGCCCTGGTGCACTCTTTGAATGAAGAGGAGATGGAGGCGGTGATGCTCCATGAGATCGGCCATGTCCAGCACCACCACATGCTGTTTTATCTGCTGTTTTTTGCCGGGTTCATTGCCTGCAATTTTGTTTTTTTTGAGCCCATGATGCTCCTGCTTTTTATCGCTGAACCGGTCTACCAGGCATTTTCCTTTTTCGGACTGGAAAGAGACCAGGCACATCCGGTGATGATCTGTGTGATGCTCATCAGTTTTTTTGTTCTGTACTTTCGGTTTGGTTTCGGGTTTTTCATGCGTAATTTTGAACGCCAGGCTGATATCCACCTGTACCGGTTTCACCCGGATGCTACCCCGTTGATCCGGACATTTTACAAGATCGCCGCCCTTGGCCGCCAGGCCATGGACAGGCCCAACTGGCACCATTTCAGTATTGCCCAGCGCATAGGATTTCTGGAAAAATGCCAGCAGGACCCGGCCCTGGTAGACCGCCACCATCGCCGTGTCAGGCTGATGATCACAGGATTTGCCCTTGTGCTGGCCGGGGTGTTCTGGACAGGCTACAGTATCAATTACGGCCGCCTGCAGCCGGCATTTGAAAATTTTATTGCCGGCCATCTGCTTTTTCAGCAGATGGAAGTGGATCCCAAAAACGCGGATCTGTATGTATTTGTGGGGGATTATTATTACAACAAACAGGAATTTTCCAGGGCAAAAGATGCCTGGGAGAACGTGATCCGCATTGACAATGACAATGTCCATGCCCTTAACAACATGGCCTGGCTCCTGGCCACCTGCCCGGACGAAAAGCTGCGCGACTATGAACAGGCCCTGGCCCTGGCATCCCGTGCCCTGGC
This sequence comes from Desulfotignum sp., assembly GCA_011390335.1. Lineage (GTDB taxonomy): Bacteria > Desulfobacterota > Desulfobacteria > Desulfobacterales > Desulfobacteraceae > Desulfotignum. The sequence goes on along the minus strand of JAABSO010000056.1, from coordinate 3,294 downwards.
AATTGCCAGAGAGCCCTTTGTCCTGGATACCTATGCCGAGGCCCTGTTTGTCAACAACCGTGTGCCGGAGGCGGTTGATGCAGCAAAAGAAGCCCTGGCCCTGGCCGGCGACAGGCAGTCCTATTACCGGGACCAGGTGGAACGGTTTGAAGAACACGCCCAAACACTGTGACAAGATCACTGCAAATACACAAACCCTGAACCTAACCGCCAAAACCTAAAAGCTAACAGCTAAAAGCTAACAGCTTCCATATTACAGCCTGATGGGCAGAAACACCATCCCGGCTGCCTGTTGCACCGTTTTTGTGACCATGCGGCCGCTCTGGGATGCCACTATCCTGGCCATGGTGTCCTGCAGGGAAATCAGCTTGCCGAAAAGGCGCTCAAAACTCAGGTTCCGCACCGGCCCCCCGCACTGGTCGGTGGCCAGGAATAGACCCCCGTCCCTGTTTTTTCGATGGGACAGCCGCCATACCAGCACCTCGATGTTTCTGGCGCTGTTGTACAGGTTCTGGGCATCCAGAAAATCCAGGATGTAGAGTTCGCACTTGCCTGCATAGGATTTGTGGATCATGGTATACAGCCCCAGGACAACGGCATACACCCGGTCTCCTGCATAATCCGGATCAAACCCTTTTAAAATGGCATCGATCTCCGGACTATCTTCTGCATTCTCTTCTGCCCGGGCCGGGGAAAAAGAAGGAGGCGGGCATTGAAAGATCTGCTGTATCCGGGAATCGATGGTGGCGCCCGGGGTTTTCAACAGCTCTTTTGAATTCATGTTGTACAGTTTTTCCGTCAGGGTTTTTAGCAGGGACACCGCCTGTTCCAGATGGATGTTAGCCACCACATCCATGTCGGTTTTGGCCAGCTCCTGTATCCTGAAGTCTGAAGATCCTGTACACCCGGCCATCAGCCAGAGGGCCAGAAAAAAACAGCCAACCGTCCTAATGGGGCCTGCCTGCTTTGTAATCCTGGATCCCCTGGTGCATGGTTTTAACCGCCAGCTGGATGCAGTGGTGCTTTTTTTCAGGAATGTTTTCAAGCTTTGTAAACACATCTCCGTCGTTAATGGCCAGAGCCTGGTCAATATGCCGGCCCTTGATGAGATCCACCACTGCCATGGCTGCTGAAACAGCACCGGCACACCCGGTGATCTCATACCGGACATCCTGCACAATATTGTTGTTGTCCACCTGGAGGTAGATTTTCATGATATCGCCGCAGGAGCCGACTTTTTCAGATACCTGGCTGGCATCCGGGATATGGCCCATGTATTTTTTTTCAAGAAAATAGGTAATTGCCGGTTCTGCATACCCTGCTTCAGACAGCATTTTGCGCTGGGAATGGGTAAGGTCAATGTCAGTAGTGGTCACGTATGTTTCCTTTTATCTGTCTGCCGGTGCCTGGAAAAGTCCATTTCCAATGCCGGCAGCATTGTATTGCGTTAAAATCGGAATCTGGCACGTGTCATAAAATAATGGATTTGCCTTTGATGTCAAGAAAAATGCACGCAAATGCACATAAGCCCCCAAATAGTGCTTGTGAATCTAAACTATTATGATATGGTAAAAAAAAGATTATTTCAGCTGGCGGACCATGAACCCAAATACCCTGATCGGTTGACCGGGCGTAATATAGATTTTCATTATCATCTTGGCAGACAGAAAAAGGAGATCCCGTCATGAAAGAGTTAATCACATACATTGCAAAGTCTCTGGTTGATGATCCGGAAAAGGTGGATGTCCAGGAGATAAAGGCCCAGCAGACCCTTGTTCTGGAACTTCGGGTTGCAAAAGAGGATTTGGGAAAAGTCATCGGAAAAAAAGGCAGGACCGCCCAGGCCATGCGCACTATCCTTTCCTGCGCATCTGCCAAAGAACAAAAACGTGTCATCCTGGAGATCGTTGAATAACCGCGTGATATCCACACCGCTAACAGCTAAAAGCTAACAGCTAACAGCTAATACCGGCCCAGCACTATTTTTGCCTCTTCTGCACCCTGAAAATCCTTTTGCAGGGCAAGGGCTTTTTTCAGGGCTGTTTCTGCGGCTGCAAAGTTTCCCAGCCGGTTATGGGCAAGCCCGAGATGGTAATGGAAAATCGGGTTTTCCGGCTCTTTTTCCACACAGGCCGCAAACTCTGCCACAGCTAAATCATACAGCCCTTTTTTATAATACACCCACCCCAGGGTATCCATGATGGCCGGCAGTTTTCCCATCCGCTCTTTGGCCTGCCGGGCCAGGTCCAGGGCCTTGTTTAATTCTTTGTCCTGCTCTGCATACAAATATGCCAGGTTGTTCACTGCAGGAATATAATCCGGGTCGATATCCAGGGCTTTTTTGTAGTGATCCTCTGCCAGGTCTGTTTTTCCCAGCTGTTCATACAATGTTCCCATCAGGCTGTGGGGGGAGGGCTGGTCCGGTCTTTTTTCGGTCAGGGTTTTGTACAAAGAAAGCGTTTCCTCCATGTCCCCCTCATTGCGGTAAATATTGGCCAGGGTCATATACGGGGTGATGTGACCGGGATTCTTTTCAATGGATTGTCTGAGCATCTCCTTGCCCTGGTCCAGCCTGCCCTCCGCCAGCAGAAGATTGGCCTTGAGATTCAGCACAACAGAACTTACCACCGGAATATCCCCTGTTTTTTCAAGATGTGCATCGCACCGCTGGATGGCTGCCTGGTATTGTTTTTGGGATGCAAGCACGGCAATGAGGTTGGTGAATACATCCATGAGGTTGGGGTTCAATGCCAGGGCCTTGTCAAAGTTTGAAAGGGCTGCGTCCGGATTGTTTCGGTACCTGTGCAGCATCCCCAGCTTGAAATAGGCGGACGGATTGTCCGGATTTTGTGTGATCAGTTTTTCAAACACTGCCTGGGCTGCATCATATTTCTGCCGGGCCAGTGCAATATCCCCCATAAGCATGTTGGCATCATAATGGCCGGGCATTTTTTCCAGCACCTTTTTGGCATTTTCTTCTGCAAGAAACAGATCACCCTGGCGAAAATGTATGGTGGCCATCATCAATGCAGCCTGGAAAAGGCCGGGATTTTTTTCAAGGGCTTTGGACAGAAACGGCGCTGCCTGCTGGTATTCATTTTTTTCAAAAAACACAGAGCCCAAAAGAAAATTGTACTGGCCTGAATCAGGCTCATCTTTCACAAGTTCCTGAAATATTTTAATGGCTGCGTCATATTCTTTTTTTGCTGCCAGGATCTTTCCCTTGAGCAGTTTTGCGCTCTGAAAATCCGGCCGCTGTGCAAGGATCTCATCTGTGAGCGTTTCTGCTGCTGC
>JAABSO010000055.1 GCA_011390335.1 Desulfotignum sp. | reverse complement strand
TGGTCTCCTAGTTACTGTGCTGTTTCCTGTGGCGGTGCTCCTTTGGATATCATCAAGCAATATATCCAGAACCAACGACAACCGGCCTCTGACAAAAGTGTCAAAAAGTCTAAAGCATTAACTGGTCGAAAAAGAACTCGCTATGCCCGCCCTTGAAAGAGCGGGATTGCGCTTCGTCAATTGTTCAAAGTGAAAACCTTTTTTATCCAAGTTGCTGTGTTCTGTTTTCCGGCACACTCTTTGCAAGATCTTAAGATTACGTCCAAATGGTTTTTGGCAATGGGCCCACAGCCTGGACAACAACATGAAACATGTGAATCTAAAAATGAATGGAGGAGTAAAAATGGACAAATGGGAATGCCCGTGCGGATATGTGTATGACCCTGAAGAAGGGGATATGGACAATGGAATCGAACCGGGCACTGCCTGGGAAGATCTGCCTGAATCCTGGGTCTGCCCCCTTTGCGGTGCGGAACAAGAATATTTTGAAAAAGTGGAATAACCGGAGGTCCCAATGTTTAGACCCGTTAAGATAGCAGAAGGAATTTATTCGGTGGGGTGCCGGGACTGGGATATCCGTGATTTTCACGGGTATTCCACTTATGAAGGCACCTCATACAATGCCTTTCTGGTGCAAGGAGAAAAAAACATCCTCATTGACACGGTGAAATCAGGTTTTGGAGAGGAGATGCTGGCCAATATCAGCCGCATCATGGACCCGAAAAAAATCGATGCCGTCATCAGCAACCATACGGAAATGGACCATTCAGGAACAATACCCCTGATAATGCACAAAATCGGAGAAGACAAGCCGCTGTATTGTTCCAAAATGGGGGCCAAAAATCTGAAAAGCCACTATAAAAAAGACTACAACTACCAGGTGGTGGGATCAGGAGAAACAGTCACACTGGGGGACCGGACATTTACCTTTCTGGAGACCCGGATGCTGCACTGGCCGGATTCCATGTTCACCTATATGCCTGATGAAAAAATTTTGTTTTCCAGTGATGCCTTTGGCCAGCACTATGCAGGGGATAAACTCTTTGATGATGAAATCGGAGAGGAGATCATGCCCCATGCTCGCAAGTACTATGCCAATATCCTGCTGCATTTTTCTCCCCGGGTACAGGCCCTGCTTGCGGATGTGGCCAAAATGAACCTGGATATCCGCATGATATGCCCTGATCACGGCATCATCTGGCGCAAAGATCCTTCAAAAATCATCACCGCCTATGACCAGTGGTCCCGGCAGGAGCCCGCAAAAAAGGCATTGGTAATTTTTGATTCCATGTGGGAAAGCACCGCCAAAATGGCCCGGGCCATCACCAGCGGCATCGAGTCGGAAAATGTGCATGTGCGGCTGATGAATACCCGCAAATGGCACAGATCCGACATCATGACCGAGGTGCTGGATGCCGGCGCACTGGCCGTGGGGTCCCCTACCCTCAACAACGGGATTTTTCCGGTGGTTGCCGACGTCATGACCTATATCAAAGGGTTGCGGCCCCAGAACAAAATTGCTGCGGCATTTGGTTCCTATGGCTGGAGCGGTGAGGCGGTCAAGATATTGAACAAAGAGTTTGAGGAAATGAAATGGGACATGGTTGGCGACGGGGTCAAGGTACTTTATGTGCCGGATGCTTCTGATCTTGCACGCTGCTTTGACCTGGGCGTTACTCTGGCGAAAACCCTGAAGGAAAAACTGTCGGAATAAACCCGTAAAAGGAAGGTACACAGGCATGGCCAATGAATTCACGGCTAACGATATTTTTGACATTGCCATTGAAATTGAACAAAATGGCGCCAGGTTCTACAGAAAAGCTGCCAATCTGATGGACCAGGACATTCACAAACAATTTTTAACTTCCCTGGCAGACATGGAAGATGACCATGAAAAGAGCTTTGCCGCCATGAAGGAGCAGCTGGACGGTTCAGAAGCGGCAGCCACAGTATTTGATCCGGATGATGAAAACACCCGGTATCTCAAGGCCCTGGCAGACACCCGGGTATTTTTCCAAAAAGACCAGCCAGAACCCAGCATGAAAGGGATTCTGACCGCAGCTATTGCAGCTGAAAAAGATTCCATTTCCTTTTACCTGGGCATGAAGGAACTGGTGCCTGAAAAACTGGGAAAATCCAGGATCCAGGATATCATCAGAGAAGAGATGGGCCATATCCAGCTGCTGGCGGGAAAACTCACGGAATTTGCGTGATAAAGCTGGTAGCTGGTAGCTGGTAGCTTTTAGCTTTTAGCTTTTAGCCGGTAGTTACCATCAGGGAAAAATTTGTAATTGTTTACTGGAAACCGATGACTGAGTTCTGACGGCTGTCGGCTTTCATATAGAAAAAACCAGAACAAAAAGCCCCGGGGACCTTATTTTGGCCTCCGGGGCTTTTCGTTAAAACTTCCCACCGTCAAAGCAGGACTTCAGCGCTGTTGACCGGGGTCAGATTTGTGAAAGCTGCGTTTTCATTACACGGGTTTATATGACGGGTATCAGGCTTTCCACAGGCCGTGCAGGTTGCAGTATTCCCTGGCCACCACTTTGGCGGCATCGGTTTTAAAGGTAGCCTCTGGTGCGCTGTCAGGGGTCAGCATCTGCCGCTGAACAAACATATTATCTTCACTGGCCAGCTCAATCCACTGGATATAATGTTCACTGGTCATGGGATGCGGCGCACTGCCGATCTTGACCTTGTAGCCGCCCTCTATTTTTTCCACCACCGGCACATGTTTTTCCACGGCCGCATCCACGGTGTTTTCCACCAGCCGGTCCATGGGTTTGCCGCAGCAAGTGACCGGGGGCTGCTCACCATGAAGCACCTGCACAATATTGCCGCATTTTTCGCACTTGTAAATACCCATTTTTTCTGCCATTTTCGACTCCTTTGCTATGTTTGGGGTTGGATTATTCATGTTTTTATGGCCCGGACAGGGACCAATCTGGTGTTATACTATCTTTTTTTATATGCCGTTTACAACCATTTTCCCCGTATCATATGGATGTTCTGGATGTGTTATCAGGGTGCTCCGGATGTCTGGTCATTAAAATCCGGTGCATCCACGCCTCTGCCAGCCAGGTTTCATCCTGGCTTACCTCCCTGAACACAGAGGCGATCTGGAAATATATTTCATTTCTGGATTTTTGCGCCCCGTAAAAGCAGGCTGCATGCTGCTCCTGTTTTTTTTTATTCTGCTGTGGTGTTATCTTTTCTTTTGGCATGGTCCCCTGCCTTTCAACCGGGTTTACTTTTTTGCATTCACGCATTCACGTTTTTGCATTCACAATTACTACAATTAGTATAAAAGCAAACATCATGCCAAACAAGCCCCCGCACCCGGGACAATTACATGCAGCTTATGTATTACAAAATCTGTGCAATGGCTGCTTCCATCTGCTCTTTTGGCAGCGCCCCCACCAGGGTGTCCTTCACCTTCCCGTTTTTCACCAGCAACATGGTGGGAACAGAAGAGATGGCGAACCGTGACCCTGTACCGGGATTTTCATCCAGATTCAGCTTGGCCACTTTTAACCGGCCCTGATATTTTTGGGCCAGGGCATCCATGATCGGCCCCACAGCACGGCAGGGCCCGCACCAGGGGGCCCAGCAGTCCACCAGCACCGGCAGGGCCGAAGCCATGACCTCCTGGTGAAAGGTGGCATCAGATACAACCACGGGCTTTCCCGGGGCTTCCATGGAAAGAGGACTGCCGCATCTGCCGCATTTGGGCCGGTCTTTCATACGTGCCACCGGCACCCGGTTCTTTGCTTTGCAACCGGTGCAGGCGACAATAACTGTCTGGGTATTCATGGCCTCTCCTTTACCTGAATTTATTTATATCATAGCGGCGATCTTTTTTCCGTATTCCTGGGCTGCTTTTATGCCGCCCCCCACCCAGGCTGCCTTGAGCATGAGCGGACCGTCAGATACCATGTTCATCTTGAAAATATGGTTCATGGTATCAAAAATCCGGCCGGCTGCCTCGCCGCTCCATCCGTATGAACCGAATGAACCGCCGGGTTTTCCCGACAGCTCAGCCCGTTCCGCCATGAACAGCAGCTGTTTCATTGAGGTGATCATCTCCCCGTGATAGGTGGGTGAGCCGAAAATACAGGCATCATAGCCTTTGATATCTTCCTCGTTTTTGATCTCACTGACCCGTTTGACTTCTGCATTATGTCCGGATATCCGGATACCTTCGCCGATGATGTCTGCAATGGCTTTGGTCTCGTCAGACCGGGTTGCATAAACAATCAATACTGTTCCCATGTGTCCTCCTGAAATATGTGTTGCATGTTTGTAATCAAACAGTAACGGCCGGCACCCTGCCCGGCTCAGCCCTGTGGGGATCTTCATCGAAAAATCCCGTCTCTGTGTGTTCATTGCCGGCCACCCGTACCAGGCCTGCGCCGGTGCAGGGAGGAATCCGGGGAGATATGCCGTCTTTTGTTAACCTGTACCGCTGATACGTTTCACCCTGAGACACTTGTGCCTCCTTTGTTACAGGATCTGCTTGTAAAAACGGTTTGTGGGTATCCCCCAGGTCAAATTCATTAGGTTATGCCATGTCCCATGAATGGTTCCTGAATTAAAATTATCGTGCATTCCTGCACATTTTGTATCATTGCATGGATGAATTTAAAAGCAAAAATCACGCCAGTTCAAAAAGGGCTGCCCAGACAAAATGTGAAATGCTCCTTGCCAAACCGGCACAAAACATGCAAAATATACTTAAAGAGAAACAGGGAACCGGTTTCATCAGGATCAAAAGTCAAAACCGGGCCTGCTTCACAACAAAAAGCAAAACAAAAAAACCATGATCTCACCAAAGGAGCAGCCAAAATGACCTCGGAAAAACCCACACTATATGCTTTAAGCACTTGCAGCCATTGCAAATCCACCAAAAAATTATTAAATGACTGCAATGTGGAATATAATTATGTGGAAGTGGACGACCTGGAGGGAGAAGAAAGAAAAGCCATTATTGCCGATATCAAGGAGTTGAATCCGAGGTGTTCTTTTCCCACCATCAAAATCAATGATACAGTAATTGTCGGTTACAAGGAAAAAGAAATCAAAGACGCACTGGGGATAAAATAATGAAAGTCGAACAACTTTATCAGGCTTTGAAAAAATCTCAGGAAGCCAAAGGCATCTATTTTAACAAGGACAAAGATCTGGTTTTTGAATTGCTGGAATCATTGCTTTTAAACAAAGCCCGGTATGGCTACATGGCCTGTCCCTGCCGCCTGGCCTGCGCAGACAGGGAAAAGGACAAGGACATTATCTGCCCCTGTGTATACCGGGAACCCGACCTTGAAGAATTCGGGGCCTGCTACTGCGGACTCTATGTTTCCAAAGCAGTGCACAACGATGGCGCCCTGGTGGAATATGTCCCGGAAAGAAGACCCCCTGAAAAAATATTCTAAAATATATTACGGAGATTGCCATGAATGACGAATGCACCCCTGCTCTTAACACAGGCCTTCGCGGCATTGATGTCGCAAGTTCAAAAATCTGTGATGTCCGGGGCAAAGAAGGCAAACTGATTTACCGCGGATATCTTATTGAAGACCTGGCAGAAAATGCCACTTTTGAAGAGGTATGTTTTCTGCTGCTTTACGAACGCCTGCCCCAAAAAAAGGAACTGGCTGATTTTGATGCCAGCCTGAAACAAAAACGCCGGTTGCCTGAAAACCTGCTGCCTTTTTTGAAAAGCCTGCCCAAAAAAATGAATCCCATGGACGTGATCCAGATGGCCGCCCCCATGCTGATCCAGACCGATGGAAACGCAGGCAAAGAAAACATGAAAGATGTCCTTTTCAGCGCCGAAAACCTGATTGCCGGATTGTCAACCATCATTGCGGCCTGGGACAGAATCCGAAACTTTAAGGCCCCGGTGACACCGGACAACACCCTGGGCCATGCCGCCAATTTTCTGTATATGCTTTCCGGTGAAAAACCCGAACCTGAAGTGGCCGGTTTTTTTGATACAGGACTGGTACTCCATGCAGAGCATTCCTTTAACGCGTCCACCTTTACCGCCCGGCAGGTGGCCTCCACCAAAGCCCATATTTATGCGGCAATATCCGCAGCCATCGGCAGCCTTTCCGGACCTTTGCACGGGGGAGCCAATGTCCGGGTCATGAAAATGCTCATGGAGATCAATTCTGAAGAAAATATCACACCCTATATCAACAATATCCTGGATTCCGGCGGCCTGATCATGGGACTGGGCCATGCGGTCTACCAGACAGACGACCCCCGGGCCCTTATTCTGGCCCCCATGTGCCGGCGCATGGGAGAAATCGCCGGAGATACACACTGGTATGAGCTGTCAAAAGCCCTGGAAAAAAAGGCCAAGCAGGCATTTAAAAAACACAAAAACAAAGAAATTTTCTGCAATGTGGATTTTTATTCCGCATCCCTGTTTTATGCCATGGGCATTGCCATGGACCTGTTTTCTCCCATATTTGCCCTGTCACGGGTCAGCGGCTGGTGTGCCCATGTCATGGAAGAACAGTTTGCCATGGCTGCACCCAAACCCTCCTTATACCGCCCCGGGGCAACCTATGTGGGAGAATACTGCGGACCGGATGAATGCAGTTTCACCGATATTGAAAAAAGGTGAAACTTTCGAAGTGCGGTGTGAAAATCGCGGTGTGAGAATTGGTGGATGAATCAGAAGCGAAACCCGGCGTAGAAAATAAGCAAAAAATTATGAACAAGGAAATAAAATATGAAAGCCTGGAAATGTACTGTATGCAATTATATTCACAAAGGTGATACCCCGCCGGACAAATGTCCGGTATGCGGGGCCGGCCCAGACAAGTTTGTGGAAATTGAGGTTCCTGAATCCTTGGAAAAACCGGCTCATGGAGCATCTACAGCATCAGGTGCCCCACCTGATACAAAATCCCCTGACCCTGACACATCAAGGGATGCCGGTGCGCGTTCCACAAGGAAGGAACCTGCTTCTGAAGCAAAAAAAACACCCCCCACCGGCCCACAGACGATGTACCGGCGGATCACAGACCTGATGATCCGGCACCACGCCCACCCCATACTGGTGCATACCCCCAACGGGATTCTGCCGGCAGCTGCTGTTCTGTTTCTTCTGGCCTGGCTGTTTGATGCCACCCTGCCGGCAAAGGCCGCTGTCATCAACCTGGTCTTTGTGGTTCTATCCTTGCCCCTGGTATTGTATACCGGTTTTCTGGAGTGGCAGAAAAAATATAACCAGGCCTATACCCTTTTGTTTAAACTCAAAATTCTGGCTGCTGCCCTGACAAGTGCCGCCTGCGTGATTTCCATGGTCTGGTACCTGGCTGATCCTGCAGTTTTATCAACGCCTCTGGCCTGGGTATTTATTTTCATCAATATTGTCATGCTGGCATCCGCCGGCGTGGCCGGCTTCATCGGCGGAAAACTGGTCTTCAAGGACTGACGGCTGTTTTTATCCACCTTCCATTTTAAAGGAACCGTATTATGGCTGACCTTATCTCCCTGAACCCGGACAAATCTCTGAATGTGCCGAACCATCCCGTGATCGGGTGTATCCCCGGAGACGGCACAGGCCCCGATATCTGGCACGCCACCCGACCGGTGCTTGATACAGCGGTTGAAACAGCCTATGCCGGACAGCGGAAAATACAATTTAAAGAACTGCCGGCCGGCGAAGCTGGATTCCAGAAGACCGGAGAATGGCTGCCGCAAACCACCCTGGAGCAGATCAAACAGTTCCGGGTGGCCATCAAAGGTCCCATGACAACCCCGGTGGGCGAGGGCATGCGATCTCTGAACGTGGCCATCCGCCAGGAACTGGACCTGTTCGCCTGCATCCGGCCGGCCCGGTATATAAAAGGGGTGCCCTCTCCGTGCCGCAACCCCGCCGCCATTGACATGGTGATCTTCCGGGAAAACACCGAAGACCTTTACGCAGGCATCGAGTGGCAGTCCGGCAGCAAGGATGCAAAAGAGATCATTGATTTTATCAAAAACAAAACCGGCAAGGCCCTTGCACCGGACACCACCGGCATCGGCATCAAACCCATCAGTGAAGCCAATACCAAACGCCTGGTGCGCAAAGCGATCCAGTATGCCCTGGACAATGACCGCAAAAGTGTGACCCTCATGCACAAGGGCAATATCATGAAATTCACGGAAGGGGCATTTCTCAACTGGGGCCGGGAAGTGGGAACCACCGAATTCAAGGATGCCGTGCTCCTGGAAGACCAGTTGTGGGATGAATTCAACGGCAACCTCCCCCAGGGAAAAATCCTGCTCAAAGACCGGATTGCCGACAGCATGTTCCAACAGGTGCTGCTGCGGCCCGAAGAGTATGATATCATTGCCGCCCCCAACCTGAACGGGGACTATATCTCCGATTTGCTGGCCGCCATGGTGGGCGGGCTGGGGCTTGCACCGGGGGCCAACATCGGAACAGACTGCGCCGTGTTTGAAGCCACCCACGGCACCGCACCCAAATATGCGGGAAAAGACAAGGTCAACCCGGGATCCCTGATTCTGTCAGGCGCCATGATGCTGGATCACATGGGGTGGCATGACGCCGCAGACCTGATCCATGATGCCCTGCAAAAGGCCATCACTGCCAAAACCGTCACCTATGACCTGGCCCGGCAGATTCCGGGTGCCACCCAGGTGTCATGCTCCGAATTCGGCCGGCAGATCTGCAAGCATATGACAAAAGAGGTATGAGGGGTGAGGGCGAGGGGGAACCCCCTGCTTTTTTCCTCATACCTCATACCTTTATTTCAATTCCCACCGGACAGTGGTCAGACCCGAAAATATCATTGTCGATGAATGCATCCTTGACCATGCCGCTGTCCAGCAGGTCCCGGGTGACAAAAAAATAATCGATGCGCCATCCAGCGTTGTTCTTTCTGGCACTGAACCGGTAGGACCACCAGGAGTATTTCACGGTGTCCGGATAAAAATGGCGGAAAGTGTCTACGTATCCGTCTGCCACCATGCGGTCCAGGACATCCCTTTCAATGCGCAGAAACCCTGACCTTTTTGCATTGGGGCCCGGGTTTTTCAGGTCGATCTCGTTGTGTGCGGTGTTGAAATCCCCGGTGATGATCAATCCCCTTCCCGCATCACGCAGCCCCTGGGCATAATCCAGGAACCAGTCATAAAAATCCAGCTTGTACTGCAGGCGTTCATCACTCATCTGACCGTTGGGAAAATAGACATTGAACAGGGTGAACCGATCATAATTCATCTGTATCACCCGGCCTTCACCGTCATATTCCGGCCGACCGAAATCAGTGATCACCTTTGCCGGAGCATATTTTGCATAGGCAGCCACCCCGCTGTATCCTTTTTTTACCGTGGCATAGGACCAGAGAGATTGATACGGGGGAAAATCGATCATTTCCGGGGTGCGCTGGTCCTGCTGGAGTTTGGTTTCCTGGAGCAGGAGAATATCGGGTTGCAGCCTGTCCACGGAAGAAAAAAAATCTTTTTTGAGCACGGCTCGGAATCCATTGACATTCCAGGATACCAGCCGTAATTTCCGGTTTTTGGGATCAGCGTTATTGCGCATAACAGCCTTCTTTTATTTTTTCAAAAGCATGATGCGGGCATCCGCTACCACACAGCGGTCCGGGGTGCAGATCACCGGGTTCAGGTCAATGGACTCAAAATGCGGCTCCAGATCCATGAGCTGGTGGGAGAAGGTCACCACCATTTGGGTGAGTGCCTCCATATTCACTCCGGGCCGGCTCCGGAAGCCGTAAAAAACCGGTTTTGCCCCCAGAGAATCCACCATGGAATATACATCTGCGGGGGTCACCGGTGCCAGGCGGATGGCGGTGTCATTGTACAGTTCCACCCCGGTGCCGCCGGGGCCCAGCACCACCACCGGACCAAACTGGACATCGTTTTTGGCCCCCACCAGGATCTCGATGCCGGACACCATCTCCTCCACCAGAACCTGGCTGCATCCCTTCAGGGACAGGAGCCGTTCCATGTGTTGTGCAAGGGTGTCAGGATCCTGGATGCCGGTGACAACCGCCTGGTGTTCGGTCTTGTGGACAATGTCGGCAGACACGGCCTTGATTACCACAGGCCCTGCACCGGCGGCCAGAAATTTTTGTGCGGTGTCAAAAGAATCGGTTACAATTCCTTCAGGGATGCCCAGTCCGCTGTCTGCCAGCAGCTTTTTGGCCTGGGGTTCCAGTATCCAGCCCATGGGCTGTGCATCTGCAATGATCTTTTGCATCTGTGCGGTCATCACCATGGTCTGCACCTCTTCAATGCCTTGGCCATGAGCACGGCACCCTCCACAGAAGAGGCCACCGGAATCTTGTTGAGCGCAAATCCTTCGGTAATAATCTTGTACTTGTCCTCTTTGGGCACATAGGCGATCAGGGGTTTGCCCTCGTTTCTGGCCACCTGGCTCAGTTTGGCCCCGATGTCGGCGGAAATACCCGGAGAATAGGGCAAAAGCAGGGCCAGGATGCAGTCCAGATTCCGGTCCCGGGACAGGTGTCGCACGGATGTGAGAATGTCGGCATCCACACACGATCCTGTCAAATCCACCGGATTATCCAAAGCAGCGATCTGCTGGATTTCCGGGGACAGTCTTGCCCGGATGGTATCGGCCGTTGCTGCGGCAATCCTGGGGATATCCAGGCCGTGGTGGCCGCAGGCATCTGCCGCCACCACCCCGTGTCCGCCGGAAACGGAAACAATGCCCACATTGCCGAAGATTCCCTTTGGATAACAGCTTAAGGCCTCGCAAAAAGAGGTGAGTTCATATTCCGTATCCGCCTCTGCCACGCAATGCTGCTGCATGATCTGAGAAAACACCCGGTAGTCACCGGCCATGGAAGCGGTATGGCTGGAGGCGGCGGCAATACCCCTGGCGGTTTTACCTGCCTTGAGCACCACAATGGGTTTGGAACAGGCCTCGGCCCGTTTGATAAAATCCCTGCCTTCCCGGCAGTCAAATCCTTCGATATAAAAAGCGATGACCCGGGTGGCAAGATCCTGTTCAAACCAGTCGATCATGTCTGTTTCCCGAAGACAGGCTTTGTTGCCGATGCTCACTGCAGATGATACCCCGATGCCCTCGCCGGCGAATTTCACCATCTGGTCCACCAGCACCCCCCCGCTCTGGGACACAAACCCGATGTTGCCTTTTTTGGGATGGATAATGCGCTCACCGGGCAGAAAAAAGGTATCCACGGCATCAGGCGAATAAATGCCCAGGCAGTTGGGACCCACAAAGGGAAAATCCGCCCGGGCTGCCATATCCGCCACCTGGTTCTGGAGATCTTTGCTGCCGGATTCAGCAAACCCGCCGGAGATGATCACCGCCCCTTTTATCCCTTTGTCAATACACTGGGACACCACATCAGGAACAAACCTGGCCCTGACCGCAATCACGGCCAGGTCTACGGGAATTTCAATGTCTGCCACGCTCCTGTAAAGGGGTTCCCTGTTGAGGCTCCCGCCTTTGGGATTGACCGCAAAAGTCTGTACCGGATACCGCAGATGATTTTTATTGTAAATCACATTGGCCGGATGGCTGTCATGGGAGGTGGACACCCCGATCACCGCCATGGAGGACGGTCTAAAAAGGCAGCTTAAATCCATGGCGCCCTGGTGTGCCTAATTGTCCTGGTCGGCCAGGTAATCATCATACATGGATTCCAGACCCAGTTTGTGTTTGGATTCCTCCTGGACCAGCATCGTGAACACTTTTTTGGCATCTGCATTATCGGTCTGGTCTGCCAGGGTCTGGTAGAGCTTCACCGCCTTTTCTTCTCTTTTCATGGCTATTTTGAGAATTTCAGGCATGGGCATGCCCTGTTCATACTCTTTTTCCACCATGTAGTCGCTGATTTTCAGGTCAGGTATCTTCTTGAACTCATAGGACGCAATTTTTTCCTTGTTTCCGGAAATATCAGACAGCAGGGCTGCATGTTTTTCTTCTTCTTTGGCAAAGTTTTCAAAAATGCCCTTAAGAGATGCCCTGTTGGCCTGTTCAGCAAGAGTGTTGTAGAATGCGACCGCTTCTTTTTCCTTGCCGATGGCAAATTCCATTATCTCATCAATGGATCCAAAATGCATGGGTTTTTTCCTCCTGATTTATGTTTTATAAAATGGTGTGCATACCTGAATTTGAATATGCCAAAACCGTATCATATCAGCTAAAATAGCAGTTTTGCAACAATTTGTATACCAGATTCAGGGCAACCGCAAGTAACTTTTAA
>JAABSO010000054.1 GCA_011390335.1 Desulfotignum sp. | reverse complement strand
GGACTGACGGCTGTCCCTGCGCAGAAAAAATTCGGCGTGTCAGAGGCGGTCCGGGGAACGCTTTTTAAATCCATGCTCCGCTGGCCAGGGACCCTTTACAAAGAAAATTACCCAAAATCAAATAGATCACATGGAACAGGTTCTTAAAAAAAATCTTGACAAGCTGCCCGGAAAAAATAATAAATAGGTCAGTCGTCCGATTAATAAAAAGCATTCGGTCCAGGCGATGCAAAGGACTGGCAGTATGGGAAGAAAAAGTATAGCAGAGCAGCGGCGCAGCGAAATCATCATGGCTTTTTACCGGTGTGTGGTGCAGGATGGGTTCGCCAAGACTTCGGTGCGAAAGATCGCGGCAGAAGCCGGGCTTCTGCCGTCAGCCATTCACCATTATTTCAAGGGCAGGGATGAAATGGTGGAAGAGCTGGTCATCCAATTTACAGACCGGATTTTCAGGGCCCTGGAAAAAAAGATGGCTGCCCTGGACGATCCTGCAAACCGCCTGTCTGCCGGTATCGAATTTATTTTCAGCCCGGACATGATTAACGAGGAGTACAGCGGATTTTTCCTGGAATGCTGCGCCGAATCCCGCCACAACCCCCGGGTCAGGCAAACCCTTGCCGGTTTGTTCCAGCGGTTCCGCCGGGCCATTGTGGCCCATTTGAATGAATCCCCTGAATTTGCCGGCCTCCCCCCGGAAAAACAGCAGCTCGTGGCAGCCATGGTCGTGGCCCTGCACGAGGGGGTGGAACTGCAATGGTTCGCAGACCCGGCATCCATTGACCTGACAGATGCCTTTGTCGCCACAAGGGCCTGGATTGGACTGCTCACCACGGAACTGGCCGGTAAAAACCGGGAAGGAAAAAAATGATACCCATACCTGCAACAGATTATCTGCGCTATAAAAGTGTATTTCACGGATGCCGGTTCCCTCTGGCATTTGTTGACCTGGACCATTTTGACCGGAACATTGCCTATGTGGCCGCCACCCGGAAGGGAACCGGAAAAACAATCCGGGTGGCGTCCAAATCCATCCGCAGCCCGGCATTGCTGAGGCGGGTGTTTGAAAAGGGCGGTGACGCTTTCCAGGGTATCCTGGCGTTCACCATGGAAGAGGCAAAATTTCTCATCGAGAATGGGTTTGATGATATCATCGTGGCCTATCCGTCCACCCAGCCTTTGGATGTAAAGATTTTCACGGAAAATACCCGGCAGGGGGCCAAGCTCTCACTGATGGCGGATTCATTTGATCACTTGACGGCCCTGTCCAGGGCAGGTGAGGCTGCGGGGGTGATCCTGAATATCTGTCTGGATGTGGACATGTCTTATCGCCCCCTGGGCAGCAGGCTGCATTTAGGGGTGCGGCGCAGTCCGTTGCGGACTGTGAAAGATGTCCTGGCCCTGGCCCGGGTTGCAAAGGATCTGCCCGGTATCCGCATCGTATCGCTCATGGGGTATGAGGCCCAGGTGGCATCGATGAATGACGATCTGCCGGGTCATGCATTGAAAAACAAACTGACACGCTGGTTCAAGAAAAACTCGGCCAAAGAACTGGCCAGACGCCGGGGGGAGATCGTCCGGGCACTGGCTGATGCGGGCATAACACTGGAGGTGGTCAACGGCGGGGGATCAGGCAGCCTCATCTCCACTGCCAGTGATCCTTCGGTCACAGAAGTGACGGCCGGGTCTGCCTTTTTTGCACCGGGTCTGTTCCACTACTTTCTTGAGGTAAAATTCCAGCCGGCTGCCTTTTTTGGTCTCCAGGTGGTGCGCAAGCCTGCCCCGGGCATTGTCACCTGCCAGGGAGGCGGGTATACAGCTTCCGGGGAAGTGAACCCCAACCGGCTGCCCTGGCCGGTATTGCCCAGGGGATTGAAATACATCGGAATGGAAGGGGCTGGTGAGGTACAGACCCCGCTGGTTCTGCCAAAGGATGCGCCGGCACTTGAGATCAACGACCCGGTGTTTTTCCAGCATGCCAAGGCCGGGGAGCTGTGCGAACGGTTCAACCGGCTCTACCTGATAAAAGGCAAAAAAATCGTGGATGAAGTCTCCACCTACCGGGGTGAGGGCCATGCATTTTTATGAAAAGGAGAGAGGATGAAACAAAGAGACCTGTCCCGTGTATTTGACTATGTGTTCGTGGGTGCCGGTATTTCAGGGCCGTTCATTGCCAAGGATCTGTGCGCGAAAGGCGCGGACTGCCTCATGCTGGAGGCGGGCCGGCAGTATACCCGGAAAACCTATCCCGACAACGGCCTGGACGGTACCTCACAGATGTACTGGGCCGGCGGACTGGAACTGAACCATGACAGCAGAATTGCCTTTTTGCGGCCCAAGGTGGTGGGGGGCGGATCTGTGGTGAACCAGGCCCTGGTGGACCGGTTCGACGATGATGCCTTGGATTCCTGGAAACAGGTTTCCGGTATTTCCGATTTTAATACAGATGCTATGGCCCCCTGGTACGAGGCCGCAGAATCTGAAATCGAAATCCAGGAAATTCCCTCACAATTTCAAAATGACAACGCCAAAATTTTTGACCGGGGATTCAAGAAGCTGGGGTTTAAGAACGCGCCCCTGCGCCGGGCCCAGAGCAATTGCCGCCTGGAAGAGGGAAACTGCTGCATTGAATGCCTCAACGGCTGCCGGCTGGGTTCCAAACAGAGCACACCGGAGACGGTGTTGAAAAACGCACTGGAAAATGGTCTCACCCTGGTGCCGGAAACCGAGGTGATGCAGATCAAGGTGCTCTCCGGGGGCGATATCCGGTTATCCGGATTGGACGGCAAAGGGCTGCAGGTGAACTACAAGGCCCGCAACCTTGTCCTGTCAGCCGGTGCCATCGGCAACACACGGCTCCTGCTCAACTCCGGGTTCGGCAGGAAAAATTCCAACATCGGCAAAGGGTTTTTCTGTCATCCCCAGTACATGAGCTTCGGGATTTACAAAGAAAAGATCAACTCCCACCTGGGGGCCTTCCAGGCCTTTAAGTCCGACGACCAGGGGTTCCGCAAAGAAGGGTTCAAGCTGGAAAACGTCTATGCCGGACCGGAGAGCATTGCCCTGCTGGTGCCGGGTTTTGGTGCGGCCCATCACAGATACATGGAAAAACTGGACCATTTTGCCTGCATCGAGGTCTGCACCCGGGACATAACCCCCGGCCAGATCAAGGTGAACCGCAAAGGCAAGGCATTGATCAGAAAGATGCGGAACAAGGAAGATCTGAACCGGTATCAAAAGGGGCAAAAGGTGATCGAGGATATCTTCACATCCACCGGCGCAAAGGAGATCATCCACGGCCGCCTGGGCATTGGCCTCCACCTCATGGGCTGCTGCGCCCTGGGCACGGATCCGGCCACGTCCGTCGTGAATCCGGAGTTCCGCCTCCACAGCCAGGCCAATATTTTCTGTGCAGACTCTTCCGTGTTTCCCAATGCGCCGGGCATCAACCCTTCGCTGACCATCATGGCCCTTTCAAAGAAAGCGGCTGCCCAAATTTTAAGGAGTGTCGCATGATTTCCCGCTATTTTTCCCAGAACCAGCTCAAAGGCCTTGTCAAAACCGGTGATGTGATCCTGCCGGGCACGGATACATCCCCATCCTTTTCAGACACCGGAAGCATATGCCACATCGACCGCATGGCGAAATTTCTCAGCCCGGACGACCTGTCCGGCCTGCAACTGCTCATGGGTATCTTTGCCTTTACGCCCAAATGGGTGATCACACTGGTCCTGAAGCTGTGCAGCCAGGACCGGTTTTTGCCCGGATTCCCGGGGGCCGGGCTGCGCATGCTGGAGATCGGGGTCAAGGGCGCGGTATTCTCGCCTTATTACAGCAATCTGACAGCACCGGACTACACCGGCAGAAAGGTCCATGAGATCATCGGCTGGAACCCGAAAATCTTCGTGAAAGAGGCAAAAGATCCCCAGCCTGTTCCCGTCAATCGGGACAATCCCTCTCCTGAAGCAGTTTTGCAGATCTATGCCCGGGCCCGGGCCGTGCAGCCGGATATTCGGGAGTGGGGCCTGAAAAAAAGGCTGGAATTTATTTCCAGCCTCAAGGCCGTGATCCTGAAAAACCGGAAATACATCCTGGACCGGGTCCAGGAAGACACGGGCAAGTCGCGATTTGACGCCATAACCGCCGAGATCTTCGGGGTCCTGGACTTTCTGGATTATTTGGAAAAGAACGCCGCCAAATATCTGTCCGACCGCAATGTGTCCACCCCCTTTGCCCTCATGGGGAAAAAATCCCGGGTCTATTTTGAACCCCTGGGCACTGCCCTGCTCATCTCTCCCTGGAATTATCCCTTTTATCAGGCCATCGTGCCCATCTGCCAGGCCTTTATCACGGGCAACGCCGTGGTGTTCAAACCGTCCAGCGCAACCCCCCTGAAAGGGCTGGTGGAGGAACTTCTGGACAAGGCCGGATTCAGGCCCGGCTGGGTACAGGTGGTGTACGGCCGGGGCAGTGACCTGGGCAATGCTTTGGTGGATGGCAAACCGGACAAGATCTTTTTCATCGGCAG
Organism: Desulfotignum sp.; assembly: GCA_011390335.1. Lineage (GTDB taxonomy): Bacteria > Desulfobacterota > Desulfobacteria > Desulfobacterales > Desulfobacteraceae > Desulfotignum. Next base: position 8,346 of record JAABSO010000054.1, on the reverse strand, counting down.
TCAAGGTGTCGGCAAAAATATCATGGCGCGGGCCGCCCGGCATCTCATCCCCCTGGAGCTGGAGCTGGGGGGCAAAGACCCCATGGTGGTGTTTGCGGACGTGAACATTCAGCGGGCCGCAGCCGGCGCCATATGGGGGGCTTTTACCACCACAGGCCAGTCCTGCACCTCGGTGGAGCGGCTTTTTGTTCACCAGGATATTTACGAAACGTTTAAACAGGTGCTGGTGGCGGAAACCCAAAAACTCACCCAGGCCACGGACAAAGACGGCAACACCGATATCGGGGCAATCACCACCCGGACCCAGGTAGAGACCATCGCCCGCCAGGTGGCGGATGCAAAGGAAAAAGGCGCCACCTTTCTCACAAATGAAGACTGGAACGGGGAATCCGTCTTTGTGCCGCCCATGGTGGTGGAAGGGGTGACCCCGGATATGCTCATTCACCAGGAGGAGAATTTCGGCCCCATTCTTCCTGTCTATTCTTTTGCTTCCGAAGCCGAAGCCTTGGCCCTGGCCAATGACCCGGAATTCGGGTTGTCCGCCTCGGTCTGGTCAAAGGATCTGGTAAAGGCCGAACGGGTGGCCCGGCAGATCTACACGGGAAATGTCTCCATCAACAACGTCATGCTCACCGAGGGCAACCATGCACTACCCTTCGGCGGGGTGCAGAAAAGCGGGTTCGGCCGGTACAAGGGGGAGTTCGGGTTCTACGCCTTTGCCAATATCAAGGCGGTTCTCATTGACAAGGACAGCAAAAAGATGGAAGCCAACTGGTTCCCCTATACCCGGGAGAAATACCGGCTCTTTGACCGGCTGACAGCGGCACTGTATGCCCCGGGCCGCCTTCTGCCTCTGGTGAAAGGTGCATACTGGGGACTCAGGCTGGAGTCCTGTGTGGCTAAGTTGGCAAAAAAGGGGCGGCAAAAATAACAGGGTATCCAGTGTGCGGTTTCACAACCGCGTATGGGAAAATACCGGTCAGGCTGGAATCGATCCGTTTTTCACGGTGGATGCAGCCAGGTTTTTGGGGGTGGGCAGGCACTATCCGGGCAAAGACAAGAAAATGCGGATCAGGTGGGTGCAATGAGATGGCAGGCTGCCTGGTGGCTGGTGCCCACCTCCCTGAGTTCGGGCCGGACCGTTTTGCAGATCTTTTCAGCCAGGCGGCACCGGGGGTGAAAGGTGCAGCCGGACGGCGGATTGATGGGGCTGGGCACATCCCCTTCCAGAACGATGCGGCGGCTTTTGGTCCCGGGCACCGGCTGGGGGGCGGCTGACAGCAGGGCCTGGCTGTAAGGGTGACAGGCATGTGCGTAAAAGGTTTCCTTGGGGGCGGTTTCCACCAGCCGGCCCAGGTACATCACAGCTACCCGGTCGCAGATGTATTCCACCACGCCCAGGTCGTGGGAGATGAATACATAGGTGAGTCCGAACTGGCCCCGCAGGTCCTGGAGCAGGTTGATCACCTGGGCCTGGATGGAGACGTCCAGGGCTGACACCGGTTCGTCCGCCAGAAGCAGCCGGGGCTGCAGGGCCAGGGCCCGGGCAATGACGATGCGCTGGCGCTGGCCCCCGGAAAATTCATGGGGATACCGCCTGGCCTGGCCGGGCCGCAGCCCCACCACCTGCATGAGCCATTTCACCCGGTCCGCCTGTTCGCTCTTTGTTCCTTTGTCGTGGATGGCCAGGGGTTCGGCAATGATATCCCCCACCTTCTGCCGGGGGTTGAGGGCGGAATAGGGGTCCTGGTAAATGATCTGGGCCTGCCGCCGGAACGCTTTGAGCTGGTCGCCTTTGAGGGTGTCAAGGTCGGTGCCGTCAAAGGTGACGGTGCCGGACGTGGGATCTTCGAGCCGCAGCAAGGTCCGGCCCAGGCTGGATTTGCCGCATCCTGATTCGCCCACCAGGCCGTACACTTCTCCGGACTGCACCGACAGGCTGACCCCGTCCACGGCCCGCACCACACCTTTCCGGGACCCGAACCCGGTTCCCTGCACCGGGTAGTGTTTGAATACATTTTCAGCAATGAGCAGGCGGTCGTTCATGGGGATACCTCCAAAGGATGCCAGCAGCGCACCCCATGGCCCTCAGCCACCTCCTGCCAGGGCGGGGTCTGGCGGCACCGGGCTGAAGCAGCATCGCACCGGTCCTGGAAAGCACAGCCCGGCGGCAGGTTGAGCAGGCTGGGCACCGCGCCCTTGATGGTCGGCAAAGGGCCGGTGCAGCCGCGTTTGGGCAAAGAATCAAAAAGCCCCCGGGTATAGGGGTGGGCCGGGCGGGAAAACAAAACATTCACATCAGCGGATTCCACCATTTTGCCGGCATACATCACCACCACCCGGTGGCAGGTCTCCGCCACTACGCCGAGGTCGTGGGTGATGAGCATGACGGCCATGCCGATCTCCTTTTGCAGCTGTTTCATCAGTTCCAGAATCTGGGCCTGGATGGTGACATCCAGGGCTGTGGTGGGTTCATCTGCGATCATCAGGTCCGGACGGCAGGCCAAGGCCATGGCGATCATCACCCGCTGGCGCATACCCCCGGATAACTGGTGGGGATAATCATCGAGCCTGGAACGGGGTTCCGGGATGCCCACCAGGTCCAACAGCCCGGCAGCCTCCTGCCGTGCCGCCGCCTTTTTCATGCTGCGGTGCTTTCTGAGGGGCTCCATGATCTGGAACCCCACCGTGTACACCGGGTTGAGGCTGGTCATGGGTTCCTGGAAGATCATGGAGATCTGGTTTCCCCGGATATTTCGGATCACCGGCAGGGGAGCTGTAACCAGGTTTTGTCCCTTGAAAAGGATGCTTCCGCCGGCAATGCGGGCAATGGGCCGGGGCAGCAGCTGTAGTATGGACAAGGCGGTTACGGATTTGCCGCAGCCGGATTCTCCCACCACCCCCAGTGTTTCTCCCGGGTTGATGTGGAGGTCCACGCCGTCCACAGCGGTGAGATCCCCCCGTTTGGTGGTAAACCGTGTTGTCAGGTTTTGGATCTGCAGTATCGGTTCCATTTACTGGGACCTCAAGGAGGGATCCAGGACATCCCGCAGCCCGTCGCCGAACAGATTGAATCCCAAAACAAGAATCAGAATGGCAGCACCGGGGAAGGCCGCCACATGGGGTGCCAATTGGATGTACTGCCGCCCTTCGCTGAGCATGGCCCCCCACTCCGGGGAGGGTGGCTGGGCCCCCAGGCCCAGAAAACCTAAGGCTGCGGCCTGGAGCACGGCCGTTCCCATACCCAGGGTGGCGTACACGATGATCGGGGGCAGGCAGTTGGGAAGGATGTGTTTGATCAGGATACGCAGGTGACCGCCACCCAGGTGGGAGATGGCCTGGACAAACAGCATTCCTTTGAGGCTGAGTACGCTGGACCGGACAATCCGGGCGTAGTGGGGAATATACACGATGCCCACCGCCACCATGGTGTTGGTGAGGCTGGGTTCCAGTATGGCGGTGATGAATATGGCCAGCAGGATCGCCGGGAAGGCCAGCAGCATATCCATGCAGCGCATGATAATGCTGTCGATCCGTTTGCCGAAGTAACCGGACAAAAGCCCCAGGATGGTTCCCGGGATCAGGGAGATGGTCACCGATATGATCCCGATCATAAGAGAGATGCGGGCACCGTAGATGACACGGCTTAACATGTCCCTGCCCAGGCTGTCCGTACCGAAAAGGTGCTGGGCGCTGGGGCCCTGGAGCCGGATCAGGGGCGAGGGGATAAGGGGGTCTGCCGGTGCGATCCACGGCCCGAACAGGGCCACCAGCACAATCAGGGTGATCAGAACCAGCCCGGTCAGGGCACTGGCGCTTTTTCTCAGATCGGTGAACATGTCCAGCTTACTCATTGACGCGTATCCTCGGGTCCAGTACCACGTAAATCAGGTCAACTGCAAGGTTTATGACTGCCATGAGCAGGGCAAACACCAGGATGCATCCCTGGACGGCCGCATAATCCCTGCCGGAAAGAGAATCCACCACGTAGCGCCCCAGCCCGGGCCAGCTGAAGATGGTTTCAGTGAGAACAGCCCCGCCCAGCAGCAGCCCCAGGTTCAGCCCCAGCACCGTCACCACCGGCAGAAAGGCGTTGCGCAGTGCATGGCGGAAAATAACCACCAGTTCGGTCATCCCCTTTGCCCGGGCAGTTCTCACATAGTCCATGTTCAAAACCTCCAGCATGGCACTGCGGGTGATGCGCGCCACAATGGCCATGGGGATGGTGGCCAGGGTAAACGCCGGCAGAAGCAGGTGTTTGAGAGCAGATACAAAGGACTGCCAGCTGCCCGCCACCACAGCATCCACCACCATCAGCCCGGTGACATCCGGGACTTCCAGCCCCAGGGAGATGCGGCCCATCATGGGCAGCAAAGGAAATTTGACGGCAAACAGGTAGATCAGCATAAGCCCCAGCCAGAAGATGGGCATGGAAACCCCCACTAGGGCCATGAACATGGCGCCGTAATCCCAGAGGGAGTGCTGTTTTACCGCAGACATCACCCCTGCGGCAATACCAAAGAAAGTGGCGATGCACATGGCAGCCAAAGAGAGTTCCAGGGTGGCGATGAGCCGTACCCAGATCTCTCCGGTCACCGGCGCATTGGTACGGATGGAGTGGCCCATATCCCCCTGGACAATGTTGCTGATATAAATCCAGAACTGGGTAAACAGCGACTGGTTGAGTCCCAGCTGTTCCCGCAGGCGGGCCAGTTCTTCCGGGCTTGCAAATTCACCTAAAAGCAGCTGGGCAGGGTCCCCGGGAATCATCCTGAGCATCAGGAAGACCACCACGGAGACCCCGAACATGATCAGGGCCAGGTGAAACAGCCGTTTTGATATGTATCCCAGTGTCATTGATTACAAAAAACTTAGTTCTTGGTGACCATCTGGAAGCTGTTGAGCCCGTTGGGACGCAGGGGCACATTGCCCAGCCGCTTGTTGTAGCAGCGGACGATGGTGGTGTGGACAAGTGGAATCCAGGGCGACTCGTTGTGGGCAATCTCCTGTGCTTTCAGGTATTTTTTGGTCCGTTCCTCTTTGTCAAAGATCTTCTGGGCCTGTTTGCACAGTTCGGTGAATTCAGCATTTTTCCACAGGGCCACATTGGAGGCACCCGGTGTCTCGGCTGTATCCGCAGACAGCAGGCCGTACAGGAAGTTGTCAGGATCGGCATTGCCCCCCAGCCATCCCAGCATGCACATGTCATGCTCGCCGTTGGATGTCTTTTTAAGGTAGGTTCCCCAGTCCATGCGCACGATTTTGGCTTTCACGCCGGCAGCGGCCAGGTAGGCCTGGATCAGTTCAGCCGTCTTCACCGGGTCCGGCATATAGGCCCGGCTCACCGGCATGGCCCACAATTCCAGTTCCCGGGTGAAATCAAATTCGGCTTCCTTGAGCATCTTTGCGGCCTTGGCAGGGTCATATTCATAGGGTTCTATGGCATCGTTGTACCCCCAGATGGACGGGGGGAACGGGTTTTTGGCCGGGATGGCCATGCCCTGGAAAATGGCCTGTATGATAGTATTCTTATCAATGGCGTGGCTCAGGCCGATGCGTACCTTGGGGTCTTTCAGATAGGGTTTTTGTGTATTCAGGGCCAGGTAGCCCACATTTACGCTGGGCCGTTTGATTATGGCCAGGTCGGAATTTTTTTCCACCAGCTTGATGCTGTCCGGATCCAGGTCGTCGGCAATGTCCACAGCCCCGGACTGCAGGGCCATCAGGCGGGCGGAGGGTTCAGGGATGGATTTGAGGACAATCTGTTTGACCTTGGCCTTTTCTCCCCAGTAGTCATCATTGCGTTCAAACACGATCTGGTCATCCTTCACCCATTTAACGAACTTGAAAGGACCGGTACCCACGGGATTCTGACCGATCTGATCCTTGTATTCATACATGGCCTTTGGGGACAGGATGGGGCACAGCCACAGGGCCAGGTTGTTGAGAAGCGGGGCATAGGGCTTTTCCGTCACCAGCTGGATGGTGAAGTCATCCACCACGTTGATGGCTGTGACCGGTTTCAAAGACAGGCTCAGATACCGCCATTTGCCATATCCGTGCAGGGGATGGGTCTCATCTATGATCCGGGCGAATGAATCATAGACCGCCTGGGCGTTGAACGGTTCACCGTCGTGAAAGGTCACCCCTTTGCGCAGCTTGAAGGTCCAGGTGAGGCCGTCTTCTGATATGGACCAGGATTCAGCCAGCTGCGGTTCCACGTCCATGCTGTCTTTGCCGAAAATTACCAGGTTTTCCAATACCTGGATGCCTGCCTTGATGGATTCCCCGTCCGTGGCCTGGGCCAGGTCCAGGTTCACCGAATCACCCCCGCGGCCCCAGACCAGGGTATCGGCCTGGGAAGCCAGGACACCTGCCGGCAGCATGAACAATGATGCCAGAAGCACTACCAATAAACGTTTCATACCTCTTTCTCCTTACAATTTTGAAATTTATGGCACACATGTGCCGAAAACCGGGTCAACAGACCGGATGCGGCACGCTTCAATTTATTGAAAACCTTCTTTACCTATGGGTGTTCACGGAAAATGTCAAGAGGAACATATTCATGCCCGGCCCTGCCAGGCAAAGGTTACGGTGCCGGATTCTTCTTTTCGCTCCAGTACGGCTTTTTTTCCTTTGCACATTCTTTTGAGCACGGTATCGATGATCACAAGATGGGCCTTAGTGCAGCGTTCCAGCCAGGGACCTGTGGCCACTTCATCCAGCACCTCGGTGATGATTTCACTTTTTACCAGGGGCCATTTTCGCTCGGCAAAATTGATTTTACGGATCCGCTCACAGGTGGGGGTTACCACCAAAGATCCCGCCATGTCCGAGTCGTACACTTTTGGTTCAAACGCCTTGGCATATCGGAGGTACCGGTCAAAGATCTGCCGGTTCAGTGCGACCATATCTGTCTGCGTTTCAAGGGCGGCGGACATCTCCCGGGCCAGTGCCGCAGCGATGCTGCTGCCGGGATGGCTGTCCTGGCCGTAAAAGGGAAGGATGGCATAGATAAACGAGCGGGGAATCCAGTGCTCCTTGAAGCGGGGATTGATATACCCGGAAAAGGGCTGTTCCCACTCATGGCTGGGAACACCGTGCAGGTCGATCATGTATTCGGGCAGCCACCGTTCAAACAGCCGGGCTTTGACCCGGGCTTCGCTGAACCGGGTGTCCTTGACAAAGTATTGGTCATAATACTCCATGCCCAGGGCATTGTACCGGGCTGCATGCAGTTTATGGTCCGGGGATTCAGGCAGCATCTTTTCAAGTGTGTCCACCCCGTCTGCGTTTTCCAGGGGCACCACCACCAGGTTGACCCGGTCCGGAACGCCCGCGGTCCTGCCAGTGGCGGCAAGTTCATGGAGCAGGGCCATGGCGGCATTGGTGCCGGATACCTCATTGGCATGGTGCCGGGCATTGATCAGCAGGGTGGGCTTGAGCAGCCTGGCCCTCCTGGCCGGCATGTTTCCGGCTGTGGCTTCCACAGCCAGAATATCTTGCCCCAAAAGGCTGGTCCCGGCGTGCCACACCCGGATGCCCGGGCGGCCGGACAGGTGCCGGGTCCATGCCCGGACTGTTTTGCCCGTGGGAATTGACTGAAGATCCGGTGCCGTCAAAGCTTTCATGGATGACAGGGCCGCTGTTTTCTGCGCCGGCCGGGCGGCGTAACGAATCTTGTTTTCATGGGGGCTTAATCTGTAGCCCCGTGACCTGGCTGCCGCACACAACCCTTTGTTTTCAGCCGGGGGCAACAGATGGCTGTCCTGGGAAAAATCCACGAACAGTGCGCCTCTCCTGTACCCGATATGGTCTATCACCGGGTTAGGACGGGGAGGGGGAACAGGTGCGCGCAGCGGTTTCAACCGGAGGCGGGCCCAGGGCCTTTCTCCTCCGGCGGCGCGCATCAGGGGGACGATCCGCCCCAGCTGCATGGTGCTGTCCGGGCAATGCGTTTGCCGGAAAGATTCCATAAAGGCCAGCAGGCCGAAATAGAGGTCCTCGTGCAGGGCCTCCATGGGAGCGATGCGTTCCTGGGCCAGTCCGGCAGGTTCCTGTGCATCATCCATGGCCACTTCGATCTGTATCTCCTCCCAGAATGCCAGGGCATTGCACCGCTCTAACCCGGGCAGCATGCGGACCATGGCTGCCGACATCGCGGGCAGCCATTTTTCCTGGAACCGCCGCCAGAAAAGTTCCCGGTCCGTGGGAACAGGGCATTGATGAACCATCCGGCTGTCTCGAAGGATCTCGAACCCGGCCTGGGCGGGGTAGACCTGTTGGTCCTGCCGGTTTTCCAATGTATAGAAAAGCCCAGACACCGGGACTGTCAGGGAATAT
>JAABSO010000053.1 GCA_011390335.1 Desulfotignum sp. | reverse complement strand
AGGCAGCTCCAATGAGAAAAAACCGGTACACGAGGGCCTTGTGGTGGTGGTTGAGTCAAAGGATGAAAAACGCGCCTTTCTCATCGATGAACTGCTGGGCAAGGATGAATATGTCATCAAGAGCCTCGGTGCCCACCTTGAGGGAGTAGAAGGCCTTGCCGGCGGTGCCATCCTTGCCGACGGCCGCGTGGGCCTGATCCTGGATGTCCACGGCATTTTCGGGATCAGAAGTTAATTTTTTTACACAAGGATATGCAATGAAACAGATTGTCGGTGTTGCAGATATGAAGGTGAGCAATAATCCCGGGGAATCGATTATCACCTATTCCCTGGGATCGTGCATCGGACTGGTCATTTATGATCCTGCGGTCAAAGTGGGCGGCATACTGCACTATATGCTGCCGGATTCTTCCATTGACAGGCAGAAGGCAGCGGCAAGGCCCTATATGTTTGCTGATTCCGGCATCCCCAGGCTGTTCAAAACTGCCTACCAGCTGGGGGCAGCCAAGCAGCGCATGAGGGTGTATGTGGCAGGCGGGGCAGAGATCCTTGACCAGCAGGGATTTTTCAATATCGGCAAAAGAAATTACATGGCCCTGAAAAAAATGTTTTTCAAGAACAAGGTCATGATTACCTCACAGGATGTGGGGGGCAATGTCAACCGTACCGTGAGAATCGAGATTGCCACAGGAGATATTTATGTAAAAACATCCGGATCCGGGGAGGTGAAGATATGATATCTTTTCAAACACTGGTGGCTGAGGTGAAAAATTTGAAGCCCATTCCTGCGGTGGCAGGAAAGCTGCTGGCCGTGGCAGACCATCCGGACAGCGCCATGGCAGACATCGCAAAAGTGATCCAGTATGACCCGGTTATCACGGCAGGCGTTCTGCGTACCTGCAACTCCGCATATTTCGGCATGAAGCATCCGGTGGAATCCATCAAAGATGCGGTCAACCTGCTGGGCATTGACCAGGTGATCGAAGTGGCTCTGGTAAGATCCGGATCACAGGTGCTTGGGGGCAGCCAGAAAGGGTATGGGATGGATGAGGGGGATATGTGGAAATATTCGGTGTCTTCGGCGGTGCTTGCAAAACAGGTGGCAGTCAGACTGGGTTTAAAAGGGAAAAATACCATATTTACCGCAGCCCTGGTCAAGGATATGGGCAAAATCGTTCTGGAAAAATATGTGGCAGATGCATCGGGCAAAATTGCAGATCTTGTGGAAAATAATCACTTCAGCTTCCAGGAGGCGGAAAAAAAAGCCCTTGGCATCGACCATGCCGAACTGGGTGCCATGATAGCCAAAATGTGGAAGTTCAGTCCCAAAATGGTCAATATCATCCGGCACCACCATTTGTCGGATGAAACAAAAATTGCGGATAAACAGATTGCAGCGGTGTATCTGGCGGACTGTCTGTGCATGATGCTGGGAACCGGTGTTGGCGCAGACGGCCTTTCGTACCGGTTCAAGGACCAGGTGATGAAACAATTGGGGATATCAGCTGTTGACATGTCCATGATTATAGCGGAATTTGGCATCAACATGCAGGAAGTGGAAACACTTCTGCAGATGGCGTAAACACAAAACCCGGGATAAATAAATGTTATATGCAATTTTGATAGTGGATGATTCCCTGCCCATGCGCGCGGTGATCAAACGCACACTGAAGGCGGCCGGCTATGGCGGCTCACATCTGCTGGAAGCGGCCAATGGTGAAGAAGCGCTTGCTTTGATGAAAAACAGCTGGGTGGACCTGGTCATAACCGATTACAATATGCCGGTCATGGACGGCCTGGCCTTCATTAAAGCCATGAAAGAACAGGACCTGTTCCTGGATATTCCGGTGGTAGTGGTGTCCACGGAAGGCAGCCAGATTCGGATTGATGAATTTATGAAAGCCGGTGCTGCAGGGTATATCACCAAACCCTTCACAGCCGAGGCAGTCAGAGATACAATTGTCACTATTCTTGGAGAACCTGATTATGAAGACGCAACTGATGAAAGCGATGAAGACTTCGATTTCTGAAGTCATGGAAACCATGTTTTTTCTGCCGGTGGAATTCGGGCAGACAGCCGCCTTATCTCTGGCCGGGCTGGATGCGCAGGACACCATGGCCTGCCGGCTGTCATTTTTTGGAGATATCAGCGGCCATGTTATCCTGGCCGCACCTGAAACCCTGGTGCTGGAAATGGCGGAAAATTTCATGGGAGAGCCCCGGGACCAGCTCACCCGGGAACATCTTACAGGTACGCTCAAGGAGATGCTCAACATGGTCTGCGGCAATGCCCTGCGCAGCACACCTGCCAAAACCCCGTTTGAACTGGGCATACCCGATATTGCTGATCTGTCAAAAATTGCTTCAGACAGCCAGTTTCACATTATTGAAACAGACGAGTCAAAACTGGGGATGCTGCTGCATACAGATTAACAGGGTTTTAAAGCGACCCATTACAAACTGGAGATGGTGCAATGTCCCGTGACATCAAAGTGCTGGTTGTGGATGATTCAGCGGTGGTCAGAAAGGTATTCTCTGAACAATTGTCCCGGCAGGAGGGAATACAGGTGATCGGTACGGCACCTGATCCCTATGTGGCAAGGGATAAGATCGTCAGCCTGAAACCGGACGTGATCACCCTGGACATTGAGATGCCCAGAATGGACGGCATCACGTTTTTACGAAAATTAATGAAATACTATCCGCTGCCGGTCATTATTGTGAGTTCCCTTACCACCAAAGGCAGCAAACTGGCCATGGAAGCCCTTTCCCTGGGGGCGCTCGAGGTCATTTCCAAACCCAGTGCCGCCTATTCCGTAGGCGACATGAGTGTGCAGCTGGCAGAAAAAATACGGGCCGTATACGGGGCCAAAATGATCCAGCCTACCAGCGATACGGCAAAAATGCGGACACCGGCATTGGCAGCCTCAAAAGCCCTGGCGGAAACCACCAATAAACTCATAGCCATCGGTGCCTCCACCGGGGGTACGGAAGCCATCAAAAACGTGCTGACCCGGATGCCGGTGAATGCACCGGGCATTGTGGTGGTCCAGCACATGCCGGCCCAGTTCACCGCATCCTTTGCCCAGAGACTGAACGAGCTGTGCCAGATGCGGGTCAAAGAGGCACAGAATGGGGATACCGTTACCAACGGGGAGGTGCTCATAGCTCCTGGTAATTATCATATGCTGCTGAAAAGAAGCGGGGCCAGATATTATGTGGAGGTGAAAAAAGGGCCCCTGGTCCATTACCAGAGACCTGCGGTAGACGTGCTGTTCAAAACCGTTGCCAGGTATGCCGGTGCCAATGCCATAGGGATCATACTTACCGGCATGGGAAAAGACGGGGCCGCCGGCATGCTGGATATGAAAAACGCCGGTGCCGTCAATATCGCCCAGGATGAAAGATCCAGCGTGGTGTTCGGCATGCCCAAAGAGGCCATAAACATGGGTGCTGTGGACCATGTCCAGGACATCCACCGCATTGCGGAAAAAACAGTGGCACTGCTGCAGACAATGTAGGCGCAGCCGGTAACAAAGGCAATGACGTAATCTACAAATGACAGGGGGCTTCCTGTACGGGGAGATGAATCATGAATAAAAAAATCAGCATGCTGAAATTTACAGATATATTTGATATCGATGAGATTCAGGAAATTCAGGATACCTTTGCAAAGGCCACCGGGGTTTCGGCCATTATCACCGATTTTGCTGGAAATGCCATCACCAGACCCGGTAATTTCTGCCGGTTGTGCAAAGACATTATTCAGAATACCAGGACGGGCTGTGAGAACTGTGTGAAATTCAATGCTGATATGGCAGTAGATCATACCCGGGGACCTGTTTTTCAGCCCTGTCCGGGGCCGGGATTGTGGAATGCAAAAATTGCCGTCACCATTGCAGGCAATCATGTTGCCAACTGGATTATCGGCCAGGTCAAAGATGAAAAAGCTGACCTGCAAAAGATGCTGGCATATGCTGATGTCATCGGTGCGGATCACGATGCCTATGCCGCAGCTCTGGATGAGGTAACCACCATGCCGGTAAAACAATTTACAGAGATCACCCAAGCCCTGTTTTTGATTACAGAGCAGTTGTCAGGCCAGGCATATCAGAAACTGCAGTACAAACAGATCGTATCCAGCCTGAAACAGTCAGAGAAACATCTGGTGCAGAAAACACGGGAACTGCAGCATACCATGGACCACCTGGTGGAGGCCATGGAAAAAAACCAGGCCATGGAGGCCCGCCTGCGCCAGTCCCAGAAAATGGAAGCCATCGGCACGCTGGCCGGTGGGATCGCCCACGATTTCAACAATATCCTGTTTCCCATTCTCGGGTTTTCTGAAATGATCATGCAGGATCTGCCCCGGCAAAGCCCTGTCAGGGACAATATGCAGTCGGTGATAGACGGGGCTGTCCGGGCCAGGGAACTGGTCCAGCAGATCCTGACATTCAGCCGGGAAACAGAACAGGACTGCAGGCCCCTGAAACTGCAGCTGATTGTAAAAGAGGTGCTCAAACTGGCCAGGGCCTCATTGCCATCCACCATAAAAATCACCAAAATCATTCCAACCGACGTGGGAATGGTAATGGCTGATCCCACCCAGATGCACCAGGTAATCCTGAACCTCATCAGCAATGCCCTGCATGCCATGGAGGAAAACGGCGGAGAGTTGTCTCTGTCCCTCAGTGAAGCCGATTTTTCAGAAGACAACCTGCCCGCCTTTGAGATGGCACCCGGCCCATATGTATGCCTGAAAGTGGCAGATACAGGGCAGGGCATGGAACCTGAAATCCTCAAGCGCATTTTTGAGCCATATTTCACCACAAAAGTGCGGGGTAAGGGAACAGGTCTCGGGCTGGCAGTGGTACACGGCATTGTAAAAAACCTGGATGGAAAAATTCTGGCCCAAAGCACCAGAGGAGAAGGCACTGCATTTTACATGTATCTGCCCCGATTCACCAGGGAACAGGACCTGTGTGATGAAAACAAAAAAGTTGCCGTTCCCTGCAATGGAAATGAGAAAATCCTGTTGATTGATGATGAAAAACCTATACTGCATATGCTGGAAAAACTGCTGTCCCGGGCCGGGTACAGGGTCACTGCCTGTGATATGCCACAACAGGGACTGAAATGTTTCACACAAACCCCCCGGGATTTTGATCTGGTTATCACAGACATGACCATGCCGGAAATGACAGGGGATAAACTTGTTGCCGCCCTCAAAAAGGTGCGGCCGGATATCCCGGTGATCCTGTGTACCGGGTGCAGCGAGAATACGGTAACAGCAAAGACAAGTGAGGCCGCACCGGACAAAATTTTGTTGAAGCCCGCAGGCAGAGAAGACCTGCTGGCAAATATCAGGTATCTGCTGGACAACTGACCGGTGTATGGGTAAACTGCTTTGAAAAAAATATAATAGCCAACATAAAGGAGTGGAAATGGGTGAAAAAAAAATTCTGGTTGTGGATGATGAAAAAGCAATCATAAACCTTCTGGAACAGGCATTTGCCAGGAAAGGGTATGTGGTCCGGTCTGCAATGGACGCGGAAACAGCCCTGGAAATCCTGGAAAACGAAACCATATATGTGATGTTTTTTGACCTGAACCTGCCCGGCATGAACGGGATTGAGCTGTGCCGGGAAATAAAGAAGCGCAAACCTGTTTCCGTGATTTATGCCATTACCGGATATGCTTCTTTGTTTGAGCTGGCCGACTGCAGGGATGCCGGTTTTGAAGACTATTTCAAAAAACCGGTGAACCTGTCCACCCTTATGGACAGGGCTGCATCCGCCTTTGAAAAAATTGAGCGCTGGAAATCGATTTGACGGATTATGATGTAGTAAACCCAAAAAAACATGTAAGGATCGCAACCAATGGAACATAAATTTGATGCAATTGTCATCGGCGCCGGGATTATCGGTGCCTGCACCGGGTTCGAGCTGGCCAAAAGGGGCCTCAAGGTGCTGAACGTGGACAAACTGCCCGAAGCCGGCCATGGCTCAACCTCCGGGTCATGCGCCGTCATCCGGCTGTACTACTCCACCCCGGACGGGGTGACCATGGCCCGGGAAGGGTATTATTACTGGATAGACTGGCCCAAGTATTTGGGCACGGTGGATGAAACCGGGCTTGTGAAATATATCAACACCGGAGGCCTGGTGATGAAAACCCCAAAAAACCACTACCTGGAAAAGGTCAAGGCGGCACTGGACGAACTGCGTGTGTCTTATTGGGATTTCGGTCCCAAAGAAATCACCGACCTGCTTCCCATTCTGGACACCCGGGGATTCGGCTCCCCCACCCTGCCCAGTGATCCGCGATTCGGTACCCCCACCCGGGACAGTATTGCCGGGGCTCTGTATATTCCGGAAGCCGGCCTGATATCTGATCCCAAACAGGCCACCCACAACGTGCAGCGGGCTGCTGAAGCCAGGGGCGGCAAATTTTTGTTCAACGCCCGGGTGGCCGAGATCCGGAAAAAAGACAACCGGGTGACCGGCATCACCCTGGCGGACGGCACACAGATCGATGCCCCGGTGGTCATCAATGTGGCAGGTCCCCATTCCTTCCAGATCAACCGCATGGCAGGGGTGGAAGACGAGATGAACATCAAGACAAGAGCCCTGCGCCAGGAGGTCTGCCATGTGCCGGCCCCGGAAGGATTTGACTACAACAATCTGGGTACCATCATTTCAGACGGGGATGTGGGGTGCTACTCCCGCCCGGAAGTGGGCAACAACATTCTCATCGGATCCGAAGACCCGGAGTGCGATACCCTGGAATATGTTGAAGATCCGGATAATTACAACACCGACTTCACCAACCAGTGGACCACCCAGGTGCTGAGAGAGGCCCAGCGTATACCGGACATGCGCATCCCCAACAAACCCAGCGGCATCGTGGACCTGTATGACTGCTCCGACGACTGGATCCCCATCTATGACAGATCCTGCCTGGACGGCTTCTACATGGCCGTGGGCACCAGCGGCAACCAGTTCAAGAACGCTCCGGTGGTGGGGGTCTTGATGGCCGAACTGGTGCAGGCTGTGGAAAAGGGCCATGACCATGACAAAGACCCGGTGTCCTTTACCATGAAATACACGAAACGGCCCTGCAACATCGGGTTTTATTCCCGGCTGCGCAAAATCAATCCTGATTCCAGCTTTTCTGTGATCGGCTGATAATAGGGGGGCTCAGGCCGGCTGCCTGACCCCTTCTTATTTTATCGCCTGACCGCTATTTGATACATTTCTTTGCGGTGGCAGATACCAAGAACGGTAATTTTTTGACCGGATATCCGGATCTATTTTAGGCAGATCCTTTTTTTTTACATCCAGGTGGTATTCAATCCCATACATCGTCATGAGACAGGGCTTTTTCAGGATCAAAGGTTTGTTCTCTCCGGTCTGCTATTTTCGCCAGTGCAGTGTCTTCCCTGATTTCCAAAGCCTCTTTCACCAGGTCCCTCATAATCAGGGACATGGATATACCTTCATTGGCAGCCATTTCATTTATGGTACTGTAGAGTCCTTTTTCCAGAACCACATTTACTCTTGGATTTTTTGTCGGCATGGTGTTGTCCTCCTGGTGCCGTGTTGTATTATGAAGTGTATCGCTTGTGGGTCACTTCGTCAAATGGAAAAATGGAGGGCAACAAGATACCTGAACCACTCCGCGTGCATACAAATACGGGTGTGATTGCCTTGAAATACCATTTGACTCTGTGCAGCACAAAGTGGTAGTTTCCTGCAATTATGCTCACAATAGCTGTATTGCACATTCTATGAACTGCCTGGAGACGTATGGAAGGAATTGTCATTAAAGATGATATCATTGATAAATTGATTTCCCGGAAACCGTTATCCGACGTCCTCCGCATCCTGATCCCCCTGTATGTCACCTATATTATTTTTGCATTGGGGATGTTTCTGGTTTTTATTCCTCGGCATGAAAGCCAGCTGCTGGACCAGAAAAAAGATACCATCCGCCAGTTGACCAACAGCGCCGTCAGCCTGCTGGCCGATTACGAAGCCGGGATCAGTCAGGGGGAAATGACTCGAGAAGCTGCCAGACAGCAAGCGATCGACCGGATACGCAATCTGCGGTACGGTCTCCAGGGAAAGGATTATTTCTGGATCAATGATATGCATCCCTTCATGATCATGCATCCTTTCAGACCGGATCTTGAAGGAAAAGACCTGTCCCCGGTAAGGGATTCCGGGGGAAATTATCCATTTGTGGAAATGGTGCAAACCGTCAAGGAGAGCGGGGAAGGATATGTCAATTATCATTGGCAGTGGAAAGATATGCCTGAAAAAATTGTTCCCAAAATGTCCTATGTCAAAGGGTTTGCGCCATGGGAATGGGTCATCGGCACCGGTATCTATATGGATGATATCACAAAAGAGATCACTGCCATCACCCGGCAGCTGATACTGATATTTGCCGGTATGCTGTTTCTGGTCATCCTCATGTCATTTTACATTTCCCGTCAGGTGGTCAGGATCGATCAGAAGAAAAATCTGGCCGAAAAAGCCCGGCAGCTGAATGAAGATGATTTGCGCCGGAGCGAAGAAAGATACCGACTTCTGGCTGAAAACGCAACTGATGTCATCTGGATCATGCAGACGGACAACCTGGAAATATCTTATGTCAGCCCGGCCATAGAAAACCTTTTGGGGTATGCCGCTGAAGAATTAATGCAGCTGAATATCACCGCCTACCTGAGTGAGGCATCCGTAAAAAAAATCAAAGAGGTTATTGCAACCGAGCTTGCACAGGAAAATCATCCGGATGCCGCTCCGGACCGCATGCGGTCCCTTGAACTGGAGATGTGCAATAAAGACGGAACAGCAGTCTGGGTGGAAATCGTGGCCCGGTTTTTGAGAAATGAAAACAGCTGCCCGGACCGGATACTGGGTACCTCCAGGGATATAACACAAAGAAAGCGCCTGGAAGACCGCATCAAGCAAACCCAGAAGATGGAAGCCTTAGGCACACTGGCTGGGGGGATCGCCCATGATTTCAACAATATCCTTTCTTCCATCATCGGGTTTACCGAACTTGCCAGACTGGATCTGTCTGATAACCCCGAGGCCCTCGACAGCCTGGAGCAGGTGATGACAGCCGGTCTCAGGGCCAGGGATCTGGTCCAGCATATCCTGACTTTCAGCCGGAAGGCCGACGTCCAGCACCAGGTCATCAAAATTGTTCCCCTGGTCAAGGAATGTCTGAAATTCATAAAAGCGTCTGCTCCCCCGGACATCGATATCAGGAAAAAAATCATTGAAAAAGATGTGGCGGTTCTGGCGGACCCCACCCAGATTCACCAGATGATCATGAATCTTTTGACCAATGCCGTCCATGCCATGAAAGAGATCGGCGGAACACTGGATGTAACAATCAAATCCGTGGTCATTCATACCAATGAAATCCTGCAGACCCAAAATATCAATCCCGGCCGATACGTACAGATCCTGATTTCCGATACAGGGTGCGGTATTCCCGGGGCGTTGAAGGAAAAGATTTTTGAACCGTTTTTCACCACAAAGCACCGGGGTGAAGGGACGGGAATGGGTTTGTCCACTGTTTATGGTATCGTCAAGGATCTCAAAGGTGATATCTCGGTTTACAGCGAACCGGGAACAGGAACCACATTCCAGGTCCTGGTCCCGGAAAAGAGGGCTGATACAGATCAGGAGACCACCCTGACCCGGGCAGCCCTGATAACAGGCAAAGGCAGCATTCTGGTCGTTGATGATGAGCCATCCATTGTGGCCTGGACATCAAAGGTACTGGCAAAACTCGGGTATGCGGTGGCCGGCGTTTCAGAGGGGCAGGAAGCCCTTGACATGTTTGCTCAAGATCCTGAAGGGTTTGACCTGGTCATCACTGACCGGGCCATGCCGAAAATGGACGGCCTTGTATTATCTCATCATCTTAAACGTATCTGTCCGGACATCCCCATAATTTTATGTACAGGATTCAGTGAAGGGCTGAAGACAGACCTTTTGGAAAGATATAATGTCACCGCCATGATCATGAAGCCCATGATCGCAAGTGAGTTGTCAGCCATTGTAAATGAGGCCTTGAAAAAGAGCAGACAAAAGGACCAAATCCGATGATTCATGTGCTGGTCATTGATGACGATGAGAAAATCTGTCTGTTTTTTACCAAACTGCTTGCCCGTATGGGGTACCAGTGTCAGAAGGCCCACACCCTGGAACAGGCGCGTTCACTGTTTTGTTCTTATGCATTTGATCTGGTCCTTCTTGATCTTGAACTGCCTGACGGCAATGGTTTGGACCTGCTGCCGGAGTTCACGGCATCAGATGCGGCACCGGAAATCATCATTATCACAGGAACCGGTGATGCCAGGGGCGCCAAACTGGCTTTTCAATACGGGGCCTGGGATTATATCCAAAAGCCTTTTCTTTTAGATGACGTATCCTTGTCCATAAACCGGGCCATCCAGTACCACCGGGAAAAGCAACACACCAGGACCACAGTTTCCCTGGTAAGAACGGGTATAACAGGAGAATCCAGTGCTTTGCAGCAGTGCCTGGAAAGTGTGGCCACCGCAGCTGCCACAGATGCCAGTGTCCTGATCACCGGCGAGACCGGTACCGGCAAGGAACTGTTTGCCAGAGCCATCCATGAAAACAGCAAACGCCGATTGTTCCCGTTTGTGCCTGTGGATTGCGGGGCACTGCCGGATACACTGGTTGAGAGCACGCTTTTCGGCCATGAAAAAGGGGCATTTACCGGGGCCGGGAAAAAACAGGAGGGGTTGATCCTCCAGGCTCACAACGGCACATTGATGCTGGATGAAGTGGGGGATCTGCCCCTGAATGCCCAGAAATCACTATTGAGAAGCTTGCAGGAACGCTGTATCCGCCCTGTGGGCGGCGGAAGGGAAATCAGCGTGAACATCCGGTTGATCGCCGCCACCAATCTGGACCTGGATCAGATGGTTGAAGATCGGACATTTCGAAAGGATCTGCTTTACCGGATAAGGGCCATGGAAATCCAACTGCCCCCGCTACGGGACAGGGAAAATGATATCGAAGAGATCACCATCAAAAAACTCCATGAACTGACCCGGCGATATCATATGGACAGCAAAGCGGTTTCAGACGAACTGCTCAAAACCCTGGCCGCCCATCCATGGCCGGGTAATGTGCGTGAACTCATCAATGTGCTGGAGTATCTTCTGGCATCTGCCGGCCAGGACCCCACCCTGTTTCCCAAACACCTGCCCCCGGAATACCGGGTATCCAATCTTACATTCAGTCCATCCATAAAAAGCTGTGCCACCCCGCTTTTTTTTGACGGATGTGATCCGCGAAAAGAACTGCCGCCGCTAAATGAATTCCGCTGGCAGCTTGAAAAAGAATACCTCAAGGCCCTGCTGGTGCGCTGTGAATCTGATCGATACCAGGCCTGCCGGATATCCGGTATTTCCCAGTCCCGTCTCTACGACCTTTTAAAAAAACACGGACTTTCCGGTTTCAGCAGTTCCTGATTCCTGAAAACTGGAATTCCATCATTCCTGTTTTCAGGAATATCGCCTGGACAGGCATCTTTTCCGCAGGATTAAACTTTTCATAACTATCTGAAAATATATTTAAAAATTGAATTTTTCACCACTGGCACTGTTTGTGCATTTTTTGCATTGTAACGGCCGATTTTGTTTTTATGGTCAAAGAGATCAGAAACAAGGGAGCAACAAAGAAATGATAAAAATTCTGCTTTATAGAAACAGCCGGGAAAAGATCGGAGAGCGTATCAACTCTCTGATTCGGGACCGTTTCCCGCAGCTGGATATCATTGTTTCGGATTCAATTCAAGAGATCAGCAGCACGCTTTGCAGGCCCTTGCATGAGATATCTGTTATCATTCTTCCCATTGCTTCAACCTTTGAGCTTGCAGCGTTTCAAAACCTGAATTCGGTATTTGAAAAAAGTCGTGTCATCCTGATCCTGCCGGACAGAGATGTCGAAACATTGGCCAAGGCGATTCGGATTAAATCATCTTTTATCACTTATTTTGACAACGATATAAAAGATATTGCCTCTGTGTTGGAAAAACTGATGAAAAAATTAACGATCAATCAAACAGGTAAATAAATCGTTTATTACAATATTATAAAAATGAGGGGGAAAACATGAAAAACAGGTCACTTAAATTTAAACTCATCCTCAGTGGGATACTTGTCGTGGTTATTCCGCTGACCGTTGTGGGGCTCTTTTCACTTAACAAGGCATCTGATGCCCTGGTCAGGGGGGCAAACAATCAGGCCGCTCAGATTGCCCAGGATTTGGCAATCATGACTGATAGTGTATTAAACCAGGAGGTTAAGCTGGCCACAGAAATGGGGATCAATCCTTTGATCAGAAATGCTGTAAGCAAAGTATCTGCTGATGGGATTGATAATGCCAAGACCGAACTGAAAGCTCTGGACCAATTTCTCAAAACCGTATCTGAAAATATTGGACAGGATTATGACACCTTCTTTGTCACCAATGCCCATGGGGTTACTATTTCGGATGATTTCGATGGTACTTTGAGAGAGCAGGGAGTCTCTTTTTCAGATCGGGATTATTTTATAGAGGCCCGTAACACAGGAAAGGTTGCCGTGGGCCAGGCCATAACATCCCGTAATACCGGGAAACCCATTATCGGGATAGCCGTGCCCATAAAAACCGCATCAGGCGTATTTGGTGGAATATTTGGACTGGCAGTGAAACTGGATGAATTAAGCCGAAAAATCACCAGCGTTAAGATCGGCAGCACTGGTTACCCTTTCATGATTGATAAAACCGGATTGATTGTTGCCCATCCCCAATCGGATTACATTCTTGATTTAAATATTGCCAGGCTTGAAGGAATGGAATCCATTGCCAGCAACATGACAGCCCAGAAATCAGGTGTGGAGAATTATACCTTTAAAGGCATTGATAAAATTGCGGGATTTGCGCCTGTTCCACTGACCGAATGGAGTATCTGCGTAACCCAGGATGTGGCCGAATTCATGGCCCCTGTCAGAGCGATCCGGAATGTTGTTTTGATCGCCGGTGGGGTTTTTCTTGCTTTAACCATCCTGCTTGTAATCTGGTTTGCCAGGAGCATCACCCTGCCCATCAACCGGATCATACGCGGTTTGAACGAAGGGGCTGACCAGGTGGCTGAGGCTTCCAGTCAGGTATCGGTCACCAGCCAGTCTCTGGCCGAAGGATCCTCCCAGCAGGCCGCTTCCATCGAAGAA
>JAABSO010000052.1 GCA_011390335.1 Desulfotignum sp. | reverse complement strand
AACTTGAAAAAGGATAGGTTTCACCCCTGGCTGCTGCCTCTTATTTTGCACTCCGCATCTGCCGCAGGATATCCTGGTAGCTGGGACGATCTTTGTCCTGAAAAAATATCCCCACCCCGTAGGGCTCATTTTCTGCTGCCCGCATGGCACTTTCCATGTTGTCAGGGGCAGGCGCATGCAAATTTAAAGAACAGACATTTTCCTTGAGCGCTTTCCAGGTCCGGTTGGTCTTATCAAAGGTCACACAGGGGGTGAGAATCTGGATAAAACTGAACCCCTTGTGCAGGATACCTGCCTTGATAATCTCTTTCATGCCTTCAGGATCACCGGCATACCCTCTTGCCACAAATGAGCTGCCGTAGGCCAGGGCCAGTTTGATGGGGTTCAACGGCGTGTCCGGATTGCCCACAGGATGAGAATTGGTCTTTGTTTCATAAGGGGTGGTGGAAGAGGACTGCCCCTTGGTGAGCCCGTAGATGGAATTGTCAAACAAAATAAAGGTGATGTCAATGTTTTTGCGGGCCACATGGGGCAGATGGCCCCCGCCTATCCCTAAAGCATCCCCGTCCCCGGCCATGGCAAAAACCGTAAGGTCCTCTCTGGCAAGCTTCAGGCCTGTGGCCACGGGGATGGAGCGCCCGTGCAGGGTGTGGAACCCGTAGGAATTGATGAAAATCGGGGTCCGGCCGGAGCAGCCGATACCGGACACGGCACAGATATTTTCATGTGCAAGGTCCAGTTCCCTACAGGCCTTGTAAAAAGCATCCATGATGCCGAAATACCCGCACCCAGGACACCAGGTGGGCAGGTCCGGAGACCGGTACTTGAGAAAATCCTTTTCCCGCACCTGTGCAAGCTTTTCATCCAGGTAAAAAGACCGGTCGGTGTCTGCTGTCATATCAGATGAAGCCATATCCATTACATCTCCTTCATTTTTTCCACAATATCTTCTGCTGCCATGGGCCGTCCGGTAATAAAATTGAGCCGTTCCACCGGCCGCTTTATGATCGTGGTAACAAAGTCGGCAAACTGCCCCCTGTAATTGAGTTCCGGTATCAGAATCTTTTTGCATCGGCCGGCAAAGGCTGCCAAATCTTTTTTTGGAAACGGCGACAGCATCATGGAGCTGAAACCTGCTGCAGAAATACCCTCCCCTGCCGCAGTCATCACCGCCTCATGGGCAGCCCCGGCAGAGGAACCCCAGGAGATCACCCCGATGTCCACCATTTCCTGTGGCCCGTCATTGTCCGATATTCCGGGGCTGCTGCCTGCAGCGCCTTCCTCCAAGCCCTGGATCCCAGTGCCGCTGGGATCACCGCCTGTATCCTGTTCCGGCATCATAGTATTACTGCACCAGTCGCCGGCAGCCATCCCTGAGATCATTGGCGCCGGAGCCTCGGCAAGGACAGAAGCATGCTTTCTGAACCGCTTTGCCGTCATTGCCAGATGGCCCTTGTCCGTGTAGTTGGGCCGGCCGTATGCATCATGTTCCAGGCCTGTGGCAAAAAACATGCCCCCCGGGGTGCCGGGAATGGCCCTGGGTGAAATCCCGCTGTCCGTGATCTTATACCGCTGGTAGTCGGCCAGGTCTGCCGGATCCGGTGCAATATTGGCATGGCGCATGTCAGGTGCGGGCTTTTGGGGTGCATCAATGTTGCGGATGGAGTTGGACAGGAAAAAATCCAGCAGAATCACCACCAGGGTCTGGTATTTTTCAGCCAGATACAACGCGAGCACCGTGGCACCGTAACAAGATTGTGTGTCTGTGGGGGCCAGCACCACCCTGGGGCAGTCGCCTGTGCCTCCGAACACGGCGGCATTGAAATCGCTCTGCTCGGTTTTGGTGGGAATGCCGGTGGAGGGCCCGCCCCGCTGGGAATCGATGATCACGGCCGGCACCTCGGCCATCACAGACAATCCGGTGAACTCGGTCATCAGGGCAAACCCGGGGCCGGATGTCCCGGTCATGGCACGGATCCCGCCATATCCGGCCCCGATCACCGCACCGATGGCAGATATTTCATCCTCGGTCTGGAGCAGGGTCCCCCCGTGTTTTGGCAGTTCTTTGCTCAGGATCTCCATGATTTTGGTGGCCGGGGTGATGGGGTATCCGGCATAAAACTTGAGATCCGCATCCAGGGCAGCTTTTGCCACAAGCTGGTTCCCGTTGATGATGAGTTTTTCCCTTTTTTGTTCCGCTTTTGTTTGTGGCGGGGTCACGCCGTGAAAGGAGATGGTATCCTCTTTTTCGATATTTTCTTTTGTCCAGTCAAACCCTTCCAGAAACGAGTTCACATTGGAATCGATCACGATCTGCTTTTTTTTGCCGTACCGGTCTTTGATGCTCTTGGTGAATGCATCCCGGTCCAGGTGGAACAGGGCGGTGACAGCGCCTAAAGCCACCATGTTGCGTCCCCTGGCATTGCCTGCCGCTTTTTGGGCCAGCATGGTCAGCGGCACCCCGTAGGAGATGGTTTCAGCATCCGCTCTTGCCACCACGCTTTCATCCTCTTCATGGGGTTTGGGCGGCTGGCTGTCATAAATGAGGATGCCGCCTTTTTTCAGGGCGGACAGCTGGGAGATGGCATGGTTGTCGTTCAACGCGATGAGCACATCTGCCAGTTTTCCCGGAGAATAAATAGGATTGGAACTGACCCGGGTATGGGCCACGCATTTGCCGAACCCCCTGATTTCAGCAGGATAGGCATCAAAGGACATGATCTCAAACCCTTGCGCACTCATGAACCGGCTTAAAATTTCCCCGGCGGAAATGGTCCCCTCCCCTGCACTGCCGCAGATTTCAATGACAATGTTGATATCTTTATCAATGGTTTTCATGTATCTTTGCCCTTTTCAAGATCTTCCCACCAGGAGGTTTTAATTTTTACCCCTTCCAGATCAAAATATTTTCTACCGGCCGGCCGTACTTTGTGGTGCTCCCCCAGCAGGTTCAGGCCGGCCACTTTTCCCTGAACCTGTGCATTGGGCCATCCAATGGAGGTGGTGTAGGTGTTGATGTCCGGGTTGTAGATCTGGGCGCAGGAACCGCAGGCAAAAATATGTTCCAGGCTGGTGCGCATGGTCTCATCCACCAGGATGCCGTGGTCGATTTCCAGACCGCACCCCCTGGCAAAATCTACCTCAGGTATCAGCCCGTTAAAGGAAAACACCAGATCCGCCTGTGTGCGTACCCCCTGCTTTGTGGTCACGCAATACTTGCCCTGATCCTGTACAATGGTATCCAGATCATCGTCTGCCAGGATATCTGCGCCGGTTGGGGCCAGGTTTTTCACAATGGCATCCTGCATATCCTTTGTCAGGCGGTGGGGCCAGAACGCCCTGGGATACAGCAGCAGGGTCACCTGTTTTCCCATGTCTGTAAGCATTTTCAAAAATTTGAACGCCACCAGATCACCGCCGAAAATAAAAAAACGGCTGCCGTCGGCAATTTTTTTGCGCAGACCCCTGGTATCATTGAACTCTGTCACAAATGTCAGGCAGTCTGCATAGGGCTTCATGGAAGGCAGCAGCCGTGCTCTGGCCCCAGAGGCAATGATCAGGTCTGTGTAGTGGACCTTTTCCATGTGCGAAAGGTGCAGGCTTTGGCTGTCCGGATCGATATGCGCCACGGTCTGGCCCAGGCGCAGCCGGATATGCCTGCGCCGGTATTCATCCATTGTCCTGACTGCCAGGGCATCTTCATCCACTTTTCCGGCCAGGTATTTCACAAGTTTGGGTTTGGAGTAAAAACAGATATTTTCATGGGAGATGATGGTGATGGCGGCATCCGGGTCGTTCTCCCGGAGGGTGAAGGCAGCAGCATTGCCTGCCGGACCGTTCCCAATGATAACATAGTGGTCGTGGGTTGGCATGGGGTCTCCTTTATTCATCCATATCCATCTGGATCAGTTCGGTTTTGGTCACGCTGATGCAGTCCATGGGGCAGACGTCATAACACTGGCCGCACCGGATACACGCTTCATTGTCAATGGTGATGGACACCACCTGGTTCCACTGCCCGGTCTGAACATACCTGCCATAGGTACCGTCTGCATTGACAGGGATAGTTTCCACCATCTTGATGCAGTCTTTGGGTGCCACATCGATGCAGGCGGAACAGTAAATGCACCGCAAAGGATCGATTTCATATTTGAGATTGCACAGATAGCAGCGCTGTGATTCCTCCAGGGCCTGGTCAGGGTCGAACCCGGTTTCCACCTCTTTGGTATGATCTGCCAGGCGCTGGTCCATGGCAATGGTGTTCATGGGGACCCTGTCAATAAAATCATAGGACCTGGGCCGGTCCGTAGTGGCATGGGATTCCAGCCGCACCACGGTCTTTTTTCTTTCCATGTCCGTCAGATACAGATCCACTGCCAGGGCGGTACGCCTGCCCCCGGCAATGGCGGAAATCACATCTGTTGATCCGGTGACAAAATCCCCGGCAGCAAACACCCCTTTCACCCCTGTGGCAGGGCTGTCTTTATCAAGGCCTGTGAAGGCATCAGACACATCATGTACATCAGGGGCCTGGCCCAGGGCTGCGATCACACTGTCGCAGGGGATAAAAAACTCAGAATCTGCAATGGGAACAGACTTTTTAAAGGGCGGCGTGCCGGTTTTTTCAATTCTGGTGCGCACAAACTGAATACCGGTGACTTTACCGTTTTCCCCCAGAATTTTCACCGGCTGCACCAGGCTTTCCACACCGATTCCCTCAAACCGCGCTTCATGTTTTTCCGTTTCATCAATGCGCATATCATCCATGGTTTTGCGGATATGCATGGCCACCTGCTGCGCCCCCAGGCGGATGGCGGATCTGGCACAGTCCACGGCCGTGAACCCGGCCCCGATGACCGCCACGGTATTTCCCACAACCGGTGTTTCGCCCGCATTGACCGCCTTCATAAATTCCAGGCCGTTGTATACGTTTTCCAGGTCTTCACCATCCACCTCCAAAACCCGGGGCTTTGTGCATCCGGCAGCTACCACCACGGCATCAAATTCCTGCGTAAGTGTTTCAAGCGTGATATGGGTTCCCACAGCCTGACTGGTTTTCAGCTCCACTCCCAGGCGCAGGATATTATTGATCTCGGTCATGAGCAGGTCCCGGGGCAGGCGGAATTCCGGGATCCCATACATGAGCATGCCCCCGGGTTTTTCCATGCTTTCAAAAATAACCGGCCTGTGCCCCAGAATGGCAAGATCATGGGCTGCAGCCAGACCGGCCGGACCAGACCCCACCACTGCCACGCTTTTGCCGGTGGGGGCATACAAGCCCTCAATGATCCTATGCATGGGGGATTTAAGGTCTGCACAGGCCCGCTTTAAATGGCAGATGCCCACACTCACCCCGTTGTCCGGCGCCCCATGGCGGCAGGCGGTTTCGCAGGGCCGGGAACAGATGCGGCCTAAAACGCCTGGCATGATGTTAGCCCCCCGGTTCAGTTCATAGGCCCGGCCGTAACGCTTTTCATTGATACACCTTATATATCCGGGAATATTGGTTCTGGCGGGACAGGCCTCCTGGCAGGGAATGCTTTTCGCCACCTGACCAAAATCCCTGGGATCTGTGGAATAGGCGATCTGCTTTACTGAATGGGCCCGGTACAGTTTGTTTTTATCCTGAAAGATTTTTTCTTCTTTGGAATAAAGACCGTTTTTCTTCAATGGTTCCCCCTGCGCTTACCGTTAACGGCTATATGCTGCGATAGATCGAGGCAAAGAATACCACAAAAAAAACAAATATCCAAAGCAAAAAAAATACCGCCATCCCAGTTGACAGGCGCCCCGTATCCGCACCTATTTCAGAAAAATTCCTTGCTTTTTTTCCTCATATGGGGTAATTGGACAGGTTCTGAATCTATTAAAAATACCCAAGGATCTTTCCATGAAACCATACAATATCGTATATTCCATCCCCTGGAACCTGTTTCTCATCACACTGGGAAGCATTATTCTGTCTGTGGGAATCAAGGCCATTATAATTCCCCACGGCATGATCACCGGCGGATTTTCCGGCATGGGACTGCTGATATACTATAACTCCGGTATTCTGACCCCGGGCATCTGGTACATGATTTTGAATGTGCCGGTATTCATCATCGGCTGGAAATTCATCAGCAAAAGGTTTTTATATTACAGCATCTTTGGCGCAAGTGTGCTGACCCTTTTCATTGACCTGGTTAATTTCCAGATCCCGATCACCGATCAATGGCTGGCAGCCCTGGCCGGCGGGACCCTGGTCGGAGTCGGTGCCGGCCTGATATTCCGTTCCCTGGGATCCGGCGGCGGCAATGACATCATCTCCATATTATTGAACCAGAAATACAGCCTGCGCATCGGCACCTATAATTTCATATTCAACTTTGTGTTGTTTTTTTGCAGCTTCGGATTTCTGGATACCGACATCATCTTATATTCCATGGCCACCTCCTATGTCGCTTCCCAGGCCATAGAATCCTGCATGGCCTTGTTCAACCAGCGTAAAATGATCCTCATCATCTCCAAAAACCCCAAAGCCATTGCCGATGAGATCATGAAAAAGCTGCAGCGGGGCGCCACTTTCCTCAAGGGTACCGGGGCCTATACCGGAGAAGCAAAAGATGTCATCCTCACCGTGGCCAACACCTACCAGATCAAGCGCATCGAAGAGATCGTGTTCAACATCGATTCCGATGCCTTTGTCATCACGGAAAACACATTCAACGTGCTGGGCAAGGGATTTTCCCGGCGCAAGGTCTATTGACAGCGAACGGCTGCCCTGCACACGGCATGGCAGCCGCTTGCAATATGTATGGTGTCGTGATATTTATACCTATGATAATATGCTTAAATAATTTTTAGGACAACTATCATGGGCATAAAGAAAAAAAGAGGGCCGTCAATCTCTGTCCGCAACGGACTGAGACGAATGGGCGATGACATAAAAAAAGCACGGCTCAGACGACGGTTGAAAATGACAATTGTGGCGGAACGGGCCGGTATTTCCAGAGAAACCCTTGCCAAAATCCAGAAAGGAGATCCCGGGGTGAGCATGGGCAACTATGCCATGGCTATTTTCGCCATTGGCTTAGGGGTTGAATGGATGAACCTTGCGGCGA
This sequence comes from Desulfotignum sp., assembly GCA_011390335.1. Classification (GTDB taxonomy): domain Bacteria; phylum Desulfobacterota; class Desulfobacteria; order Desulfobacterales; family Desulfobacteraceae; genus Desulfotignum. The sequence continues at coordinate 8,660 of JAABSO010000052.1, read as the reverse complement.
TAGAAAAAGACTTTACCGGCCAGATCCTGGATGAACAACGGATACCGCTGCGGGCCAGAGACAAGGGAAAGCCAGGCATATGAACAACCGGATATTTGTCCATATGGATCTGTCCGGGACGACATTTCCGGTTGGCACCCTGTGGATACATGAAAAGCGCGGACGGCAGACTGCTTCGTTTGAATATGCAAAAAAGTGGCGGTCATCTGATATCCATTTTCCCCTGGAACCGGCATTATTGGTAACCAGCGGGCAATATCACACCCAGAATGCGCTGTTCGGGTGCATCAGCGATTCTGCGCCTGATAGATGGGGCCGAAAATTAATCCAGCGGCTGGAGTTTCACCAGGCCGACGTTGAAAACCGAAAAGCACGTACACTTCAGGAATCAGATTACCTGCTTATGGTGGATGACCGATCCAGGCAGGGGGCTCTGCGGTTTTCCCTGAATGAAAAAGGTCCGTACCTGGCCGGTTATTCTGATTCAGGCATTCCGCCGCTGGTGCATCTTGGCAGGCTGCTTACCCTTTCAGATAAAGTAGTCAAAGATGAAGAAATCGGTGCAGATATCAAAGATCTGGTGGAACCGGGATCATCCCTTGGCGGGGCCCGCCCCAAGGCCACAGTGATGGACAGCCGGCAGAATATGCTCCTTGCAAAATTTCCCAGCCCGAACGATGACTGGGATGTTGAGCTGTGGGAAGCCCTTTGTTTCCGCATGGCAAAAAATGCCGGCATACAGGTGCCGGAAGCCAACCTGATACAGGTATCGGGAAAAAATGTATTGCTGCTGCAACGGTTTGATCGAAAAGGACCGGAACGTATCCCCTTTTTATCTGCCATGAGCATGCTCGGGGCTTCAGATGGAGATACAGGCAGCTATCTGGAAATCAATGAAGCCCTTATCGCACATGGATCAAATCCAGATGCAGATCTCACAGAGTTGTGGAAAAGAATTGTTTTCAATATACTGATTTCCAATGTGGACGACCATTTGCGCAATCATGGTTTTCTTTATGAAAATCTCTCGGGCTGGCGCCTGTCCCCTATATATGACCTGGAACCTACCCCGGGACACATAAAGCCAAGATTCTTAAGTACCAATATAACCCTGGATGATGCCACTGCCTGTCTGGACCTGGCATATGAAGTGGCGCCGGAATTCGGATTGAACGCCGGTGAAGCCCGTACCCTGGCCGGTCAGGTTGCCGCCGTCACAGCAAAATGGCACCAAATTGCCATTCACCTGGGAGCCGGCCGCCGGGAAATCGATTTTATGAGCTCCGCCTTTGAACATGATGACCTCAGGAATGCCTTGAAACACCCCTAAAAAGCACCAAGGTCAGACCCTGCCGGCAGGCAGCACACCCCTACTCGTAGATGGTGTGGAGCTTGGGGTCGAAGGCTTCGCGGATGCCTTCGCCGGTGAAGGTGACGGTCATCAGCGTGATGACCAGGGCACCCACCACGGATGCGGAGATCCACCAGGCCTCCATGTTCTGCCACCCCTGGGACAAAAGTTCCCCCCAGGAGGGGGTGGGAGCGGGCAGGCCGAACCCCAGATAATCCAGGGAGGTCAAGGCCACAATGCCGCTGGAGATGGCAAAAGGGGCATAGGTGACGATCACGGAGATGGTGTTGGGAATGATGTGCGCAAAAATGATGCGGAAATGCGATGCCCCCAGGCTTCTCACCGCCAGGACATATTCGCGCTCCTTTTCCTTGTAGGTCATGGTGCGCATGACCCAGGTGATGCTGATCCAGCCGAAAAAAGCCATAATCAGCAACAGGATCATGAAACTGGGCACCAAAATCGACGATACAATGATGATGACGTACAAAAAAGGGATATTGGACCAGATCTCGATGATGCGCTGGAAAAAAAGGTCGAACCGCCCCCCGAAATACCCCATGGCACACCCGATGAAGATCCCGATGGTATAGTTGATGAGCAGCAGGAAAAAAGAGAACAAAATCGCGGTGCGGAACCCGTACACCAGTCGGGCCAGGATATCCCTGCCCACATTGTCGGTGCCCAGAAAATGCCGGTCTTTCGCAGACGGGGGGAACGGCGGGTACTGGTTCAGGCGCAGGTCATTTTCAAAAGCGTTGTAAGGCACCGGCGGCAGGATCACAAAATTTCCATTGCCCTCCTGTGCAAACAGCTGCTGCAGCTTTCGGTAGTCGGTCTCATACCCGTAATCCAGACCGAAGCGTGACCCGGGAATCATGTCCCCGTAGGTGGGAAAATACCAATCACCCTGGTACCGCACCACCAGGGCCCGGGAGTTGATGAAAAGCTCTGCGCAAAAGGAAAAAATTATAAGAGAAAAAATAATGACAAAAGACCAGAATCCCCTGCGGATGGACCTGAACCGCCTGATTTTGCGCAGGGTAACCGGGTTTAGATGCAGCCGCCCCATCATGCAAACCTCACCCTGGGATCCACTATGGCCACACACAGATCAGATAAAATATTGCCTATCATGAACAGCAGCGAAGAGATCACCAGGATACCCATGACTACGGGATAATCTCTGTCCACCACCGATTCATACCCCAAAAGCCCCATGCCGTCGATGTTGAAAACCTTTTCAATGAGGAACGATCCCATGAGCAGGATGGAGATATTGTTGCCGAAACTGGTGGCAATGGGAATCATGCTGTTACGCATGGCATGGCGGAACACCGCCTTTTTAAAGGAAAGCCCCTTGGCAATGGCGGTGCGCACATAATCTGCGGACAGGTTGTCCATGAGGGTGTTTTTCATGAGCAGGGTCATAACGGTAAAGGACCCGATGACATAGGATATCAGGGGCAGCGCCGTGTGCCGGGCAATGTCTTTTACCTGTCCCAAAAGCCCCATTTCTTCAAACCGGTCGGACACAAGCCCGCCCAGGGGGAACACATCATAGTGGGAGGCAAACAGCACCAGCATCATCACCCCGGCCACCCAGCCCGGAATGGCATACCCGGTGAAGATGACAACAGAAGATATATTGTCAAATCCGGACTTGTGCCGCACCGCCTTGGCCATCCCCAGCGGAATACAGACCCCGTAGATGAGAATCAGGCTCAACACCCCGAAATACAGGGAAATGGGAATTCTGTCCCTGATCATCTCCCACACCGGGTCATGGTACCTTGTGGACCGGCCCAGATCCCCCTGGAGCACCTTGCCAAGCCAGGCAAAATAGCTTTGAAGCAATGGTTTGTCAAACCCGTAATAGGCTTTGAGCTTATCCATCTGTTCCTGGGACAATGGCTGGCCGGAATCGGTACCGGCCCGGACAGATGTCCCGCTACCCCCGCCCATCTGCATGGCCCGGGTTTCTGCAATGATGCGCTCGATGGGACCGCCGGGCACAAACCTGGTGATGGTGAACACCATGATGGTGATGCCCAGAAAAGTCGGGATCACCAGGAGCAGCCGCCGGATAAAGTATGCAGTCATGACAGCAGCACCGGCAGCCGTTTATGTGGTTTCAAGCGTGTGATAAACGGTCTCCAGGGCCTGGTCCAGAAACTGGGGATTTGATCCGCCGGCCTGGGCCATGTCCGGCCGGCCCCCGCCGCCGCCGCCCACCACCTGGGCCGCCTGTTTAACAATATCCCCGGCCCTGTACCGCCCCACAAGGTCGCCGGAAACCATGGCAATGAGCAGGGCCTTGCCGTTGGATTCCGCCCCCAGCAGCAGGACCCCGGAGCCCAGTTTTGCCTTGAATTTGTCTGCCAGATCCCGCAGCTGGGAGGGATTTTCAATCTCCACCCGCCGGGCCAGGACCCGGGTACCGTTGACCTGTCTGATACTGTTTTCAATATCTTCCACAGATTTGGAGGCGATTTTTGCTTTCACGGAAACCAGCTCCTTTTCCAGGGCTTTTTTCTCCTGGACCAGGACTTCCAGCCTTTGCAGCACATCGGATTTACCGGTTTTCAAAAGAGTGGCGGCAGATTCCAGGGCGTTCTGGTCTTCATGGATCAGTTCCATGGCTGCCTGTCCGGTGGCAGCTTCCATTCTCCGCACCCCCGAGGCGATGCCCCCTTCGGAAATAATTTTAAACAACCCGATATCCCCGGACCGCTGTGTGTGGGTGCCGCCGCACAATTCCCTGGAAAAATCTCCCTGGTCCACCACCCGGACCTCATCCCCGTATTTTTCTTCAAACAGGGCAATAGCGCCCTGTTTCACCGCTTCATCCATGGCCATCTGCCGGGTGGACACGGCATGGTTTTCCCGGATGCGGCGGTTCACAAAATTTTCAATATCCGTGCGTTCCCGGGCGGAGACAGCGGAAAAATGGGTAAAATCAAACCGCAGACGGTTATGGGTCACAAGGGACCCGGCCTGTTTCACATGGTCCCCTAAAACCTGTCGAAGGGCAGCATGCAGAATATGGGTGGCGGTGTGATTCACCGCGGTCTTCCGACGCTGGTCAGCATCCACCTGCAGGGTGAAGCGGTCTTTTTTTGCGCACTCTCCCCGGACCACTTTGCCGTGGTGGATATACAGCCCGGAAGGGTCAGCTGAGGTATCAGCAATCTCTATGGTGCAGACGTCATTTTCAAACACCCCGGCATCTCCGGCCTGGCCCCCGGATTCCGCGTAAAAAACGGTATCCGCTGTAACCAGGTCCACCTGGTCCCCGGTCTTTGCCAAGTCCAGTTCCCGGTCATCGCGTATGATGATCAGCAAATCTGATTGGGTTTCCAGGCGGTCATACCCCAGAAACCGGGTTTTGATCCCGGACGCAATCAACGGCTTAAGCACCTCGCCTGCGCCGGTGAATTTTTTCACGGATTTGGACCGGGCTTTCTGCTCTGCCATGGCTGCTTCAAATCCCTCCAGATCCAGGGCGATCTCTGTGTCTTTCACATGGTCAACAATAATATCCACAGGAAACCCGAAGGTGTCATACAGTTTGAAAATTACCTCCCCGGAGATGGTGTTCTCCCCTTTGTCCGCAAGGTCAACCATGGTGGCTTCCAGCAGCTTCATGCCCGTGTCCAGGGTTTCCAGAAATTTTTCCTCTTCATTTCTCACCACCTTGAGGATAAAGGCGGCAGATTCCTTAAGCTCGGGATAGGCCTGGTCCATGATGGCAAACACGGTCTGCACGGTTTCATGGAGAAAGGGTTTTGCAAGCCCGATGCTTCTGCCGTACCGGATGGCCCTGCGCATGATGCGGCGCAGCACATACCCCCGCCCTTCGTTGGAGGGCAGGACCCCGTCGCAGATGAGAAAGGCCGCAGCACGGGAATGGTCGGCTATCACCTTCATGGCCACCTCCACCTGGTGGGATTCTCCCCGCTTTCGGCCGGACAGCTGCCCCACCTTTTCCATGATGGGCACAAACAGGTCGGTATCAAAATTGGTGGGCACATCCTGGAGCACGGAAATGATGCGTTCCAGGCCCAGACCCGTATCAATGCTGGGCTTGGGCAGCGGGGTCATGGTCCCTGTTTCATCCCTGTAAAACTGCATGAACACCAGGTTCCACAGCTCCAGCCAACGGTCGCAATCACATCCTACGGCACAGCCGGGCTGTCCGCACCCATAGTCTTCTCCCCGGTCGATGTGGATCTCGCTGCAGGGCCCGCAGGGGCCGGTGTCCCCCATGGCCCAGAAATTATCCTCCTCCCCCAGCCGGGAGATACGCTCTTCCGGCACTCCCACCTGGTCCCGCCAGATGGCATAGGCTTCGTCATCATCTGTATACACCGACACATGCAGCTTGTCCGGATCAAATCCGTATCCATTGGTGAGCAGGTCCCAGCCGAATGCAATGGCTTTTTCCTTGAAATAATCCCCGAAAGAAAAATTGCCCAGCATCTCAAAAAAGGTATGGTGCCGGGCCGTATATCCCACATTTTCGAGGTCATTGTGCTTGCCCCCGGCCCGGACACATTTCTGGGATGTAACCGCCCGCAGGTAATCACGTTTTTCATCTCCTGTGAACACGCGTTTGAACTGCACCATGCCTGCATTGACAAACAGCAGGGTGGGGTCATCCTGGGGAACCAGAGAAGAGGACCGCACCACCTGGTGGCCATGTTTTTTGAAATATTCGATAAAAATTTTCCGGGCTTCATTGCCTGTCATAATCTGTGCTCCTCATAACCGCATCACGCTTTAGCAGCTTTTTTTGCAGCGCCGTCTTTTCCATTTGCAGCCACCACATCTGAAATACCCAGTTCCGCCCTGACCTTGGATTCAATTTTGTTGAAGATGTCCGGATTTTCCGTGAGAAAGACCTTGACATTTTCCCTGCCCTGACCGATGCGCTCTCCTTCAAAGGAGTACCATGACCCGCTTTTGTCCACAATGTTCAGGGTTACGCCCATATCCAGCAGATCCCCTGTGCGGGAGATGCCTTCCCCGTACATGATATCAAATTCCACACTCTTGAAAGGCGGGGCCAGTTTGTTTTTCACCACCTTGACCCGGGTCCGGTTGCCGGTAATATCCTGGCCCTCCTTGATGGCGGACACCTTTCTGATCTCCAGGCGCATGGATGCATAAAATTTCAAGGCATTGCCGCCGGTGGTGGTCTCGGGATTGCCGTACACCACCCCGATTTTCATACGGATCTGGTTGATGAAAATAATGGTGGTATGGGTCTTTCCCAGAGTACCGGCCAGTTTGCGCAGGGCCTGGGACATCAGCCGGGCCTGGAGCCCCATGTGGGAATCGCCCATCTCCCCTTCGATCTCGGACCGGGGCACCAGGGCGGCCACGGAATCCACAATCAGGACATCGATACCGCCGGAACGAATGAGCATGTCTGCAATTTCCAGGGCCTGCTCTCCGGTATCCGGCTGGGATACCAGCAGTTCATCACAGTCCACCCCCAGTTTTTTTGCATACCCCACATCCAGGGCATGCTCGGCATCGATAAAGGCGGCAATACCGCCTTTTTTCTGGGCCTGGGCCACGGCATGCAGGGCCAGGGTGGTTTTTCCCGATGATTCAGGACCATAGATTTCCACCACCCGGCCCCTGGGATAGCCGCCCACTCCCAGGGCCTTGTCCAGGGCCAAAGAACCGGACCGGATCACCGGCACCGCTTCCACCACCCGGCCCCCCAGTTTCATGATGGAGCCTTTGCCGAACTGTCGTTCAATCTGCCCCATGGCGGACTGTACTGCCTTGTCCTTGTCTGCGTTTTTTTCCATTCTTTTTTCTCCTAGTGCACACCCAAAATATATAAACATTTTACAGTGAGTGCTGCCAGCACCCCTGCCATGATATCATCCAGAACAATGCCGGCACCGCCGGAAAAGTTTTTTTCAAAATACCGCACCGGGCCGATCTTTACTATATCAAAACACCTGAATGCAATAAATCCCGTCAACAGGGTGACCCATGTCACCGGCACCAGGCACATGGTCACCCAGTATCCGGCCATCTCATCGATGACAATGGCACCAGGATCTTTTTTGCCCAGAATTTTTTCCGCCCGATCCGCCACAAACACCGATGCCAGCACAAAACACACCAGAAAAAATGTGCCGCCTGCTCCGGGCATGTAAGTGAAAAGCCAGATGAACGGCAGGGCTGCCAGGGTGCCCAGTGTACCGGGTGCCACCTTGCTGTATCCCAGGCCGAACCCGGTTGCTGCCAGCATAATCAGTTGATTTTTCCAAATGCCTGTCATGGCATTGCCATCCTTATGTATCTATAATCTGTTCATTTTCCTGTCAAGGGGATTTCCTGCAAACCCCAGGGCAATTCGTTCTAACCGTCAATCCTCTGTTTTTGGGTCTCAGGGCTGTCATGTTTTTTACCACGAAGAACATGAAGGAAAGACTTCTTCGTGTTCTTCGTGACCTTCGTGGTTTATAAAAAGATCAAATTAATGCAAGGTCATCCCGCAACTTTTTCATAAACTCCTTTAAGGGTCATGCCCTGCTGCCGGGCAATTTTGGCCAGGGCCTCGTATTCAGGAACCATGCGTACACTGCCGTCCGGATTTTTGATTTTTTTGGCTTCCACCGGCCCGAACGCTGTATCCATCTGACAGAGCTCGCGGTGCAGCACTGCCCGGTCGCAGACCTGGTAGCGCACGCCAATGGCTGTGGTCTGGGTAAGGAGTTCATGGACCATGGCATCCAGGTCATCCAGGGCGCACAGCACCTCCACCCGGGTGCCGGGGCGGTTCTTTTTCATGTGCACCGGGGCATAGGTCACATCCAGGGCCCCGTTTTCCAGCAGATGGTCCATGACGAAACCCAGGATCGCCGGGTTCATGTCATCCACCTGGGTGGTGAGTATTGCGATGCGCTCATGTTGGATATGATCCCGGCCGGTTCCGGCATGAAGGTTTTCTTTCCCAGAGGTTGCGCAGCCGGGTCCAGTCATTTCAATCCTTTTGCCCAGCACCATGCGCAGCAGGTTGGGCACACCGGCGCCGGTATCTCTTTTTCCGGCGCCATACCCGGTTTTGACAATCTGCATGGGGGGCACCGGGCCGAACCGGGTTGCCAGGGTGACTGCCAGGGCTGCACCGGTGGGGGTGACGATTTCGGTTTTTGCATCTGATCCAATCACGGGAATTCCTTCTAGGATGGCAAGGGTGGCCGGCACCGGCACCGGGATTCTGCCGTGGGCGCAGTCAATATACCCGGATCCCAGGGGCACGGCAGAGGCATGCACCTCT
>JAABSO010000051.1 GCA_011390335.1 Desulfotignum sp. | reverse complement strand
GGCCGCTATTGCTCCAGGAGCGATGTTTGCGTTCACCACGGACCCGAATGTGCCGCCGCCTGAATATGCCAACGCCACCTTGAAAGGGGACCAAACCGAGGCGGTTATTGATCTGGACGGATCAGGCAATGACAGTGATAATGATGATATCCGGTTTGTATTCAATGATGCGTTGAAAGGGGCCAATGCCCATCCATACAAGGACAGAAGTGAAATCAGTTTTGATATTCTCGGATCCACGGCCTGGACAGAAATGGACAAATCCGATATCGGACAGTCCGGGTATTTCAGTTTTACAGCCGATTTCCTTGGAGGAGAGTTCGGTGAAACAGAAACCGATATCCAGCTGGATTTTGGAAGCGTTTTCAAAGAGACCAATTTTGTTAACGATTCTTTGTCCACCACCCAGTACGCCAAATCTTCCACCACTGTTTTCCAGGATGCGGACGGGTATTCAGCAGGAGACCTGCAGGGGGTGGATGTGGCATCAGACGGAATTATGACCGGTATCTATTCCAACGGCCAGCTGATTCCGTTGTTCCGGGTGGGGCTTGCCAAGTTTCTGAACAACTACGGCCTGTCCAATGAAGGGGGGAACCTGTTCAGGGAAACCAGAGAAAGCGGGGCAGCCATCACCAACAAGCCGGGGGAGAACGGCCTTGGCACCATTTCCCCCAACTCTTTAGAGATGTCCAATGTGGATATTTCCGAGGAATTTGTGGCCATGATCACCAACCAGCGGGGATTTCAGGCCAATTCCAAAACCATCACCACAGTGGATGACATGATGTCCACCGTCATTCAGATGAAACGATAGTCCAGATGAAACCGTAGTTTTTTTCTGAAACCATAAACACCTGGCGGCAGCCAGCAGAATCCCAGCGGTTTTGCCGGCTGCCGTCAAAACCCTGACAATATCAGGTCCGGCACCCTGTCCTGACCTGATCTCTTTTTTTTCCCACCTCTGTTCCCGCCTGTCTGTTCCTGCCTGAAATCCTTTGCAAATACAGTTCGCACCCTTTATAATCGCAGTTGCATGCAGCCATTTTGAAAAATCCCATCCTGTTGGCACAGGGATTGCTTTTGCACTATACAGTGGTCCGACAGGACCTGGAAAAACCAAACGGGTGTGAAAATATGTTACCTGAAAACATCACAAAAAGATTCCGGTTCATTGGAAATATAAGAAAAAGAAATCTTTTCATCCTGGGGGCTGTGGCGGTCGTGCTCCTGGTCATTGGTGCCTGGTTCTTTTTGTTTAGTGCACCGGGGGCAGACACAACAGACACGGCAGCACACACCATTGCTGCAGATAAGCCGGGGCAGGACCAGATTGCCGCAATGCTCCGGACAACTGATGATGCTTTTTTTGCAGATATTATGACCCTGAAATCCTTTGAACAGCTTTTTCTCAAAAACACCTCTGCCATGGCCCGTGTGGATATGGACATTGCCCTGGAATTGATTGATCCTGATGCCCGGGAAAAGCTGGCGCTGATGGAAAACCGGATATATGAAATCGTACAGGGTCAGGTAAGGGAGTTGACCTGGCTGGAACTGCGGAATCCGGAGGGAAAAATACAGCTCAAATATGACCTGCTCAAACGGATTAATTCTCTTTTTTCCACACCTGTGGTGAGAAATGTGTTTTTTACCAAATTTTTAATGCAGTGATGGTAACATGAGTGAAATTTTATCCCAGGACGAAGTTGACAGTCTGCTGGACGGTCTGGATTCAGGTGAAATTGATAACCGGGCGGATGCTGAACCATCTGCCCCGGTGGAAGGGGCCATGGCCTATGATTTCACCAGTCAGGACAAGGTGGTGCGGGCACGGATGCCCACCTTTGATGTCATTAATGAACGCTTGTCACGGGAAGTGCGGGCCACGCTCTCTTCGCTGCTGCAAACCAACGTGGATGTGAGTGCCAATCCCTTTGACAGCCTTAAATTTTCCGAATTCATCAGGAGCCTGCCCGTGCCCACCAGCCTGCATGTTTTTAAGATGGAACCCCTGCGGGGCCACGGCCTGGTGGTCTTTGAAAGCCAGCTGGTTTACAATCTCATTGATACCTTTTTCGGGGGAGAAGCCCTGGGCAAAGCCAGGGTTGAGGGCAGGGAATTCACCACCATTGAAGAGGTGATGATCCAGAAGGCTGTGGTGGCGGTACTCAAAAACATTGAAACTTCCTGGGTGCCCATTGAACCTGTGAAAACCTCGCTGGTCCGCTCTGAGATGAATCCCCAGTTCACCGCCATTGTTCTGCCCACAGACCTGGTCATCGTCACCCGGTTTGAGATCGAGCTGGAACAGGTGGCCGGCAACCTGGTGGTCTGTTATCCCTATTCCATGATCGAACCCATGCGCCATAAACTGTCATCCGGGGTCCAGGCGGAAATGGAGGAGATTGATACAAACTGGCGCCGGATGATCACAGAGGTGATTCTCAATTCAGAGATTTTTTTGCGAATTCAGCTGGGGAAGACCGAAATCACCGGAGAAAAGTTATTGTACATGCAGGAAGGGGATGTGATTCAGCTGGACAATGATGCCGGTGAGCCGCTTTCCTGTTATGTGGACGGGCTTGAAAAACTTAAGGGCTTTATCGGGGTTCAGCGGGGATTCCAGGCGTACAAGATAACAGAAAAAATCACAACAGAGATCGGGTGAAACACATGGTTGATGAAAACGGCAATGAAGCATCTGAAACAGAAGATGCGATGGAAAAAACAGAAGAGCAGCAAGCACGGGAACTGGATTTTATCTTAGATATTCCTCTGGAGTTGTCTGTGGAACTGGGCAAAACCAGGATGCTGGTCAATGACCTGCTGCAACTGGGCCAGGGCTCCATTATTGAGCTGAACAAACTGGCAGGGGAGCCCCTGGAGGTGTATATCAACCGTAAGCTCATTGCCCGGGGGGAAGTGGTGGTGGTCAATGAAAAATTCGGTGTCCGGCTCACAGATGTGATCACCCCCATTGACCGGGTGAAATCTCTGGCATCAGAGAACCAATGAATTCAGATGCTGACATATGGATGGCCTTTGCCAGGACGTTCGGCATGCTTTTTATGGTGCTGGCACTGCTGCTGCTGGGGCTGTATCTGGTGAGGCGGTTTTCCGGCATCAAGGGGATGAAAGACAGCCGGCAGTTTATCCAGGTTCTGGCGGTGCACCACCTGTCACCAAAGGAGAAACTGGTGCTGGTAAAGGTGCTGGAGGAAATTATTCTCATGGGCGTGACCCCGTCCAATATCACAAAGATTGCGGTGCTGGATAAAAACACGGATCTGCCGGCGTTGGCTTCCCATGACAGTCCGGGGTTTTCACGGATACTGGCGAAAACTTTGGGCCGCACTATTTTTAAAACAGATCCTGAGAAAACTGCAGATCCTGTACAAAAAAAGGGCAGCTATGATGCCTGAGCATACCCACATGGGTGATCGTTTTTCCATGCGCTTTGCAGCTCTCACGGGGATTGTTCTGTCTGTCTGTCTTGTGTTTATTGCCACAGATGCCCTGGCTGTGACATTTCCCATTCCTTCCCTTGAATTAAATGTGACCACTGCCACCGAGCCGGAACAGGTGGCTGTGGTGCTGGAAATCATTCTCCTGCTCACAATCCTTGCCCTGGCACCTGGTATCCTGGTCCTCATGACCCCTTTTACCCGGCTGGTGGTGGTGTTTCATTTTCTGCGCCAGGCCATGGGAACCCAGACCAGCCCGCCCAACCAGGTCATCATCGGCCTGGCCCTGTTCATGACTGTTTTTATCATCAGGCCGGTGGGGCTGGAAATTTACAACACCTCATTGAACCCCTATCTGGAAAGGGAGATTTCCTTTGATACCGCCGTTGAGATGGCCCAGAAACCCATTCGAAAATTTTTGCTCCTCAATACCAGAGAAGCGGATCTGGCCCTGTTTGTCAAGGAAGCGGAGATCGAAAAACCCGACACCCGTGAAGATATCTCCCTGCTGGTGCTCATCCCGGCCTATGTGATCAGTGAGTTGAAAACCGCTTTTATTATCGGGTTTTTATTGTATATCCCTTTTCTAGTCATTGACATGGTCACAGCCTCTGTGCTTTTGGCCATGGGCATGATGATGCTGCCGCCCATCATGATATCTTTGCCCTTTAAGCTGATGCTGTTTGTGCTGGTGGACGGCTGGCATCTGATTACAGGGTCTATGTTGAAAAGCTTTGGAGTATAGCCATGACACCGGAATTTGTTGTTGAAATGGCCAAACAGGGCATTATCCTCACTATCTATCTTTCCATGCCCATGCTGGGCCTGGGGCTTTTAGCCGGACTTGTGGTCAGCGTTTTTCAGGCCGTCACCCAGATCCAGGAAATGACATTGACGTTTGTACCCAAAATTATCGCTGTTTTTTTAGCCCTGCTGTATGCAGCCCCCTGGATGCTGGAGGAAATAACATCCTTTACCAGACGGGTCATTGAAAATATCCCGTATTATATCCGGTAGCAGGGCAGGGTATATGGAAATACTCAACATCATTGATCCGGTGCGGTTCAAGATTTACCTGATGGTGTTGATGCGCATCAGCATTCTTTTGTTCATGTTTCCCATTTTTTCTTCCAATGCCTTTCCTGCAATGCTCAAAGCTGGATTTGCCATGGTCCTGTCTCTTTTGCTGTACACGGTTGTACCCGTGGATCTGGCCAGGTTTCCCGAAGATGCGGTTTCCACCGGCCTGATGATCGGTGCCGAGGCATTGATCGGCCTGATTCTGGGCCTGTGCCTGCGGATATTTTTAGGGGCCATTCAGCTGGCAGGGCAGATCATCGGGTTCCAGATGGGATTTGCCATGATCAATGTCATTGATCCACAGACCGGTGCCAATGTGTCCATTATGGACCAGCTGGGTTACTGGGTGGGTCTGGTGATTTTTTTGCTCCTCAATGGACACCATGTTATGATTTCGGTCCTGGCGGACAGTTTTGCGCTGGTTCCTGTGGGGTATCTCATGATGCCCCCGGCGGTACTGGCCAAAATGATGGAATTGATGGCACAGCTTTTTTTGCTGTCCATAAAAATCGGGGCACCGGTGATTGCCGCCCTGATGTTTGTCAGTGCCGGCTTTGGTCTGGTTTCCAAATTTTCTCCCCAGATGAATGTCATGATCGTGGCTTTTCCCTTGAAAATTATTGTCGGGCTGTTCTTGTTCGGATTGTCCCTTGACATTATTGCCATCATCACCAGGGATTATATCCCGGAGTTTAAAAAAATACTCATGTATCTGTTGTTTTTCCTGGGTGGAGGATAATTCATGGCTGAAGATCCTGAAAGCGGCGGAGAGAAAACCGAAGACGCATCGTCGCACAAGCTTGGCAAGGCCCGTGAAGAAGGGCAGGTTGCCAAAAGTATGGAAGTCACATCGGTGTTCGTACTGCTGGCAGGGGCATTGTCTTTGTTTGCTGCAGGCTTTCATTTTTATCAGAACCTGGTGAAAGTGCTTCATTATAATTTGCGGTTTGACCGGATACCCGAATTAACCCCGGTGGACGTTGTCCATCTGCTGGGGTATCATATGGAACGGATGCTGGTCACCTGTCTGCCGGTATTTGCAGCGGTTTGCCTGGCGGCGTTGATCGCCAATTTTGCCCAGGTGGGATTTGTGATATCCTGGAAATCTCTGGCACCCAAGCCCAGCCGCCTGAATCCCATCAACGGGTTTAAACAGAAATTCACCTCCAGGGCAGTGGTGGAGTTTGTCAAAACCCTTGTTAAAGTGTTTGTAATTTCCCTGGTGGTCTATTATGCCATCAAGGGAGAACTCACCGATATTGCAAGGCTTTACGACAACAGCACCGGTCATATCCTGCTGTTTATCCTGCTGGAAACCTTCTGGATATTTATAAAAGTCTGTTTGATCATGCTGGTTGTGGCAATTTTGGACTATGCCTACCAGCTGTGGAAATTTTTAGAAGAACAGAAAATGACCAAAAAAGAGGTCAAGGATGAAACCAAACAGACAGAAGGTGATCCCATGGTCAAATCCCGGATACGCCAGCTCCAGCAGGAAGCCGCCAAAAAACGGATGATGGCGGCCGTGCCGGAGGCGGATGTGGTGGTAACCAACCCCACCCGGCTGGCCGTGGCCCTGAAGTATGACAATGCACAAATGGACGCGCCCATGGTGGTGGCAAAGGGTGCCGGACCTGTGGCGGAAAATATCCGGCGGATCGCCCGGGAAAATGATGTTCCCCTGGTGGAAGATAAGCTGCTGGCCCAAAATTTGTATAGGAATGTGGATATCGACAATGTAGTGCCCATGGAATATTACCAGGCAGTGGCGGAACTGCTGGCATATGTGTATCGATTGAAAAACAGGCAGGGATAAAAAAGCCAAATATTTGGCACATAGTGTCAAGGAACAGGATACAACAGAGGGGTAAATGGCTGCACAGCAAACCGGCATACTGGCAGGGCTGAGAAGAGAATCTTCGGACATTCTAATGATCGTTGCCTTTATCGGCATTCTCATGGCAATGATCCTGCCCCTGCATCCCATGATTCTGGATTTTTTTCTGGCCATGAATATTTCCTTTGCCATTGTGGTGCTCATCACCACCATGTACACCAGAGCACCGCTGGAGTTTGCCATTTTCCCATCGCTGCTTCTGGTATTGACATTGTTTCGGTTGTCATTGAATGTGGCGTCCACCCGGCTGATACTTCTGCACGGCAGTGAAGGGCCCATGGCGGCCGGGGCCATCATCATGTCATTCGGCAGTTTTGTGGTGGGCGGCAACTATGTGGTGGGGCTGATTATTTTTATTATCCTGGTATTGATCAATTTTCTGGTCATCACCAAAGGTGCCGGCAGGATTGCAGAGGTGGCGGCCCGGTTTACCCTGGATGCCATGCCCGGCAAACAGATGGCCATTGATGCGGATCTCAATGCCGGTATGATTGATGAGATCGAGGCCGGAGAGAGGCGCCAGGCAATTGCCAGGGAATCGGAATTCCACGGTGCCATGGATGGTGCATCCAAGTTTGTCAGGGGAGATGCCATTGCCGGTATTATCATCACCATGATCAATATCGGGGGCGGGTTCATCATTGGCGTAATGCAGCAGGGGATGGAAATGGGAGAAGCCCTCACCAACTATACCCTGCTGACCGTGGGGGACGGTCTGGTATCCCAGATCCCTGCGCTGCTTATATCTGCCGCAGCCGGCCTCCTGGTTTCCCGGGCAGGCTCTGATTCCCGGATGGGCAAGCAGTTTGCCGCACAACTGCTGTCCAGCTCCACCCCGGTATTCATTGGTGCGGTGATCATTTTCTCCATGGGACTGATCCCGGGGCTGCCGTCTGTGCCGTTCATGACCCTGGGGCTGGTCATGGGAACCCTGGCCTGGTATTTTCTGCGGGCAGATGAAAAAGAAGAAGAGGATGCCCTGATGGAGGCAGAAGCTGCAGCAGAAGAAGAGGGCACAGGGCAGCCTGAAGATGTGGATCACCTGCTGACCCTGGATACCATTGAACTGGAAGTGGGATACGGGTTGATCCCCCTGGTGGACAAACAGCAGGACGGCACACTTCTGGGAAGAATCCGGGCCATCAGGCGCCAGTTTGCCACGGAGATGGGCATCATTATTCCGCCCATCCATATCCGGGACAACCTGAACCTGAGCCCGGCCCAGTACCGTCTGATGATCAAGGGATTCGAGGCAGCAGGCTCCGAGCTTATGGTCAATCATCTGCTGGCCATGGATCCCGGGGGAGCGGCACAGAAAATCGACGGTATTGAAACCATTGAACCCGCATTCGGGCTTCCTGCCTTCTGGATCCCTTTGGACAAGGATGAGGAGGCCAAATTTGCCGGGTATACCGTGGTGGACAACGCAACGGTCATTGCCACCCATCTGACGGAAATTGTCCGGAACAATGCCCATGAACTGCTGGGCCGCCAGGATGTGCAGCACCTGCTTGACAACCTGGCCAAGACAAACCCCAAGGCAGTGGAGGAGCTTGTTCCCAACCAGCTGTCCGTGGGCGCGGTCCAGAAGGTGCTCCAGAATCTTTTGCGGGAAAGAATTTCCATCCGGGACCTGCTCACCATTGTGGAGACCCTGGCGGATTTTGCACCCATGGGAAAAGATCCGGACCTGCTTACGGAGTATGTGCGCCAGCGCATTTCCAGGTCCATGATCGCCCCGTATCTGTCCGAGGGAAAGACACTCCAGGTGCTCACCTTAGACCGGCAGCTTGAAGAAATTCTCACAAAAAATATCAAGCGCACGGAGCACGGATCATATCTGGCCCTGGACCCGGTTATGGCCCAGGAAATAGTCCAGACAGTGACAAAAGAGGTGGAAAAACTGCAGGCGGTGAACACCCAGCCGGTTGTCATGACCACCCCGACCCTGCGCCGCCATTTCAGGAAACTGATAGAACCTTCTCTTCCGACGGTTTTTGTGATATCCCATGCTGAGATAGCGGATGAGATCAATCTCAAGGCCAGTGGAAAAGTGAGTCTGAAAAATGAATAAGCGCATTTTTAAAGCCGCCAATATTCAGGAGGCCATCGCCAGCATCAAACAGGAACTGGGACCGGAAGCCATGATCCTGTCCACCAGAAAAATTCCCAAAAAGCCAAGAGACCCCTACGGCAGAGCAATGGTGGAAGTGGAAGCCGGCATCGGTACGCCCCTGGAAAATCATTCCGGCAACGGGGACCTGCTGGCATCCATGAAAGCGGATATAGCGGAAATAAAGGACATGGTCGCTATTGCCGGCATGGGCTCCGGCGTGCAGCAGGTGCTGTGCCGCCGGTTTGAATCCGCAGGCGTGCTGGCGTCATTTTTGCGGTCCGGGGTCAGTGAGAGACTGGCCTGCGCATTGATTGAAAAGGCATCAGCCGATATGGAGGATAATCTTGTGCCGGAAGAACGTATCAGGCGCCTGAAGCAGAATGTGATGCACCAGTGCCTGAACCATGTGTCGGTAAAAGATTTTTTCAGGCGCACAAATATTTCCGGCCTTCCCCATGTGGCAGCCTTTGTGGGGCCAACCGGTGTGGGAAAGACCACCACCATTGCCAAACTGGCTGCCATGCTGCATTTTACGCGTAAAATGCGGGTTGGGCTGGTTTCTGTGGACAATTACCGGGTGGGGGCCTTTGAACAGCTCAAGGCATATGCCGCCATCATGGGATTGTGCTGCGTGCCGGCATTCAGCGCCGGGGACCTGGCCTGTGCCCTGGACCGGATGAAATCCATGGACATGATACTCATTGATACAGCCGGCCACAGCCATTATGACAAGGAAAAGATCAATGAAATCCTGGCCTTGATGAAAGCGGATTTTGGGATTTCCGTTCATTTAACCTTGAGTGTTACGGCAGAATCCATTAATATGCAGGAAGCAGCAAAGGCTTTTTCAGTGTTCAATCCTGATACCTATGTGTTTACCAAGATTGATGAAGCCAGAAGATGCGGCAAGGTTCTGGACCAGATCAATGATATGAACCTGCCGGTTTCCCTGATCACCAACGGCCAGAAAGTGCCTGAGGATTTAATTGTGCCGGACAGACAGGCCCTGATAAAAATCATTCTGGGCAAAAACACCAAAGGAGAGATATAAGGGTGGATCAGGCAAAAGGGCTGAGAAATATAGCAAAAACAGATATACTGGCAAGGAGTAAAACGCGTATGCCATCCCATGAAAAACAGTTTCCCAGGGTCATCGCGGTGACCTCGGGAAAAGGCGGTGTGGGCAAGACAAATATCGTGGGAAATCTGGCGGTTGCCTTGAGCCAAAAAGGCATGCGGGTGATTATTATTGACGCGGATGTGGGCCTGGCCAATATTGATATTGTTTTCAACCTGCGGCCGGAATATACCCTGCGCCATGTGATTTCCGGGGAAAAATCCTTAGAAGAGGTGATGATTGAAACCCGGCACAAGATCCGTATCATTCCCGGCGGATCAGGATTTGCCAGCCTGACCCGGTTGAATGAGGGCCAGAAGCTGACCCTTTTAGGTGAATTTGAGGCACTGGCGGACCAGGCAGATATCATCCTGGTGGATACCGGGGCGGGCATCTCTTCCAATGTGCTCTATTTCAATGCGGCATCTGATGAATGCATCATTGTTGCCACCACAGAACCCACCTCCATTACAGATGCATATGCCATGATGAAAGTGATGTCCAAAGAGTATAAGAGCCGGTATTTTAAACTGGTCGTCAATATGACGGAATCTGAAAAAGATGCCAAACGGGTGTTCGGCTCTTTGAGCAATGCCCTGGATAAATTTTTAAAAGACGTGGTCCTCACCTATCTGGGCCATATCCCTTTTGACAGACTTCTGCAGCAGGCAGTGCAAAAACGCAGCCTTCTTCTGGATATAACCCCGGATGCTGCTGCTGCAAAGGCCGTAGAAAACATTGCTGCAAGCATTTTGAAACAGGAACAATCCGGTCATGCCCGGGGAAACCTGACCTTTTTTATGAACAAGGTGTTTCAGACAGCCACATGACCGGAAGGTTTATGGGTTTATGGGAAAAAAAAATTTTGCATCTGAGAAAAAGCACCATGCATGGCGGCAGAAAAGTATTGTTGAATATGCTTTTCTGGTAAAGCACATTGCCGCAAGGTTTGCGGTGCGCCTGCCGGCCAGCGTGATGTTTGATGAATTGATTTCAGCCGGTTCCTTAGGGCTGATCGATGCAGTGGACAAGTTTGACCCATCCAAACATGTCAGCCTGAAGACCTATGCCCAGTACCGGATAAAAGGCGCAATTCTGGATGAACTCAGGAGCATGGATACCTATTCCCGTTCCATGCGCAAAAAGATCCAGGATATCGGCCGTGCGGTCAAACAGATAGAAGATGCCAAAAAAGCCCCTGCAACCGACCAGGAAGCGGCCGATGCCTTGGGAGTGGATCTTGGGTCCTATCAGAACATGCTCACCGATATTCACGGGGCTGCGGTGCTGAACCTGGATGACTTTATCAAAACTAAAAAGAATGAGGCCTATTCCCAGACCCGGTTCCATTCCGGACTCAAGGAAGAGGATACCCCGGCCGATCATTTTGACAGAGCAGAACTGAAACAGGTGCTGGCCCAAACCATTGAAACCCTGAGCAAAAAAGAACAATTGGTGGTGTCATTATATTATTATGATGAGCTGACACTCAAAGAGATCGGAGAGGTGCTCTCGCTCACTGAATCGCGTATCTGTCAGATTCATACAGGGATTCTGGTGAAACTGCGGGCCAGGCTCCAGGATTATTGACCGGATAACATAACCAAAAACACAGCGTAAAGAGGTGGCCCATGGCAGACCCCAATCAGGACCAGGATGATCTTGTATCCCAGGATGATATCGACAAACTCCTGGCGTCCTCTTCCCTTGAAGAGGCGGAAGAAAGCCTTGAAGCCGTAGATATATCATCTGACACAGATGAGCTGGGTGAACTGTCCCAGGATGACATTGACAATCTCATGGGCAGCCAGACATCCGGGGAAGACCCGGATGATTTTGAAGAACCCGGAGAGCTGTCCCAGGATGATATAGACAGCCTGCTCAACAGCGATGCCGGCGATACACAGACCGGTGACACAGAAGATAGAGAAGAAGCGGAAGATACAGAAGATCCAGAAGACGATATGGGCGAACTGTCCCAGGACGATATAGACGGCCTTCTGGGCGGGGGACCGGTGGGCCTGGAGGATGATGACCAGGAAGATGACGATCAGGAGATAGAGCTGATTGACCAGGCAGATATTGACCGGTTGATGACCCCGTCCCAGGACCAGGAACCACCCTTTGAATTCTCTGAAACAACGGCGTCGGCACCATCTGCACCAACTTCGGAAGCCGCCCCGGCACAGGTGCCGGGGGATGGTTTTGTCATTGGTGCGGACCAGGCAGCAGATGTTGCTGACTGCCTGATTGCCCAGGAAACACTTGATACGCTGATGCAGAATGCCCCTGAAATTATTCCAGCATCAGATCCGGTGATCCTTGATGAAGCAGACACTGTTGAAGAGACAGAAAGTGGTGAACCGAATCAGGTGGATCTGGATACAGCGAACAGAGAAGACCCCGTGCCTGAACCGGATGCAGATGATGTTACCCAGGATGATATTGATGCACTGCTCCAGGACCCGGAAGAGGAAGACAGTGAATCAGATGAAAAAGGCGTGGAAAAAGAAGGGGCGGAAGATGCAGATGATCTCCTGATTTCCCAGGATGATATCGATACCCTGCTCATGGCTGCTGACCAGGAAGATGAAGACATCCTGGGGAGTGTTCTGGGCGATGATTTTGATGATATGCTGGAAGATGATTTTGCAGATGAAGATATAGATGACAACGGTGCGGAACAGACCGTCCTGGAAAATGACCAGGTAGTACTGGAAAGATCAGACCCTGCAGATGTCGGGGCCAGTGAAGCCGAAGCACCCGGCACAGGCAAAAAATGGTACAGGTCAAGACTGGTGCTTGCTGCCCTATCTGCCTTGCTGGTGCTGGCAATTGCCCTGCCTGCAGCCTATTTTTTGTTTTATCCTGAAACTGTGGAACTGCCGGCGAAAAATGAGCAGATGACAATGCTCCCGGATGAAATAGTTATTGATGTTCTCCCTGAGCACGAACAGGCACAGATCAATCAGGGTATTGATATAGATGTGGACAGTTTTGACGTGGATCTTACAGCAGCGATACCCGGAAAAACATCCGGCAGCATGGTCCTGAAAAATTTCATTGTGCTGGCATCGGACCGGTCTGCGGAAATGACCTATATCACCCTGGACATCTCTATTGATTATTCAGACCGGCGGGCGTATGATGAAATAAACAGCAACCTTGCCTTTTTCAGGGATGTGATCTATGACGCTATTCAGCAGAACCTGGTATGGGAAAAAAGAGATGCAGTGACACAAAACGACCTGATCAGGGGTGTTGAGACGGGATTAAAAAAGGTGCTCCCTCCGGAATTTATTGAAAACGTCAGTTTTCTTGCCTTTAAAACCAGTTAGGGAGAATGACCAATGACCACGATTCCCGGACATAACCAGATAATCCAGCAGTCAGGTTTCGCCCAGGAAATCAGCCAGCAGGCCCATTCTTTAAAACCAGCTCCGGACCAGGCCGCTGTTCTGCAGCAGGCCCAGGAGATACGCAAAAATTCCACGGTGCTGGCGTCTGACGAATCAGAACGCCTCAAGAAAAAAAGAGAAGAAAGGCAAAAGCAGCAGGATGATCGAGGTCGAAAGGCAGCCCGGCATGCCCGGGGATTGCAGCAGGATATGGACATGGATCCGGATGCACCAGGGCGGATTTTGGATACAACCGTATGACGCAGGTATTTTCTTTGGAATTTCTGGCTGCTGCCCTGTGCATTGTCAATGTTTTCATGTTTATTGCTTTGGGGCTGATTCTTAAGCGCATCAACAGCAGTTTTAAAGACAGGGCTATGTACAGCAGCCATGAACGGCCGGCAGTGCCATACCAGGCCGGAGAAGCAGTGGAAAACATGGATGATGAAAAAGCAGGCAGATCAGCAAAAGATATTATTGAGATGCTCACTCCCCTGGTAAATGAAGCAAAAAATGCTGCCGCAAGTTTTGACAGCCAGATCCGGGAAAAACGCGGATTGATCAAGAATCTCAATGATGCCCTGGATTCGCGGATTATCAGTATCAACCTCTTGTTGTCCAGGGCAAAAACCCTCCATAATAAACTGGAAGACCAGCAGAAAACATTCCAGGAAGATCAGCCTGTACGGCCTTTTTCCAGTCCCATGCCGTCCGGAGGCACCACCCTTGTGGACCAGCAGAACCAGATAATCGACCTGTATTTTCAGAAAATGGATGCTGACACCATTGCCCAGAAACTTTCACTTCCCAAAGGGGAGGTCCAGCTGGTCATTGACCTGAAAGAAAAGTTCATTGCAATGGAGCAGGCATGACAATCTCCGCAGTGCAGATTGCAAGTTCAAAGATGGCTGTTGTCAGTGAAAAAGGACAGGCAGCAGCTTTTTTAGGACTTGAAAACAACCGGATTGTTCAGGCCAAAGTGCTGCATGTGGGCCCGCCGGACCAGGCCCGGCTGCTCATCAACGGGCAGAAGATCACTGTAAAAACCAGTGTGTCCCTGCATGCCGGTGAAGATATCCTTCTCAAGGTACAGGCACAGAAGAACGGGTATGTACTCAGGCTTACAGGGCCGTCTTTGTCCGGCGGGACAGCACGCCCGGACCCGCTGCTGCAATTTTTTTCCCGGCCGGACACCCTTTCCGCATTATTTCGGACCGGCGGCACAACCCAGCTTTCTGATATACTGGAAAAAATGGCGTTACAATCCAGCCGGAGGGATGACGCTTTTTTGCCCCGGCTCATGGACAAAGGGGGGCTGCTGCTGGAAAAAAAACTGGCAGCTGTGCTGCAGCAGCAGGACCCTGCATCCGCAACCCGGGGGGCGGACAGACAATTGTCAGGCCAACAGGTGCAGGGCAAGCAGGGACCGCTGCCGTTTGAACAGCAGGTGGCAAAACTGCTGGATAGAGTGATGGCTGAAGATTTCAAAGGGGCGGTTTTGAAACAGGCCCTGTCCCCGGGCATGGGAACAGATGCAAAATCCAGTGGTGCAGCAGGGCTTTTGCAGACCCTTGAGAACCTGCAGCTGCTGAACAGCCAGAGTGCGGAATCCGGGCGGTTTATACTTCCCTTTCCTGTGCTGGCAGATGCCGGGTTCACCTTAGGGCAGCTGCTGGTGGATGTGGGAGAGGACAAAGACAGCGGCCCGGAAAAAAAGATGGTCCGGGTGTCTTTGCTTCTGGATATGAGCCGTCTGGGACCGGTGCGGGCTGATGTTTCCATTCTGGATAAGGCAATTACCGGCAGATTCCTGCTGGAAGACGAAGAAACCCGGGCATTTGTGGCATCCCTGGTGCCGGTTTTGAAAAAACAGATGGCTGACATCGATTTTCAGCTTTTGAAAATGGACTGCCAGGTGGCGGCACCGGCAGATATTGCCCAAAATTGTCTTCTGGAAACCCTGTTTACGGGCAAAGATGACCAGGTGCTGCATATTGTGATCTGATCCCATGGCAAAAGACCCGGTAAAAAAAGCTGTAGTCCTCACCTATGACAAGGAATCTGACACCGCCCCCAGGGTCACGGCCAAGGGCCAGGGACAGGTTGCCCTGAAAATCATTGAACTGGCCGAAAAACACGGTATTCCCGTCAAAAATGATCCAGATCTCATGGAAGTGCTCTCCACCCTGGAGATCAACCAGCAAATTCCTGAACAAATCTATGTGGCTGTGGCGGAGTTGCTGGCCTTTGTGTACGGCATGAACCAGAAAAGAGGCCCCGGCACCGGCGGACGTTCGTAAGCAACCCTTTTTTATTGGGGAATCTTCGGAACACCGCCTCCCGGGGTGGCCTGTGCCCGGCCGAGATCCTCAGGGCTTTTCCCAGCGATGTCTGCTCAGGGCAAAGGGTGGCCAGCCGGCTGGATAGCTTTTCCGGTATAAAGGACCGGCCCCTCCGGCTCTGACGGTCCGGTCACAGGCCACCCCGGGAGGCTTGGGGAAACCGGGAAAAAATTTCTGGGTCGTGTCAATTTTTACAGATTCTGCCTGTTGGTTTTTTGACGTATCGCGGGATCCGGGACAGGTTTTTTTACGAAGATCCCTGAAAGCACAAAGCTGACGGCCCTTTCCGTTGCCGGTGAAAATCATGGCATTCAAATTGCTTTATCCTTAATCAGAACAGGTTTGTACTGCATATTTGCTACAGCAGCGTACGCTTTTATGGGACACCTCCATGGGCGGTGTTCGGGAAAGCTTGCTGCTCAAGGGGCTCGAAAACCGGGGAATTTTATGACAGATATTCAGGGTTTGTAATGATGGCCTGACAAGAAAGCAGACAATTTTAGATGACAAGGAGATTTTAGGAACCATGATTCTTGAAATGACCAGACCGGTACAGGGGGGACTGCGGCAGGAAAGAAAACTGGAGGCGGTTTCCAACAACCTGGCCAATGTGGACACCACGGCATTTAAAAAAGATTTCATCAGTTTTGACCGGCAGTTCAAGGCACAATTGAACCAGGATTTTTCCCAGGGAGACATTGTCACCACCGGTAATCCCTTTGATGTTGCCCTGGCAACGCAAGGTTTTTTCAAGGTGGATACTGCCCAGGGGATTTTTTATACCCGCACCGGTAATTTTGTGTTGAACAATGAAGGCATTCTTGTGGACATGAACGGCAATCCGGTCATGGGCCAGGGTGGTGCCATCCTTATCGACCTGGCTGAAGCCGGCACGGAAACCATTAATATCAATGAAATCGGTGAAATATTTGTGAACGGCGATCTGGTGGATACCCTGGATGTGGTGGATTTTGCAGACCGGCAGAAAATTGAACAACAGGGGGAGAATCTGTATGCCTATACCGGTGATCCCAGGGATGAAATGCCAGTGAATGCCGTGAAAATCAAACACCGTGCTCTGGAAAAATCCAATGTCC
>JAABSO010000050.1 GCA_011390335.1 Desulfotignum sp. | reverse complement strand
TTTTTCAAGAGAAGCAATATCATGAGAAAGATCCTGCTGGCTTCCATGGTCATTTATGTGGTAAATCAACCTGTTTTTTCCGGTGAATTTTAGGATATGCTGAAGAGGTCCGAAAGGGGTGATGCTGATGCTCAGTTTTTTCGTGGGTGGGTGTATGAAAAATTCCAGGGGTGTTACCCAAGACCACAAACAGGCCGCGCACTGGTATGAAAAAGCTGCCGAACAGGGGCATGCTGCTGCTTAGGCTTTCCTTGGGGAGAATTATAACGACGGCCAAGGCGTCGCTCAAGACTACAAACAGGCTGTTGATTGGTGGGGCAAAGCTGCTGAACAGGGCTTTGCTGTAGCTCAAAATAATCTTGCTGTAATGTATAAAAATGGTGAAGGAATAGCCCAAGATTATAAACAAGCTGAATATTGGTACACCAAGGCAGGCGACCAGGGATATGTTCTGGCTCAGCATAGTCTTTGTACAAAGTATCTTTGCGGCAGATCCGGGATGCTGAGTGCAAAACGGGTTGAACTATTCCAAACGGGCACGCACAGCAAAAAAGTGGTGGGCAATACCCCGGCAATTGAAAAACCATTGATTCAGCGAAGCTTTTTTCCGGACCTGGTTTATGAGGTGCAGGTTTTTTTGCCTGGAGGACATCCGTTTTTTTAATGTGGTTTGCAGCCCTGAAACCGCATTAAAACCAAACCACATTAAAAACCGCATTAAAATGTCTCACCAACAAAAAACGGGCCTTCCAGAAATTCACTTAAAAATCCCTGAAACGCCCGTCTTTATTGCTTGGTACCGAAGAGAGGACTTGAACCTCCACGCCTTGCGGCACTAGATCCTAAGTCTAGCGTGTCTACCAATTCCACCACTTCGGCTTTGGATCTGAAAGGAAAGATGGTGCCGAAGGGGAGATTCGAACTCCCACAAGCGTGCGCTCGCCAGTCCCTGAAACTGGTGCGTCTACCAATTCCGCCACTTCGGCACATCTTTTGACCGCTCTGCCGCCGGCAATTTATGCATTGCGTAAAAGCGATGGTTGGGATATATATATGTGTTTGTAGGTTTTGTCAAGAATATTATTACCGTTGTAAAGGGAAATATGCAATTAGTTGAAACTCTGGATCAGATTCCCACGCCGTTCAAAAATGCGGTGGTCACCATCGGCAATTTTGATGGTGTGCACAAGGGGCACCAGGCACTGCTTCACCAGGTGATCAAAAAAGCGGATGAAATCTCGGGCACCTCTGTGGCCCTGACATTCGAGCCCCACCCGTTGCGGGCACTGGGCATTTCCAGTCCGCCCTTGATCACCCGCCATGACCAGAGAATGGAGCTTCTGGCGCAATCAGGCATTGGTGTGGTGGTCTGCCTCAAATTTGACAAGGAATTTGCCGCCATCTCCGCCGATGATTTTATCTCTGAGATCCTGGTGAATAAAATCGGCATGAGAGCGATCATCATAGGACCAGATTATACATTCGGGAAAAACAGGACAGGCAACATTGATCTTTTAAAGGAAAAGGGCCGGATCCTGGGATTTGAAACCATTGTGGCGGACTGGATCAGTGATGCGCCGGACAAGTCAGACCGCATCTCCAGTACCCGGATCAGGGAAATTGTCATGGACGGCCGGGTGGAACAGGCCAAAAAATATTTGGGCCGCCACTATCAGATCCGGGGCAAAGTGGTAAAGGGCCGCAGCAGGGGCGGCAGCCAGCTGGGATTTCCCACTGCCAATATCAAGCTGCATGATGAGCTGTGCCCCAGGTTCGGGGTATATGCCGTTACCGTGGAAACCGTTCACGGCAACTTCATGGGGGTGGCCAATATCGGTTTTTCCCCCACCTTTGATGACCATATATTCACCATCGAGGTGCATATCCTTGATTTTGATAAGGATATTTACGACACAAGAATCCGGGTGAACATGGTGGCCCGGCTCAGAGATGAAAAAAAATTTTCCAATATCAGGGAATTGTCCAACCAGATCCAAAAAGATATTGATACTGCAAAGGATATACTCACAAAAAATGGCTTTATTGAAAATCATCACATATCCTGAAAAATCGTTGTCACAGCCCTCTGCCAAAGTGGAAACCATTGACGAAGAAATCCGTGAACTGATCCAGGACATGGGAGAAACCATGTTCCATGAATCCGGGGTGGGGCTTGCCGCACCCCAGGTGGGGGTGAACAAGCGCATACTGGTGTACAATCCAACGGCGGCTGATCCGGAAGATGACGGCACCAAAAGAGAAATTGCCGCCCTCATCAATCCGGAAATCATAGAAGCCTCAGGCAGCTATCTTTCCGAAGACGAGGGGTGTCTGAGTGTTCTGGATTTCAGAGCAGATGTCAAGCGGTATGAAACGGTCCGGGTCCGGGCACAGGACATGGACGGCAAAGAACTGGAATTTGAAGTCCGGGGATTGCCAGCCGTGATCATGCAGCATGAGATCGACCATCTGGACGGAATTTTGTTCATTGACAGGATCAGCGCCTTAAAGCGGGCCATGTATAGAAAACGGATCTTCAAACAAATGAAAGAAGCCCAGGCATCATGACAGATACCAGCAGAACCCGCATTGTTTTCATGGGCACCCCGGATTTTGCCGTTCCCCCGTTACAGGCCCTGGCAGCACGCACCGATTTTGAGATCTGCCTGGTGGTCACCCAGCCGGACCGGCCCAAAGGCAGGGGAAGAAAACTTGCGCCCCCGCCGGTGAAAAAAGCGGCCCGGGCTTTGGGGCTGGATATTTTTCAGCCGGAAAAACGCAACACTGATGACGCGGCTGCGCGCCTGTCCGCCCTTGCACCGGACTATTTTGTGGTGGCAGCATTCGGCCAGATCCTGTCCCAGCGCATGCTGGATATCCCCAATAAATATCCGGTGAACATCCATGCCTCCCTGCTGCCCAAGTACCGGGGGGCCGCCCCTATCCAGGCTGCCATCCGGAACATGGAAAAGATGACCGGAATCACCACCATGGTCATGGCCAAAGACCTGGATGCCGGTGACATGCTGCTGCAGGCAGCAACCCCCATACATCCGGAGGACACGGCCCAGAACCTGCATGACCGGCTCTCTGCCATGGGGGCGGACCTGATAATTACTACCATTGACCAGCTCAACAGCAACCGCCTGACCCCTACCCCCCAGGATCATGACAAGGCATCCTATGCCCCCATGCTCAAAAAACAGGACGGCTGCATAGACTGGGCCCTCTCCTCCCGACAGGTGGTTGCCCATATCAATGCCATGAACCCGTGGCCCGGGGCATTCACACATCTTGGCGACACCCGTCTGAAGATTTTTGCGGCTGCAACCGAAGATGGGGATATTGGCGAGGACACCCCTGCCCTTCCTGGAACCGTCTGTGCCCTGGACGACCAGGGCATCCATGTGGCTGCAGGCAAAGGAAGGGTGATCATCCAGGAGATCATGGGCACCTCGGGCAAACGGATGGCTGCAGACGCATTTTTGCGGGGACATCCCATTGACCTGCCTGCACGGTTTGCGTGATCCATGGCCATGGACACCCGCAAGACAGCCCTGCATATCCTGCTGCACGCTGCCAAAAAAAAGACCACCCTGGACCGGGCTTTAGATGCCTTTCGCCCCCAGCTGGCAGGCCTGACCCAGCAGGACAAAAACCTTTGCCATGCCATTGTGTTCGGGGTGCTGCGCCACCGCAATTATCTGGATTTCATCATCCAGACCTTTTCCAACACAAAAATTGCCCGCATGGACCTCTCTGTCCTCTATATTCTGCGCATGGCTGTGTTTCAATTGCGGTTTCTGGACAGGGTGCCTGATTTTGCCGCCATAAACACGGCTGTGGATCTGGCCAAGGCCCAGGGAGGGAAAAAAATTGCCGGATTTGTGAATGCCGTGCTCAGAAATGCGGCCAGGGGGTTTGATTCTCTGGTGTGGCCGGATCAACACAAAAATCTTGTGGAACATATCAGTGTGGTCCATTCCATTCCCCTGTGGCTTGCGCAGCGCTGGCTGGACCGGTACGGCCCTGACACCACCCTGGAGCTGTGCCGGGCCGTTAACCGCATCCCGCCGGTCACCCTGCGCACCAACACCCTGAAAACCAGCCGCGCCGAACTGGGCCGGCTACTGACAGACGCCGGCCATAAGATCGATTTTACCCCGTTCAGTCCGGACGGAATTCTGCTGGCAGGTGCCGGCATCCATGTGGAAGATCTCACCGGGTTTGCCAGCGGACTTTTTCAAATCCAGGACGAGGCAGCCCAGCTGGTCTCCCGGATACTGGACCCGCAAAAGGAGGAAACCATCCTGGATGCCTGTGCCGGGCTCGGGGGAAAATCATTGCACCTGGCCCAGCTCATGGAGAACACCGGGCAGATCACTGCCGTGGACACGGAAGAAACCAAGCTGGCCCAGCTCTCATCTGAAGCACAGCGCCTGGGCATCACCAGTGTCGAAACACAGGTTCTGGACCTGCTCAAGGCGGATATCTCTGATTTTCCTAAATTTTTCGACCGGGTGCTTGTGGATGCCCCCTGCACAGGGCTCGGGGTTTTGCGCAGAAACCCGGATGCCAAATGGGAGCGGTCTGTGCAGGATATCCAGAGGATGGCGGCCAGACAGAAACGGCTGCTCAACAGGGCCGCAAACCTGGTCAAACCCGGAGGAACCCTTGTGTATGCGGTGTGTTCCTGTGAAAAAGAGGAAAATGAGGCGGTGATTGCCGCATTTTTGAAAGCCCGCAAAGACTATGCCCTGGTTCCCATGGGCCATTTTTACGGGCGTGCCTGTGACAAATTTTTTACAACCTTTCCCGAGACTACGGGTATGGACGGTTTTTTTGCGGCACGGCTTACAAGGGTGTCTCAGGAAGCTGTTAGCTGTTAGCTGTTAGCTTTTAGTCACCAGCTGGGGGAAATTTGTGATTGTTTAGTGGTAGCTGATGACTGAGTACTGACGGATGAAGGCTTTCATAAAAACATTGATTCCATCAAAAATAACCACTATGGTAGGCTTTTTTATACAACATATGACCCTTGGTGCAGCAGCCGGGGTATGATACAGGAGCGCAACATGGAACTCATTGCCCCATCCATTCTTTCAGCTGATTTTACCTGCCTTGGCAAAGAGGTCAGTGCGGTGGAAAAAGCCGGTGCCGACTGGATACACATCGATGTCATGGACGGACAGTTTGTCCCCAACATCACCTACGGCCCCATTATTGTGGAGGCCTGCAAAAGGGCCACCGCCCTGCCCCTGGATGTCCACCTGATGATCGAAACCCCGGATCTCATAATTCCGGATTTTGCAAAAGCAGGGGCGGATTACATCAGCGTGCATGCAGAAGCCTGCCCCCACCTGCACAGGACCCTGCAGCTCATCAGGGAACACCATGTCAGGGCCGGGGTGGCCCTGAACCCTGCCACCCCCCTGTCTGCCATTGCGCATATCGTGGACCAGCTGGATTTTGTCCTGATCATGAGCGTGAACCCGGGGTTCGGGGGCCAGAAATTCATCCAGTCCAGCATTGCAAAGATACAGGCACTTTCCCGGCTGCTCAAAGAGCAGGATTCCGATGCCCTTATCCAGGTGGACGGCGGCATCAACTTAGACACCATCGATCTGGTGGCACAGGCCGGGGCTGCATGTTTTGTGGCAGGATCCGCTGTTTTCAACACGCCGGACTATGCCGACACCATCGCAAAACTGCGTGATGCGGCAGGAAGGTAACCCATGAACAAGCTTATCATCACGGTGCTGGCCAAGGACAGGCCCGGCATCATCGCCCATGTCACCCAGGTGTTGTTTGCTTTGGAATGCAACCTGGAAAATGTGAACCAGATGATCCTCCAGGACCAGTTTGCCGGTTTTTTCCTGGTGGAATCGCCCCTGTCCCTGGACAAGGACAGCCTCCAGGCCACCCTGGATGACCAGACAAAAGACACCGGCCTGGTCATCCATGTCAATGACCTGGATGAAAACAACGGCAGCGCCATGGACGGCAAAGGAGACATTTTTTTGATCACCACCATCGGCCCGGACCAGAAAGGCCTGGTGGCAAGGTTTTCCGCAATCATCGCCCGACATCACGGCAACATCATCAACCTCAAGGCCGTGTTCAAGGGCGGGCCTGATCCCAGAAACAATGTCATGTCCTACCAGGTGTGGGTGACACCGGATCTGGACAGTGCCACCATGTTTGCCGACCTGCGCACAAAGGCCACGGAACTGGGCCTGGACATCCGGATCCAGCACAAAAACATTTTTGATGCCATCAACAAAATTTAACCCAAGGAACCACCATGTTTGAAGACCATGAAATCATCTCCACCATAGAAATGGTGAAAAACGAACACCTGGATGTCCGGGCCGTCACCCTGGGGGTGAACCTGTTTGACTGCATCAGCCATGACCTGGGCACCTTCAGGCACAATATCCGCAAAAAGATCCTCACCCATGCAGCCTCCCTCAAATCGGTGTGCGACGAAGTGGGGGACAAATATGGAATCCAGGTGGTGAACAAACGCATCTCCATCAGCCCCATCGCCCTGGTGGGGGCGGCTTTTTCCTCTGACCAGATGGTGGAAATCGCCCATGAACTCAATGATATTGCCAAAACTGTGGACATCGATTTTATCGGCGGGTTTTCAGCCTTAGTGGAAAAAGGCATGGCAACAGGGGACCTTGCCCTGATTGCGGCCCTGCCCCGGGCCCTGGCCCAAACCGAACGGGTGTGCGCCTCGGTGAATGTGGCCACCACCAAGGCCGGCATCAATATGGATGCCGTGCTCCAGATGTCCCGGGCCATTAAGCAGGCCGCAGCACTCACATCAGATGCGGACGGCCTGGCCTGTGCCAAGCTGTGCGTATTTGCCAATATCCCTGAAGACATGCCCTTTATGGCCGGGGCCTACCTCGGGGTGGGGGTGGCGGATGCGGTGATCAACGTGGGGGTATCCGGACCGGGCGTGGTGAAACGGGCCATCGAACGGCACCTGGAGAACGGCCCCATGACCCTGGGCAACATTGCCGAAGTGATCAAAAGAACCGCGTGCAAGGTAACCCGGGTGGGGGAACTCATCGGCAGGGAGGTGGCAAAAAACCTTGATGTGCGGTTCGGGGTGGTGGATCTTTCTCTTGCGCCCACCCCCACGGTGGGGGACAGCATCGGCGAGATTTTCCAGGCCCTGGGGCTCAGCCACATCGGGGTGCCCGGCTCCACAGCGGCCCTGGCCATGCTCAATGATGCCGTTAAAAAAGGCGGGGCATTTGCCTCCTCCCATGTGGGGGGATTGAGCGGGGCATTCATACCGGTGAGCGAAGATTTGAACATCGCCCATGCAGCCCACCAGGGGTATTTGTCCCTGGAAAAGCTCGAAGCCCTGACATCGGTGTGCTCTGTGGGGCTGGACATGGTGCCGGTGCCCGGTGACATCACAGAAGAGACCCTGGCCGGCATCATTGCCGATGAGATGGCCATCGGCATGATCAATGCCAAGACCACGGCCTGCCGCATCATCCCGGTGCCCGGCAAAAAGGCCGGAGAAAGCGTGTATTTCGGCGGACTCTTAGGGGAAGCAAAGATCATGGCAGTACCCCATATGATGGAAACCAATGCATTCATGCGGTACGGCGGCAGAATCCCGGCCCCCATCCACAGCCTGAAAAATTAACCCATGACCGATCCTGACTCCATACGCCCGAAATCTGCAGACATATCTGCTCCTGATAACCGGGTTAACTACGGTATTGTCCTGGTGATCACCCTGGTGCATTTTTCCGGTGATTTTTACTCCTCTTTTTTTGCACCGCTCCTGCCCGCTTTTGTAGACAAGCTGGGGCTTACCCTGACCCAGGTGGGGCTGCTTACGGGCCTTGTACGGCTGCTGGCCTTCATGATCCAGCCGGTGGTGGGGTATCTGTCGGACCGGTATGAAAGCCGGTGGTTCATCTTCACCGGGCTGTTTCTGGCGTTTTTCTGCATCCCGTTTTCCGGGCTGGCCCCCAATTTCTGGGTTCTTTTGCTGGTACTGTGCCTGGGATCTCTGGGATCTTCCATGTTCCACCCGGCCACCACCGGCATGGTGCCGTTGTACAGCGGCAACAGGACCGGTTTCTGCCTGTCCATTTACAACACCGGCGGCACTTTGGCCTTTGCCTTAGGCCCTGTGTTCATCACCTGGTATGTGGCGCATTTCGGCCTGGAGGCCATGCCCTGGACCATGATCCTGGGGGTGATTGCATTTTTGTTCTGCCTCAAATACCTGCCCAGGCCACAGAGTGAAAATCTCTCCCACTTAGGGTTTTTCAAATCCCTGAAAGTCACTCTGGGCCCTGTGTACAAGACCATATTTCTCATCTGGCTGGTCATGTTCCTGCGGGCAATCACCGGCCAGGCTTTCATGACTTTCATGCCCATTTACCTGGCGGACACGGGCCACCCCCTGCCCAGTGTGGGGCTGATTGTGGCGTTTTTCATTGTGGCCGGCACCCTGAGCGGGCTGTTGGCAGGGTATCTGGCTGACCGCACCGGGTTCAAAAAGATCTTTTTCATCTCCCACCTGCTCATGGCCCCGGCCCTGATGCTGTATCTGTATCTGCCGGGTCCTTATGTGTTTGTGGGCGCATTTTTTGCCGGATTTTTTGTGCTGGCTTCCCTGCCCTTAGGGGTGGTCATGGCCCAGAAACTGGTGCCCCGGTCCAGGGCCATGGTTTCCAGCCTGATGATGGGACTTGCCTATGGCTTAGGGGGAGCTTTATCCCCTGCTGTGGGCAAACTGGCGGATATGTACAGCATTGAAACGGTTCTGCTTTACACGGCATTTATTCCTTTGCTCAGCCTGGTGTTCATTGCCATGTTCCCCAAGGTCACCTGATCGCCATGGCTCTGGTTGTTCTGGTCCAGCCGCCTATTGCAGATTTTTATCTCACAAAAAAACGCACCATCCCTTACGGGCTGCTGTCCATGGCTGCCAGCCTCAAAGCGCACGGGTATGATGCAACGATCCTGGACAGCCTGGCCACAAACAAGGCAAAACCCCTGGCACTGCCGGATGCGTTTGCCTATCTTACCCCGTTTTACGGCCGGCCGGACCAGTCCCTGTTCTGCTTGTTCCACCAGTTCCGCCACTTTGGATACAGCTTTGAACACATCGCCCGCACCGTGCAGAAACTAAAGCCGTTCCTGGTGGGGATATCTTCTCTGTTCTCCCCGTACCATGCCACTGCCATGGCAACAGCGGCAACCATCCGCAAATGGAACCCGGACATCTCCATTGTCATGGGGGGCCACCACCCTACCCTGTTTCCTGAAGCAGTTATAGCCTCACCCTCTGTGGATTATGTGCTCCGGGGCGAAGGCGAAGAAACCCTGCCCCTTTTGTGCCGGGCCCTGGAACATGGCACGCCGGTTGACCAGATCCCGGGGATAGCATTCCAGGATGCCGGAAAAATCAAAATCAATCCCCCCCACTGGACAGCGGACCTGTCCCGGTTGCCCGTGCCGGACCAGAAAAACCAAGGCTATTACCGCCGCAAAAACCAGGATGCCCTGGTCATCGTCGCCAGCCGGGGGTGCCCCATGCCCTGCTCCTACTGCTCGGTTTCCGCCACATCGGCCCATGGAAAATTCCGCCGGCGGCCGGTATCCAGGGTGCTCCAGGAAATACAAAGCCAGGCCCACAGGCAAGATATCGGGTTCATCGATTTTGAAGATGAAAACCTCAGCCTTGACAAGCCCTGGTTTCTGGCACTTCTGGCCGGCATCAGAAAAATATTCCCAGATAAAAATGTGGAACTGCGGG
This sequence comes from Desulfotignum sp., assembly GCA_011390335.1. Classification (GTDB taxonomy): domain Bacteria; phylum Desulfobacterota; class Desulfobacteria; order Desulfobacterales; family Desulfobacteraceae; genus Desulfotignum. The sequence continues at coordinate 6,775 of JAABSO010000050.1, read as the reverse complement.
CCATGAACGGCCTGTATCCCCCGTCCCTGGATGAAGAGATCATCACAGCCATGGCAGCCACAGGCTTCAAAACCCTGAACCTGTCCCTGGGCGCTGCCTCCAGAACACAACTGCAACGATTCAGCCGACCGGATGTACGAGCCGCCCATGACCGGGCCGTTGCCCTGGCCAGACAAAAAAACCTTTCCTGCGTATCCTATATCATTGCCGGGGCACCGGACCAGACCCCGGAAGCTTCCCTCCAGGACCTGTTATATCTGGCCGCCCGGCCCACCCTGGCCGGCCTGTCCATTTTCTACCCCGCCCCCGGGAGCCGGGATTATGACCGCTGCCGCACCCTGGGCATTCTGCCGGAAAATTTCTCCCTGATGCGCGCCACCGCCTTTCCCCTGGACCACACCACCTCCCGCCTCCAGGCCGTCACCCTGCTGCGGCTGTGCCGGATCCTCAACTACATCAAACACCGCATCGACATGGGCCAGGGCCTGCCAGCACCCCAATCCCCGCCACCTGGTGTTTCTGCCTTTTCTGCTTCGACCGATATTACACTATCATCAAGCATTCCTGCATCGGAAAATATTTCCAATCCTGCCCCAGGCACTGGAGAATCCCCTGTCCCCGACCTGTGCATCAACAGAGACACAATCAGCGAAAACCTGCTCACATGGTTTCTCTATGATGCAAAAATCCGGGGAATGGACAAAGACGGACAGGTTTACATCCACAAAACAGACCCGGCTCTGTGCAAAAAATTTGCAACAAAGATATGCGAAATATCTACTTCCGGCTGTTCGATTCATTGATGCCCGCCCCCTGCATGTGCCTTGTGCCCTGCCCGAGATTATCATCTGACGGCCTGGTCACAAGGCACATGCAGGGGGCTTAGTCAAATCAGGCAGCGCCCCATCCATATGTGATTATCCAATACATATTTTTGATTTATTCACACGAATTGCTGTTCGGTCTGGTTGCACGAAATAGCCAGGAAGGGTTGTTTTTGATGATAACAAAGAACCAAAAACCGGGACTGCAGATCCACTGAGGGAATTTATTCTAACATGGAAAACCTGGTCCTGTGGGTCAGGTCAGAGCCGATAGGCTCTGCCATATAAAATGGGATAATTCCTTAGCTTGCGTTTAGCCCCCCTATGGGGGGCAGCAAGCCTAAAGCCTGGTCCTCTGGGCCAGGATATTTATTCGGGATGGTTCAACTTGGTATTACCGAGTAGTGGGTGGCGGTGCCTGGTGTCTGCACCGTATTTTGCAGCCGGTTGTTACACGGTGTTGGCATGCCCGGCGTTAAGAACGGCAAACTGTCTGAGGACCAACCGGACCGGAGTTTTTGCCGTTTAGCGGGGCATGCCTTACACCGTGTCAACCGGTGCAAACAAGGTGCGGGCAGCAGGGACTGCCAGACACGGGTGCGACCCTCATAATCAACTTTAGATGTTAGCTGTTAGCCATTAGCTTTTAGACTTTAGACCGTAGGTTGTTACCTGAAAACTGAAACCCGCCTGACGATTCCCCTCTCAAAACACCTGAACCTATCTGCCGCTGCCGCAGATGCTTGCCCCCGGGTTAAAGGTCATAAGGAGTGAGGCTCTCATACCCGGTTTCCGTCACCAGAATGGTCTGCTCAAACTGCGCCGACAACGACCCGTCATTGGTCACCGCAGTCCATTTGTCGGGCAGCACATGCAGCTCTTTTTTCCCCAGATTGATCATGGGCTCAATGGTGAACACCATGCCCGGCACCAGAACCACCCCTTTGCCCGGAGATCCGAAATGCAGCACCTGGGGCTGTTCATGAAAATCGATACCCACGCCGTGGCCCACAAACTCCCGCACCACAGAGCACCCTTTTCCTTCGGCATAACTCTGGATGGCATGCCCTACATCCCCCAAAGTAGCACCCGGGGCCACCGCCTGTATGCCTTTTTTCAGGGAGGTTGCCGCAATGGACACAATCTTTTTTGCATCCGGCCCCGGTGTGCCCACAAAAAAGGTTTTGCTGGCATCAGCATAATACCCGTTCAGAACAGGGGTGATATCCACATTGACGATATCACCATCCTGCAGGACCTTTTCGCCCGGAATACCGTGACAGATCACCTCGTTGACCGAAACACACACACTCTTGGGAAATCCCCGGTAGTTGAGGGGGGCGGGTATGGTCCCGGCCCTTATGGTCTGTTCATGGACAAAGGTGTTGATCTCTTCGGTGACAAGCCCGGGGGCGATCATCTTTTCCACCCCTGCCATGATCTGCATCAGCAGCACACCGGCTTTTCGGATGCCTTCCACCTGTTTCGGGGTTTTTAAGATAATATCATACTGCTGTTTATATGTTTCTTTCACAGAAATTTCCTTTTTGCTGTTCCGGCAGCAATGTTTGTATTTTTTCCCGCTGCCGCAGGGGCACAGTGCATTTCTGCCGATCTTATTCGATTTGTTTTTCATGAAGTCTGCCGCTCCAGGGGCTTTCCCCACAGAGAATGCAGATAGGCATCTGTGATTTGGATATCCACAAGATCGCCAATGCCGGCTGTATCAGATGGAAAATGCACCACTTTGTTGGATGCGGTTCTGCCTGTCATCTGCTGCATGTTGTCCGATGTTTTCACAAAGTCCACATGCTGTTTTGTGCTCACACCCTCCACCAGCACCTGCACCACCTGTCCTTTCACCTGTTTGTTTTTATTTTCCGTCACCCGGTCCTGCAGCGCCAAAAGCTGATTGAGCCGGTCCATTTTTTCCTTTTCATCCACCTGGTCTGCAAATTTGGAAGCAGGGGCGGATGACCGGTCTGAATAGGCAAAGGCAAATATGGAATCAAACCCGACCTCTGTCAGCAGGGACATGGTGTCATTGAAATCGGTGCGGGTTTCTCCGGGAAATCCCACGATGATGTCCGTGGAAAGGGCAATGCCGGGACAGGCTTTTTTCAGATCATTGATCCGGGACAGATAGATCTCTCTTGTATATCCGCGGTTCATTTTTTTCAAGATCCTGTCAGATCCGGACTGCACCGGCAGATGCAGATGCGAGCATACCTTGTCCAGGTCTGTTATGGCCTGGATCAGTTCGCAGGACAGGTCTTTGGGATGGGAGGTGGCAAACCGGATACGGGATATGCCTGCCACCCGGGCAACCTTTTCCAAAAGATCGGCAAAGGAGATGCCGCCTTCCCTGCGGTTATAGGAGTTGACATTCTGGCCAAGCAGGGTAATTTCCCGCACCCCTGTGTCCGCCAGAATCCGGATCTCCTCCACAATGGATTCCCAGGCCCGGCTTCTTTCTCTGCCCCTGACATAGGGCACCACGCAATAGGTGCAGAAATTGTCACACCCCTGCATGATGGTGACAAACCTGGACACCTGGTTTTCGCTGATATCTGCTTTGTCCGGCATGGTCTCAAAGATCACATCCGAGGGATCAATGTCCACAATCTGCCGGCGGCCGGACTGCAGCGCTGCAATGTGCTGTCCAAACCGGGAAAATGCCTGGGTGCCCAGGACCAGGTCCAGATGGGGCACGCGTTTGAAGGCGTTTTTCCCTTCCTGCTGGGCCACGCATCCTGCCATTACCGTGAGCAGATGGGGCTTATTGCGCTTTGCCTTGGCAAATCGGCCCAGAAAGCTGAAGGCTTTTTCCTCTGCTTTGTGCCGGATGGAGCAGGTGTTGCACACCACAATATCTGCCTTGTCCATATCAGTGGTATGGCTGAACCCTAAGGCTTTGAGGATCGCGGCCAGTTTTTCAGAATCATAGACGTTCATCTGGCACCCGATGGTGTTGATATAGGCATACCCGTTATACTGCATGAAATGCAAAATCCTTTTTCAGGTCTGCAATGATCCTGAAGGCATCCTCTGCCAGGCCCGGTGCAATGGCCATACGCACATGGCCGGTCTGCGCATCCAGGGTGGTGATCACGGCAACCCCTTCATAGGCTTCAAATATGAACTTGATAAATCCGATGCGGGTTTTTTCCACCAGGTATTCTCTGTGCAGTGTCTTCATACTGTGCTGTGTGTTCATACTGTGCTGTGTGTTCATATCATTCACTGGATCTTCATATCACGCATTGGCCGGCCACAGGCGTTCACATGCTGCTGATCTTATTTGTGTCAAATTTTCTGCCTTACTTTATCTGTCACACTCTGTCACACTTTAAAAATATGCAATATACCATTAATGGCAGGCATTACTCAAACAATTTGTTTAGCTTTTAGCGGTTAGCGGTTAGCTTTTAGCTTTTGAATGCTCCCACCCTGGTTGTCTGGACGTTAAGTCCAAAGCGTTCATCAGAAAGGAAATACTTTGTGATTCTTTACCCCTGTGGTGTTAAATGACAGGGCTTCTCCCATACCTAAAGTTCCAAAAACTTCCCTTTCCACTCCCTCTTAGACTAACAGCTAAAAGCTAATAGCTAACAGCTAACAGCTTTTAAACCAGATACTCTTCCCTTTGTCCCACGCCTGTGATACATCCCTGAATAGCCATGACCATATCTACTTCCATATTCAAAAAAATCGGCATTGCCTCCTTTATAATGATGGCTTCGGTGTTTGCCAGCCGGGTGATCGGTCTTGTGCGGGAAATGGCCATTGCCTGGGCCGGGGGGGCCGGACCGGGTGTGGATGCCTACCAGATCGCTTTTGCCCTGCCGGAGATCCTCAACCATGTGGTGGCCAGCGGATTCTTATCCATCACCTTTATCCCTATTTTTGCCGGATATCTCGCCCGGGGAAAAGAAAAAGAAGGGTTTAAGGTGTTTTCTCTGGTGTTCAACGGGTTCGGCCTGATACTGGGAGCCGGCATTGCCTTCGCCATGATCTGGACCCCGTTTTTTGTGGGTATCCTGGCACCGGGCATCCAGGATGAAGCCACCTTTGCCCTGGCCGTGCGCATGACCCGCATCATTCTGCCGGCTCAATTTTTCTTTTTTGCCGGGGGGCTGTTCATGGCAGTGCAGTTTGCAAAGGAAAAATTTTTCATCCCTGCCCTGGCCCCGCTGATTTACAACCTGGGCATCATCTGCGGCGGCCTTTTTTTATACCCGTATATCGGCATGGAAGGGTTTGCCTGGGGGGTCCTGGCAGGGGCATTTGCCGGCAATTTCCTGCTGCAGTGGGCAGGGGCGAAAAAACAGGGGCTGCGGTACTGGTTTGTCATGGATTTTTTCCACCCGGATTTCAAAAAATATGTGCTGATCACCCTGCCCTTCATGGTTGGACTAACCGTCACCTTTTCCACGGAAATCCTGATGAAATTTTTCGGATCATTTCTGGAACCCGGCCACATTGCCGCCATGAACTATGCGGTGCGCATCATGTTCATCCTGGTGGGGTTCTTCGGCCAGGCCATCGGCATGGCCTCCTACCCGTTCATGGCCCAGATCGCCGCCACAGGGGACATGGACCGGTTGAACGCGGTGATCAACCAGACCTTGAAATTCATCTTTCTGGTAATTCCGTTTTCCGTTCTCTTCATTGTGCTGCGCCATGAAATTGTGCTGCTTTTGTTCCAGCGGGGTGAATTTGATGCCGCCGCCACCCGGACCACTGCAGGTATCCTGCCGTTTTTCATGGCCGGGGCCTTTGCCTTTTCCGCCCAGACCTTTGTGGCCAGGGGATTTTACGCCCTTGAAAACACCCTGTTTCCAGCCCTGGTTTCCACCGGATGCATGCTGGCAGGGCTGCCGGTTATCTACCTGTGCATGCAGGTGCTGGGCCCCCGGGGGGTTGCCCTGGGGCTTTCTTTGACCGTAATTTTTTCCGCCTTTGCCCTGTTTGAATCCTGGAACAAAAAAAGCAGAAACACCGGCAAACACCATGTCTATCTTTTCCTGCTCAAGCTGTTCCTGGTCAGCCTGTTCATGGGGGGGGTGCTTTTCTGGGTCCGCCAGGGCCTGGCAGGCATGATCCAGTTTGCAGACCCTGTTTCCGCTCTGGTCATCTGCGTTGTTACCGGATTGTTGTTCATGATTCTGATGCCGGCTGCAGGCATGGCCCTGGGCATCACTGAAATCATGACCCTGTATACAAAAATCATAGGAAAGATAATGCCGCGGCACCGCAAAACTCCGGAGCGGTAACCAGAACCTGTTGCAAAAAAACACAAATTCCTGAAACCTGTTTAATTTCTTGAAAAAATCAGTATTTCCAGTTATGATCAATTATTAAGCCTGATATTTCAAGGAGATATACAATGCCCCTGGCAAAAGAAGACATGGATTTCATCAAAGCTCAGTTTGAAGCCTGGCTGACGGAAATGCTGCCGGAACAGAAACCCGGGGTTTATGATCTGGAACTGCGCACCCGCATGCTCAAGGTGGAAGAAGAACTCAGACACCAGCGGGAACTGATGCAGCAGGGCTTTGCCATGATGGAAAAGCGGTTCGAGCAGATGGATAAACGCTTCGAAGACATGCAGCACAACATGGACAAACGCTTCGAGCAGGTGGACAAACGTTTCGAATCCCTGCAGCACAACATGGAAAAACGATTTGAGCAGATAGATAAACGGTTCGAGTCCCTGCAGCACAACATGGACAGACGCTTTGAGCAGGTGGAAAGGCGCTTTGAACAAATGGACAAACGCTTTGATGTCCTGACCGTCCGCCTCGACCGGTTCATGCGCTGGTCATTCGGCCTGACCCTGACCGTTGCCGGTATTATCATCGCCGTACTGAAATTCACCTGAAAGATCTCTTCCCATGGTCAACCGGGAGATGCCCTTTCTCCACCATTGCAATCTGTGCATCCACCCG
>JAABSO010000004.1 GCA_011390335.1 Desulfotignum sp. | reverse complement strand
CTGATAATTATACTCTTTTGTGCCCGTTGTGTCGGTATGGCCCGATATGACAATATCATTTGATTTGCGCTTCAGAATGGTCTGAATGATTTGCGGGAGAAGCTTTTCTGATTCTTGTGTCAACAGATTTGAATCCGGCAGAAAATGAAGGATAAATTTTGCCGGAGGCAGGGGTTGGGCAGCCAATGCATCTGAAAATACGGCAGTGATTTCATCGTGACTGAGTTTTGTCGGGATCCCGGGGGCTGTTTTCTTGTTTTTTATTTGTACCGATTGATTGGCTCGGTCTAAAGTCTGTGTCCCGCCCTGGTTTGTCACTTCCAGTTTTCCGACCCGTCCGTCAGGATCCGGGACCAGGACCACGGTGCTTTTGGTTCCACAGGCGATGACTGCCAGAAAAAAGGCTGAACTGATGAAAAATGAGATGATTTTTTTCATATTTCCACCTTGACCAGAAATTGGGTGCCGCGAATATTGATGGTTGCGTCCGGTGTCTGGAACTCAACCGTTTCAGGTGACTGTTGTCCGATGATGCCTGAAAGATAGGAGGCAGTGCCTTTGATCATTTGGATGACCATGGAAAACAGGCCTTTTTCAGGTGCAAACACATAATCGCTGATGATGATTTCGGTGTCAGGACCCAGTGATAACATCGTATTGTCTTCCAAGATAATGCCTGTAGAGCTGTTTGTACCGGTTTGCAGAACATCCTCTGGATAAAGCCGGTCACCGATATGGACAGGCGTTTGGGCAGCGTTGCGGACAACTGTGACATCACCCTTGGTGTTTTTTATTGTTCCGATGGAGGATGTATCTGCTTTTGAAAGACATGGCACCAGCAGGGCTATAATCAAACAGATGACTGACATTTTCATGGGGGCCGCCTTTTTGATCCACAAAAAGATATGGGTATCCACGAGTATTTTCATCAAACCAATTATATCTATTCAGACCAGGTTGGTCAAGATATAACACTTAGCCGTTCAAGCCTTGACGAAAAAAGTACCCGCAAATAATATGTTTGACAAGATTCATTGCAAAGTAGAGACTGGGCCGGGACAAAACAGTGACCATGACACATTCACAGACAGAAAAAAAGATAGCCAAACCGTCTGCCGGCAAGTTCACACACCCGGTGGTGCTGGTGGTATGCCTGTGCGTTGCCGAGGTGGTCGGCATGCTGGGGGTGTTTGCCTTTCCTGCGCTGCTGCCCCATTTCATGCAGATCTGGGAGTTGTCCGGCAACCAGGCCGGGTGGATCAACGGGATCTATTTTATCGGATACACAGTGGCGGTCCCGATGCTCACCAGCCTCACCGACCGGATGGATGCCCGGCGGATCTACCTGGCCGGCTGTGCCATCGGCATTCTGTCCAATTTGGGATTTGCGTTCCTGGCCGGCGGGTTCTGGTCCGCGCTCCTGTTCAGGGCCATGTGCGGTATTTCCCTGGCCGGCACCTTTGTTCCCGGGCTCAAGGCCCTCATGGACCGGATATCCCTGTCTGCCCAGCCCCGGGGTATCGCTTTTTATACCGCCTGCTTCGGTCTGGGCATGAGCGGATCATTTTTTGTCACCGGCAAGCTCTTCCAATGGTGGGGATGGGAAACCGCCTTTGCCGCGGCTGCTGCCGGCTCCGGTCTGGCCCTGGTGCTGGCGGCGGCAGTATTGAAACCGCAACCTTTGCCCCATTCAGCCGCCTCTGCCCACCGTCACATCCTGGATTTCCGTCCGGTGTGGGAGAACCGCAATGCCCGGGCCTATATCCTGGCCTATATGTGCCATACCTGGGAGATGTTTGCGGCCCGGGCCTGGCTGGTGGCGTTCATGGCCTTCAACCTGTCTGTGCATCCCGGAGCCGACAGCCTGCTGATCCCCACCACGGTGATGGCAGTGGCGGGGATCGCCGGCATGCTGGCCAGTATTGCCGGGGCTGAGCTTTCGGTGCGGTTCCCCCGCAAGACCATGGTGATGCTGATCATGGGCGTGTCCTGCCTGATCTCCATGACCATCGGGTTCTGTGCCGGAATGGACCCTGTCTGGGTGGCGGTGCTGTGTATTGTGTACACCATTTTTTTCCAGGGGGATTCCGCAGCCATCCATGCAGGGGTCATCACTGCTGCACAGCCGGAACTGCGGGGCGCCACCATGGCCCTGCAGTCTTTGGGCGGATTCGGGGCAGCTGCCCTGGGTACCATTGCTGCCGGGTGGGTCCTGGATTTTTCCGGCGGGGGGCACACCGTTTTTTCCTGGGGCATCACCTTTGCTTCCATGGGCCTGGCAGCGGCCATGGGGGTGATTCTGGTGGCACGGACCGCTGATTGACCGAACAATCTTTGCCCTGATCTCATCCGTATTTTTTTTGTGCAATTGGATACAAATATGATACAACCATGGCCTGATAAATGATGTAAAAAAGGGATGCAGCCTGATGTTATTATTGTTTCCGCCGGTGACAAAACCCAGTGAGCCACCGGCAGGGGTGGCTTATCTTGCCGGGGCATTGGCAGAAAATGATATCGCCTGCCAGGTGGTGGATGCCAGTATTGGCGGATTGTTGTTTTTGATCCAAAAAGATCTGACGCCCACAGATTCCTGGTCAGCCAGAGCCCTTAAAAACCGGGATGCCATACTTTTTGACCTGCAGAATCAAGATCTGTATACAAATGAAGACCGCTACCATCAGCGGGTGTATGATCTGAATAAGCTTTTGTCTCTGGCCGTGGACCAGACCCGGTTCAAGGTGACCCTCAGTGATTATTCAGACAAAAAACTGTCCGGTGTGCACAGCAGGGATCTGCTCAAAAGTGCAGAGACCCACCAGACCAACCCGTTTTACCCCTATTTTGAAGAACAGCTCAGGCCGGTTCTTGCCCAATGGGAATCCCACTGGGTGGGGATCTCTTTGTGTTATCTCAACCAGGCCCTTGTGAGTTTTGCCCTGGCAGGCTGGATCCGTCACAATTTTGCGCATAAAAAAATTGTCATGGGCGGGGGCCTGATTTCTTCCTGGATGAGCCGGCCGGAGTTCGGCAATCCCTTTTCCGGGCTCATCGACAACATCATATCTGGAGAAGGAGAGATCCCGCTGCTGGATCTTCTGGGAAAACCGGGTACCACCACACGCCATTATGTCCCGGATTACGGATTTGCAGTGCAAAACACCTATCTTGCGCCGGCCAGGATACTGCCTTTCCGGGGAACCATCGGGTGCTACTGGCGCAAGTGCCGGTTCTGTCCGGAAAAAGCGGAAACCCGTGCCTACAGTTCCAGGCGGCCATCCCGGATACTGGCAGATGTCATGGCCCTGTACCGGCGGTTTACACCAGGTGCCATACATTTTATCGACAATGCCATGACCCCGGCTTTTTTGCGGGCACTGGCAGGATCAAAAGCGAATATTCCCTTTACCTGGTACGGGTTTGTGCGGTTTGAAAAAGACCTGGCAGACCCGGATTTTTGCCATCGACTCAAACGCAGCGGCTGCGGCATGCTCAAGCTGGGCCTGGAATCCGGGGACCAGTCTGTGCTGGACAACATGCACAAAGGTACTGATCTGGATATGGCATCTAAGATTTTAAAAAATCTCAGTCAGGCAGGCATTTTCACCTATGTATACCTCTTGTTCGGCACCATTTTTGAAGATGCGGCATCTGCGGGTAAAACCCTTGATTTTACCCGGGATCACCAGGCATATATTGATTATCTGAACCTGGCGGTTTTCAATCTGCCAAAATACAGCGAAGATGCACAACACCTTGAAACAAGTGAATTTTACCATGGCGATCTTTCTTTGTATCTGAATTTTGTCCACCCAAAGGGGTGGGACCGAAGACAGATAAAACAGTTTCTGGACAAAACCTTTAAAAAACAGCTGGCAATCGGATCACGATTCCGTAAAAACCCTGCTTTTTTTTCCTCCAACCACGCCATGTTTTTCAATCAAAAACTGCAAAAGGATATGAGACATGATTGCTGAAATTTTGTCCACCGGCGATGAAGTGATGCTGGGGGATCTGGTTGATACGAACAGCGCGTATTTGTGTGACCGGCTCAAGCAGCTGGGCCTTGTGGTTTCCCAGATTACCGCCCGAGGAGATGATATTGAGGCTGTGAAAGAAACTGTTTTGGAAATTTCCCGGCGGGCCGGTATCTGCCTGGTTACAGGGGGGTTAGGTCCCACCAGTGATGATATTACCGCCCAGGCCTGTGCCAGGGCGGCTGGCCAGCCTTTGAAAATGCATCCTCAGGCATATGAGACCATGAAGAAATATTTTCACCGACGGGGATTTGCACTGACACCGGAAAATGAAAAACAGGCCATGCTGCCGGCAGCAGCAGATGTTCTGATAAACACCTGCGGCACAGCACCGGGATTTTTCTTCCACTTGAACCAATGCCTGTTTTTCTGCATGCCCGGGGTGCCTTCGGAGATGAGGCAGATGATGGAAACACAGGTGGTGCCCCATATCACAAAGGTATTTAGCCTGACACCGAACCTGCATATCCGGCGGCTGACCGTTTTCGGGCTGCCTGAATCCCGTGTGAGTGCATTGCTTCAGGAGTTTAGTGACCTGTTTCCCCATATCCGTCTGGGTTTTCGGGCCAGTTTTCCCACCATTGAGGTGAAACTGGTTTTTGACGCCACCGGATTTCGTCCTGAAAGCCGGAAATTTTTTGACAGCACCATCCAGGGTGAAAAAGACCTGGACGCTGAAGAAAATGATCCCCGGGCATATTTTGAGAAAGCCGGGCGCTGGGTTCTCAGGCAGCTGGGGAAAAAAGTGGTGTCTTTGACCGGTCTGTCTTTAGAAGCCGAGGTGGGCCTGCTGTTGAAACAGCGGAACCAGACCCTGGCTGTTGCTGAATCGTGCACCGGGGGCCTGATTTCCCATTTGATCACCGAGGTGCCCGGCAGTTCAGATTATTTTCTTTTGTCCGCCGTCACCTATGCCAATGCAGCCAAGATAAAGGTGCTGGGGGTATCTTCCGAAACCCTGGCAGCCCACGGAGCAGTCCATGAAACAACAGCCCTGGAAATGGCCCAGGGGGTAAGACAGGTATCAGGGGCAAACTGGGCGGTTTCCACCACCGGCATTGCCGGACCCGGCGGCGGCCCCACGCAGAAAAAAGTGGGAACCGTGTGTATCGGCCTGGCTGGTCCCGGTGTGGCAGATGCCGGACAGTATCATTTTACATTTGACGACAGAAGCAGAAACAAGAAGATCTTTGCAGCCATGGCCCTGGAGGTTTTGCGCAGGAAACTGGCAGAGGGAGAATTGAAGGGTGTGAAAAGAGATATCATGGGTGAGGGGTGAGAAATGAGGGGTGAGAGGTGAGACGTTCACGTATAAAAAAAGACTGTTTTGAAACCGGGCAGGGACTGTGCAGTTTTAAGACACAGAAAGGGCAAATATCTTTTTATACCAGGCCAGGGCATGGATTTCAAATTCAGCCTGATGATCTTCAGATGACATCTGGTGGTCGCCGCCGTTTTGTATGATGCATTTTCTGGGGGGCTGCATTCTGTCAAAAAGCGTATGGGCATTGGATACCGGCACCACCTGGTCGGCATCTCCGTGGAAAATCAATACATGATGAAGGGCTGCGGCCTGTTCTGTCAGATCAAACAGCAGGTTTTCTTTGAAAAAATCCAGGGGCAGGGCAGGCCGGGTATCATTGGCCCGGGTAGGGATGTTGTGAATGGTTCGGCTTTTTACCGGTGCGGCACACAGCACCCCGCCGCAGACATGGGCATCTGTTTTTTCCAGGGCCTGCCAGGCGTTGATGCAGGCAGCCCCTCCCATGGATGAGCCGAATACCCCTAAGTCGGGTGATGTCTTTTTCATATCCCGGGCATGTTTCACTGCTGCCACAAAATCTTTTGTGCGTGTGGCAAGAGAGGTGTCCAAAACAAAACTGCCCTGGCTGTCCCCGCATCCCCGGTGATCAAATCTGAAAAATGCCATGCCGTTTTCCGGCAGCAGCCGGGACAACACCTTTTGTTTGGCTGAGTGCCGGCTGCCTTCCAGGCCGTGGGATCCCACCACCAGGGGAGGGCAGTCTGTGCCCGGCAAAAAAAGTTCCCCTGTCAGGGTGAGACCGTCCACTGTAAAATTGGTTTTCAGGACTGGATATTTGCTTTGCATCTTGTTTTTATGCCACCAAATTTCTATAATATCAAGTTTGAATTGCACCTATCAAGGCAATCTCATGTGGCCCGCCAAGGCATGGGCGTTATCAGCTTAACACTTAAAACTTAACACTTAAAACTAAAATACAAAAAAACAGACGGATACAGATGACCATAAAAAAGCGAAAAACCTGTGAACTTGACATCATCGACCTTGCCTATGGCGGCAAAGGCCTGGCAAAACCGGATGGATTTCCTGTGTTTGTGGACCGGTGCGTTCCCGGTGACACCGTGCTTGTCAAGATCACCAAAAAGAAGAAATCCTGGGCAGAAGGCAAATTAATCAACATCATCACCCCTTCCTCCCTGCGGCAGGAAGGCCGGTGCCGCTACTGCCTGTATTGCGGGGGATGCAAATGGCAGCAGATTCCCTACCATACCCAGCTGGCATATAAAAAACAGCATGTGGCCCAGTCTCTGGCCCATATCGGCAGATTGTCTAAAGTGCCGGTTCTGGATGTGATCCCCTCTGACCATGTGTATGCATACAGAAACAAAATGGAGTTTTCCTGTTCAGCAAAACGATGGCTCATGCCTGAAGAGCTGGCGGATGAGACGATTTCAAAGGATCTGGGTATCGGACTGCATGTGCCGGGCACCTTTGACCAGGTTATTGATATCCTTCAATGCGAAATCATGCCGGATCTGGGCAACAGGATACTGGCCCATGTCAGGGAGTTTGTGAAAACATCCGGCCTGCCTGCCTATCATCTGCGTCATCACACCGGATTCTGGCGGTTTGTGATGCTCCGGCATTCCGTGGCATATGACCAGTGGATGGTCAACATCGTTACCCGGGACAAAAATCTGTCGATCGTAACAACCCTGGCCCATGAACTGGCCGAGACGTTTCCTGAAATTACCGCCATTGTCAACAATATCACAGATGCAAAATCCGGGGTCAGCATGGGCAAAGAAGAGTTGCTGCTCCACGGCCGGGATGTGATCACAGAGCGCCTGGGCCGGTTTGCATTTGAGATATCTGCCAATTCCTTTTTCCAGACCAACACAAGGGCCTGTGAGAAATTGTATGATATTGTTGCCCAATACAGCGGGCTTACAGGAGAGCAGACAGTGCTGGATCTGTATTCAGGCACCGGCACCATTCCCATCTGGCTGTCAGACAGGGCAGCCCAGGTTACTGGCATAGAAATTATCGATGCAGCTGTGGCAGATGCCCGGAAAAATGCCCGGCTGAACCAGATTGAAAACTGCCGGTTTCTGCAGGGGGATATCCGTCAGGTTCTGCCAAAACTGGAACAGAAACCGGATGTGGTTGTCATTGATCCTCCCCGGGTGGGGATGCACAAGGATGTGGTGGCCCAGGTGACTGCACTGCGGCCTGACACCATCGTCTATGTTTCATGCAACCCGGCCACCCTGGCCCGGGACCTTGAACTGCTTTCTTCTGTGTATGCGGTGCAGAAGGTCCAGCCGGTGGACATGTTCCCCCATACCTACCATATTGAGTCCGTGGCCCTGCTGACAGCACGATAATGGGGTCCACAGATAACACAGAAAATCCTCTGTCATCTGTGGACGCAGATCCCTGGTTTACACCATGGAGATATTGGGAATGGTTTCAGGGGCTTTGTCTTTGTCCATGGGCTCGGAAAACAGGCAGTTGAGTATGACCATGTCTCCGTCTTTTTCTGCATTGACCTTATAGGGCAGCTTGTTGAACAATCGGATCATGCCCTTGTTGTGGGGTGAGGTATAGGCGATCAGTCCCTTGATGCCGTTTTCCAAGGCAGCTGCGGCCAGCTTTTCCTGGAGCACTTTGGCAATGCCCATTCCCTGGTATTCCCGGGATACGGAAAAAGCGATTTCCGCCATATTGATAATGGTGTTGCGGAAATACTCGCCCACGGCAATGATTTTTTCAAATCCCAGTTCTCCAATGGTGGCCACCATGGTCAGGTCATTGATATAATCAATTTCAAATGTGGTTTCGATCTGGTTGTGAACAAAGCTTTTTTTCTCATGGAAAAACCGGGAAATGATATCCCCTCTGTTCATGGTGTAGTAATGTTCCTGGATGCTCCGTTCATCAATGGGTTTCGCCGGCCGAAAGTTTATGGGAACCTTCTTTATGACAACGGTTTCCTCATATTTAAGGGGATATACCCCTTTGATGGCCTGTTTGAATTTGCGGCCCACATCGATGAGGTCCAGTTCTTTGGCCTTGGAAAACAGGTCATTTCTGAAATCCGGATGGGCGATACTGATCAGGGCCATGGCCCGTTCCTGGAGGGTTTTTCCAAACAGATTCACCACCCCGTATTCAGTGGCCACAAACTGCACATCGCCCCTTGGCACCACCACGGCTATTTCTGACATCTGGGGAATGATCCGGCTGCTGCGCCCGTTGTCTGCTGTGGAGGTCATCATGAGGATGGATTTGCCACCGGGGGACATGGCTGCCCCGCGTGTGAAATCCAGCAGCCCGTTGATGCCGGTGTAATTGTTGTAGGGCAGGGCATCTGCCGCCACCTGGCCGGTGAGATCGATGGACATGGCGGTATTCAAAGATATCATTTTGTTGTGACGGCCGATGATGGTGGGGTTGTTGATGTAATCAGAAGGATGAAATTCAATGGACGGGTTGTCATCAATGAATTCATACAACAGGTTCGATCCCACGGCACTGCCTGCCACCAGTTTGCCGTCGTTGAATCCTTTTTTCTTGTTGGTGATCACCCCCATGGAAAACAGGCGCATCATGGGTTCTGAGATATATTGGGAATGGACACCCAGATCATTTTTTTCAGCCAGGCACACCATGGTGGCATCGTTGGTAACCCCCAGGCTTGTTTGAATGGTGGATCCGTCATCAATGAGCCGTGAAATATGTTTGGCGATGGTGTTGGCGGTTTCCAGCTCCGGAAGCGGCTGGATGGTGAGCAGGTCCTCTTCATATTCAACAATATAGTCCACATCATTGACATGGATAAAGCTTCTCCCCAGAACCCTGGGCATGTTGGGATTGACCTGGCAGATCACGATGTCGGCGGATTCACAGGCAGCCATGGTGATGTCCACGGAGACCCCCAGGCTCATCCAGCCGAAATCATCAGGCGGGGAGGCCTGGATCAGCGCTGCATTCAACGGCATGAGCCTGGACTTGAACAGATGGGGGATCTGGGACAGGTTGATGGGGGTTATAAACCGCTGGTTTTTTTTTATTTTGGTGGGAGAAGCTGATCCCAGGTAAAAGGAACGGATGTTGAACTGCTGGGAATGTGACCGGTTGGCAATCAGGGTCAAAGGACCGCTCTCGATGCTCAACAGCCGGACAATTTCCAGATCTGTAAAACGGGCCGATGCTTTGGACAGCTCCGCCACCAGGTGCTGGGGTTCACCGCAGGATGATCCGATAAATACCCGCTGTCCCGGCCGGATATGCTGTAATGCATCTTCTGCTTTGCAGGCTTTTTGTACGTAGGCATCTGCCCAATATGTTGTTTTTGGCATAATATGTCTCCAAACATGTTTTGTGTATAATAAACAAAAAACACGGGAATGGGAATATAAAAAAGCATAAACAACAGCCGGACAAGCCGGATAAAATCAGAAAACTGATTAAATTTTCCATGTTTTGCTTTTATCCTTGCGGTTTTCAAGCAGATTTTATATAAATGCTATCCAGGAGCACAATAAATGAATTTGCTTCATAAAATAATGGGGAGAAAATGGGCATATTTGAGCGCAAACAAAGGGAAAAACAGAAACGGCGTAAGGATATTATCAATGCGGCGCGAAAAGTTTTTTCCGTAAAAGGATTCAACAGCGCCACCATGGAAGAGATAGCTTCTGAAGCGGAACTCAGTCCCGGCACCATTTATCTGTATTTTAAGAACAAGGAGGAACTGCATACATCCCTTTCCATTGATATCCTCAAATACCTTTCCATCCAGATACACAAGGTGGTGAATCTGGATATCTGTGTGGAAGAAAAAATTGAACGCTTCAGGGATGTGTTCATTGACCTGTATGACTATGACGCCAATATTCTGATCAACCTGTTCCACCTGCAATCCGGAGAAACCCTGCACAATCTGTCCGATGAGGTCATGCAGCAGCTCAAACAAAATTCAGCCCAGGCCCATGGCGCCATCATCCAGGTGATTAAACAGGGAATTGAAAAGGGCGTTTTTATTGATGAACACCCGGTGGCCCTTGCAGATGTCATCTGGGGTTCCTATGCAGGCGTGGTGCTCTGGGTGGATTCCAAAAAAAAGCTGAATGACCAAAAGGATTTTGTAAAATCCACACTCATAACCGCATTTAAAGTTATAATCCAGGGATTAAAGACAAAATAGCATTATCTGCAAAGCCTGTGAATTGTCTGGGCATGCCATTCTCCCCTTCCTGAGAAGGTCGGAATACCTTTTTGTTTTAAATCATCTGCAATCATGGAAAAGGTGGCACCGTTTGTCCGCATCTCCTGGATCATGGACATGATTTCATCTTTTGTGTAATGGGTCCCGGAGGTATAGCTGGTGGTTGTTTTTGGCGGATGGTCCCCAAGATGGTTGGCAGGAACTGTATCACTGGTGAGCATGGTGTCGAGGGTGGTTAAAAACCGGGTTACTGCCTGGTGCTGTTGTGTCTGGGACGCCACCAGCATTTCATGTGAATTGACCAGCCGCTCCACCTGATCGGACAGACTGGCCAGGTGCTCCAGCAGTTCCGGCATGATATCGCGGCCCTGCGAGGGAGGGGTGCCCATGGTGTTTGGATAAGATGTTCTTCTGTCTTTGTTCATACGCCGGTCATTGTCAGGATAATAGTTTCCGGCAGTATTTTTCCGTGCAATGGGGGGCGCTTCCTTTTTCTGGGAGCTTCGCAGATTTTTTAAGAAATCATTCATCACACTATCTCCATAATTGAACGCGATTTATTATATAAATAAAATCGCAACCGTTTTGTATAGAATTTTATCCGGGCATTACATTCAGGTAAAAGATTAACAATTATTTTAACAATGTCAAAATAATTATGCCACATTGTGTCTGTTAGGAATTCGGAGCACCTGGTATGATAGTTACCAGGTTGTCATGGGGTCGCCGACAACCTGGCATGTGCCTGCAATGGATGAGATTTTTCGAACAAACCTGAATTCAGAAGCGGGTTTTCCGGAATTTTTTTTTGGGTTTTTTCCCGCCGGAGTCTGCCGGGTTGACTTTTATCTGTTTTCCTTCATGAACGGTTCTGTTCAACGCTTTGATGGCCTGATCAGCTTCTGAATTGCTGGGCATCTCAACAAAACCAAACCCTTTGGTGCGGCCTGAAAACCGGTCAGATATGATTTTTGCCCTTTCCACTTCACCATATTCCCCAAAAATGGTCTTTAAATGATTTTCCGTTATTTGTTCAGATAAATTGCCGACATAAATATTCATGTAACATCCTTGTCTGTATTCCTGTTCAGAAGCCGCCTTGGTTTCGTTTCAATATATTTTGAGAACACAGTACCAGAAAACACGGAGTTAAGAAAGATGAATTTTATCCGGGGCTGTATCCAGGATGTCCCACGACTGGAAAAGATTGCTCTCGGATTGGTAATTTGCACCCTTAGGCCAACAGCATGGCATCAGTTACCAGTTCCTCCTCGGATGAAGCATAGAACTTCTGCAACAGGTCGCCCACGGTCAGATTCTTTTTCTCTTCACCAGCTACATCCGAGATGACCCTACCCTGATGCAACATGATGAGGCGATTGCCGAACTGAATGGCATGTTTCATGTTGTGGGTAATCATCAGCGTGGTCAGCTCCTGATGGCCAACTATTTCCTCGGTGAGGGTGAGTATTTGACGGGCCGTCTTGGGATCAAGAGCGGCAACATGCTCATCAAGCAGAAGAACCTCCGGCCTGATCATGGTTGCCATGAGCATGGTAAGTGCCTGGCGCTGCCCGCCGGAAAGCAGCCCAACCTTGTCCTGCAGTCGATTCTCCAGACCAAGACCAAGTATTTTCAGCTTTTCCTGGAATTCGGGTCTGTCTTTGACTTTGACACCTCTGGAAAAGCCGCGCCACTGCCCTCTTTTTTTGGCCAAAGCAATATTCTGCTCTATCGTGGCCGATGGGCATGTACCCAGCAGCGGATCCTGAAAAACCCTGGAGAGAAACTTGGCCCGTTTATATTCAGGCCATGATGTCACATCACGGTCACCAATCATGATGCTTCCGGAATCAAGCATAAAAACGCCGGCAATGGAGTTGAGAAGAGTCGATTTGCCAGCACCATTTGAGCCAATGATTGAAATAAAGTCGCCCTCGGCAATATCCAGATTAACTGAATTCAGGGCAAAAACCTCATTAACACTGCCCTTATGAAAATATTTATTACAGTTTTTCAGTGATATCATCTCGCCACCATTTTTTTCTTGATGCCGGGGGCAATCAGGGCAAATATAACCAGTACAGCAGTGATGAGATTCAAATCACTCGGGTTAAAGGAGAAGTCTCCAAATTCTACACCAAGAGCGAGGGCGATGGCCAGTCTGTAGACCACAGAACCGAGAAGCGCGGCAATAAAAGCGCGAAGAACACTGTTGTCACCAAAAATAGTTTCACCAATTATTACCGAGGCCAGGCCCGCTATGATTGTCCCTATTCCCATACCCACATCGGCAGCTCCCTGATTCTGAGCGATAAGTGCACCACTCAAGGCAACCAGGCCATTGGAAAGCCCAACACCTAAAATGATCACGGCATGGGTGTTCACGCCAAGGCTGGTAATCATCCTTGGATTATCTCCGGTGGCCAGAATGGCCAAACCAAGTTCGGTTTTGAGAAACCAGACGATGAACGCGGTGACGGAAACAGAAAAAATCGCAAAAATCAAAATCCCGGCATATTGCCCCGGAATCCCCCAGTTGATAACAGGATCGAAAACCGTTGCCGAGCCGAGCAGAGCAACATTCGGACCTCCCATGATGCGTATGTTAATCGAGTAGAGTGCAATCATGGTGAGGATGGAAGCAAGTAAATGCAGGATCTTGAACTTGGTGTTCAAAATTGCAGTAATCATCCCGGCAACAAATCCGCCCGCCAGGGCAAACACCAGGGACAAATAGGGATTGATTCCGCTGGTTATGGCCACAGCCGAAATGGAAGCGCCAAGCGGCAAGCTTCCATCGACCGTGAGATCGGGAAAATCAAGAATCCGAAAGGTGAGATAGACACCAATAACCATGATGCCGTAAACCAATCCCTGTTCAATGGCGCCGAGAGCGGCATAAACTGTCATTCTCGTCTTCTGCTCTATTTATAAACTTTGGACGCTTTATCGAGCAGAGCCTGAGGAGGTGTAATCCCCATTTTTTCAGAGTAAACCGCATTGATCTGCAGCTGTAATTCCTTCTGGAACTCAACCGGAATTGTGGCCGGTGAGGCTCCTTTGAGAATTTTTTCAGCCATCGCTCCAGTCTGATAGCCATGCTTGTAATAATCGAATCCCATGGCGGCAACAGCGCCACGCTCCACGGAATCGATATCAGCTGCAAATATTGGTAATTTATTCTGCACGCCTATTTTCAGCACAGATTCGAGAGCCGAAACAATCGTATTGTCTGTGGGAATGAAAACAGCATCGACCCTGCCGACAAGGCTTTTTGCCGCCTGGTAGACATCGGCAGTTTTGGCAGCAGTTGCCTCTACAACTTTAAAACCCATTTCATCACTGAGTTCCTTGATCGTCGCAATAACAGCTTTAGAATTAGCCTCGCCAGCGTTGTACAGAACACCAAGCTGCTTAATTCCAGGCTTAAATTCCAAGACCATCTGCAGATGCTTTTTTACCGGTAGCATATCGGAGACACCGGTGATCATGCCGCCGGGATTTTCGAGATTATCAACCAGGCCGGCTGCAACGGGGTCTGTCACAGCGGTGAAAATCAGCGGTCTTTTCAGATCGTCAGGAGCCTTTTTCAACGCCTGAGCGCATGCCTGGGAAGAAGGGGTGGCAATGGCAACCAGCAGGTCGGCCTTCTCTCCAATCATCTGCTGGGCAATTTGATTGGCTGTGGGCATATTGGCCTGGGCATTATGGACGTTAAATTCAACATCCACATTATTATCGCTGAGGTAGTCCTGCATGCCTTGCAAAACAGCGTCAAGGGCCGGATGCTCGACAAACTGGTTCACAGAAATAGAGTACGTTGCGCCATAAACCTGCGTGGCTAAAAGACACGAAAAACAGAGCAGCCAAATTACTTTGCTTACCTTTAGGGATAAGAACTTGCTTTTTGTTAACCAAACCATAAAAACCCTCCAAAAGCTGAAATATTATCTCCATTCTGATACAGGTACAACATGTTGAACCTGTATCAGGGTAACAAATTTAAGTCAAGAAAAGAAAAAAAATCAAGCCTTTGAAAAGAAAAAAGAAACTATATTCTTGATTAAACGACTGGATTTTCAACCACAACATTTTGTGTTCGTGTCAAATGATGCAATTTTTTTTAGGTTGATGGTATCATTGACAATTAAATGGTTTCCAGAATTTCAGATAGGAATAAGGCCGCCTTACGGTTGTCCATGAGAGTTTCATGATCATAAAAATTTAAATTGACAGGTATTTCCGGAATGACAGGGCAATACCAATTGTCGAACCATAAGAAAAAAATAGGTTTGACCGTTCTTGGTGTAGATTCCGAAGTATCGATCTCTTAAAAATCTCAAGATTGATTACAATGTTATTACTCGGCAATAGGAAAGCCGGAAGGCTTTCTTTCCTTCCGGCTTTTATTATGTAGACAGCAGTCTACCGCACTGAGTTATCCCTGACGCCGGAGTCCCCCCCACTGACGCTTCCATTTCACTCAGATTCGTTGAACCAGTCCGAGTTGTAAATGGTCTCGGCGGTTACATTTTTTTCATTATGGTAGTATACCTCTTTAAGGGCGACGGTGGCGGTATTCATTATCCCTTTACGGATGGTCAGGCTGCTTGCGCAATGGCAGCAGCGGACATGAAGATTTTTCTTGGCAGAGGCATCGTTTTTTACTATGGTGTTTTTCATAAGCAGGGGCCGGGTTGTGGGTTGATATTATCTGGACAATTTTATCTTTTATCACAATCCCCCCAAAGGGGGGAGGAAGATGTCAAGGCATGAGCGGTTCCTGCTGAATACCTCTCTTTTCCTGCTTTAAAATGGGCGCATTTTAAGAAGACAGCCGTTTCTCACGAAAGGTAACCGTCTGTGGGATTATTGAGCTTTATCAATGCTGCATCGGCCAGAGGGCTATACAGGTTATTGGATCCAGTGCCGGGCAGTAATAACCAACAATAGAAAACCAGCGAATACAGGTACATGAGAATTTTGTGTTGCTCCGCATGTGGAAAGCCCACTGATGAGGTGATACAGGCTTCAGAGAACGTATTTCTCAGTGCTAAAGTCGATGAGGCAGAAGAGCAGAGCGAGAGAGAGCTGTAATGCAGAAAAGCATTTTGTACAGGCTTTTCAGGGTGGGATCTATACCCAGGAAATTACGTCCTGTTCTGGAACAAGATGACATTGTTCTTTCTGAAGAAGGCATGCGTGGATGGTTCATAGCCAGAAATGTTAAAGGCCCTGGAAAGCGATATGTGCACCGCAGAGAGGGTTTTTCAGGCTGTCTTGTAATAACCAGGAAACGAATAATTTGCTATACGTATGGGAAACGCCAGATCAATATTTCTGTGGAGGATCCCAGGCTGTGTAAGATATACGTGAATGCTGCCGACCAGCAAAAACTGTCCGTCTCTTTTGAATCTTCTGTTTTCCGTGATGGATGGCAAGGCATAATTGAGTACAGATTCAAGACAGACAAAGCTATCCAGTTTCAAGATGCTCTGACGTCCCTTGGTGTCCAAAATGGCTTTTCAGCTGATGCTGAGCCGATAACAAAGTCATGAAGCAGAGCATCTGAAAATGCAGATTCTTTTCCCAGGCTATGAATAGAATTTCAAAAACCACATCAAAGACCACATTAAAAAACCAAGTGAAACAAAAAAGACTTTCAACCCTGAAAGCTGAAAACCTATGTTATTACTGGTGGGCCGTGAAGGGATCGAACCTTCGACCTACTGATTAAGAGTCAGTTGCTCTACCAATTGAGCTAACGGCCCATTGCATTTTAACAGAAGGCAAAATACCAGCCGAAAAACCGCTTGTCAATGGTTTTTTCACCAGCAGGGGCAAACAAACCGGTTGACCCGTTCAAAGGAGTTTTGGTATAGTCAAAAATTTATGAAACAATAATAACTTCAGCATATTTTGATACGACATTTAGGTGTCAGGGGGTCCTGTTATGATATTTTCTAAATCTGCAACCTTGTTTGACGAGGCCAGAAAACTGATTCCCGGAGGTGTTAATTCTCCGGTCAGGGCCTGCGGCTCTGTGGGCGGAAAACCGCTTTTTATTGAAAAAGGGGACAAAAGCCGGCTGTATGATGCAGACGGTAATGCATTCATCGATTATGTGTTGTCCTGGGGACCTTTGATCCTGGGGCACCGGCCGCCGGCTGTCATCCAGGCCCTCCGGGATGTACTGGAAACAGGTACCAGTTTTGGGGCACCCACCCAGCTGGAAACCAGACTGGCCGGTATGGTAACCCGGATGGTCCCATCCGTGGATATGGTGCGCATGGTCAATTCCGGCACTGAAGCCACCATGAGTGCCTTGCGCCTGGCCAGAGGGGCTACCGGACGCGATATCATCATCAAATTTGACGGCTGTTACCACGGGCATGCCGACACCCTGCTGGTCGCGGCCGGGTCCGGGGTGGCTACCCTGGGTATTCCCGGCAGTCCCGGTGTTCCTGAGTCGGTTATCCAGAACACCTTGTCATTGCCGTATAATGATATTGACGGATTCAGACAGGTGATGAAACGCAAAGGGGAGAAGGTGGCCGGGGTGATCCTGGAGCCGGTGGCAGGAAATATGGGCATGGTGATGCCTGAAGAGGGATTTCTGGAAACCCTGAGACAGGAAACCGAAAAATACGGGGCGTTGCTGATTTTTGACGAGGTCATGACCGGATTTCGGGTGGCCAGAGATTCTGCCCAGGGGCTGTTCAACATCACACCGGATCTGACCTGCTTTGGCAAGGTCATTGGCGGGGGGCTGCCTGTGGGGGCCTATGGCGGCAGGCAGGAGATCATGTCCCAGATTGCCCCCACCGGATCCATTTACCAGGCAGGGACCCTGTCAGGCAATCCTCTTGCCATGGCAGCCGGTATTGCCACATTGACAGCCCTTCAGGAGGAGGGGGTATATGATACCCTGAACCTGCGGACCCAGACGCTTATGAAGGGGTTACAAGCTGCAGCAGATGATGCGGGCATCCCGTTTCAGACCGGACATGCAGGTTCCATGGCAGGGTTTTTCTTCAATGACCGCAAAGTGCGCAATTTTGAAGAGGCCAAAACCTGTGACCTGAAAAGGTTTGCCGCATTTTACAGGGGGATGCTGGAAAAAGGGGTATACCTGGCACCTTCCCAGTTTGAGGCATGTTTTGTGTCCCTGGCGCATACAGAGGAAGATATTGCCCAAACCATTGCCGCGGCAAAAGCGGTGATGGCGGATATCTGATCCATGTCCCCCATCCATAAGATCCACCTGACGGCTGCCTGCGGCACCGGCATGGGCACCCTTGCCTGTGTCTTAAAGGAAATGGGATATGCGGTGACCGGTTCAGACAAGCATGTGTATCCGCCCATGAGTGATTTTCTGGCTGAAAAAGGGATATTGCTTTATGACGGGTTTGCTGCAAGGAACCTGGACCATGATCCGGATCTTGTTATCATCGGCAATGCTGTCACCCGGGACAACCCGGAAGCACAGGCGGTCATGGCGCGCGGCATTCCCTATATCTCAATGCCCCAGGCTGTGAACCGGTTTATTGCAGACGGCAAAAAAATTATCCTGGTGACCGGCACCCACGGAAAGACCACCACTGCATCCATCATGGCACATATCCTTGCATCAGCCGGGCTGGATCCAAGTTTCTTGATCGGCGGCATCCTCAAGGATTACCACTCCAGTTTCCGGATCGGATCAGGTGATTACATGGTAATTGAAGGAGATGAGTATGATACAGCCTTTTTTGACAAAGGCCCCAAGTTCATGCACTATGATCCTTTTATTACTATTATCACCGGGGTGGAATTTGACCACGCAGATATTTTCAGGGACCTGGACCATGTGAAACAGGTTTTTTGGGGCCTTGTTAAAAAAGTGGCAGGCAGAAGCCATGTCATTGCCTGCAAGGACAGCCCCCATCTCATGGATGTCCTGGTGAATGTTCGGAAAAATGATGCCAAAAATGTTATCTCATACGGCAAGGGTGCAGACTGGACATTTGTTGATTCTGCACACCAGGATTTTCTTACCCGTGCCCGGATCCAGGGTCCAAAAACATCCTATGAAATTGAAACCCGGCTGCAGGGAGCGCACAATCTTTTGAATTTTGCGGCCTGTGCAGCTGCAGCTGATATTATCGGCGTGGATACCGGCCTGGTGCAGGCGGCCATGGCCTCTTTTTCCGGCATCAGGCGCCGCCAGGAGATCCGGGGCGTGAAAAACCGGATCACAGTGATGGATGATTTTGCCCATCACCCGTCCGCGGTCAGAGAAACCATCCGGGCAGTCAAGCCTTTTTATCCCAGGGGCCGGGTTATTGCTGTTTTTGAACCGCGTACCAACACCTCCATGCGCACTTTTTTCCAGGAAAGCTATCCCCGGGCCTTTAAAGAGGCGGATCTGGTTTGTATATGCAATCCTTCGGTGAAAAAAACTATCCCGGAAAAAGAGCGCCTTTCCCGGGAAAAGCTGGTATCAGATATTTGCAGCCTGGGGGTGGAGGCCTTCCATTTTGCCGATGTTCAGGAGGTGCTGGCATTTCTTTTACCCAGGCTGGCACCCGAAGATCTGGTGTTGATCATGTCCAACGGCGGATTTGATAATATCCATGCCAGGCTGCTTGAGATGATACAATGAAAAAAAACTGGTACCGCCTTGTCTGCATAGGGATGTGTCATATAGTATTGTATATGTACCTGGTGCCCAAAGTGATTTATCCGAAATTCGGAAAACAGGGCATCGTGATTGCCACGGCTTTCGCGGTGGTGCTTTCCATCGTAATTATCGGTAATGCCTGGTTTGGAAAAAAAAAGAAGTACTGAGGAGATAAGAATGACAAAATCCGATCTTCAGATCGAATGGGATCCAAAATTCAGTGTGGATGTGGCTGAGATAGACAATCACCAGAAAAAAATGTTTGCACTTTTTAATGAACTCATTGACCTGAAACATAAAAAAACAGATCCTAAAGCACTATCCAACATGATTTCTGAAATCAATGATTATGGAAAACTGTACTTTTCAACCGAGGAAAAAATTCTCAGGAAAAAAGGATATCCTGACCGGGAGATCCATGCCAGGGCCCATCGCCGGTTCATCAGAAGCGCCATCAGCCTGCGCCGGGAGATCGCAGAAGATGTTGACAATCTGACCATGGACACCATACTGGAGCTGAGAAACTGGCTTGTGGAACATATTACGACCAGCGATTCATTGTATGTGCCGTTTTTGAGAGTTCACCAGTATATTGAAGACAGCATGCAAAAAAATTAAAGTAACATATCAAATATGACGATACTATAATTTAGGTTAAAGGGTTATTATTAATCTGAAAAATGTATGGAAAACGTCATGGTATTTGATTATAAAATATTACCGGTTAAGGACGAAGCCATTGATGCCCCTTACAGGATACGGGGATTTTCCGAGCGGAGAAGAACCGTTACCCGCAAATTTAGAAGGGAACGGCGCAAAGCCAGGGCCGACAGAAGGAGCAGTGTAAGGGAAGGTATATTTGTGGAACTTTCCTTTAAAAACAACCGCAGAAAGGGAGTGGACAGACGTAATGTGTCTGGTGACAGAAGAAAATCCACAAGAGGATCTGCTGTATACCCCACCTATTCCAGATAAGCTGATTATAACCAAAAAGGCGTCTTGTAAAAAAGGCGCCTTTTTATATTCATACCACAATGGCTTTTTTTCCTGCAGTACCCGGCCCATTTTCATTTCTTGTGATACCATCCGCTGCCATGACAGCATCACCACAATTTTCAGGAAAATCCGGCAATGACCCAAAAAGCGTTTCCCTGGCTGCACAGGCTGCATGAACATGGCGTGATAACCCACTTGGATTATTATTTTGCCCTCAGCATGGCAGCTGTTTTCCCCCACGACCATCACCTGGTGCCGGTTACCTGCGCCCTGGTTTCCAGGGAACTGGCTGATGGAAAAATCTGCCTGGATATCAAAAAAGCGGCAGGCACAGCCATACATCTGGAACAAAATCCTGAAGATACGGTGCAGCTGCCTGGATTTGATGCCTGGATAAAGGCTTTGGAATCATCCTCCATGGTGGGAAAACCACAAGATTCAGACACCCTTTGTTTGCCGATGGTTCTGGATGCTGACGGCTGTCTTTACCTGTCCAAATACCATGATTTTCAGCATCGCCTGGTGCAGACCCTGTCTGAACGCATCCGGTCCCACCCGCTTCCCCTGGACCCAAAATTTGTTCAGGCAGCAGTGGACGAGACCTTCAAAGGGCAGCATCCCGATCATGTCCAGTACCAGAAAAAAGCCGTCATCACGGCATTGTCCGACAATTTTACGGTGATTTCAGGGGGACCCGGCACCGGCAAAACCCATATTTCAAAAATTATCAGACAGGTGATCCAGGAACATGCTGCAGCAAATGGTCAGCCCATGCCGCGGTTTTTGTCTGTTGCTCCCACAGGAAAGGCCGCGGTCCGCCTCCAGGACGGGGCCACCATCCATTCGGTGCTGGTTCCAAAAAAGAACCAGCCCGGGTTTGTTCATGGAAAAGACAACCTGCTTGCCGCAGATGTGGTGATTGTTGACGAGGCATCCATGATTGACATGGCATTGATGACCCGGTTGTTCGAAGCCATTCCTCTGGATGCCCGGGTGATTCTTCTGGGGGATGAAAACCAGTTGTCTCCGGTACAGGCCGGCGCTGTGTTCAGTGATATCTGCCGGACAGAGGCCCTGAAAAAATGTGTGGTGTTTCTGGCCTATAATTTCAGATCCGGGGGCAAAACAGGCATCGAGAATCTGGCCGATGCCATTCGAAAGAATGATGCTGCTGTAGTGACAAAAATTCTTACAAAAAACCGGTACCCGGATCTGCTGTTTGAACAGCCCGAAAAAGGGTATGCCCGGACACTGGAAACCCATATAAGAGAAGGGTATGCCGGGTTCATGCAGCAGCAGGGCCTGACCGCATCTCTTGCTGCCATGGATGATTTCAGAATTTTATGTGCCCACAAAAAAGGGGAATATGGAACATTACAAATTAATCATCTTTGTGAAAATATTTTGCGCAAGGTTTTTGATTCTGGTATAAGGGAGCGGTTTTTAAAACAGTTGGTCATGATTACTGCAAATGATTATACTAGGGGGCTTTTTAATGGCGATACCGGGGTTGTTTTGGACCAAAAAGGGATACTGACGGCCGGCTTCACAATGGAAGACGGTATGGTGAAAAAGTTTCGTTACCTGGATCTGCCCTCCCATGAAAAAGCTTTTGGCGTGACCATCCATAAAAGCCAGGGTTCAGAATTTAATACGGTTTTGATAGTGATCCCGGACCAGCTGTCCCGGGTGGTCACCCGACAGCTGCTGTATACCGGGGTAACAAGGGCCAGGCAGAAAGCCATAATTGTGGGCCGTCTGGATGTTATCAAGGAGGCCATGCACCTGTGCCTGGAAAAAACATCGCGCCTGCCGCACCTGCTGGACTGTGAACTAAAAAAAAGTGCTGCTGACCCTGTGAAGCAAACATAACCTGACAATGAAAGAAAAAAAAGTGAAAAATCAAGATACCATCCCCCGGCAGATATGGGAATTTTTCTGTTCTGTCAAACTGACGGTTTACACCCTGGTGCTGCTGGCTGTCACCTCCATCATCGGCACAGTGGTGCTCCAGAACGGAACCCCGCAGCAGTATATCGCGCTTTATGGAAAGGGGTTGTATAATCTGATACAGGTTTTTTCCATTGATGATATGTACCATGCCTGGTGGTTTCTGTTTTTGCTGGTGCTTTTGTGCATCAATATTGTTGTCTGCTCGGTGGAACGGCTTTCGCTTGTTTGGAAGACCATTTTTCCAAAACAGATCCGGTTCAATCCGGACCGGTTTCTGCGGTCCAAAAAAAAACACACCTTTTTTGTGGACCAGACGGCGGATTCTGTGACTGCAGCCTGTGAAAACTGGCTGTCAAAGCAGGTGGGGCCGGTGCACAAAAAAAATGAAGAAAATTTCCGGATGGTGTATGCGGAAAAAGGGCGGTGGACCCGCATCGGGGTTTTTGTTGTGCATGCCAGTGTCCTGCTTTTGCTGCTGGGCGCACTGATAGGGTCTGTTTTCGGCTTTAAGGCCAATGTGAGAATTGATGAAGGAGACCAGATCAGCACGGTATTTGCTGCCAAAACAAGGGAACCGGTTCAGCTGGATTTTCTGATACGGTGCAATGAATTTGAGGTAAAATTTTATGATACCGGCGCGCCTGAAGAGTTTAGATCCAACCTGACCATCATTGAAGACGGACAGGAAACGCTGACCACAGATATCCGGGTCAACCATCCGTTGCGGTATAAAGGCATCAATATTTTTCAGTCTTCTTATGGAACAGCTTCATCCGGTGCTGCTGTAATGGCCATTACAGACAACATCACCGGACAGGAGATCACCCGGACCATGCAGGTGGGTGAGACCATCGCACTGCCGGATGAAACAGGCAGTTTTCAGCTCCAGGGGTTTTTGCCCCATTTTGATTTCAGGGGGCGCAACCTGGGTGAGGCTTTTTTCGGAAAAGTGACCCCCAAGGAAAAAGAGGCGTTTCAGATCGGGATGCCCTTGCAGTTTCCCACTTTTGATAAAATGCGCAAAGGCAGGTTCACCTTTGTTGTCAAAGAATTTGAAAAAAAATACTATACCGGACTCCAGGTCACAAAAGATCCAGGGGTCTGGTATGTATATGCCGGCTTTGTTCTCATGATACTGGGCTGCTGGGTGACCTTTTTCATGTCCCACCAGTCGTATCTCATTGCTGTGGAACCCCGCAATGACGGGAAAACCAGCATCCATCTGGCAGGCAGAACCAACCGCAGCACACAGAATCTGAACCTGAAGCTGGCAGGAATGGCCACCCGTCTGGAAAATCAATTTAAAAAAGGGTAATGAATATGAACAGTTCCATTGCATTGTCTTCAGCCACCTTTATTTACGGGCTGGCAACTGTTTTTTATATCGGATACTTTGCGTTTAAGAAAAAAATGCTGGCAACAGCCGGGTTTTTCGTTCTTGTCACAGGTTTTTTGCTGAACACCGCAGGGATCGGGCTGCGATGGGTGGAATCCTATCAGATGGGGTATGGACATGCCCCGTTTTCCAACATGTATGAATCTCTGGTGTTTTTTTCCTGGACCATGGCCCTTTTGTATATATTTGTGGAAAGCAAATACAAGGAGCAGGGATTCGGGGTGTTTGTTTCTCCTCTGATATTTCTTGCCATTGCCTATGCTTCTTTTGATCCCAGTATCAGTTCAAAAATAAGTCCATTGATCCCTGCCTTGAAAAGCAACTGGCTCATCGCCCATGTGATTACCTGTTTTCTGGGATATGCCGGTTTTGCAGTGGCTTTCGGGTTCAGCATCATCTATTTTGTCAAACCAAAAAAGACAACTGAAAATGGTGTTTTTGCCCGCCTGCCATCCTGGGATGTCATTGATGAACTCACCTACCAGATGGTGGTATTCGGTTTTCTGTTTTTGACCATCGGTATTATCACCGGTGCGGTATGGGCCAATTCCGCCTGGGGGAAATACTGGTCCTGGGACCCCAAGGAAACCTGGTCCCTGATCACCTGGTTTGTGTATGCCATTTTCATGCACCTGCGCCTGATGCGGGGATGGCACGGGAAGAACCTGGCCCTGGTTTCTATTGTGGGATTTGTGGCGGTATTGTTCACCTATTTCGGGGTCAATTTTCTGCTTTCCGGCCTTCACAGCTATGGATAAAAAAAGGCACTGAAAAACGCTTTCACATCCTTTCCCAAATCTCTGGGATGGATGTGAAAGCGGTATGGCCCCCACCTTTTTTTCATCCTTTGTCTTCCTTTATCCCCGCCTCATTTTATCTTGACAACAAATCCAGATATTACTATAGAATAACGCGATTATGCCCCCTGGAATGGATTGCATCCTGCCAATAGCTGTGTCGGGTGCAAAAAATATATGTCCGGGTGGGTGCCTGGATACAATGGTTATAGTAAACATCAACATTTTAACATTGATGGAGTTTTCATGAGTGAAATAGAAAACAAAACAGAACATGGTTCCATGGATGGTGCAAAGGAATGTGCTGCCGGTGATCCAAAAAATGACACAGGCCTGGGGCTGGGTGTCATTTTTTTTATTTTGGCATTTTTGATTTGCTTTTTGTCCGGCTGGCTGCTGTTCCCCAAGCTGCTCTACTCCAAACATGAGCAGCCCTTTAATTTTGATCACGCGCTGCATGTTCAGGAAACCGGGGACTGTGAATCCTGCCATTTTCTCAGAGAAGATGGTACCTTTTCAGGCATCCCCAAAACAGAATCCTGTCTGGACTGTCACACAGATGAACCCATGGGTGAAACAGAAGATGAAGCCATTTTTGCAGCAGAGTATGTGGCAAAACAGCGGGAGGTTCCCTGGTATGTGTATGCAAAACAGCCTGATTGTGTGTACTTTTCCCACGCTGCCCATATCAAAGCAGCCGGCATGGACTGCGTAACCTGCCATGGCCACATTGGTGAATCCACTTCTTCCAGGCCTTATGAAGAAAACAGACTTACCGGCTACAGCCGTGATATCTGGGGTAACAATATCTGGGGTATCACGAAAAATCCCTGGGACAGCATGAAGATGGATGACTGCGCAGTGTGTCATGAAAAAGAGACCGGCCACAAGGGCTATTGCTTCCAGTGCCACAAATAGACCAGATACAAGAATTGCAAATTTTATAGAGGATTTTACATATGAAAGTTGATAGAAGAAGCTTCTTGGGATTGGGACTTGGCGCGGTTGCAGGTATTGCAATCTCCCCTGTGGGGGCCAAACTGACAGATGATTCTTCCATCTGGACCCAGAACTGGCCCTGGACCCCTGTTCCCCCTGACGGAAAAATTACCTATGGCCAGTCGGTGTGCACCCTGTGTCCGGGAACCTGCGGCATCAACGTCAGAAAAATTGACGGCAGACCCGTAAAAATAGAAGGGCAAGACACTTATCCTGTGAATAACGGCGGGGCATGTCTCCATGGCATTGCCGGGCTCCAGTACCTGTATGATCCCTGCCGGGTGAAAACACCGTTGAAGAAAAACAATGGCCGTTTTGAACCCATATCCTGGGAAGAAGCCATCACGCTTGTGGCCGGCAGACTGGGAAAAATCCGGGAAAACCAACGTCCTGACTCCCTGGCCTGCATCACAGACACAAACCTTGGATCGGTGCCCGGGCTGTTCAGCCATTTTATGACAGCTTTCGGTTCTCCCAACCATTTTACCATGCAGACCCTGGAATCCTGGCTCACACAAACCGCTCAAACGCTTCACGGTTCCGGCCATACCCTGGGATTCGACCTGGACAATGCTGATTTTATCCTCAGCTTCGGGGCCGGCATTATAGAGGGCTGGGGATCACCGGTGGCCTGTTTCAAGGCCAATTCCGGCCGCATGCAAAGGGGTGCAAAGTTCTATCAGATTGAGCCCAGGCTCTCCAACACTGCGGCAACTGCTGACAAATGGATACCGATACATCCGGGAACAGAGGCGGATCTGGCCATGGCCATGTGCGGCATCCTGCTGCAGGAAAACCTGTTTGATCCGGAATTTGCCGCCGGATTCAGGGGGGGGCTCAACCGTTTCAACGCCATGGTGCAGCAGAAATATCCGGTGGATCAGGTGGCGGCCATTACCGGTATCAGTGCTGCTGACATCAAAAAAACCGCCATTGCTTTTGCAAAGGCAAAAATGCCTGTGGCTGTTCCCGGCAAAGGCCGCGGGGATGGTGCCCAGAGCCTTAAAGAGTTTGCCGCGATTCATACCCTCAACTGCCTGACCGGCAATATCAATAAAAAGGGCGGTACCTTTGTCAAACCGGTGCCCGGGTATCTGGCATTTCCAGATCCGGTTCAGGATGCTGTGGCTCGAGATGGTGCTGCCCAAGAAAAACTGGCTGGTTCCGCCCAGGAACTGGTGACAAAAATACACCAGTCTGATGCACCGGTTGTGGATACATTGTTTGTTTACAGTGCAAATCCCTGTTATTCCCTGAACGACCCCATGCAGACCAGGGCGGCTTTTGAAAAGATTCCCTTTGTGGTTAATTTTACCTCATTCATGGATGAAACCGCCCTGGCATCGGATGTGATCCTGCCGATATCCACATTTCTGGAACGGTTTGAAGATGTCCCATCCAAGGCAGGATTTGCCGGCTTAGTTGTGGGCCTGGCCCAGCCTGTTGTGGATCCTGTCTTTGATACCCGCAGTCCGGGTGATGCCCTGATCCATCTGGCAAAAACCCTCGGGGGTACCATGGGAGATAGTTTTGACTGGCCTGATTATAAAACCTGCCTGAAAAGCCTGGTTCCCGGTATCTGGAACGATTTGTCCAAAAGCGGCTATGCCGTTGTTTCACAAGGACCTCCTGCCGGCAGGGTGAGAACCGATTTTGCCTTTCTGGCTGAAAACCCGTCGACAATACAGCCCCAAGGAGATGCTGATCTTACCCTGGTGCCCATAGACGATATGCGGGTGGCCAGCACAGCCCCGGCTTCTTCGCCGTTTGCCATCAAAACAGTGTCTGACCGGGTGATTAAAAACAGGGACATGTTTGTGGAAATCAACCCCAAGACAGCCAATGGACTGAAAGACGGCGGATTCGTGACAGTGACCACGCCCGCAGGATCTGCAAAGGTGCGGCTTAATTTCAATGAAGGAATCATGCCCGGGGTCATCGGCATGGTCAAAGGGCTTGGCCATACATTTGACAACAGATATGTCGCCGGCAAGGGCGTGAACGTACATGAATTGATCAGTCCGGTAATTGAACCCGGTTCAGGACT
Source organism: Desulfotignum sp. (assembly GCA_011390335.1). GTDB lineage: Bacteria > Desulfobacterota > Desulfobacteria > Desulfobacterales > Desulfobacteraceae > Desulfotignum. The sequence goes on along the minus strand of JAABSO010000004.1, from coordinate 160,099 downwards.
GGATGCTGCCTTTGGCGTCAAAGCCAGTATTTCAAAGGCCTAAATGGTGTGGACAAACTTTCAAAGAGGTTCTGATGATGCAAGATAAAAAAGCACATAAGTTCGGAATGGTTATTGATCTGGACAAATGTACCGGATGCGGTTCCTGTACGGTGTCGTGCATGGCCGAAAATAATATTCCGTTCAAGGAGGATGAGTCCGATAAAAAGGACAGTATCACCTGGATGCGGGTATACAAGCTCACCAATGGCAAATCATTTCCAGATACGCAGACAGCTTACCTGCCCAGGCCGTGCCAGCACTGCGGAGGTAAAGGAGACCATGGCCATTCGCCCTGTGTGTCTGTGTGTCCGGCAACAGCCACTGACTACGGATATGACACAGGTATTGTCTCCCAGATCTACACCCGGTGTTTCGGGTGCCGGTATTGCATGGTTTCCTGTCCCTACCATGCCAGGTATTTCAACTGGTGGGATCCGGTATGGCCCGAAGGAATGGAAAAATACTTAAGCCCCAATGTGTCCCCGAGGATGCGCGGAGTGGTGGAAAAATGCAGTTTTTGTTACCACCGGTACCAGCTGGCCAGGGAACAGGCCTATTATAATGAAACCGATGAAATTCCGGAAGACGCATACCAGACGGCATGCACCACAGCATGTCCTGCCGGTGCCATCATATTCGGTGATTTGAACAATCCTTCCCACAGAGTTCACCAGATTGTCAAACCAGACCCCCATCCAGATCCTTTGAACCATGACGTGGTGGGAAAATCAAGAAATCCCAAAGTGTTCAGGCTGCTGGAGCGCCTGGGAACCAACCCCAAGGTCTATTACATGTCAGAAAAAGAATGGATCAGAAAAGTGGGGGACAGCTATCTGGATGGAGAGTGGGACAAGATGAAAAATCATCATGGGTCTGCTTCCCATGATTAGAAAATCCAAAATCTATGTGAGGAGTAATTGAATATGGATGCTGCATTAATACCTGAAGGCGCAAAACGGTGTTCATTTCCCAAATTCATGCTGGGAATAGCCATTGTGGGTGCTGTCCTGCTCTGGGGCGTTTATGCCATGCTGCTGTGCTGGTTCAAAGGGTTGAACCAGACCAACATGAATGACTATTACGGATTTGCCCTGTGGATATGGGCGGATCTGGCTGTTATAGCCGTGGGCGGCGGTGCGTTTTTCACCGGTCTGCTCAAATATATATTAAAAATTGATGAACTTAAAAATATCATTAATTTTGCCGTGATCATCGGGTTTATCTGCTACAGTTCGGCCCTGTTGATCCTGGCCATTGATATTGGCCAGCCGCTGCGGGGCTGGTTTATCTTCTGGCACGCCAATGTGCATTCCATGCTCACCGAGGTGGCCTTCTGCCTGTCCTTGTATTTTGCGGTGCTGACCATTGAGTTCATTCCCAATATCCTGGAAAACCGGCAGCTCAACAAGGTGCCTTTTTTCCACCACCTGGCCCACAACATGCACGGGACCATGGCCATATTTGCCGCAACCGGTGCGTTTTTGTCCTTCTTCCACCAAGGGTCTTTAGGCGGTGTTGCCGGTGTTCTGTACGGCCGGCCGTTTGCTGTACGGGAAGGGCTTTTGATCTGGCCCTGGACCTTTTTCCTGTTCACCTGGTCTGCTGCGGCTTTCGGACCCTGTTTTACCCTTTTGGTAACCCGGATCACCGAAGCTGTCACCGGGAAAAAACTGGTCAAGGACAACGTGGTCCATCTGCTGGCAAAGATCTCCGGGTGGATGATCTGTACCTATATAATCGCCAAAATCATCGATACCATTTACTGGGCTACGGTCACCGCTCCCGGTCTCGGGTTCGAAATGAGCCATTTTTACACCAACAACAGTTTTTACGGCTATTGGATACTGGTGACGGAGGTCATCATCTGCGGCGTTATCCCCGGTATTCTGCTCATCAATAAAACCACCCGGGAAAACCATAGCCTGAGGCTTTTGGCCATTATTCTGGGCGTCATCGGAGTCTGTCTCAACCGCTGGGTCATGGTGCTTCAGGTCGTAGCTGTTCCGGTCATGCCTTTTGATACCTGGGCCCTGTATATTCCCTCCTGGCAGGAAGTGGCCACCACCATTCTGCCTGTGGCCTACGGCATCATCCTGATTGCGGTGACATACCGCTATCTGCCTGTGTTTCCCCAGGAACGGGAACTGAATCAATCCAAGGCACAGGAATCTTAGAAAAGGAGAACTTAATATGTTTCCATTTAATTTTGAATGGGTCTGGGATATCGGCCATTATCTTTTTTTCGGTGGTTTCTGGTATGCCATCGGCATTCTGGGGGCAGGCATGACATACTGCATTGCCAAAGCAGCCTATGACACTGTAAAGGGATCACAAGACAACCACCACTAATCCATTTGCAGTGCCTGCCCTATCTGACAACAAAACAGCCGGCCTGATCCTGGAAAACAGGGTCGGGTCGGCTGTTTTTTTTAAAGGAATTGTGTTCAGATAGCGGTTACTTTCTGGGGGCGGACACCACCCAGTAAACCGCCCATGCCAGGGCCACCGGGGCAGGGCCAGTGGCTGCAAACAGCAGCAGCTGTCCGTTCCAGGGTTTGATGACCATGGCACAGGCAATGGGATACAAAATAGACGCAACAATGGCCGCCCGTTTTTTTTTGGACAGGCGCGCAAGGGTGTCTGTGGTGTTTTTGGGCGGGGCCGGTTTGAGCATTCTTGGCAGAATAAGTATACCGGATATTAACAGGATCAGAACCAGAATTTCACTTACGCCGGTCACGCGGTTTCTCCCTTTTGTCTGTGCAATGTAAAATGGTTCTATATCCCAGAGATCCAAAGGTTTGTCAATGCCGGCGGTCATTTTTGACATGACCTCCGGCAGGTTTACTGCAAAAGTTTTTTTACAGCGCCTGGGTGTGCATGAAATTGGTTTTCCAGGGAAGGTTGCAGGTGTGCCGGACCTGCCGCACCCCAGTCTGGAAAACAAAAATGCGTTACACCCGGTTGCTTTTGCCAGCTGTTCCGGAAAGGTTTTCCACATCTTCACACATCCTATCCCTTCATGGAGAAACACCAGCACTGGATGGTTTTTTTCTCCATGCCAGTGCCATTGTATCTCAAAAGCCTTGTTGTCAACAACAAGGCGGTGTGTCACAGGCATTCCTTGTATCCGGGGTTGCACTGCGGCTATCGGCCTTTTTTTATTTTAAGGGAGTCAAACGCCTTCTGGATTTCCACAAAGCGTTTGGCAGCCAGATCTGAAAATTCTTTGCCCAGATGTGACAGTTTGTCTGGATGGTATTTTTTGACCTGCTGCTTATAGGCAGTCTGGATCTCCTCCCAGGAGGCATCCTTTGCAACACCAAGAATTTCATGTGCCGGCTTAGGGGTCTGGGAACTGTTCGCATTGGATGAAAACTTCTGATTTCCGGCGGTTGTCCGGCCGCCGGATTCGTTGTTATTTGTGTGTGGTCCTGAATCAGGTCCGAACCGGCCGGAAGGTTTCTGGCCGAATCCGTCACCTTGGTTGCGTTTGAAATAGAACGAGGGCAGCTTGCCATACCGGATCAGATAAAAGATACAGTACAAAACCAGTCCGTCATCCACCCAACCCAGAAACGGAAAAAGAATTTCCGGGATGATGTCCACCGGGGCTATCAGATAGGCCAGACCCACAAGAACAAGCAGAATTTTGGAAAAAAAGCTCATGAAAAATCTCAGGCCTGGTTTAAAACGTCAATCATGGTGAACACCTGTCGGGATCTTTTGGTGTCTGCAACCTGTTTTGTTAAAAACAATACCGCATCAAAGGTGCCTGCCACATAGATGTTTCTTCCGTTGACATTGTGGGTGAATACAAACTGGGCAGATTCATCCGGCGCTGTGAGGGTATAGGTGTGCCAGCCGTGACCGGACAGGTATTGTTCCGGAATCTGCCACTGATTTTTCTGCACCAGGGGATCGCGTATCTGCTGAATCTCTTTGGGATCAAAATCCACTCCCAGCTGGTTGAAATAGTGTACCATCGCCTTTGCAGTACCGGAAGTGTCAGCTTTTTTCTGCTGGTGGCTTTCCTTTATTTCAAGGCGGTATCCTGCAAAAAGACCGGGGAAGCGATCCGCTGCAAAGGCCATCATGGCCTGGAATCCCACTATCTGCTTGGCCATGTTCGGGGCGATAACAGCCGGGGTCCGGGACCGGGATACCGTGGCTTCCAAAGCCTTTCTGTCTCCGCCTGTGGTGCCCATGACAAAGGGAATATTGTGGCGTGTATAAAATTTGGCATTGGTGTTGACGGCACTGGGATGGGTATAATCAATGGCGATAAATGCAGGAGACTGGTTGCAGATATCTGTAATGGTTTCATCACGGGTGTCTGGTTTCACCAGGCAGATGCGCACATCTTTCACCTGGATGAAATCATCGACAATATCAGGTCCTGTCAATGAATAGGGGATCAGTGCGAACCGCTGGTCTGTGACGGCAGCCTCTGCCATGGTGGCGGCAACATTGCCGGGCAATCCATTGACCATGATATGGGTTTTTTCCATGGGTTTTTCCTTACAAGCGCATTATGAGTTCTTTGAGACCGGTCACCGGGTATGGTTCCATGTTTTGTATCAGCTGTTTCAAGGAGGCCACTGCCGCCGGAATGTATGCTTCAAATCCGGTTTTTTTCTTCACCCGGCTCAAATGGGCAAATGCCCCGAGCATCTGCATGTTTCTGGTCAGGCAGCAGAAGTGAAAACATTGCGTGAACCTGTTTCTTGCTGTTCTGGATCCAAGGCCCAGCCGGTCCATGGCATAGGATACAAGATCCTTTTGTACCTGCATGGGAAGTGTAACATAAGGATCGATCAAAAGGGAAGCCAGATCATACTGAAACGGCCCTGTTCTGGCAGATTGAAAATCAATAAAATAAAAGGTGTCATTTTTTACCATGATGTTTCTGGACTGGCAGTCCCGGTGCATAAGCCCCTGAAAACCGCCTTCCAGCGCTTTTTGTGCCACAAAACTGAATGCATCTGCAATATCTTCAAATGACAGATTTTTTCCCAGATACCCGTTCACAAAGGCATCCATGAAATACCGGCACTCTTTTTCCAGGATAAGGGATTTGGAATAGGTCGGTGTCTGGCAGGTCCAGGCGGGATCAAACCCGGCTGCCCCTTTTTGGGAAAAAAGGACCAGCAGGTCAATGAGCTTCTGGTAGATCTGTTTGATTGCGGATTTGTCTTTGGCCTGTTGCACCAGGTCTGCCAGATGGGTATCGCCCAGGTCCTCCAGAACCACCAGGCCGGCAAAGGCATCATGGGCCAGTATGGCAGGCACCGGCACTTTCTGCTTGAACAAATGGGTGCCGATATGGACAAACGCCGCAAGCTGTGCCTTTATGTCACTGCCGGGCAGACAGATCCCGTGGTCACAGATGACAACCGATTCTGGTTTTTTCTTGTTTTTTGAGGGGGTTTGGGGCACAGCCCGGAACCAGGTTCTGTCAGATCCGTCACCAGCCAGATCCTGGATCTTTATATCCAGGATATTTGCTTCAAGGGCAGCCGCACCCATCCACTGCCTGGCAGTCCGTGCATAGGCGGCTTGTGTGCCCATATCTTCCCAGAAAATACCGTCAGCCACATAGGCTGCCACCTGTTTTTTTTTGCACAGTCCGGAAAACAGATCGATACTGGAAAAAACCTTGCGGTCAGGCATAAAATCAAAAATATGCGGTGACAGCACCTGGATACCGGTGAAGGCAAGTCCTTTGCCGGGATGGTTGAATCCGGTGATCCAGCCGCCCGGAGCCACTGCAACCTTGTTGAACGCTTTTCTGTCATGAAGCACCAGCGTGGCAAGGGCTTTTTGGGTCACATGAAAGTCAAAGAGATCTGCCAGGTCAACATTGGTTGCCACATCAGCGTTGATGACAAAAAAATCCTGGTCTGCCATGAACTCTTTTACATTGGCAATGGCGCCGCCGGTGTCCAGAATTTCCGGTTCGTAAACACAGTGGATCTGTGCTTCAAACTGTTCTTTGTTGTTTTCTATATACCCTGTGATCATGTCAGGCAGGTAATGGGTATTGATGATGATCTGCCGGCACCCGGACCGGATAAGAAGATCTATGGTATGTCCCAGTACAGGGATGGAACCCAGGGTGAAAAGGGGTTTGGGAACGGTGTTTGTATAGGGGAAAAGCCGTGTGCCGAATCCTGCGGCCAGTATCAGTGCTTTCATGGAATTTTCAGGAGATAATGAGCCGGGTCAGGCGGTTGAGAATCTGTTTATAATAATCGATCTGGATCTGGTCCTCAGGTCCATTGATGCCGTTTTTGGAAAAAAATCTGGCTGCATTCCGAAAGTTTATCAAAGACAGGGACTCTTTGAGCCGCACCTGTTTGCGCTTGTATAAGCGCATGCCGTAGGAATGAATTTTTTTGGCCCGTTCCTTTTCACTGGGAGATGTTTTCTTTTCCCTTTCAAAATACTGGAGTGCGGTTTCATAGGATTCTAAAAAGGGCAGCATAAAAGCGGCAAACCATTTGAGTTTTCGCAATCCCATTGAAGTCAGGTTGAGCATGTCCTGCCGCTCGATGTCCGGTACCAATATCCCTTCATTGATGAATCCTTTGATGCATCTGGAAATGTGTTCTTCACAGGTGATCTCCTGGTCACAGAAAAACTCATCCCCGAACATTTTTTGCAAAAACCGGTACCGCTGGACCAGATCAAACAGGGCAAACTTGAACCTGTCCACCTCTAGAATGGCAATTGCAGTATATGCAGACGGCACAAAAAAGGAGATCACCGAGTTTTTATAGTAATCCAGGATGGCACGCTTGTTGTGCTTAACAATAAAATAGGTTTCATCCGTTATATCTTCCTCATCTTCATCTGCCAGCTCAATGAAATTTCTGGACAAAAAGTTGAAGATAACCGTATTAAAGGTATTATCCAGATCCATCAGCAGGGTCTCTGACAGTTCCGCATCATGGGCCATCAGTATGTTCAGATAGGTGTTGACCTGTTCTATCATCTGGCCTTTGGCAAAATTGTTGTTGGGGCTGTTGAGAATGGCACTGGCAATGATGCCGTGGGGCGTGGCCACGGCTTTTTTGTTGATGGCTGCCATGAGCTTGTAGTTGAAGTTTTTGACAAAATTCATGTATTCTTCGGCCGTGGCCCTGGACAGGTCGATATTTTTTTGCTGGATATAATCATTGATGGAAATGGGTTCATCAAACCGGATATATACTTTGCCGTATTTTTTTTTCAAAAATTTCCGGGTGGAGAGCAGGCCCTTGAGGGTTTCAGGACTTTTATGCCCCCCTTCAATTTCCTTGAGATAGGCATCTTCTTCCAGGACCCGGTCATAGCCCACAAATATGGGAACAAAATACAGGTTGTCGCATGCGCCGCTGAGATAGGCATTGATGATCATGGCCATGCCCCCTGGACGGGGGGTCAGCAGTTTTCCTGTCCGGCTTCTGCCACCTTCGATGAAAATTTTGATATTGAATCCTTCATAGAGCAGTTTTTCCAGGTAGGCTGCAAAAATTTTGGCATATAGTTCCGCACCCTTGAAGGTCCGTCGCAGAAAAAATGCCCCCCCGCCCCTGAACAGGGGTCCCAAAGGCCAGAAGGAGAGGTTTTTTCCGGCTGCAATATGGGGGCAGGGCATGTTGTTTCTGAACATGACATAGGGAAGCAGCAGGTAATCCAGGTGGCTTTTGTGACAGGGCACCAGAATCAGGGGGGCTTCGGTATATTTTTCCCGCATTCGGTTGATTTCTTTCTGGTTGACCATCAGGCCTTCAAAAATATTTTTAAATATCCAGGTCAGCAACCAGTTTCCGAAATTGATAACCCGCAGATTATAATTGGCTGCAATTTCATTGATATAGGCTGCTGCTTTTTTGTTGGTTTTTTTTAAAGAAATGTTGTTTTTTGCAGCATAATCAGCCAGATATTCCCGTAAGGATTTTCGGGTCAGAATATCTTCGGTGATCTCCTGGCGGGATTTAAGCACAGGACCGGTAACGCTTTTACGCTGACGGTTCAAGATGTCCACCAGATGGCTTCTCAGACGGTGGGTTTGAAATTCAGAATCAAGGCAGCTGATATCAGGCCGTAAAAGAAATTCTTTGAGATTGACAGGCCGTGCAATTTCCACCCGGATTTTTTCCGGGTGGCGCAGCAGTATATTTACGCGCTTTATTAATCCGGGTTTTTCATGGGTGCCAAAGAGAATCTCCCCTAAGCCCGGATTCTTGTGCATGGGTTTGGTGACATAAATGATGTCTTCAGGTACAATGACAACCGGTTTTTCTGTGCGTTTTTGAAATGCAATCAAATGGTACAAAGGATCCGGTGATGCTTTTATGAACCGATTGTAAAAATCATCTTCCTCAATCAGACAGACAAATCCGGATTTTCCTGATAACAGTTCATTTTCCGCATAACCGGAACCATAAAAATCTTTGAAGGAAAAATGGTGAAAAAAATAATCCAGATGGGACAGCCATATCCTGAACAGGCGTTTGACAGGCAGCAGAAAAAAGAACCGCAGGTCAAATCCCAGTTCCGGATATGGAAGATTCAGGTGCCTGAGTCGGGTATGAAAATATAAAAAATCAAACAGCCGTTTGTTTTTACTGGCAAATACGATATGGTTATCCGGATCCAGATATTGAATTTTTTCTATATTATGGTCATCCAGGGCAAGTTTTCGGATAAGGCGGTTAAGGATTTTTCTTGCGATATAGCTGTGGTTGCCGGGGTAAAGATTGGTGAAATAGTCCTGGGTGTCCCCGAGCAGATAATCAATAGTGGTGCGAATCCTCGCCCTGGTTCTGGGAATAAGGGTTTTGAGCAGTGCAAACAGGTTCATGAAATTTCCCTTTAATAGTTGGCCTTGCTGTCAAGCTCTTTTGCCCATAGGTATTATCAAAACTGGTGTTTAAAGGCAATATTATAATTGGCTGCACCCGGGGTGAAACCCTTCCAAAATAGCCTTGATTAATCGTTTGGGCTGTGTTATTTTTCACACTTAATTGACAAACGCAAGTTGACGTTTCATTGTTTTGATGATTTGGGTGTTGAATAAAATTTTAAGGAGGATGTCTTTATGAAAACATTAATTGGTGGTGCGATTGCTGTTCTTCTCGGTGTTGTGGGACTGGCAGTCTGGTTTGGAGAATTTCTGAATCTTCTGGCTGGATGTATTCCGCCTGTACTGCTGCTGGGCGGCGGTCTGGCCCTGTATCTGGGCTTTGATGAACTCAAGGATTCCTGGAAAAACAAAGAAGGCAAAGACGCCCCGGCTGATGACCAGTCACGGATTGCTGAACTTGAAAAAGAGCTCAATGACCTGAAAAAAAGCTAATAACCGCTTTTGTCATATTGCTTACGAAAAGGGCCAGTTGCAAACCGGCCCTTTTTTTATGGCTGAAAAACGGCACCGGCGTCAGTCATAGAGATAATATTTTCTGGCGGTGGCTGTAAAGGCAGACAAGCCATTTTGCCAGAATTTTTCCAGATTCTTCAGATCTTCCAGTGCAGAGATACGTTCCCGGATATGCGTGTCTCCTATTATCAGGTCCATGGGAAGCCGCTCATATTCATATTCATAGGGCGGTTGTTTAAAGGAAAATGCATCCGGATGAAATCTGATGATCAGCTGCAATGCCAGCAGGGATGCGGCATAAGGTTTGAAAATCTTTTTGTCCGTTACATGGATATGGAATCCTTTGCATACCTGGTCCTGCCATTTACCGGATGTGGGCTGGAACCACACCGGTCTGAACCAGGCCCCGGAAACCATCCGGTTCAGCACCGGCCCTATCTGGGCCGTATCTAGAAAAGGGGCGCCGAATAGTTCAAAGGGCAGGGTGGTCCCCCGGCCCTCACTGATATTGGTGCCTTCAAAAACCACCTGGCCCGGATAGACCATGCAGGATAAAGGTGTGGGCAGATTGGGAGAGGGCGGAATCCATGCCAGACCGGTTTCCTGCCAGTACATGCTGCGTTTCCACCCGGTCATGGGAACAATGGTCAGATCACACCCCAGTTGAAATTCATGGTTGAAGAAGCGACAGATTTCTCCCACGGTCATGCCGTGGCGCATGGGAATGGGAAAACGGCCCACAAATGAAGCTGCCGAAGGGTTCAGCACATTGCCTTCCACCTGAAAGCCGCCGATGGGATTGGGCCGGTCAAGGACAACCACTTTTTTGTTCATCTGTGCCGCTGCTTCCATGCACAGGGAGATGGTATATATAAAGGTGTACACCCGGGTGCCGACATCCTGGATATCCACCACAAGTGTGTCGATGTCTGCCAGCATCCGGGATTCAGGAACTCGGGTAAGGCTGTAAAGACTGTAGATGGGGATTTTCAGATCAGGTTCCACCCCATGGTCTGATTCGATCATATTGTCCTGTTTTTCCGCATAAAATCCGTGCTGGGGAGAAAAAATTGCGGTAAGCTGTCCCGGGAACAGGTCCTGTATGACCTCAAGGGCATGGGAAAACTGTGAATCAACGGATGCGGGATTGGCAAGCAGTCCCAGCCGGGATCCCTGAAAAACTGCCGGAGGCCGGTGTTTCAGATTTTCAAGTCCAAGGGTTACGCAGGGAAGCATCTGGTGTCTCCTTAAAAATTGCCGGTTTGTTGTGGCATGATTTTTATCACAGGTGTTGACAAAAATTCAAATCCTAACTAAATAAATGGTTTTACCACAAGGAGCCCTTTATAGATGAAGTTCAGGACAAGCAGGTCCATCGACGGTATCAAGCCCTATGAAGCCGGCAAACCATTATCTGAATTTGTTCGGGAATATAAGATCCAGTCGGTTGTGAAACTGGCCTCCAATGAAAATCCGCTGGGATTTTCCCCAAAGGTGACTGTAGCCGTTCAGCACAGCCTGTCCGGCATGCACCGGTATCCGGAACCGGTTGCCCATGATCTGTGCTGCACTCTGGCAAAAAAATACCGGGTGGAACCGGAAAACATCGTGCTGGGAAATGGATCTGATGACCTTATCGCCCTTCTGGCCCACGCTTTCTTAGACCCCGGGGACCAGGCATTGATGCCGCTGCCCTCTTTTCTCATGTATGAAATCAGTGTCAGAACCGCAAAAGGGGTGCCGGTGATGGTACCCCTGTCCGGATTTGATACCAACCTTAGTGCACTGGTTGAAAATATCTCTTCCCACACCCGGATGGTGTTTGTCACCAATCCCTTCAACCCCACGGGCAGTACCATTACCCGGGATGCTTTCCAGGAATTTGCGGCAAAAATCCCTTCTGATGTGCTCATTGTGGTGGATGAGGCATATATGGAGTTTGTCAGGGATCCCCAGGTGTTCAATTCCCTGGAAAAACCATTACAGGACCCGCGGATTGTGACCTTGAGAACCTTTTCCAAAGCCTATGGCCTGGCCGGATTCAGGATAGGGTACGGCATCATGGACAAAGAAGCGGCCCGGATCCTCAACCGGATCCGCCAGCCCTTCAATGTCAACGGCCTGGCACAGGCAGCTGCACAGGCAGCCCTGGCAGACCAGGTCTTTTTACAGCACACCATTGATGTTATTCACCAGGGCATTGATTTTCTGACAGCTGAGTTGTCCGCCATGGGATTGACCCCATTGCCCACCCAGGCCAATTTTCTGATGGTGGATGTCAAAACCGATGCTACAGATATTTTCGAAAAACTTCTCAGGCAGGGGGTGATTGTCCGGTCCATGAAATCTTACGGGTTTGATACTTTTCTGCGGGTCAATGCAGGCACATGGGAAGAAAACCAGGCATTTGTCACTGCGTTGAAAAATGTTCTGAAATCAGATACCTGAATCCATTCTGCAGATCTGCAGATAAACTGACTGCGGATAAACTAAAAATTGAGGATAAACAAAGATGCCCCATCGCATCATCACCATTGACGGGCCGGCAGGGGCCGGAAAGACAACAGTCAGCAGGCTGCTTGCACAAGACCTGGGATGTGTCAGGGTTGATACCGGGGCCCTTTACCGGGGGGTTGCCTATGAGATTCTTCAGCAGGATATTGCCTGGGAAAACGATGCAGTCCTGAAACGATTTTTGTCCACCCTTGACCTGCAATTTCATTTAGAAAAAGACGGGCTGCGGCTCTTTTCTTTTCGAAAAGATATCACTGACCATATCCGGACATCCCGGATCACCATGCTGGCATCTGCCGCTTCTGCAAAGCCTGCTGTAAGGTCAGCCTTGCTGGCGCTGCAACGCGGCATCGCCCGGCACCAGGATGCTGTATTCGAAGGCCGGGATATGGGCACTGTGGTCTTTCCGGATGCTACTGTCAAATTTTTTCTCTTTGCTGATCTGTCTGTACGGGCCAGGCGGCGGTATGATGAGATGCAAGATGAGAGCAAAGATTTATCCCGTGTCAGAGCAGAGATGGAAAAACGCGATGCAGATGATACACAAAGGGCACAGGCACCCTTGCAACCGGCAACTGATGCCATCCATATCGACGCTTCTTTTCTGACGCCCCGGCAGGTAGTGGATAAGATGCGCACCTATCTGTAAAATCAATGGAATTTGAGATTATTTTGTTGATTTTTCTTTTACCCATTGCTATAAAGGTAAATTGTACTTGTCCTTTTTGACCCAATTAGGATGAGTAACTAAATTCGATTAGGGGGAATACCATTAATGAACAACATTACTGAAGAAAACGAAAATCAAGACATGAATACTGAAGAAACACAGACACAGGAAACTGAATTTGCGGCACAAGAAGAACTTGATGCCCAGGACGAAGCCCGGCAAGAACCTGATGAACAGGAAGATGCTTCCATGTCCGACCATGAATTTACCGGTGAGGAGTCAATGGAAGAACTTCTGGGCATTTATGAATCCAGCCTTAAGAAATTTGAAGAAGGCCAGGTGGTTACCGGAACCGTTATATCCGTGGGCCGTGATATGGTGCTGGTGGATGTGGGATATAAATCCGAAGGGCGGATCTCTATTCAGGAATTCATTGATGAGGAAGGCAATGTCAATGTCAAACTCAATGATCGCTTTGAGGTAATGATTGAGGTATGGGATGAGGAGGAGGAAACTGTTCTTTTGTCCCGTGAAAAAGCCAAGAAAGTCAAGGTATGGGATGCCATCAAGGAAATCTATGATGCAGACGGTACCATCGAAGGGGTTATCACCAACCGGGTCAAGGGTGGTTTCTCTGTTGATATCGGACTGCAGGCATTTTTGCCGGGATCCCAGGCTGATCTGCGCCCTATACGCAATATGGATGAAATGGTCAACAAGACCTATGAGTTCAAGATCCTCAAGTACAACAAGAAACGCAACAATATTGTTCTGTCACGCCGTGTGCTGCTGGAAGCCGAACGTGAAAAACTGCGTGCCGCAACCCTTCAGGCCATTGAAAATGACAAGGTAATGGAAGGTATTGTTAAAAATATTACGGAATACGGTATTTTTGTGGACTTAGGCGGTGTGGACGGACTGCTCCACATTACAGATATCTCCTGGGGTCGGGTGAAACATCCGTCAGAACTGTATTCCGTGGGTGATAAAATAACGGTTAAAATTTTGTCTTTTGATTTTGAAAAGGAACGGGTATCTCTGGGCATGAAACAGCTCACCCCCGATCCCTGGACAACTGCAGTGGACAAATATCCCATTGGTTCAAAAATTGTCGGAAAAGTGGTCAGCCTCACCGATTATGGTGCATTCATTGAACTGGAAGAAGGGGTTGAAGGGCTCATCCATGTGAGCGAAATGTCCTGGACCCGTAAAATCCGCCACCCATCCCAGATGGTAACTGTGGGAGAAGAGGTGGAAGCGGTTGTTCTGGATCTCAAACCCGACAACCGCCGTATCTCTTTAGGCATCAAGCAGACCCAGGAAAATCCCTGGGAAGTGATCTCCCAGAAATATCCGGTGGGCACCATCATTGAAGGAAAAATTAAAAATATTACGGAATTCGGCCTGTTCATCGGCATTGATGATGATATTGACGGTCTGGTGCACATTTCCGATATTTCCTGGACCAAACGCATCAAGCATCCGTCTGAGGTTTACAAAAAAGGGGACACCATTCAGGCGGTGGTGCTGGATATTGACAAGGCCAATGAACGCTTCTCCTTAGGCATCAAGCAGACGCAGTCAGACCCATGGGAAACAGTGGCCCAGCGGTATGAAGTGGGCACGGAAATTTCCGGTGTGATCACCAATCTCACGGATTTTGGTGTGTTTGTGGAACTGGAAGAGGGCATTGAAGGCCTGGTCCATGTATCTGAAATCAGCAAGGAAAATATTAAAAGTCCCAAAGACCATTACCAGGTGGGCGATACGATCACTGCCAAAGTGATGAATATCAATTCTGATGAAAGACGTATCGGACTTTCCATCAAGCGCCTGGAAGATGATGATGATGACAGATACCTGGAAGAATTTGCCAAGAACATGAAACCCGCCACTTCTTCTTTTGGAGAGATCCTGCGCTCCAATATTCAGGAGCAGATTGAAGCCAACAAAGCCCAGGAAAATAAAAAAGAAGATGAATAAAACTGTTTTTTCTCTGTAACACACAGGGTTTTTTGATACTAAACAAGGGCCGGGTAAAATACGATTTTATCCGGCCTGTTTTTTTTGGGGATAAGATGTATGTTTTCACGACGACACCCGGTTCTGTTTTTTTTGTTGATGATGGCCTGCTGCGTCACTGCCCTGTTTTTAGGGGTGGTGTCCATTATCTTTGTAAGTGCAAAGATAATGGACACCGCCGGTACCCATAAGGAATCCCGGGCAAATATCGGGATCATAGAGGTGACCGGTCCGATTTTGTCATCCAAAAAAATTATTGAACACATTACAACCTTCCGGGAAGATGAGAAAATCCAGGCCATCGTCCTCCGGGTGGACAGCCCCGGCGGAGGCATCGGGCCGTCCCAGGAGATATTCAGAGAACTGATGAAAACCCGCAAAATCAAAAAAGTGGTTGCCTCCATGGGCTCGGTCGCTGCCTCAGGCGGGTATTATGTGGCTGCGGCTGCTGAAGGAATCGTTGCCAATCCAGGCACCATTACCGGCAGTATCGGGGTGATCATGGAATATGTGAATATCATGGAGGTGGCAAAAAAGATCGGGATCTCCCCTGTGGTCATCAAAAGCGGGGAATTCAAAGACATGGGATCCCCTTTGCGGGAACTTGGGGAAAATGAGAAAAAGCTGCTGCAGCAGCTGGTGGATGAGCTGCATCTGCAGTTTGTTACAGACATTTCCCGGGCCAGAGACATATTACTGGAAGATATGACAAAGCTTGCGGACGGCAGGATTTATACCGGGCAGAGCGCGCTGGAGCTCAATCTCATTGACCGGCTGGGAAATCTGGATGATGCGGTGCAGTGGGCAGGGGAGCTGGCCGGCATTGAGGGCAGGCTGGTACCAACCTATCCAAAAGAAACCCCCATATCCTTTCTGCGCAAAATAGCCCAGACCCTATTCAAAGATCTCAATATCTCCGGCACCGTGACGGATAATTTCCGGTATATCATCAATTAAAGAGATCACAGACGACGCTGTGCCAGGGACCGCACCTCCGTCAATCACCACATCCAGGCGGTTTTTGAAAAAATCATGGAGCAGGGAAGGATCCTGGAAAACCCGTCCTTCAGGGTCTGTGGCAGATGTGGATATAATGGGATTGCCCAGTTCCCTGGCCAATGCCAGGGCGATCATGTGGTCGGGCACCCGTATGCCGGCTGTTTTGCGTTTGGTGAGCATGATCTTGGGAACCATCCGGGATCCTGAGAGCACAAAGGTATACGGGCCCGGCAGCAGCCGCTTCATATTCCGGTAGGCAACATTTGATACCTTGGCATAGGTGGCGATATCCTTGAGATCCGGACAGATAAAACTGAACGGCTTGGACTGACTGCGCTGCTTGATAGCATACACCTGTTCAATGGCCTTTTTGTTCATGATATCACATCCGATGCCATAAAAGGTGTCTGTGGGGTAGGCAATGATCCCGCCCTTTTTTAAAATATCCACCACCTGGGAAATAAGTCTTTCCTGGGGATTTTCCGGATTAATTGTAAGCAGCATTAAAATTTTCCTGTAATTCGATGATCCAGTTTTTGTTTATGGTTTCTGGGAAACGGGGTCAGGCTTGTGTTATTGGCGTTATCTACCACAGCCTTTGTGAATCCCATGACGGCACAGATAATGCCATTAACGCAAGCCTGACCCTCACAAGTCCAAAAAACTTGATCATCGCGTGTAAAAATATTTCAGCAGCCCACCTTATCATATCTGGTGCTTCGGGCAAATGAAAAACATGACCTGCCCCAAAGACTTGACCTGTAACGCACCAGGGCATATGTTATAAACGATCCATAAACAATGCCGGGTATGAAAAAATGCCAAAGACAAAGGAGTATGCCATGGAAAAAAAGATTCTCATACCAGTGGACAGATCCCGGTCTTCCCTGCAGGCTGTCCGGTATGTTGTTCACATATCATCTGTAATTAAAAACCTGCACTGCGTGCTGTTTCATGTACAGCCCCCTGTTTCTTTGTATCTGCAGGAAGAAGCGGCAAAAGACATGCATGTGCGTGCCCAGTTGAAAAAGGTGACAAAAAAAAACAATGACACTGCCATGGCGGTGTTGCATAACCTAAGATCTGAAATGACACAGGCAGGTTTTCCAGAGGACCGCATTGAACTGGTCACCCATCCCAGAGAACTCGGCCTGGCCCAGGATGTCATTGAATATGCCCAGAAAAACATGCTGGATGCCATTGTGGTGGGACGGCGGGGAGTGACAGGGGTACATAAATTTTTTGATGCCAGTGTTTCAGATGCCATACTGGAAAGATCTCAGGCCCTGCCTGTGTGGCTGGTCCAGGGGGATGTCCAGCCGGAAAATCTGTTGGTGGCCATTGACGGATCACAGGATTCTTTGCGGGCGGTGGACCATGTCAGTTTCATGGTGTCTGAAAATACCGATATCAAAATTTCTCTGCTGCATGTCACCAACACGGCCCGCAATTATTGTGAGATTGATCTGGACGATGACCTGGACGATGATCTGGATCCTGAATTTGTAAAGATCATTGAAAAAAAAGACCGGGCCTGTCTAGACCGGTTTTATCCTCTGGCCATGGAAAAATTTGCGCAGATGGAAATACCAAAAGACCGGATTAAGATCCACACAATTGCGGGCAGTCGGCGTGTGGGCCACACGGTTATGGAATTTGCAGAAAAAAACAGATGCAATACCCTGGTTATCGGCAGAAGGGGCATCAATAAATCCTTTTTCATGGGATCTGTGTCCCGGCAGATAATAGGCCAGGTTTCAGATACTGCTTTGTGGGTTGTGCCGTAATGATATCTGGATCACCCACTTTTTTTCAGGCGCCAGGCCTTGTTTGATGGGGTGGTTTTGCCGCCATAAATGGTTGACAGCCATGGGGGTGATTGTTGCCGCATGGATCGGTTTTCAGACAGCGCGTACCTTTTTTCTGCCCCTGGAATCCCGGATCAGACATGCCCTGCACCAGGCAGTTAAAAACAGGTACCCGAAAGCAGCACAAGCCTTGGTAGACAGATACGGTATCAGAGAGTTTAAACCATTCAGAAAGGATGAAGCCTATTTTGGACTAGATCGTGTGGTGCTTGTCCACGGTTTGGATGACCCGGGAATCATCTGGCAGAACCTGGTCCCGGTTCTTTTGAAAAAGGGATACCGGGTTTTCGTCATGACATATCCCAATGACCAGGCCATTGCAGCGTCAACCCGGTTTTTTTTTGAGCAGATGCTTCTGCTTGCTGCAACAGATCCCGGACCGGTTTCTGTTGTTGCCCATTCCATGGGCGGGCTGGTGGCCCGGGACATGCTCACAAATCCGGAATATGCGTATGCTGAAGCTGCCACGGCCCGGTATGTGCCGGCAGTAAGACAGCTTATCATGGTGGGAACACCCAACCATGGCACCCAAATGGCCCGGTTCCGGATCTTTACTGAAATCAGAGACCAGATATTTTATCTTTTCAAGCCGGGTACCCACTGGCTTCACTGTCTGCTGGACGGTACCGGTGCTGCCGGTGTTGACCTGCTGCCGGGCAGCGCATTTCTGACACAATTGAACCAACACCCGTTGCCCGAAGATACACAGATGCATGTGATTGCAGGTATTATCTGTCCCTGGTTACGTCAGGGACCGCTGAAAAATCATGTGGGAGATGGCCTTGTGTCTGTGTACTCTGCCGCGCTGCAGCTAGTGCCGGTAACCAGGGTAAACGGGAGCCATTTTACCATGATTCGCAATATAACCAGTTCCAGCAACCGGATGCCGCCGGCAATCCCTGTGATTCTCAGGCTGCTCGGAAATCAGGTTACATATAGCTGCCAGGAATAGCCAAGGGTGATTCAGGATCGGGTTACCAAAGGTGATTGCAGTTAAGATCTTGCCTAAAAAGATTTAATTTGGTAAGAGTACGTGTTTATATACTGGTTTGAGGTTTCAAATCCGGCCGGCTGTTTTCAATCCTTAGTAATTGGCTGCCCTTAATGGTATTTATAAACAATTTTTTCCTTTCTGGAGGCGTTTTATGTCCATAATATTACCGGATGAAGGGTTGTCTTTTGATGATGTCCTTCTGGTTCCTGATTATTCCGCCATTCTTCCTGACGAAGTGTCGGTCAAAACCCGGTTGACCCGGGAGCTTGAACTCAATATCCCCATCGTCTCGGCAGCCATGGATACCGTGACAGAGGCATTGACCGCCATCAGCATGGCAAGGGCAGGGGGGATGGGATTTATCCACAGGAACCTGCCAATAGAAGAGCAGGCCATAGAAGTGGACCGGGTCAAAAAGTCTGAAAGCGGCATGATCGTGGATCCGGTGACCATTCATCCGGATGTGCCCATATCAGAAGTGCTCAATATCATGTCCAAATACCGCATTTCCGGCATCCCTGTAACAGAAGGGGAAAAACTGGTGGGGATTGTCACCAACCGGGACCTTCGGTTTGAAACCCAGTTGGAAAAACCGGCCAGGGATGTGATGACCAGTGAAAATCTGGTGACAGTGACAGACAAATGTACTTTGGAGGAATCCAAGATCCTGCTCCACAAACACCGCATTGAAAAGCTGCTGGTGGTGGATGCCAATGGAAAACTCACAGGGTTGATCACCATAAAAGACATTGAAAAAATAAAAAAATATCCAAATGCCTGTAAAGATTCTTTTGGACGGCTGCGGGCCGGTGCTGCCATCGGTGTGGGATCTGATATGATGAAGCGTGTGGATGCCCTGATCCGTGCCGGTGTCGATGCCCTGGTTATCGATACCTCCCACGGTCATTCCAAAAATGTTATCAATGCGGTCAAGCAGATCAAGCACGATTTTCCCGATTCCCAGGTGGTAGCCGGCAATGTGGCAACACAGACCGGGGCAAAAGCCCTGATTGATGCAGGAGCGGATGCAGTAAAGATCGGTATCGGCCCGGGATCCATCTGTACCACCCGCATCGTGGCAGGGGTAGGGGTGCCCCAGCTCACAGCGGTGCAGAACTGCAAGGATATCTCCAGAAAGACCGGGGTTCCCATTATTGCCGACGGCGGCATAAAATTTTCCGGTGACATTGCCAAAGCCCTGGCAGCCGGGGCCCATTCCGTGATGCTGGGAAGCCTTCTGGCCGGCACCCATGAAAGCCCCGGCGAGATCGTCATCTACCAGGGACGTTCCTACAAGGCCTACCGGGGCATGGGATCGGTGGAAGCCATGAAAAAAGGCTCTTCTGACCGGTATTACCAGAAAGACACCAGAGAGGCTGAAGAACTGGTGCCGGAAGGCATTGTGGGCCGTATCCCCTACCGGGGCACTGTCAGAGAAAATATTTTTCAGATGATCGGCGGTCTCAAAGCAGGCATGGGCTATCTGGGAGCCACCACCATTGAAGATCTGCACCAGAAGGCACATTTTGTAAAAATCACCGCTGCCGGATTAAAGGAAAGCCATGTCCATGATGTGGTGATCACCAAGGAAGCCCCCAATTATAGAGTGGAAAGCAGCTGACACCCATGACAGATCCTTCCAGTTTGTTTTACCATCTGCATCTGCATACAGAATATTCCCTGCTGGACGGGGCCATCCGCCTGGATCCGCTTTTGCAAAAATGCAAAGAATACGGCATGGATGCCGTGTCCATGACCGACCACGGCACCATGTTCGGAGTGGCTGCGTTTTATGAAAAAGCCAGAAAGGCGGATATAAAACCCATACTGGGGTGCGAGGTATATGTGGCCCCCAGGACCGTCAACCACAAAACCCAGATGGACCACAAAGGGTTAAGCCACCTGGTGCTGCTTGCCAGAAACCGGGAAGGATATGCCAACCTGTGTAAACTGGTATCCATTGCCCAGCTCAAGGGGTTCTATTACAAGCCCAGGATTGACAGAGAACTGCTGGCTGCCCATGCTTCCGGACTCATTGGTTTGTCTGCCTGCCTCAAAGGTGATATTCCCAAGGCAATAGTCCAAAATGATATGGCAGGCGCTGATGCTGCAGCCCGGTTTTATCTGGAAACTTTTGGAGCGGACCATTTTTTTCTGGAAATCCAGGAAAACGGCATGCAGATCCAGCACAAGGTCAACCAGGGCATTGCTGATATCAGTGACCGGCTGTCCATTCCCATGGTGGCCACCAATGACTGCCATTACCTGAACAAAGCGGACAAAAAAGCCCATGATATCCTGCTGTGCATCCAGACCGGGGATACTATAACCAACCAGAACCGGTTTAAATTTGACTCTGACCAGCTGTATTTCAAATCCCCTGCAGAAATGAAAGACAGCCTGGGCAACTTTGCCGGAGCCGTTGAAAACACCCGAAAGGTTGCGGCCCTGTGCAATGTGGAATTTGATGATAAAACATACCATTTTCCAAAGTATGCGGCAGATGATGAAGGCAGTGAGGCACAGATTTTTCAGAAAAAGGCCATGGCCGGTTTTGAAAAAAAACTGGCCCGCATCAAAAAACAGAATCACGACATCAAAGAACAGGAATACCGGGACCGCATTGCCTATGAAATCAAGATCATTCTGGATATGGGATTTCCAGGCTATTTTCTCATTGTGGCGGATTTTATTGCCCATGCCAGAAAAATAGGGGTGCCGGTGGGCCCTGGAAGGGGATCGGCTGCCGGGTCCATGGTGGCCTATGCCATGGATATTACCGCCCTGGACCCCATTGAACATGGCCTGATTTTTGAGCGTTTTTTGAACCCTTCCAGAATCTCCATGCCGGATATTGATGTGGATTTCTGTATTGAAGGCCGGGACCAGGTCTACCATTACACCATTGACCGGTACGGCGGTCCTGAATATGTGTGCCAGATCATCACCTTTGGAAAGCTCAAGGCCAAAGCTGTGATCCGGGATGTGGGCCGGGCCCTGGGGGTTCCGTTGTCTGAAGTGGATGAAATTGCCAAACTGATTCCTGACGGGGCCAAAAATCTGACAAAAGCATTGGCGGAAGTGCCGGCCATCAAGGAAAAATGTGCCGGTTCCGAAGAAAAAACCCAGATGCTGGAGACTGCCCTGCTTCTGGAAGGCCTGCCCCGGCATGCCTCCACCCATGCTGCCGGTGTTGTGGTGTCGGACAAACCCCTTAATCAGTACCTGCCATTGTTCCGTGGCAAGGAAGGGGAGACCATCACCCAGTTTGACATGAATTATGTGGAAAAACTGGGACTGGTAAAATTTGATTTTCTGGGGTTGAGAAATCTTACCGTTATCAAGAACTGCATGGACCTGATTGAAAAACAGGCCAAACAGCCGCCGGATCTGGAAAATCTGGACTATGCCGATGAAAACACCTTTGTCCTGCTCCAGAAAGCCGATACCACAGGGGTTTTCCAGCTGGAAAGCTCCGGTATGAAAGACCTGATTCATCGCCTCAAGCCAGCCACTTTTTCCGATATTGTCGCACTGGTGGCCCTGTACCGACCGGGTCCTCTGGACAGCGGCATGGCAAGCACCTATGTGGAAAGAAAACATGGCAGAGAAGAGGTGGTCTATCTGTTTGATGAACTGGAACCGGTGCTCAAAGAAACCTACGGGGTGATCCTCTACCAGGAACAGGTCATGAAGATCGCAGGTGTCCTGGCCAATTATTCCATGGCTGATGCGGACGGGCTGCGCAAGGCCATGGGCAAGAAAATCGCCGCCATGATGGAGGCCCACAGAAAACTGTTTCTGGAAGGTGCTGCAAAAAACAACCATGACCCCAAAAAGGCGCAAGAGCTGTTTGACCTCATGGAAAAATTCGGGGGATACGGGTTTAATAAATCCCACAGTGCTGCCTATGCATTGATTGCATATCAGACCGCCTATCTGAAAGCCAATTTCACCCTGGAATTCATAGCAGCGCTCATGACCAGTGAACGGGGCAATTCAGATGCAGTTCTCAAGTACATGGATGAATGCCGGTCCCATGATATCAAGGTGCTGCCGCCGGATGTCAATGAAAGCGATGCCCAGTTCACTGTATCAGTTGACAGCATCCGGTTCGGCCTGGCTGCGGTCAAAGGGGTGGGAAATGCCGCCATTGATGTCATTACAGGGGAACGCAAAAAAGACGGCCCCTTTGAAAGCCTGTATGATTTTTGTGAACGGGTGTCTTTGTCCAAGGTAAATAAAAAGGTCATGGAAGCCCTGATCAAGTGCGGGGCATTTGATTCCTCAGGGGCCAGGCGAAGCCAGATGATGGCCATGCTGGAAGATGCCCTGGACCATGGGAACCGGATCCAAAAGGAAAAAGCGGATTCCCAGCTGGATCTGTTTGCTGATTCCGGCCTGGGATCAGCTGTTCCAGTGAGTATACCTGCCATGCCGGACATGGAAGAATGGGAAGACAATCTGCTGCTGGAAATGGAAAAAGAGGTATTGGGATTTTATATCAGCGGCCATCCCCTGGACAAGCATCAGATGACCATTGCAAAATTTGCCAATGTCAATACCATCACCCTGCAGGAGATGACGGATGCGAAAATGATCCGCATGGGGGGGATAATAAAGGTCCTGAAAACGCATAAAACCAAAAAAGGGGACATGATGGCTTTTTGTGCCATTGAAGACCGCAATGCCAGCGTGGAGGTGGTGGTGTTTCCCAATACCTATGCCAGATTTCACCCGCTGCTGTCCCAGGAGCAGGTGGTAATACTGGAAGCCGAAGTCCAGAAAAAAGACAATGGCATCAAGCTGCTGGCTGAAAAGATCGTGCCGGTGGAACAAGCTGGTGAAGAATGGAACAACGGCATACTGATAGCGGTGAATGCCGACCGGTTCGGCACAGATGTCCTGTCGCAGCTCAAACCCATTGTTCAGCGGTATCCTGGTGACTGTACCACCTGCTTGAAAATCCAGGTCCAGGACACACCTGAAATCCTGGTAAAGATGGGGGAGGACTATACCACCTGTTCTGATCCTGCTTTTTTCCAGGAAGTTGAGACCCTACTGGGCAGGGGCAGTATTGAAACCCGGTGCGCCCCGGTGAAGGAAAAACTCAGAAAGAAAAAGCCCTGGCACAGGCAGCCCAACACCCTTGAAAATTAAAACAAAAAAACCGGATGAAAGGACTGAATTGTGCTTTAATCAAAATTTTCCAGATCAAGCTTGTCCAGATCCGATAAATCCAGATCCTTGAGCAGGTCATCCTCATCCGGTATCATATCATTATCCATTATCATTGGGTCTTTTTTTGCGGCAGCAGGCGAAACCTCAGGTTCAGCCTGCTTCGGGAAAAAGCGGTCCAGGACTGCGAGGCTGCCAAGATAAAACAAATAGCCCAGCCCGCCGGCGTTCAGCAGCAGAATCAGGGTGCCCAACAGATTTTTGGTAATCATATGCCGTCTTTCTTATTTGTTTGACGCCAGGAACATTTGTGTTATATATAACCTTTGAAAATTTGACACAAGGATTATTACTTATGAGCTGGCTTGGAAAAATGATCGGCGGCACCATTGGATTTGCTTTGGGCGGGCCCATTGGTGCTGTGGCAGGTGCGGCATTCGGCCATGCCTTTGTGGATAAAAAAGAGGATGCCTACCTTGCCTCCATTCCCGGAAGAACCGGGTCCCTTACTTCCAATGAAGAAGCCCAGCTGGTATTTTTTACAGCGGCATTTTCCATGCTGGCAAAGCTGTGCAAGGCAGACGGCCAGGTAAGCGAAAAGGAGATCCAGGTGGTGGAGGCATTCATGAAACAGGATCTCCAGCTGGATGCCACAGGACAGGGAACCGCCAAAAACATATTCAGGCAGGCAGTCCAGTCCAACGAAAGCTTTGATGCCTTTGCCCTGCAGTTTTATTCCGTGTTTAGGTCCCAGCCCAATATTATTGCCCTGATGATGGATGTTTTGTTCCGGGTGGCAGCGGCGGACGGCAGGCTGGCAGATGCAGAGGAAGCAACCCTGCTTTCTGCGGCCCGGATTTTCAATGTCTCTGACACGGATTTTGACCGCCTGAAATCAAAACATATCCGGCAGTCCAATAAATATTATGCGATTCTCAAGTGTGATGAAACCGCATCCAATGAAGAGATCAAAAAGAAATTCCGCTCTCTGGCCACGGAATACCACCCGGACAAGATTCAAGCCAAAGGCCTTCCTGAAGAATTTGTCAAATTTGCCAATGACAAATTCAGAGAAATTCAGGAAGCCTATGACCATGTCAGAAAAGAACGCGGTTTCTAAAAAAGTCCTTTTTCCCTGGCAATACGCATGTATGTATCCACCAGTGTCTGGGGCGGTTCCCACCGTTCCATCTCTTTTTTATCGGTCAGAGACATGGCATCAAATTCACAGGTTGTCACGCACAGACCGCAACCGATACATCTTTCTTCGTTCACCACTGCAGTTGTGCCGGTGTCATCCATGGCCACGGCATCCATGGGACAGATCTGTTCACAGGCCTGACACCCGGTACAGTTGTCGTCGTCCACACATGCCTGAAAATTGGAATGGACCAGTCTGGCAGGTGCAGAAGATTTTTTGATATTGCTTAAAATCTGGCAGCAGCAGTCGCAGCACAGGCAGATATTGACAGGTTTTACCGTGTTGGAAGGCTGGGGAACCAGACCCTGTTCAACCCCTTTGTGGATGATGTCCAGAGCCTCATCCTGGGTGATGGTCCGGCCGATGCCCCGGCTTTCGTAAATGTATGCACCACCCCCGAACACCAGGCAGGCCTCTTCCATTTTACCGCAGCCCTTGTCCACCATCTCATGTTCCCTTCGGCAGATGCAGGGTGCCACCAGAATTTTGGACTGCTGCCTGACCAGATTTTCCAGGCGTTCATGGTCCATGATGTGCAGCTGCGTGTTGATGGATTTTTCCACCGGCACCACCCGGAGCTGTTTGGTTTTATTTTTATTCTGTGATTTTATGAGATAGGGGACATATTCGTTGAAATCTGCAATCAGCTGCCTGGTCAACCGGTTTACCTGGTATTCCCAGATGCCCACCACAAACTGCAGCAGCATGAAAGTGTCTGCGTTGTTTTTTTGGATATGAAGAATCAGTCCTTTTTCACCCATTTCTTTTAAAAGGGGCAAAATTTCCTGCTTTGGCTTTTTGGCCTTTTCGGCAATGGTGTCTGCCGGTTCCGGCATCATGACCAGGCACAGGGCCAGTTCCGCCTCCAGGGGGGTGAACAGCTGTTTGAGAATGCGCAGTTCAACACCGGATTCTGTGGGAGGAAATCCCCCCGGGGTGTTGTCCAGGTGAACAGCGAGCTTCTTATATACATCTTCCATGAAAAAATTCTCCATATATGGTTTTTGTTATAGTTTTTCCGCATTCCTGGAACGTATACAGCTGTCAGGATAAAACAGCCTGCAGTTTTCCAAAAATATGCAGGTTACTATCACATTGTTCACATACAAGATCAACTATTTTTCCCTTGATGTGATCGTTTTTTTCCAAAAACACATTAAGGTAGTTGGTTGTCACTGCGGTGAGATGCCCTGTGTGGGGATCCTGCCTGTGCTGCACCACCCCTTCCAGGACTTGCCCCAGATTGGCCGCAATAAAGGCGGCCCTTTTTTGTCGTTCCAGTTCCCGGAGTCTGCGGCAGCGTTCTTTGATGACAACATCATCCACCTTCGGGGTAAAAGAAAAGGCAGGGGTACCCTGTCTGGGAGAAAAGGGAAACACATGAAGATAGGAAACCGGCAGCTGTCTGATCAGGTTATAGGTGTTTTCAAACTGCTGGTCGGTTTCTGTGGGAAATCCTGCCAGAATATCCACGCCGATGCCGGCACAAGGCAGTTTTTCATGAATGCCCAGGATGGTGTCTGTGAAAAATCCGGCTGTATAGGGCCGTTTCATTTTTTGTAAAATGGTGTCATCCCCTGATTGCAGCGGGATATGAAAATGGTCGCACAGAATGCCGGACGGTGCTGCCAGATCCAGGAGCCGGCTGTCGATTTCATTGGGTTCAATGGAGGAAAGCCGGATCCGGTGCACCGGTTTTTTTTCCTGAATGGTTTCCACCAGCCGGACCAGACTGGATCGGGGTGTCAGGTCCCGGCCGTACAGACCTGCATGGATACCTGTGAGGATCACCTCGTTGAACCCCTTTTGCCCGAGTTCTTCTAAGTGCTGCAAAATCATATGCTCTGGCATGCTCACAGAAGAGCCTCTGGCATAGGGCACAATGCAGTAGGTGCAAAAGGCATTGCACCCATCCTGAATTTTCAGGTAGGCCCTTGTCATACCGCCGTGAACCGGCCTGTCAAAAGACTGAAACCGGTTTTCAAGACTGTGATCCGGAGGTTTGAATGCCAGGGGCGCGGTCTTTGGGCCGGCAAAAATATGATCGGCAATACGGGTTTTGTCCTGGTGGCAGACCACCTGCAGGAGGGGGCCGGTTTTGGGGATACGTTCCGGTTCTGTCTGGGCATGGCAGCCGGTCACAATGATTTTTGCTCCCGGGTTGTCTCTGGCAAGTTTCCGGACAGCCTGGCGGGACTGCATCCCGGCCCTGGAAGTGACCCCGCAGGTGTTGATGATGCACACATCGCAGGGCTCCCCTTTTTTTGCCCGGACCATGCCTTTATCTTCAAGGCTTGCGGCAACCCCGTCTGATTCATACTGGTTGACCTTGCATCCAAGGGTTTTGATATAAAATGTCTTCATTGAATGATCCCGGACCCGGAGACCCTTTTCCCCTTATAGAATACCGCTGCCTGGCCAGGGGTGACGGCATACTGGGGGTGGTTGAAAACAACCCTGCCGGCAGATCCATTGCGATAAAGCCTGGATTCAGCTTCTTTGTGGTGGTACCGGATTTTGGTTTTCACATTCCCGGCATCATCACTGTCTGGATCATTCCACATGATACTGTCCACTGCCATCTCAGTCAGTGCCAGGTCCTTTTTGAAACACACATGCAGGGTGTTTGTCAAAGGATCTATTTTTCTCACATAATAGGGTTCAGATGCCGGACAGTTGATGCCCCGGCGCTGGCCTATGGTAAATCTGAAAACCCCGTCATGGGTTCCTACTTGCCTGCCTTTCATGTCAATGACAGGCCCTTTTTGGGGAGCCATTCCTGTTTTGTCAGTAATGAATTCACAAATGCCGGTGCTGTGGATAAAACAGATGTCCTGGCTTTCTTTTGCATGTAAGGGGGCAAGGTTATATTGGGCAGCCAGATCTTTGACCTGGTCTTTTGTATAATCCGCCAGGGGACACAATATCTGAGAAAGCTGGCTGTTGGACAGCCTGGCCAGAAAATAGGACTGGTCTTTTGCTGCATCTTTCCCTTTTTCAAGCCAGGCATGTGACGTATCCTGGTGCGGCCGTGTCAGGGTATTGGTAATGGTGGCATAGTGCCCGGTAGCCAGATAATCCGCTCCCAGTTTTTTTGCCTGTTCAAGCAGGATGCCGAATTTGATTTTCTGGTTGCAGACCATGCAGGGATTGGGGGTCTGGCCCTTTGTGTAGGTGGATACAAAATATTGCACCACCTTTTGTTCAAAGGCTTCCGACAGATCCAGGCAGACAATATCCATTTTCAGCTGCTCTTTGATATATGCCATGTTCCCTGGCTGGTTTTCATATCCAGTGGTAAAATGCAGGCCAAAGACATGGGTATATTTTTCTTTTAACAAAAAACCGGAGACCAGAGAATCTACGCCTCCGCTCAGGGCAACGGCTATGACCGGTTTCTGCATCAGACCATGGCTTCCATTGCCTTGGAGAACAGCCCCATGGCCCGGGAGGGGCAGGTGAGAATGCACAACTCACACACGGAACACTTTTCTTTGTCAAATATAACCCGCATTTCAGGCCGCTGTATGAAAAGCGCCTGGGTGGGGCAGACAGCAGTACAGGCCCCGCAATGGGTACAAATTTCTTCATCCTTGAAAATCTGATGTTCCGGTGAGGATACCTGCACCCCCTGTTTTTTGAGAAAGTCGATTCCTTTATTGAATCCAGCCCGTGAAGCAGCGGAGATTTCCATCACCAGGACCCCTTCTTTTCGGTTGGATATTTTTGCACTCAAGATATTAAACATCAGGTCAAATTTTTTAACCAGCTGGCAGACCAGTGCTTTTTCAGCCACTTCCGGCGGGAAATTCAAAATAACGATTTTTGCATACAAAGCAGTGCCCCCGTAAACTTATATACTGTAAATTGTTTTTGACAACCTGGTATGGTGGCGTATTATAATGAATACGTACAAAAAAGGCAATACACGCGGTCTGATACCTCCAGGGCAGTATTTTTGAAAAGGCCAATGCATGAACCCATTTGCGTTTAAGCTGTCGGGCTATACCCTGAAATACCTTTCCGGTTTTTCCCGGGCACGGATACAAATCCAGGGCCAGAAAAATATTCCGGAAGGCTCCGTGGTTTTTTGTGCAAACCATTTCACCCGCATTGAAACCGTGTTTCTTCCCCACCATATCCATACCATCACAGGAAAACAGGTCTGGTCCCTGGCAGCCCAGGAGTTGTTCCAGGTACCGGCGCTGGAAGGGCTTCTCAGAAGGCTGGGAGCGGTATCAACAGAAGCCCCGGACAGGGATGACCTGCTGCTTAAAACCCTTTTGTCCGGAGAGGCCCACTGGATCATCTTTCCTGAAGGCATGATGGTGAAAAATAAAAAACTGATCAGAAACGGGCAGTTTGTTTTAACCGATGATGCTGGAAATCTGCGGCCCCACACAGGGGCTGCTGTGGTGGCCCTGCGGTGTGCCTTTTTCCGGGAACGGCTGCGCCGCCTGAAAGCATCAGGTGCAAAAGAGTTTGACCGGCTGGCTGCAGAACTGGATATCAAGGACATGGATACCGTACTTAAAAACCCTACCAATATTGTACCGGTGAACATCACCTATTATCCGGCAACCCCCCGGGAAAATATTCTGGGCGCCATTGCAAAACTGCTGATGAAGGAACCATCAAAACGGGTGATGGATGAACTCATGACAGAAGGTGCCATGCTGTTCACCGGTGTTGATATCACCATCCGGTTCGGCACCCCCATTGCCATGGAGCCCTGCCTTTCACATCCGTATCTGGAAAGTATGCTTGCGGTAAAACGGCGGGTGCGGCCTTTTGAGGATCTTGACTCCAGGCAGATTGCACGGGCGATCTCCATAAGCGTTATGGAACGGTATATGGCCCAGGTTTATGGGCTCACGACACTGAACCATGACCATGTCATGGCATGTATTCTCAAGCACTATCCCTATAAAAAGAATGGTATTGACCGGTATGAATTTGCCTGCAAGGTGTATTATGCCATCACCTGTCTGGTTTTAAACCGGATCTGTTATGTGACAGACGGGTTTTTGCACAACCAGGTACACCTTCTGGTGGATGACCGGTTCAAACTGATATCGGATTTTCTGGATCTTGCTCAGAAAACCGGGGTGATCCGCATGGAAGGGGACCGGTTCTTCAAGGATCATACACGGTTTTACAAAATATCAGCATTCCATGCCATTCGCATGGAAAATCCCATCCTGGTAATGGCCAATGAAGTGGAGCCGGTGACAGAAGCGGAAACATGCCTGAAAAAAATTGCCCAGAAATCTTTTCCCCAGATACGGCAACTGGTAAAAAACCGCATCATTGAAAAAATGCATATGGATTTTACAGCTGATTATGCTGCCCATTACATTGAGGGTGAGTCCAAGAAAAAAAGGATCGGCAGGCCGATTTTTTTAAACCAGGCGGACAAAAAATCCGGTGTTCTGCTGATTCATGGATACATGGCTGCACCTGAAGAGATGAAATCTTTTGCCAGATATCTGTATGCTAAAGGGTTTACAGTGCATGTGCCCCGGCTTGCGGGCCATGGGACAGCGCCCGAAGACCTTGCCGGCACAGGCTATGACCGGTGGATGGAATCAGTGGAAGAAGCCTGGGTGGGGCTGCGCCATTCCTGTGGGAAAATGACAATCGGCGGATTTTCCACAGGTGCGGGCTTAGCCCTTGAACTGGCCACACGGGTCCAGGATTTTGAAGCCATTTTTGCGGTGGCCCCTCCCATGCGCCTTCATGATATGGGGTCATATTTTGTGCCGGCCATTGATACCTGGAATACCATGGTCAAACGGATAAATTTCAAAAAGATGACCATGGAGTTCATTGACAACCATCCGGAAAATCCCCATATCAATTATCTGCGCAATCCCATCTCCGGGATACACCAGCTGGAAAAACTCATGGAACAGCTGGAGCCCAAATTAAAAACCATTGAAAAACCGGTTCTGGTGGTCCAGTCCAGAAAGGACCCGGTGGTCAATCCCGGGGGAACACAAAAATTGTTCGTCCGGCTGGGATCGCAGACCAAAGAATTTTATCTTTTTGATTATGAACGCCATGGCATTCTGACAGGAAAGGGGGTGAAGCGGGTGTACCAGGCCATTGAAAATTTTTTGCTGCAGTGGCTGTAACCCGGATGCCGTAAAAAAGGCCCTGACAGGCAGCAGCTGTACAGGGCCATTCACAGATGTCAAAAAGAAAAGATCTATATGTTTTCTTCCACCAGCATCATGGTGGCAGGTTCCAGAAGAAATTTCTGGTTGGTATTATCGCCGTCCTTGAGAACAATGGCCTGGATTTTGTTGTTTACCGGTTGTAAAAACACGGCCTTGTCAAACAATTTTTGCCGGGTTTCCAGCTGCACCGGATAGCCGTCCCTGCCTAAAGCTTCATCCCGATGACTTAGCATGGCAAACCAGATGGAAATGGCAAACTCCTGGTTCAAAGATTTTAACTCCTCCAGAACTTCTGTGACATCTTCATCAAAGTTAAGCCCGTCAATGATCATGATGGCGGGCATGGGCAGCTGGGCTTTTTTAAAGCTTTTCAGATAATCTTTGATTTTGGTGGTGTCAAAACTGGCTTCATTGTAACTGATCCCCACCTTGTTCAGGTTTAAATCCTCCCAGAGGCGGAGCGCCTTCTGGGGATCCACATACCCGATGCTGTCCACCAGATTGGTATACCCTTCATTGTAACGCAGATTAATCTTTCCCATGGAATCTTCCAGGCTCACATGCACAATTTTTTCAGCACGCAGCAGCTGGGTTAAAGCTATCTGAACCAGAAATCTGGTTTTGCCCACACCTGCCCTGGAAAGAACCGCACCAAAATTGCTGCTGCTGATATTGTCAATGCCGATGATTTTTTCAATCGGGCTCCTGAGATTGAGATCTTTTTTTAGCATATTCCCTCTCTTTATATTGCGACCTTAGGCTTTTTTTTCTTCTTGTTTTTGTCTGATAATATCTTCGGCAATTGACTGGGGAACCTGTTTGTATGAAGAAAATTCCATGGTGAACTGGGCTTTTCCCTGGGTGGCAGACCGCAGAATGGTGGAAAAACCGAACATTTCCGACAAGGGCACCTGGCTTTCAATGACAGACATAACCCCTTCCTCCTGAGACCCCTGGATGATCCCCCGCCGCTGGTTGATCAGCCCCATGCACGATCCCTGGAATTCATTGGGGGTTTCAATAACCACCTTCATGATGGGTTCTTTGATGACCGGCCTGGCTTTGCCGTAGGCTTCCAGAAAGGCGCCCCTGGCGGCAGCCTGGAATGCCATTTCCGAGGAATCCACTGCATGGTATGCACCGTCATCAATGGTCACCCTTATGCCTGTGACCGGGAATTCCAGTTTGGGGCCTTTGGCCATGCAGGACTGAAATCCTTTTTCACAGGCCGGAATATACTGGGTGGGAATTCTGCCCCCGGTGATTTTGTTTACAAACTCAAATTCCTCTTCACATGGTTCCACAAAACCGGCCACCCGGCCGAACTGGCCTGCACCACCGGTCTGTTTTTTATGGGTATAATTGAACAAGGCCTTCTGGGTAATGGTTTCTCTGTAGGCAACCCTGGGTTTTCCTGTGGTGACTTCTGCCTGGTATTCGCGCTTCATCCTTTCCACATAGACCTCCAGGTGCAGCTCACCCATGCCCTGGATAATGGTATCACCTGTTTCATGGTCCACATAGGTTTTAAATGTGGGATCTTCTTTGGTAAACCGGTTAAGGGCCTTGGACATGTTTATCTGGGCCTTGTTGTCCTTGGGCACAATGGAAAGGGAGATTACCGGCTCCATGACATGCATGGCCAGCATGGAATAGTTGATACTGGGAGAGACAAAGGTGTCGCCCGAGGCACAGTCAATACCGAACATGGCCCCAATATGCCCTGCCGGAATTTCCTCCACCTCCTCCATCTGGGAGGCATGCATCCGGATGAGCCGGCCGGCCTTGACTTTTTTTCCATCCCGTGAGTTGATCAGGGTGTCGCCTTTGGCAATACATCCCTGGTACACCCGCAGATAGGTGAGCTGGCCGTACTGTCCGTCCTCCAGCTTGAAAGCCAGGGCTACCGTGGGCTTGTCAAAACTGCTTTCCAGAACCACACACTCTTCGTTGTTGTCCAGATCAATGGCTTCGTTATTTATATCCAAAGGAGTGGGAAGATAATCAATAACCGCATCCAGCAGGGGCTGGACCGCCTTGTTTTTATAGGCAGACCCCAAAAAAACCGGGGTGATATGGCGGGCAAGGACACCGGTTCGGATCGCTTTTTTGATCATATCATCACTGATATTTGATTCTTCCAGAATGGCATCGGTCAGTTCTTCTGAAAAAAGTGAGGCAGCATCAATCATTTCATCTCTGGCTTCCTGTGCCTGGTTACGCATGTTCTCAGGAATATCTTTGACAGCCACACGTTCGCCATGTTCACCTTCAAAGTAATAGGCTTTCATGGCCACCAGGTCGATCACCCCTTCATGCCGGTCTTCAAGCCCTATGGGCAGCTGCATCAGAACTGAATTGTGTCCCAGTTTATCCTTGAGCTGCCGGGCCACCTTGGCCGGGTTGGCACCGGATCGGTCACATTTATTGACAAATGCAATGCAGGGGACCTCATACCGTTTCATCTGCTGATCCACGGTAATGGACTGGGACTGGACCCCTGAAACCGAGCACAGAATCAGTACCACGCCATCCAGCACCCGCAGGGAACGCTCCACCTCCACGGTAAAATCCACATGGCCGGGGGTGTCGATGATGTTGATATTGTGTTTTTTCCATTCACAGTAAGTGGCAGCCGAGGCAATGGTGATGCCCCGCTCTCTTTCAAGGTCCATGGAATCCATGACCGCACCGGTACCGTCTTTTCCCCTGACCTCGTTGATTTTGTGAATCCTGTCCGTGTAAAACAAAACCCTTTCTGTAAGCGTGGTTTTGCCGGAATCAATATGGGCACTGATGCCGATATTTCTTACCCGCTTTAAATCTCTGATCATGTTACATCATCCTTATGAATAAAATTTGCCTTTGGAACAATACAATAAAACGCAATTATTGCCAAAGGTATTGCCATATACTATTATTATTGCGATTTTATTAAAAATGGATCTCAGGCTGCATCCAGCGTATGAAAGACAGATTCTATACCCTGTTTGTTTAGTTTTGTCAATGGTTTATTGCGCAAAACAGAAAATCTCCATGCAGCTGTATCCCGGGCAGGCGAGGGGGCCTTGTCTGCATACTGCTGTAAATGGGCACCCTGCATGCAGGGTGCTGCAACCGTTATTTATGTAAAAATACTGGCCCCAGAAGATTTTTTCCTGTATGTAACCAGGGATTTGGTGCATTTGCAGACCAAACAGATATCACCATTTATCCGGATGTGCAGATGTAATAACCGGAAAGGAACTGCCCTTGTGAAAGAACAGGATGTGGCGCTGTTTTGTAAAACCCTGTGCCAGGGAAGCCGGCAGATGGGCATATCCCTTACCGGAACCCAGATGGACCAGATGGTCTGCCATGCTGTCCAGCTGGAAAACTGGAACAGAAAAATCAATTTGACAGCCATCACCGATCCCGGTGCCATGGCCCGGAAGCATTTTCTTGATGCCATTGCAGTGCAAAGGTTTGTGAAACATGAAACCACTGTTCTGGATATGGGATCCGGCGGCGGTTTTCCCGGCCTGCCCCTGAAGGTGCTCAATGCGCATATGCAGGTGGTGCTGGTGGATGCATCCAGAAAAAAAGTGCATTTTCTCAAACATGTTATCCGGATGCTGGGTACAGGGGGTATTGACGCAATACATGGCAGAATAGAAGATTTTCACCAGAGTCCTGATTTTGCGTTCAGGTTTGATGCGGTTCTGGCAAGGGGGTTTGCCTCTTTGTCTACTATTGCCGGTCTGGCTGCTCCTCTGCTGCACCCAAAAGGCACTATTTATGCTTTAAAAAGTCCCACAGCAGCAGAAGAAGAGATCACCCCGGAACTCAAAAAGCAGTTTGTAATCCGGTGTGATTATTATACACTGCCTCTGGAAGAGACAGAACGATGCCTGATAAGGCTTGCGCCCATAAAAAAAGTTCCTGAATCATAAAATCCAGGAACTTTTTTTGGTCTGTAATGTCTTTGGATGTAACCGGGCCGGTTAGAGCACGGTTACATTTTTGGCAGAAGGCCCTTTCTGGCCTTCTTCAATATCAAATGACACACGGTCCCCTTCATTAAGGGATTTAAAACCGCTTGAGTTAATACCTGAGTGATGTACAAAAACATCTTTTCCACCGTCTTCAACTTCGATGAATCCAAACCCTTTTGAGTCGTTAAACCATTTTACGATACCATTTGCCATGTCGGCACTCTCCTGTAATAAAAAATAAAAAAAAATCTTCTTGCTTTGGGGAGTAATCACACGCTAAATCGGGATATACACCTTACGGCGGAAAATAAAATTGCAC
Organism: Desulfotignum sp.; assembly: GCA_011390335.1. Classification (GTDB taxonomy): domain Bacteria; phylum Desulfobacterota; class Desulfobacteria; order Desulfobacterales; family Desulfobacteraceae; genus Desulfotignum. Next base: position 124,769 of record JAABSO010000004.1, on the reverse strand, counting down.
GCCTTTTTCTCCGGGCGCGATAGAGTAAATTATATATTGCTGTTTGCAAAAGTCAAGCAAAGTTTCATATTAAACAAGATTTAAATTTTCCCGGGGAAATTGCGGTAAAGTCCAGACTTGACTTTTCGCCATTTTGGCTTTAAATAGAAAAGTTTAATGCCGACATATTGATCATGCTGCGACAAACAATATTTATCCTGATTCGGAGGACGAATGGATTATAAACAGACACTGAACCTGCCTTCAACCCGGTTTGCAATGAAGGCCAATCTGCCCCAGCGGGAACCGGAGCAGCTCAGACAATGGGATGAAAAAAAAATTTATGAAAAGCTGCGGGAGCAATCAAAAGACAAGCCGCTTTTTATTCTTCATGACGGTCCTCCCTATGCCAACGGCCACCTGCACATGGGACATGCCATCAACAAGATTTTAAAGGATATTATTGTCAGATCCCGGCAGATGGCAGGCTTTAACGCGCCCTATGTCCCGGGATGGGACTGCCACGGCCTGCCCATTGAGCACAATGTGGATAAAAAACTGGGCTCCAGGAAAAAAGAGATGACCCCGGTGCAGATCCGCAAAGAATGCCGGTCTTATGCTGCCAGGTTTGTGGATGTGCAAAGAGATGAGTTCAAGCGGTTTGGCGTGACCGGAGAGTGGGATGATCCCTATCTGACCATGAACTATGCCTATGAGGCACGGATTGCCAGAGAATGCGGCGAGTTTGCCCTGTCCGGGGATATGTTTCTAGGCAAAAAACCCATCCACTGGTGCTGCTCCTGCCAGACAGCCCTGGCTGAAGCGGAAATCGAATACCATGACCATACCTCCCCATCCATTTATGTAAAATTTCCCCTCAAAGACGATGTTTCCCATCTGATCCCCGGCATGGATAATGAAGCGGTTTCCCTGGTGATCTGGACCACCACCCCCTGGACCATTCCAGCCAATTTAGGGATTTGCCTGCACCCGGGATTTGTCTATGCTGCGGTCAAAACCGATGCCCACGGGGTGCTGATTCTGGCCAGAGAGCTGGTGGAAAAGGTGATGCAGGCATTCGGCATAGAAAATTACACCATTGCTGCCGAGATCAGCCCCCAAGAACTGGAACATAAAAAATGTATCCACCCCATCTATGACAGGGATTCTCTGGTTATTTTGGGGGAGCATGTCACACTGGATGCCGGCACCGGGTGTGTGCACACCGCGCCGGGGCACGGGGCGGACGACCATATGGTGGGCCAGAAATACAACCTGGACTGCTATTCCCCGGTGGAGGATACCGGTGTTTTTTCTTCAGATGTACCCTTGTTTGCCGGAGAATTTATCTTTAAAGCCAACAAACACATCAATGCAGTGCTGGAAGAAAAAGGGGCTTTGCTGAAAAACGAAAACCTGTCCCATTCCTATCCCCATTGCTGGCGGTGCAAGAACCCGGTGATCTTCAGGGCCACTCCCCAGTGGTTTATCTCCATGGACAATCAGGGCCTGCGGGCCAGAACCCTGGAACAGATCAACCATGTCAAATGGATTCCCGCCTGGGGAAAAGAAAGAATTTATGCCATGATCGAGAACCGGCCGGACTGGTGTCTGTCCCGACAGCGTTCCTGGGGGGTCCCCATCCCCATTTTTCATTGTAAAAAATGTAAAAACATCTTTGTGACCAGAGAATCTGTGGACAAGGTCCATTCCCTGTTCACAGAAAACTCTTCTGACATCTGGTTTGAGAAGGATGCGGCATTTCTCATGCCTGACAATGCAAAATGCGAAGCCTGCGGTGGGGAAGCGTTTACCAAAGACCACAACATCCTGGATGTGTGGTTTGACTCCGGGGTCAGCCATGCGGCTGTTCTCTCCGAACGATCAGGATTGCGCCGGCCGGCTGACTTATATCTGGAAGGATCTGACCAGCACCGGGGGTGGTTTCATTCCTCTTTGCTTACAGCGGTGGGCCGTACGGGTAAAGCCCCTTACAAAGCTGTTCTCACCCATGGATTTGTGGTGGATGAGGCAGGGCACAAAATGTCTAAATCGGTTGGCAATGTGGTGGCACCGGAAAAGGTGATCAAGCAGTATGGTGCTGATGTCCTGCGTCTGTGGGTGGCTTCTGCCGACTACAAGGGCGATGTGAGCATTTCCGATAATATCATCAGGCAGTTGTCTGATGCCTACCGCAGGATCCGCAACACCTGCCGGTTCATGCTGGGAAATGTCGGTGATTTTGACCTGAAGACCGATGCCAGGCCCATCTCCGGCATGTGTGAGATGGACCGGTTTATTCTGCACCGGCTGTTTCAGGTGACGCAAAAATCGGTGCAGGCCTATGAAAATTATGAATTTCATACCATTTACCATGCCCTGCACAATTTCTGTGTGGTGGATCTGTCAGCCTTTTACCTGGATATCATCAAAGACAGGCTCTATACTTCTCCTTCGGCCAGCCCCCAGAGAAAAGATGCCCAGACCGTGATGGCCTTGATTCTGGATGCCCTGGTAAAGATCATGGCACCCATTCTTCCCTTTACCGCAGAAGAAATTTATACCCATTTGCCCCTGGGGCAGGCTGGAAAAGAAAGTGTGCATATGGAGCCCATGGCTGTGCCTCATCCCCAATGGCAGGACCACTCCCTGGCAGACAAATGGAAACAGATCCTGGTCCTGCGATCCGAGGTGACAAGGGCACTCGAAGATGCCAGAAAAACCAAGCTCATCGGCCATCCTCTGGACGCTGCCCTTGAAATCAGCTTGCCGGACGCAGGTCTTAAGGAACTGCTGTTAAATCTGGACCAGGATCTGTCTGATATCTTTATTGTTTCTTCGGCCAGAATAGTTGAAAACCTGGAACCAGGTGCTTTTTCGGGAAAAGATATCCAGGGCCTTGAAATTGCAGTAAAAAAGGCAACAGGAGAAAAATGTGCGCGGTGCTGGCGGTTCAGCAATGCCATTGGACAGGACGAAAATCATCCCACAGCCTGTGACCGTTGTGCAGCTGCCCTGCAGCAGATCCTGTAACAAAAGGGATGTTGTGGGAAAAAAAGAACTCATACGCCTGATTCTTCTGAGTGCTGTGATTGTCCTGGTTGACCAGGCAACCAAAGAATGGATTGTCATGCACCTGGCCCTGCACGAATACATTGTGGTGATTGATAATTTTTTTCATATCACCCATGTACTGAATCCCGGCGGTGCGTTCGGCTTTTTTGCCACCCAGTCAGATCTGGTGCGCAAAATTGTGTTTCTTTTTCTGTCATCTTTAGTGGCTCTCTTCATCTGCTGGTTCTATACCCGGGTTGCCAGAACCCATATTGTGCTGTCCTATGGCCTGGCCCTGATCTTTTCCGGGGCTGTGGGCAACCTTGTGGACCGGTTCCGATACGGCCATGTGGTGGATTTTTTAGATTTTTATGTGGGCACTGCCCACTGGCCCGCCTTTAATGTGGCAGATGCCGCCATCAGTGTGGGCATGGCCGTTCTCATATACCATGTGGTGTTTAAAAAAATACCCGATTTTTAATCAGAGGTGATATGCATCCCATCCTTTTTAACTTCGGCAGCTTCAGCCTTTATACCTACGGGCTGTTTCTTGCCCTGGGGTTTATGACGGCTGTCTGGTTTTCCAAGCGCAATGCCCGGTTTTATGACATAAAGCCTGATGATATTTCCGATCTGTTTTTTGTGGTCCTGGTGTGTGGCATCCTGGGTGCCCGTCTGCTGTATGTACTCATCAATTTTGAAGATTTCCGATCCAGCCCCATGGATATGGTGAAAATATGGAACGGCGGACTGGTTTTTTTCGGCGGCTTCATGGGGGCTGTGGCCGGATCAGTGGTGTTGCTCAAAATAAAAAAACTGTCTTTTTTCAAAACCGCGGACGCTATTTCCCCTGGTGTGGCACTGGGCCATGCCTTTGGCAGGTTGGGGTGTTTATTTGCCGGGTGCTGCTACGGCCGGCAGTGTGACCTTCCCTTTGCTGTCAAATTTACCCATCCTGACAGCCTGGCACCGCTGCATATCTATCTGCACCCCACCCAGGTGTACATGGCTGCATCCAATCTGGTCCTGTTTTTTATTCTGGTGTGGGTACAAAAGCGCAAACGCTTCCATGGAATGGTGTTTTTAAGCTATGTTATGATCTACGCAGTTTTCCGGTTCATCATTGAATTTTTCCGGGGGGATTTCCGCGGGGATTTTATCTTTTCTTTTTTGTCCATGTCCCAGGGAATAGGGATACTGGTTTTCATCATCGCCCTGGCTTTGATGGTGAAGCTGGCAAGAGCCGCCAATGCCGACCGTTAAACACAAAGACTTAGGAAAATGGATGGCCCAGGCCCCTGAAACCACACTGCCAGGATGCATACTGGTGGCAGGTGACCCTTTTCTGGTGCAGGAAAGCGTTGAACAAATAACCGCTTTTCTGTTCAAAGACCAGTCCGACGGTTCCAATCTGGAGGTTATAGATGGCCGGTCCACCCCCATGGGAGATATCATAGAACAGGTCACCACCTTTTCTTTTTTCCCGGGCAAAAAAGTGATTGCCCTGAAACAGGCCCCCATTTTTTCAACCAACCCCGGTGCCGGGGGAATTTTGTATTCTGAAAAAGATTTTTTGCGGCTGTCAGACCTTGTGGAAAAAGGCATACCAGAGGAGAATTTTCTGATCATGACCACGCCTTCTCTGGACCGGCGCAGAAAAATATATAAAACCCTGGACACATCAGGGTTGATCATCGACTGTACAGTGGCCCAGGGGGCCAGAAAAGCGGATCTGGATGACCAGCGGGCCGTTCTCCGGGATATTGCGAAAAAAGTGCTGGGCAGGTCCGGCAAAACCATGGATCAGGCAGCTTTTTCAACACTGGCTGATCTGACAGGGTTTGATCCGGGATTGTTTGCCCAAAACTTAGAAAAGCTTGTGGCCTATTCCGGAACCCGGCAGGCGATAGTAAAGGCAGATGTCCAGGCCGTCATCCCAAGAGATAAAAAAGATCCCATTTTCAGCCTCACCAATGCTTTAATGGAAAAAAATGCCGGCCAGGCCCTGTTTTATCTGTCCTCTCTTTTTGCGGATGGATTTCACCCGCTGCAGATCCTCAAAGCCTTTGAAAACCTGGTGAGAAAACTGGTGCTTGTCAAAGCATTTGCCGAAGATTTTGCGCGGCGCCACCCGGATGTCCGGCTGGACCGGTTAAATTTCAATACATTTAAACAAAAGGTTCTGCCGGCGGTAATCGCCCATGATGATATGGTGAAAAAACAAACACAGGCATTTCAGACCATCCTGGCAGGCAAAGTGGCTTCAGAGGGTAAAAAAAAGGAAAAAAAAACAGCACCACAACCAGATCTTTTGCTTGCCCCCAATCCCAATAGCCCCTATCCTGTGTTCCAGAGCTTTGACAAATCAGCCGGATTTTCCCTCAATGAGCTTTGCTCTGCCCTCATTGCCCTGGGGGATCTTGATTTTGCCCTGAAATCCTCATCCATGGAAGCGAAGGTGGGCATTGAAAATTTTGTGATCATATTCTGTCAAAAAGGAGGCTGGCTTCATGGAACGGAAAACAAAAATAATTGCAACCATTTCTAACCTGAACTGTTCCAGGCAGTTCATTGCTGGTCTTTACCAGGCCGGCATGAATGTGGTCCGGCTCAACACCGCGCACATGACCCATGAAGATGCCCTGAAAGTGGTAGAAAATACCCGGGCGGTGTCTGAAAAAATCGGTATCCTTGTGGATACAAAGGGTCCGGAAATCCGCACCTGTGATGCCAAAGCCCCCCTTTTTGTGCGCCACGGGGATTATGTCCGCATCAAAGGGGACCCGGAGGGCATCTCCTTTGGTGATATCATCTATGTCTCCCACAGGGGGTTTGTCAGGGATGTGCCCATGGGCAGTTCCGTGCTTATTGATGACGGCACGGTGGCCCTGGCGGTGATGCATAAGGATGACCAGTACCTGGTCTGCCATGTGGAAAATGACGGGGCGATCCATGCCAGAAAAAGCGTGAATATTCCGTCCGTTCATGTGAAACTGCCGGCCCTGAGTGAAAAGGACAAGGGGTTTATCGCATTTGCCGCTGACAACAACCTGGATTTCATTGCCCATTCTTTTGTGCGGAACAAAGAGGATGTGATCGCGGTCCAGGAAATTCTGGACAAAAAAAAATCTTCCATCAAAATCATTGCCAAGATTGAAAACAGCCAGGGTGTGCAAAATATCAGTGAGATACTGGATCACGCATACGGGGTTATGATTGCCAGAGGAGACCTGGCCGTGGAGATCCCCACGGAAAAAATCCCTTTGATCCAGAAAAGAATTATCACCACCTGTATTGAGCGGCGCAAGCCTGTTATCGTGGCCACCCAGATGCTGCACTCCATGATCGATTCTCCCAGACCCACCCGGGCTGAGGTGTCGGATGTGGCCAATGCCTGCCTGGACCATGCAGATGCCCTGATGCTGTCCGGAGAAACCGCCAGCGGAAAATACCCGGAAGTGGCGGTGCGGACCATGGCCAAAATTGCCAGGGAGGTGGAAACCAACCTGAGCAGCTTTATCAACATTCCCTATTCCTCTGAAAAAAAAATCACCGCCTACCTGGCCAAGGCAGCAGTGAAAGCGGCCCTGCGCTTGAATACCAAAGCCATTGTGGCGGATTCTCTGACAGGGGGCACCATCCTGGCCCTGGCAGCCTACCGGGGGGACAACCCTATTTTTGCCCAGGTCTATGACAAGCGGGTGATGCGGCAGCTGTCTTTGTCCTTCGGGGTGTCAGCTGATTATATTCCCATGAATGCCGGGTCCATGGAAACGTTGAAACTGTCCATCTGCCGGCTGCTGGATGAAAAAAAACTGGCAGATGATTCTTTGATCATTGTGCTGGCCGGCAGTTTCGGACCCACCCACGGGGCGTCTTTCATTGAAATCGCCTCAGCCGGTACCATGAAGGAAAAATGTGTGATTGCCTGATCGGCCGGTGACCGGAACCGCGGGGCATGTCGTAATTACCGCAGATCAGGTCTTCTCAGGTTTTGTCAGGTCTTGGGTGGCCAGGCTTGCTGTTTGTGCTGCAAGACATGTATTGCATGTATCAGGTTTAACGCAAGTTACCATAGACCCGTGCCGGGGGGCACTTGGGGGACTCACCCTCTGCAGCGTTTGCACAGGCGGTAGGGCATGCTGCGCTGAACGGCAAAAACTGCGGGCAGGTATGTCCTCATACAGTTTGCCGTTTTTAACGCTTCGCATGCCCAACCGCCTGTAGCAACCGCTGCATAATGGGATTCGACCCCCAAGTACCCCCCGGCACTAGTGGTTCGTAAGAGCGGTGAATCGGGTCATCTTTATATGGCGGCACTCTGTGAAAAGGTCCCCACAGCTTTATATGCAATAGCCCTTGCCGCATGTATTGCAGCATGTGCCATGGGTCAAGATCCGGGCTACGGGGAGGTGCCGGGTGTCTGAAACAGGTCTTCCGCCCTGTAGGAACTTCTCACAAACGGACCGGCAGCTACTTTGGTGAATCCGATGTTTCGGGCGGTCTGTTCCAACTGTTCAAATTCTGCCGGCGGATAATATTTTTCCACAGGCAGGTGGTTTTTGGTAGGCTGCAGGTACTGGCCCATGGTCAGCATGTCGCAGCCATGGGCAAACAGATCCTGCATGGTCTGTTCCAGATTGGCTAAGGTCTCCCCCAGCCCCACCATGATGCCGGATTTGGCCGGCATATCAGGATTGATTTTTTTTACGTTGCTGACAAGGTCCAGAGAGCGCTGGTACACAGCCTCGGGCCGGACCCGGGGATACAGGTCTGCCACGGTTTCAATATTGTGGTTGATGACATCGGGCTGTGCATCCATAACGGTTTTCAGGGCAGCAATATCCCCTTTGAAATCAGGTATCAGCACTTCCACCCGGATGGCTTGGCCCATATCTTTTCCCCGTTTTTTAAGGGCCTGGATCACGGCGGCAAAATGGGCGGCCCCGCCGTCGGGCAGATCATCTCTGGTGACTGAGGTCACCACCACGTAATGCAGCCCAAGTTCCCGGACTGTCCGGGCCACCCGGTCAGGTTCCTGCGGGTCCACAGCCAGGGGAGGGCGGGAGGTGATATTACAGAACCGGCAGTGCCGGGTGCACTGGTCCCCTAAGATCATAAAGGTGGCGGTGTCTTTGGAAAAGCATTCAAACATATTGGGGCAGTTGGCCTCCTGGCAGACTGTATGCAGCTTTGCTCCGGCCAGCAGTCTTGTGACCCTTGCATAGTCTCCGCCCCTGGGCAGATGTTTTTTCAGCCAGGCAGGTTTGCCGGATTCTACAGCGGTGTTACACATATACCGGTTCCTCCTTGAGATGAAATCCAAACCAGGTGCAGAAATAGGCAACCAGTTTTTCCTTGACCGCATCCATGGAAATGCAGCACGCTTTATTTCCACACCCCTTTAATTGCTGTTCCAGAGAAGTGATGGACACCCCTGCCATACCGCAGGGGTTTATCCAGGAAAAGGGGGTCAGATCCAAAGAGATATTCAAGGCAAGTCCGTGGATACTGATACCGTGCCTGATGGACAATCCCACAGACCCGATTTTTTTCGATCCTATCCACATGCCGTGGTTGCGCGGATCCCGGTTGATGGCCACCCCGAAATCCTGTGCTGTTTTGCCCATGATCTCTTCGAGCCCATATACAAAATCTGCCACTCCGATGCGGGCACGCTCCAGGTCAACCACCGGATACAGCACTGCCTGGCCCGGGCCGTGATAGGTGATATTACCGCCCCGGTCTGTCTGTACCGTATTTACGCCCCGGATTTTCAGAAAATTTTCAGACACAGTCAGGTTTTCTTTTCCCCCGTTTCTGCCAAAGGTAAACACCGGGGGATGCTGGACAAAAAACAGATGATCCTGCAGTGAGCGGTCCTGTATTTTGGCATTGCGCGTATCAACCTGCAGGTCCAGGGCGCGCCGGTATTCCAGGACCTGCAGGTCCTGGAATACACAGGTGCGCAACCTGGTCTTTATCCCCTCAGGCATGGTTTTCTGGCGGCACTGACCTCATCGAGCCGGGTCACCTTGGGCAGAACCGGTGCCCGGGTCAGTTTTTCAGGTGCTGATTCCGCTTCCTTTGCAATGGCTTTCACAGCATTGATGAACTGGTCAATGTCATCTTTGGATTCGGTTTCCGTGGGTTCCACCATAAAAGCGCCTTCCACCACCAGGGGAAAATACACTGTGGGTGGATGAAACCCGTAATCCAGCAGCCGTTTGGCCATATCCATGGTGGTGATATGATAAGATTTCTGTCGAATGTCATTGAACACGCATTCATGCATGCAGGGCCGGTCATAGGGCAGGTTCAAGGTGTCTTTAAGGCTTTCCTTGATATAATTGGCATTGAGCACGGCCAGGCGGGAGGCATCTAAAAGCCCCTGGGCCCCCATGGACAGAATATAGGCATAGGCCTTGATCATCACCCCGAAATGGCCGTAAAAGGTGTGCATCCGGCCGATGGTGTCCGGGCAGTCAGTGACGAACCTGAAAGAATCCAGCTGTTTTTCCACCCGGGGAATGGGCAGAAATGGAATCAGCGCCTCTGTCACGGCAACCGGTCCGGATCCCGGTCCGCCGCCGCCGTGGGGGGTGGAAAAGGTCTTATGCAGATTGAGATGCAGCACATCAATGCCCGCATCACCTGGTTTCACAACCCCCATGATGGCATTCATGTTGGCCCCGTCCCCGTAAACCAGGCCCCCTTTGGCATGGACAATATCGCAGATCTCTTTGATATGTTCTTCAAAAAGTCCTAAGGTGTTGGGGTTGGTGATCATTATGCCGGCGGTTTCTTCATCCATGAGCGCTGCCACAGCGTCCGGCTCCAGGATTCCTTTTGGTCCGGATTTTAGGTTGACGCTTTTGTATCCGCACAGGGTGGCAGAGGCAGGATTGGTGCCGTGGGCGGTATCAGGAATGATAATCTTGGAGCGCTGTCTGCCCTGTTTGGCATGATAAGCATGGATGATGAGCATGCCGGCCAGCTCTCCGTGTGCCCCGGCAGCCGGCTGCAGGGTCACCCCGGCAAATCCGGTGATTTCCGCCAGATATTGTTCCAGCTCATACATGAGCCGCAAAGCCCCCTGGGAAAATGCTTCGCCTGCCAGAGGGTGGGCCCCGGCAAATCCCTGGCGGGCTGCCTGGACCTCATTGGTTTTGGGGTTGTATTTCATGGTGCAGGATCCTAAGGGATACATGCCCGAATCCACACCAAAGTTCCATTGGGACAATCTGGTATAGTGGCGGACCACATCCAGTTCAGACAACTGGGGCAGATCCGGGGTATCCCCGGTCAGGGCCGGATCAAGGGGTGCCCTGTCCACATCTGCTCTGGGCAGAGATATGGCACACCGGCCTTCTCTGCTCTTGTCCCATACATTGGGTTCATTGAAAATCAGTCCGCTGGTTCCTGGCTGTCTGGTCATTATGCCACCTCCTTTGCCAGTTGGTCCATCTGCTGTCTGGATACTTTTTCCGTGGCGCAGAACAGATAATGGTCTGTGAGTTGGGGATAAAACGGTTCCAGATCCAGTCCGGCAAACATGCAGTGCCGGTCGATCAGCTCGGCCCGTTTCTGTTTGAAGTTTTTTGGGGCTTTCATGACAAATTCATTGAAGAAGGGCTGATCAAAGACCGGTTCAAATCCGGCCGCGGTCAGAGCAGATTTCAGATATACGGCTTTGTCATGGTTGAGCTGAGCGATTTCCCGGATCCCGATTTTGCCGATGGTGGACAGGTACATGGCTGCGGTCATGGCGTTGAGACCATTGTTTGAGCAGATGTTAGAAGAAGCTTTTTCTCTTCTGATATGCTGTTCTCTTGTGGACAGGGTCAGTACATACCCATCCTCCCCATTGGTGTCTTTTGTACGTCCCACCAGGCGGCCGGGCAGATCCCGCATCAGTTTTGCGGTGCCGGCCAGAAGACCTAAGCCGGGCCCTCCGAATGTTTTGGCGATCCCGAGGCTCTGGCCTTCACCAGCCACAAGATCAGCCCCGAAAGATCCCGGGTTTTTCAAAAGTCCCCAGGCCAGCGCTTCGGTAAAAGAGGTGATGAACAGAATTTTTTTTGATTCTGCCAGCTTTTTACAGGCGGCCAGGTCTTCAATGTGCCCGAAAAAGTTGGGGGACTGCACAGCCAGGCCGGCAATATCGTCCATGGCTTCCAATGCGCTGATATCTGTGAGCCCTTCTTTTGTATGGCCGATGGTTACCATCTTGTATCCGCTGGGTTTGAGATAGGTGTCGATGATCTGCCTGTGGCTGGGGTGCACCAGGTCGGACACGGCGATTTTATCGGCTTTTTTGTTTTTGCGCAGGGCAATGAGGGCGCATTCCGCCAGGGCGGTGCCGCAGTCATAGTGGGAGGCGGTGGCAATGTCCATGCCCAGAAGGTCGGTCACCATTGTCTGGAATTCATAAATGCCCTGCAGGGTTCCCTGGCTCACCTCGGGCTGATACGGGGTATAGGCGGTGGCAAATTCCGATCGTGAGACCAGATAGGGAATGATGGCAGGGATATGGTGGTCGTAGCTGCCTGCACCGATAAAGCAGGTATAGCCTTTGCAGGCAATATTGTCTGAGGCCAGTTTTTCCATGTGGTCATTGAGGTCCCACTCGCTCAGAGGATCAGGCAGGTTCAGGCTGGTTTTTGTTTTGACGGCATCCGGTATGGTGTCAAACAGGTCATCCAGAGAGGTGCGGCCGATGACAGCCAGCATCTCTTTAATATCTTCCTGTGTATGTGGCAGATAACGCATGGTCTTATCCTTTCAACATCTCAAGGTAAGCTGCTTTGTCCATCAGTGCATCCATTTGCGCACTGTCGGAGGGTTTTACTTTAATGATCCAGCCCCCCTGATAACAGTCTTCATTCACCAGTTCCGGGGCATCTTCCAGGTTTTCATTGACTGCCACAACTTCGCCGGATATCGGCATGTACAGCTCAGATACTGCTTTGACAGACTCCACAGAGCCAAATTCATCCTCTGCGGAAAAAGAATCCCCCACTTCCGGCAGTTCCACAAACACGATTTCCCCCAACTGGTCCTGGGCATAGTCGTTGATGCCGATGGTGACGGTATCTCCTTCAGGTTTAGCCCATTCATGGTCTTTGGTGTATTTAACATCTTCAGGTAAATTCAGGTCATTGATCTCTTTCATAACAGCCTCCTTTTGTTTTAAATAAAATGACTCAGTTTTTTTCTTGCGGTTCTGTCCGGCCGGATGTCCTTTACAATGGTTATCTTAATGGAGCGCTTGCCTTCTTTGAGGGTAAGTTGTGTGCCCGGTTCCAGCTGTTTTGAGACCATGACAAAGCCGCAGGCAATGCCTTTAATTTTTATGTTGTCAGGCAGATTCGGGGAGGCGATGCTCACAATTTTGTTGTCATGCCAGGTGATGCCCATGTCGGTGGCACAGGTGAGCACATGCCCGATCCGTTCCTGGTTGTGATCAAACACACCGGTGTTTTCTCCGGCAGCCACTTTTCGCAGGCTGTCTCCGGCAAAAGGGAATACATACACGTCATTGTCTTCAGGCACCAGTGCATCTGCACCCAGAAATTCTTTGGTGAAACCGGTCTTGTCCGGCGTATAGGGCAAAGCAAAGTCCCAGGGATGGTTCATGAACTTATAATGGCCGATATCCTGGTGGGACAGGGGCAGACAGGCCCCGGCACGCAGAGAATCCCTGGCACCCAGACCGCAGGCAGTGATGCTGTAATCTTTTCCAGCTGCTAGTACATCCTGCCACAGGTTCACAATGGCATGGGGGGCAAGGAAAATTTCAAACCCGAACTCTCCTGTATATCCGGATCTGGACAACAGCACCGGGGTGCCGTCATTGAGTTTTACAGCACCGGCCTTAGGATGGCCGGCATCAAAATGGCCTTTAAAGGAAAAATAGGGCATGTGGTCAAATACCTTTTCCGGCGACTGGATCAGTGTGGACAGGATCCGGGCCGCATTGACCCCCTGGATATCCATTTTGGCGATTTTTCCGGACAGATCGGTTATGGCGGCATCTTTTTGTTTTTTGTGGGCCGCCAGGTGCGCGGCAATAGGTCCGCCCATGCCGGCGTTCACGCAGACCATAAACCCGGTATCTGAAAATTTATACACAATGGCATCATCCAGGCAATGGCCTTTTTCATCCAGAAAAGCACCGTAAACACATCTGCCTTCAGCCAGGGGTGTCAGATCCCGGGTAAAGCAAAAATTGAGAAGTGAAAATGCATCCTTCCCATCCACAGTGATACAGGCCATGTGGCTGGTGTCAAAGATGCCTGCGGATGTGAGAACAGCCAGGTGTTCGTTTTTAACCCCGGTGTCATACCACAGCGGCATGTCATATCCACCGAAATCAGCCATGTTGGCACCGGCGTTCAGGTGCCACTGGTGCAATGGTGTGGTTTTCAAGCTGGTATTCATGGCAGCAACCTTTTTATTATGGTATTAAATATTTTTGTATCTTGATTTTTGTATTCTAAAAAATATAGGGAACCTTTAAATTATAGGATTTATACACAACAAATGTTTCCACCGACCGCACCCCCTCAATTTTGGAGATCTCTTCTGTGTAGAATTCCAGAAGACCGAACCCTTTTTTAAACAGCACCAGAATTATCAGGTCAAACCGTCCCGTGACCACGCTTGCGGAAATAACCCCTTTGAGTTGGCTTATTTCTGCGCCTTTCTCCACCAGATTCATCTCAGACAGTTTGATACCGATGATCACCACCCGGTGGCCGGGGAGGGTGGCAGGGTCCACAAGGCCGCAGATTTCCAGTACCCCTTCCTCCTGGAGTTTGTTGACCCTGGACCGGACGGTATTTTCTGTGATCTGCAGTTTATCCGCTATTTTTTTAAAAGATTTTTTCCCATCTTTGAGTTCTCTGATGATATCAATATTGGTTTTGTCGATTTTCATTCTGCCTCTTTTTGCGCTGAAGAAATGATGAAAACATAAATTTTTTCAAATTATCTTGATATTTAGACCAGTATAATGATAATGTCAATTAATTTTTAAAAAATTTGTGAAAATAGAAATTTTATTTAAAAAATCAATGAAATTCCTTTATAATAGGAAAAAAAATTCGCAAAAAAAAACAGTATTACACCAAAGGAGTATACCATGGGCAAAAAAATCGTTGTTGTGGGCGGTGGGCCGGGCGGTTATGTGGCAGCACTGCGGGCCGCATCACTGGGAGCGGATGTCACGCTTATTGAAAAGGAAAATCTGGGGGGCACCTGTCTGAACTGGGGGTGCATCCCTTCCAAAATCATGAAAAACACGGCAGAAATTCTCCATAAATGCCGCAAGGCAAAAGATTTCGGCATCCATCTGGACGGGGCTGTGCTGCCGGACATGGCCGGGCTCATGGCCAGAAAAGATAAGATTCTTAATTCCCAGCGTACAGGTATTGCCGGGTTGCTCCAGGGCAGAAAAGTGGCTGTAAAAAAAGGGTGCGGCCGCATCACCGGTAAAGGAACGGCACAGGTCACAGCCGCAGATGGTACCACCACTCCTCTGAACTGGGACAAACTCATCATTGCCACAGGCACCAAACCCATGAATGTGCCGGATTTTGCCTTTGACGGTAAAAAAATTCTGTCATCCAATGATATCCTGGTTCTGGACCATATTCCTGAATCTCTGACCATTGTGGGAGGCGGGGTGATCGGATGTGAATTCGCCTGTATTTTTGCCGCCCTGGGCACAAAAGTGACGGTGGTGGAGGCCATGTCCAGGCTGCTGCCTCTCCCTTCGGTGGATGCATCCATATCCAGGCTGCTGCTGCGGGAGATGAAAAAACAAAAGATTACGGTGTTCTGCGACACGGTTGTAACCGCCTGTGACACATCAGCCAAAGGGTGCACCATATCTCTTTCCAAAAGTCCGTTTACCGACAATCCCAGAGCAAAAGATCCCAAAACCGATACCCTGTCTTCAGATCTTATGGCGGTGTGCATCGGCAGGACCCCGCTGTCATCTGATCTGGGTCTGGAAACCATCGGCTTAGAAACCTCAGGACCTGGATGGATCCCTGTCAATGACCGTATGGAAACCGGGGTGGAAAACGTCTATGCAATCGGAGATATCCTGGGACCTTCCCGGGTGATGCTGGCCCATGTGGCCTCCCATGAAGGTCTGGTGGCGGCAGGCAATGCCATGGGACAAGAGGAAACCATGTCCTATAATGCCGTGCCCGGCGCCATTTTCACCATGCCGGAAATCGGGACTGTGGGGATAAGTGAAGGGCAGGCCCTGAAAAGCGGTCTGTCCATTGACACCGCATCCGTCAACTTCCGGGTGCTTGGCAAGGCCCATGCCATTGATGAGATCGCAGGAGAAGCCAAAATGGTTGTGGAAAAAAAATCCGGCCGGATTTTAGGGGTGCATCTCATCGGTGCCCATGCCACCGATCTGATTGCCGAAGCCACATTGGCCGTTGCAAAAGGGTTGACTGCACAGGATCTGGCCCATACCATCCATGCCCATCCCACCATGGCGGAAATCATGGGAGAGGTGGCTTCCAAAGCGGTGGGCATGCCGGTGCACGGATAATACGCTCCTGGTGCCTTACTCCCCGGCTTCTGTTTAGAAGAAAATGAGGGGGGAGGTAAATGGATTGCGGGTTTCCTGATTTTGGTTGCATATACAATCAAGATGACTCATCAGGCCCCCAGATAGGCTTTTTTTACATCCGGGTTGTCAAGAAGTTCATCTGTGGGTCCTTCCAGCACCAGAGAACCGTTTTCAATTACATACCCCCTCTGGGCGAATTTCAAGGCCAGCCTGGCGTTCTGTTCCACCAGCAGTATGGTGGTGCCCAGTTTGTTGATCTCCCTGAGGGCATCAAACATGTCCAGCATGAGCAGGGGTGCCAGCCCCATGGAGGGTTCATCCAGAAGCATCATCTGGTGTCCGGACATATACCCTCTGCCAACGGCCAGCATCTGCTGCTCACCGCCGGACAGGGTGCCTGCCAGCTGGTGGCGGCGTTCTTCCAGCCGGGGAAACAGGTCAAACACCCATTTTCGGTCCGCTTCTATCTGGTCTTTGTCTTTTCTGGCAAAACAGGCCAGTGTCAGGTTTTCCGTCACGGTGAGGTTACCGAAAATACGGCGGCCTTCCGGCACATGGGAGATCCCCAGTTTTGACACCACCTTGTCTGCTGAATATTTTAAAATGTTCTGGCCGTCGAATTCCATGACAGATCCGGCTTGACAGGGGATCATCCGGGAAATGGCCCGCAGGGTGGTGCTTTTGCCCGCTCCGTTGGCACCGATGATGGTGAGGATTTCACCTGCTGCCACGGAAAAACTGATGCCGTGAAGGGCCTTGATATTGCCGTAGGATACGTTCAGGTTTTGGATGTTCAGCTGCATCAGGTCATATCCTCCTTGCCCAGATAGGCTTCTATCACCTGGGGGTTGTTCTGGATTTCTTCAGGTGGGCCTTCGGCGATCACTTCCCCGAACACCAGGGTCTGGATCGATTCACACAGCTCCATGACAAATTTCATGCGGTGTTCTATCAGAAAAATCGCCACGTTGAAATCCTGGTGCACCTGGCGGATGATGCGGATCATTTTCACCAGTTCATCAGGGGTCATGCCGGCGGTGGGCTCATCTAAAAACAGCACTTTGGGATTGGTGGCCATGGCCCGGGCCATTTCTACCCGGCGCTGGGCCCCATAGGGGAGGCTTGTCACAAGATCGTCGGCATATTTTTCGATATCAAACAGTTGCATGAGGCGGTGGGCATTTTCCCTGACCTGGTTTTCCTGGTCCCGGCAGGCACGGGAGTTGAAAAACGCCCCCAGCAGCCCATAGTCTAGCTGAGAATAATGGGCCATGCGGATATGGTCCACCACATTCATGTGCCGCCACAACGCCAGGTTCTGGAATGTCCGGCCCAGGCCCAGGGCGGCAATTTCATTGGTTTCCAGGCCTTTGATGTTTTTGTTTTCCAGCCGGATCTCCCCTTCAGTGGGGGTGTACACCCCTGTGATCAGGTTGAAAATAGTGGTTTTTCCGGCGCCGTTGGGACCGATGAGGCCAAAAATCTGTCTGGGTGCAATGTTCAGGTTATAGTTATGAACAGCCCGCAGCCCGCCGAAAAAGTGGGTCATGTTTTTAACATCCAGCAGTGCGGTCATGGGGACACTCCTTGTTGGCGTTTGTGCTTGGCTTCCAGCAGTTTTTTTGCATTGATCTCTGTAAAGGAGATCAGCCCATAGGGCCTGAATATCATGACAAAGATCAAAATCAATGGAATGATGATCCATTTAAACAGCTCCAGGGGTCGCAGGGCCTCACCCAGCACATTGATACTCACCGCCCCCACAATGGAGCCCACAATGGAGTTGAGCCCGCCGAAGTAGACCATGGCAAGAATTTCGGCCAGGCGGTTGATGCTGAACATGCCCGGGTTGATATAGGTGAGCACATGGGCAAAAAGACCGCCGGCAATACCGGCCCAGAAAGCACCGAACATAAAGGCGGTCATTTTGGTTTTTCGGGTTTTAACAGTCATGGATTCGGCAGCTGCTTCATCATCTCTCACCGTGTTCAATGCCTTGCCCAGAATCGAGGTGACAAAGTTGTGGATGACCCAGATGCACAGCAGGGTCCAGAAGAAAATGACGGGCAGAGGGGCAAGATCAGGCTGTCCGCCCATACCCCTGGCACCGCCAATGAAGTTCAGGTTTTCAACCGCAGACTTGACGATAAACATGAATGCCAGTGAGATAATGGCCAGGTAATCACCCCTGGTGCGAAAAGAGGGAATGGCTACGGCCAGTGAACCGATGGCAGCAGCAGCTCCCCCTGCCACCAGCACCAGCGGGAAAAGATAGGGACCCAGGGACGGCGGCAGCAGGGCGGTACCGAAAATTTTGTCATTGGTGAACAGGACCAGGGTAAGAATGGAAGACACATATGCCCCTAAGGCCATGAACCCGGGATGGGAGCAGGAAAATTCCCCCTGGTACCCATTGATGACGTTGACACTTACCGTAAGAATAATGGAAACAAGGGTGAGTTTGACCACCAGGACCCGGTAGTCGTTAATACCGGCCCACAAATGGAGAATGGCATAAAAACAGACCAGGTGGATGACAGCGGAAAGCCACAAGGGCAGTTTTTCCAGCAGGGCTGCCCCGGGGTTGGTGAAAACACTGGAAAGCTTTGCCACCGCCAGTACCGGAATAACGTATACAATCAGGTCATAGGCAAGGGCACCGGGTATCATCATGGGTTCCTTGAGCATGATCAGTGCTCCGAACAGCACCGGTATCTTGGGCAGACCCAGGTAATAGGAGATATAATCATATCCCCAGAAATATTCAATCAGCACCGCTGTGAGGATGCCCAAAAACCACCCCAGCATGGGGACAGTTGAAAACACTTGTTGAAATTTTTTTGCAATTCCCATGTGATGTTCCTGTCTGTGTGTTGGGTCAAGAATTTAAAGCCGAAGCTTGGTGCTGTGTTCCATTCCGAAAAATCCCCTGGGCCTGAAGGTCAGGATGATCAGGATAATGGAATAGGCTATGAAATCCCGCAGGGTGGATGGAAAAATTGTGGCCACAAAGATCTCGATGAATCCCAGTAGATATCCGGCCAAAGCTGCTCCCTTGATGGAGCCACGTCCTCCTAAAATGGCTGCCACAAAGGCTTTCCATCCCAGCAGCACCCCCATATAGGGATCCAGGATCGGGTATGCCTGGCCGTAGAGAATACCGGCCACCGATGCAAGGCCTGCGCCCACCGCAAAGGTCAAAGGCGCAATGATATTGATGGAAACCCCCATGAGGGGAACGGCCAGAAAATCGTATGACATGGCCCGCATGGCCATACCCCATTTGGTTTTCTGGATAAAGGCATGCAGGGCCAGCATGAGCAGCAGGGAGATGATGATGATCATGGCCTTTACATTGGTGATATAGATACCCCCGATGTGGTAGTTGACCGTTTCCATCAACGGTGGAAAGCTAAGCCTTTTGGCACCCAGCATGATCAGGATGGTGGTTTCAAAAATGATACCGATCATCAGTCCGGTGATGGCGGCAGATGCCCGGGGGGCCTGGCGTAGAGGCCGGTATCCTGCCACTTCCACAAACACCCCGATCCAGGATGCCAGAAACATGGTCACCACCACGGTGGCCAGAAAAATCACCGGCGGTGGCACCAGACCGGTTAAAACCGCCAGAAACACGGTGGCAATACCAAAACCGATATAGGTGCCCACCATGAAGATGTCGCCGTGGGCAAAGTTGAACAGCATCAATACCCCGTAGACCATGGAATATCCAATGGAAATAACGGCATAAAAGCTGCCCCGCTGCAGGGCATTGATAATGTTTTGCAGGATATAATTAAAGGATTCTATCAGGGGTTCCATTCACCGACTCCTGTTGGGTTGGACAACTGCTGCAGGCCCCAAAAAAGGCCTGCAGCAGTGTAATACAGTTAAATGGACAGGGACTTTTGAAAATCAGGGGCAGCTGGAGCCGTAGAATTCAAATTCGCCCTGGTTGTTTATTTTAACGATGACCGCACATTTGATGGGATCCCCTTCTTCGGTAAAGGTCATTTTACCGGTGATGCCGTCAAAGTCCTCGATCCGGGTCAAAGCATCTCTGACCGCTTCTCTGTCTTTTTCGATGCGGCCGGTGAGTTTGCCGGCATCCTGGATAGCCTGCTGGGCCAACTGCAGGGAATCCCAGGTGAGGGCGGCCACGTCATCAGGGGTATATCCATATGTTTTTTCATACCGGTCAATAAAGGCTTTGGTTGCGCCTTTGGCGCCGGCTGCTGCATAATGGGAGGAAAAAAACAGGCCATAACAGGCTTCTCCGCACAGTTCAACCAACTCAGCTGATCCCCAGGAATCAGATCCCACAATGGGGCCTTCCCAGCCCAGATTTTTGGCCTGGCTCACAATAAGGGGCACCTCATTGTAATACTGGGGAGTGAACAGCACCTGGGCACCGGATTTCACAATCTTGGTGAGCTGGGAGGAAAAGTCGGTGTCCTTGGTGGTAAAACTTTCATAGGCCACTACACTGCCTGCCCCGTGTTTTGCTTCCCAGGCATCTTTGAAAACTTCAGCCAGCCCTTTGGGATAGTCAGAGGCCACATCATAGAGAACCGCAGCTTTTGTAAATCCGAATTCATCTGTGATGAAATTGGCCACAACCGGTCCCTGGAAAGGATCCAGAAAACACCCCCGGAAGACATAGGGCCGGTCCAGGGTGGTGTCGGGGTTGGTGGACCAGGGGCTGATCATCACGGTTTTGTATTTGTTGGCCACCTCTCCTGCAGGCACTGCCTGTTTGGAGGACTGGGGTCCGATGATGGCCAGCACATCATCCTGGGAAATCATTTTGGTGTTTGCTTTTACAGCAGATTCCGCCTTGGATTCATTGTCTTCAATAACCAGTTCCACATCGTACTTTTTACCCCCCACTTCCAGACCGCCGGCTTTTTCGATATCTTCCAGCCACATCTGGGCAGCGTACTTGGTTCCTTCCCCCACCTTGGGAATGTCACCTGTCAGGGGGGCGTTGATGCCGATTTTAATGATGGTTTTTCTGGCGGCAAAGGCCAGAGAAGAAAACAACATGGCCACAGAAAAGGCCACAACCGTTAAAACAGCAATCTTTCGCATACTTCCTCCTTTACAAAAACATGATTAAAAGATTTGGATTTTATGGCAAAAGAAAACCGATTGCAAAAATCCAAAATATCCAGGCCCAAATTTTGGTAAAACCGCATGAAACAGATGCACTGTTCCCAAAAAAAGTCTGGGATGCAATGCATCTTTAGGTAAAACATCCGTTGACTCTATATGTAAAATCACGGATGAAGTAAAGAAATAATATGCATGATATGGCAACGTTTTTGTTATTTGCTTGGGGGATCTATTTCAAATTCAGTCATTTTATACAGCAGGGTTTTGTAGCTGACCTTGAGGATTTTGGCAGCCCTGGACCGGTTCCATCCCACTTTGTCCAGCACAAAGGTGATCACCTCTTTTTCCACCCGGTCTGATGCTTTTTTTTTGATTTTTTTCAAGGATATGTCCTGAAACAGCTTATCAGAACTGGTGGACAGATCCACAAACTGGGATATCAGGCCGGTCCGGTCATTGGCAAAATCCGGGTGGACCGTGTTGACGCGGCCGGGATTGGACTTTGGTTGGACAGATGTCTGGGGAACAGTGCCACGGGTCTCTTCTGCCGGCATTTCATCAAATATTTTTTCCCATGAGTTGAGGACCATCTGCTTTTTGATACAGTTCTGCAGCTGTCGGACATTGCCGGGCCAGGGGTAATTGCACAGCCTTGTCATGATATCTGCATCAGGTTTGCTTCCCTGGCTGTTGGGGTATTCAGATTTATACAGCCGGCAATAATATTCAACCAAGGCTGGAATATCTTCTTTGCGTTCCCGCAAAGGGGGAATATCAATCTTAATGATATTGAGCCGGTAAAACAGATCTTCTCTGAACTGTTTCTGTTTAATCCGCTGCTCCAGATCATGGTTGGTGGCGGCAATCACCCATACATCTGTTTTAAAATCCTGGTCTGACCCCAGGGGTGAAAACTCTCCACTCTGGAGCACATGAAGCATTTTGGACTGTAAAGACAAGGGCATATCCCCGATCTCGTCTAAAAAAAGCACCCCTTTATGGGCAGCCTGGAACTTACCAGGCCTTTTTTTGTGGGCACCGGTGAATGCCCCTTTTTCATACCCGTACAATTCACTTTCAAGAAGGGTTTCAGGCAGAGCGGCACAATTGATTTTTACAAAACTGTGCGCGGTCCTGGGGGATTCTTCATACAGATTTTGCGCCACCACCTCTTTGCCTACCCCTGTTTCACCTGTGATTAAAACATTCAGGCAGGTATTGGCCACATGGTTGATCAATTCCTTGATCTTGAGTAATGATTTACTGACGCCGATAAGCGGTGTTGTGGTCATGATAAAATGTTACTCTTGTTTGTTTTGACTGCCTTTGTCCAGGAGCCCGGTTATTTTTTCTTCAATTTTGAACAGGTCCACTGGTTTAAACAGCACCACATCTGCACGGGCTTCAGAAGCCAGGGCACCGGGCTGGTCACCATAGCCTGTCATGGCTATAATTTTAAGATCAGGATATTCTTTTTTCACAATGGAAATCAGCCCGACACCGCTGATGTTGGGCATGACAAGATCGGTGATCAAACAGTCAAAATCATGTGTTTTTTCCCTGAGCAGTTTTAATGCGGCAAAACCGTCCACTGCTGTTTTAACTTCATACCCCATGGAGTTGAAAAATTCATAAAAGGTGGACAAAATATCTTCATTGTCGTCGACAATTAACAAACGGATGGGGGCTGCCATTTTTTTGTGCCTTTATGAAAGGGGTTCATAGCTGATTTGTATTAATAACAATTAGTCCATATAATAGATGGATTCAGACATGCAAGCAAAAAAAATAAAAAACCATAAAATTGCTGGTGTGGTGCAACTTGCGCAAAATACCATTTAATACTATAAGGCGTGTGAATCATTGTAATTGAATATCATGAAAATGTATGGATGAACAGATCCACACGAAACACAACTTAAGGAAACGGTAATGAAGAAAACCACCATACGCAGCACAGGCATGTTTGTTCCCCCCAATGTGGTGACCAACCATGATCTGGAAAAAATCATGGACACCTCTGATGAATGGATTCGCCAGCGCACCGGTATCAGGCAGCGCTACTGGATAAATGAAGAATGTGGTGCTTCCGATCTCGGGGCCGAAGCTGCCAGAATGGCCCTGGCAGGTGCCGGATGGCAGCCTGAAGATGTGGATTTTATAATTTTTGCCACCTTGAGCCCTGATATCATGTTTCCCGGGTCCGGATGTTTGATGGCAGCCAAACTGGGCCTTGACAAAACACCGGTCCTGGATATCCGCCAGCAGTGCACAGGGTTCCTTTACGGCCTTGCCACGGCTGACGCCTATATCAAATCCGGCCTTGCCGGCCGGGTGCTCCTGGTGGGAGGGGAAGTCCACTCCTCCGGACTGGATAAATCCACCAGGGGACGGGATGTGACTGTGATCTTCGGGGATGGTGCTGCAGCAGTATGCCTGGAGGGTGTGCAGACCGATGAAAAAGTGGGGCTGCTGGCATCGGCGCTGCATGCGGACGGCAACCATGCCGGCTCTTTGATGGCTGAGCTGCCTGCCTCAAGGCTTCTTCAACGCATACCGCCGGGTCTGTCGACAGATGATCCCCGGTATTATCCGGTAATGGACGGTCCTGCCATCTTTAAAAAAGCGGTTCGGATGTTGCCCCGGGTAACCAATGAAGCGTTGGAAAAAGCAGATATCGGTCTGGATGAAATTGATCTTGTGGTGCCGCACCAGGCCAACAAACGCATCAACCAGGCATTCGGGCAGTTCATGAAACTGGATGAATCCAAAATTTTTCATAATATTGAAAAATACGGCAACACCACCGCCGCCAGCATACCTCTGGCCCTGCATGAGGCCATGGCCCAGGAACGGGTGGGCAAGCCCGGGGATACGGTATTGTTTGTGGCCTTAGGTGCCGGCCTGACCTGGGGGGCGTCTATTTTTCGTTTCTTTTAACCCATTTTTCCAGCAAACAGGGATCTGATATAAAATGCAGCCGTGGGATCCACATGGGTCAGATCATGGTCCAGGTTACTGTTTTGGTCTGCCATTTTTTTGCGGATGCCTGAAGCCAGGACTTTTCCCAGTTCAACCCCGAACTGGTCAAAGGGGTTGATTCCCAGGATAAATCCTTCAAATACGGTCCTGGCCTCATAAAATGAGACCAGCATGCCGATGCTTTCCGGTGACAGGTCATCTATGACCAGCAAAGATGAGGGCCGGTTACCACCAAAGGCCCTGGCAGGCACCTCATGGTCCAGGCCTTCGGCCAGGGCCTGTGTCTGGGCAATGAGATTGGCCCATAACTCCTGGTGGTTATACACCCCTTTGGAGGTGACCTGACTTTCCTGATACCCCGGACAGAGAACCCCGATGAATTCCACGGGAAAGGCCGGACCCTGGTGGGCCAGCTGGAAAAATGAATGCTGGGCATTGGTACCGGGTTCTCCAAAAACAATGCTTCCGGCCGGCCGGGGCAGGGGAGTTCCGCTGTTATCCACCCCTTTGCCAAGGCTTTCCATGTACAACTGCTGGACATGGGGCGCCAGTTTTGAAAGGGCGCTGGAATAGGGGATAATAGCCTGGGCCGTGTATCCAAGGACCTGGATGTTCCAGATGCTGATAAGGGCAGCCATGAGGGGAATATTTTCACCAGGGGGTGCATGCAGGGCATGGCTGTCCATGGTGCCGCAGCCCTTGAGAAACCGGTCAAACAGATCAGGACCGAATGCCAGGCCCAGGGGTATCCCGCCCACTGCAGAGGAGACCGAGTAACGGCCCCCGATATAATCAAACATGTAAAAACTTGCCAGCACCGGGTTGGATGGGTCATCGCCGGGGCTTTCTTTGGCGGTGATGGTCACCAGGTGGTCTTTTGGCAAAAGGCTGTGCCGTTCCAGAAAAGCCCTGGCCTGGGCCAGGTTGGCTATGGTTTCCGTGGTGGTGTATGATTTGGAGACAACAATCCACAAACAGGTGTCCGGATCAATGCGTGTGATCACCTCCCCGAAATTGTCAATATCCACATTGGACAGAAAATGCAGACGTATTTTAGGGGTATGGCCCGCCTTCAGGGCGTTATACACACATTCACATCCAAGATAGGATCCGCCGATACCCACCACCACTGCATCGGTGAAAGCCTGTCCATGTGCCCCGGTGATGCGGCCTTCGCGGATATCTGAACAAAAAGCGTGCATGGCCATGGTTACCTTTTGCATCTCCTGTATAATTTTTGGCTCAGCAGGGACCAGGTCAGGGTCTGAGAAGATCCGGCAGGCGGTGTGAAGGGCTGCCCGGTTTTCCGTGGTGTTGACTTTTTCCCCTGCCGCCATCCGGGCAAACATCTGTTTTGCACCTCTTTCTTCAGCCAGGTCTTCCAGGATATTTTTTACCGTTTTGTCCAGGCGTTGCCGGGAAAAATCAAAAAAAAAGCCCGGCAGGCCCAGGGAAAATTCCCCCAGCCGCTCCGGATCTTTGATCATCTGTTTTAAATGATAATCCGGGGTGTCAAACCGGGGTGCGTGTTTTTGCAGGGATTTATAGCTGTCTGATGCATACATGGGTGGTATCGGTATCCTTTAATGGAGATGAAACCGTCTTGGTATGACAGTTGTATCAAATTTTGTTTTCTGTACAGCTGTTTTTGAAGATTACCTGTTTTTCATACCGAAAATGTTACTGATCGGCTGGTAATTTTTTACCAGCATTTATCCGGGGTGTAAAGAGATTATCCTTGATCTGAATATTTGCTATAGTAGCGTGCGCTTCTATGGGGAGCCCCTGGTGGTGTCCTTTGACAGGACCGTCAGAGCCGAAGGGGGCCTGGTAAAATATGCCGGAATGGTTTTCAATCAGAGGGCGGGTTGTCGCTTTTCATTGTTCTTATGGAAACAGGCCCCCGCAGATCTCGGGCTGGGCACAGGATACCACCAGGGGCGGGGCTTGGGACAGAGTGCTGCACAGAGCGATTGAAAACCCGGCATGCTTATGGCAAATATTCAGCCTTGATCCTGTGACCATGCGGCCCGCAGTTTTTGCCATTTTTTTACAAAAACAGGCAATAATTATTGACAGCTGGCTGTCAGGGCGATTAATACTAAATCCCATGAAACCAACCGATTATGTAATCAAAGACAAACTGCTGGCAAAAGGGGTGGCCATGCCCCATCCGGATACGGTCTATGTTGCAGATGATGTGAATCCGGCCCGTATTTCAGGGGACGGGGTAACCATATACGGCGGATCCAGGATCATGGGCAAAAACACCCTGATCCTGCCGGGAACAAAAATAGGGTATGAAGCACCCGTGACCATGGAAAACTGTCTGGCAGGAAAAGAGGTCCGGCTGAACGGCGGGTTTTTCCAGGGTGCGGTGTTTCTGGGCGGCAATGTATTTGGATCCAATGCCCATGTGAGATCCGGTACTATCCTGGAGGAGCAGGCCGGTGCTGCCCATACAGTGGGGCTCAAACAGACCATTTTGTTTCCCTTTGTCGTTTTAGGCAGCCTGATCAATTTCTGCGACTGCTTCATGGCCGGGGGCACCAGCCGCAAAGACCATTCAGAGGTGGGGTCTTCCTTTGTGCATTTTAATTATACCCCCAACCAGGACAAGGCCACTGCTTCCATGATGGGCAATATCCACCAGGGTGTGATGCTGGACCAGCGTCCTATTTTCCTGGGGGGGCAGGGGGGAATGGTCGGACCAGTGCGTATCGGTTTCGGTTGTCTGACAGGGGCAGGCGCCATTGTGCGCAAAGATGAGGAACGTTTGGACAGAATGATTCTGGCTGCTGGTACAAAATCGGTTTCTCTGCCCAGACGGCCGGGGCTGCATACCGGTGCTGTCCGGATATTTAATCACAATATCCGGTATATCGCAGCCCTGACAGCCTTAGGTGCCTGGTACATGCATGTGCGCCCCATTTTTGCCAAAGACGATTTGTCCAAAAAACTGGTGTCAGGTCTCCAGAAAAACCTGGCCGGGTGTATACAGGAACGTATCAGGCAGCTGGAAAAATTTTGTGACACACTGGGATCATCTTTGACTTGCGACCAGGTCCTGGAAGGTATGGAGGCTGCAAAAAAATATTTTGACAGTGACCTAAAGCAAGGCATCATGACACGCCACGGCGAAACATTTGTTGCCCAGGTGGCAGACCTGGCCGCAAAAAACAGTACAGATTATATTGCATGCATCCAAAGCCTTGTCCCTGAAAGCAAAGCCATGGGATCTGAATGGCTGTTTGGTATTGAAACCAGTATGTCAGATCAGCTGCAGATCTGACAATTTTTTTTATATGAAATAACCGTGCGGCCTGCCTGATTATTTCATGATTTGCTGTGCCTGTCAGGGCATGGCCGATATTTAAGGACATACATATATATGAAACGATTGTTTGGAACAGATGGTATCCGGGGCAGGGCCAACACCCCTCCCATGACCTGTGAAACCGCACTCAAAACGGGCAGGGCAGCCGCACTGCTGGCCCTGGAACTGGGTCAGAACCAGGTGGTCATCGGCAAAGACACCCGGATTTCCGGAGATATGCTGGAGGCAGCTTTGGCAGCAGGTGCTGCCTCTGTTGGTGTGGACGTGGGTCTGGCCGGGGTGATTCCCACACCAGGGGTGGCCTTTCTGACTTCTTGCCTCAAAGGGGTAGGGGCAGGGATTGTTATTTCCGCATCCCATAATCCCTTTTATGACAACGGCATTAAAATTTTTCAAAAAGGGGGCACCAAGCTCACGGATGAACAGGAAAATACTGTTGAGGTCCATATTCGGGATACGCACATTGTTCCACGGAATGAAGTGGGAAAAATATCTATCATTCCGGATAGTTTGGATATATATGCACAATTTCTACTGGACAGGTTTCCTTTCAGGAAACTGTCTGCCCGTATAAAACTGGTGGTGGATGCATCCAATGGTGCTGCTTTTGCCATCTGCCGCAAGGTGTTTCATGACAGGCTGTTTGATGCGGTATTCATCCATGACCGGCCGGACGGGTTCAACATTAATAAGGATTGCGGTTCCCAGCATACAAGGGATCTTCAGGAAGAGGTAAAGGCCCGGGGGGCGGATCTGGGCATTGCCTTTGACGGGGATGCGGACAGAATGATTGCCGTGGATGAAAAGGGCAGTGAGATCACGGGAGATCGTATCCTGGCCATCTGCGCCGCCCATGCCAAATCAAAAAAACACCTGAAAAACAATGTTGTTGTAAGTACAATCATGAGCAACATCGGTTTAAGCAAAGCTTTGGATGTGCTGGGTATCGATCATGTTACAACCGGCGTTGGCGACCGGAAAGTGCTGGAGGAAATGCAGCGGTGCGGGGCTGTCATGGGGGGAGAAGATTCCGGCCATATGCTTTTTCTGGAAGACCATACAACCGGGGACGGGATGTTGTCGGCACTGCGCCTGATGGCGGTGATGGCAGAAACAGGCAGATCCCTGTCCGACCTTGCAGGTGTAATGCAGGTGTATCCCCAGGTGCTGAAAAACGTCACAGTGAATGCATCCCGGCCGGATTTCACACAGATAGGCCCTGTTTCTGATGCCATAGCACAGGTGGAGGCACAAATGGGTGGAAAAGGGCGGGTGCTTGTGCGGTATTCCGGTACCCAGCCGCTGCTGCGGGTGATGGTGGAAGGACCGGACAAAGAGGTGACAGCCGCATGCTGTGAAAAAATCTGCCGGGCTATCCGGGAAAATATCTGAGGACTTTCCAGGCAATCCCGTCTAAAAAGAAAAAAAAACCGGGCCTGACATGTGAAAATGCCAGGCCCGGTTTTTTCGTGCGTATATGAAAACAGATTTACCGGTTAGTCTCTTGCAACCCCCAGCAGATGCAGCAGGTGGATGAACAGCCCCATGAAATCCAGATACAGGCTCAGAGCGCCCATTATGGCGCCTTTGCGGACCATGCCACCGGTGGCGTTGTCCGGCAGGGTGACAGCCATGTTTTTGAGTTTCTGGGTGTCATAGGCGGTCAGGCCGGTGAATATAATTACTGCGATGCAGGAGATAATCGTCTGCATCATGGTGGAACCGATAAAGATATTCACCACCATGGCGATGATCAGGCCGATGAGCCCCATCATCAGAAACTGGGCCATGCCGGTGAGATCTTTTTTGGTTACCATGCCGTATACACTGGCTGCTCCGAATGTGGCCGCACATATGAAAAAGGTGGACACAATGGATGCGGCGGTGTAGATCAGAAAGATGGGGGTGAGAATGAGGCCGTAGGCCACTGTCAGGGCCACGTAAAGACCGGTCGCAGTGGTGGCCTGCATTTTTTGAATTCTGGCTGAAAGATATCCGCACAGGACAATCAGCCCGATGAACAGAACAATGGGCATAATCGGGTTGCCGTGGAATACCTGGAGCAGTGCCGGGCTGCGGGAAACAAAATAGGATGTAAAACCGGTTAGCACCAGGCCGATGGTCATCCAGTTGTATACACTTCTGATAAAAGTATTCACCTTTACCATAGTGCCTGATTGTGCAAAAGCTGTGTTCATTTTTTCCTCCAAAAAATTTTAGGTTTACGTATTCATTTGCAGCCAATATAACATCAAATCCCGGGATTTCAAGATTATTATTTGGTTATGTGTCGATTTTGCGGGGCATACAGGCACCTGCTGGAAAACGGGAAAAATAAAAAGTTTACATAATATATATTATCAGACCTTATATCCGGGCAGCAATCAGGGGGCGGGTTTTGCCGGTGTTGACTTTTTGATTGGATTCATTCTATAAATGTGGCCTTTGATTTTGCAGGGATGGATTAATAAAAGGAATGGCAGGACACAAAACCAACCATATATATTCGGTTTCACACCTGACCCGGGAAATAAAAACCCTTCTCGAGGAGCGGTTTCCCTTTGTCTGGATCACAGGCGAGATATCCAACTATGCCGCCCCGGCATCAGGCCATTCCTATTTTTCCCTGAAGGATGCGGGTGCGGTCATCAATTGCGTCATGTTCAAGAACCAGAAACGCGCATTGAAATTTTCCCTTGAAAACGGGTTGAAAATCATGGGACTGGCACGCCTGACTTTGTATGAACCCCGGGGAAACTACCAGCTGATTTTTGAACATATTGCACCTGAAGGCGCAGGCGCGCTTCAAAAGGCATTTGAACAGCTCAAAAAAAAACTCGATGATGAAGGCCTTTTTGACCCGGTTCACAAACACCCCCTTCCGTATCTGCCGCAAAAAATCAGTGTTATCACTTCCGGCACAGGCGCAGCCGTAAGGGATATCATTCATATTGCCCTGCGCCGGTTTCCCGGCTGCTGCCTGCAGATCTTTCCTGTGGCGGTCCAGGGTGATGAGGCCCAAGAGGAGATTGTATATGCAATCAACAAAGTAAATTATCTCCAGCAGGCCGATGTGATTATCCTGGCCCGGGGGGGCGGATCTCTGGAAGACCTTGCTGCCTTTAATTCCGAACCTGTGGCACGGGCTGTCTTTGCATCACAGATACCGGTGATCACCGGCATCGGCCATGAAACAGATATCACCATTGCCGATTTTGTTGCTGATGTCAGGGCCCCTACCCCTTCGGCTGCTGCAGAACTTGTGCTGCCCGAAAAAAATCGGCTGGTCCGGCACATCACAGACATGCAATTGTCCTTGTCCCTGGGCATGACCCAGAAACTTGGTTTTTTACACCAAAAGGTGGATGACCTGCACAGCCGCCTGAAGAGTCCGGCCCAGATCATGGCCAATTTTAAACAGACTTTGGAAACCTGTTTTTTCAGAATGCAGCATGCCCTGAACCGCCGGATTTTTCACGGCAGGGACAAATTGTCATGGATTTCCCAGGCCCTTTTCAGGGCTGCACCCAAGGTCCGTGGTCAGCAACAGCAGGTGGATGATCTGCAAAAAAAACTGTTTTCTGCCACAAAAGCCCGGCTTGACTGGCGCACAAATCAAATCCGCCAGGCTGCAGCCAGCCTGGGAGCCCTGAATCCTGCATCGGTTCTGGACAGGGGATACAGCATTACCCGGACAATACCGGGGAAAAAAGTTATCCTGGATGCCGAACAAGTGGCGGTGCAGGATCCGGTTGAAATAATTTTATCCAAAGGACGTATTCTGACACGGGTGGAGAGGAAAATAGATGGCAAAGATCACATTTGAAACCGCCTTGAAACAGCTGGAGGCAATTGTAAAAGAGATGGAATCCGGGGATCTGACCCTGGAACAGGCAGTAAAAAAATATGAAACCGGTGTTGAAAAAGTCCGTTACTGCATGCAGATTTTAGACAGCACGGAAAAAAAGATCACCCAGCTCACCCGGGATCTGGACGGGTCTGTAACAGAAATTCCCTTTGACCATGAATAACCCTGTTTTCAACCTGCACACCTTTCTTTCGGAACATAAGGCCCTGGTAAATGTTCACCTGGAAAAAATTTTACTCGAACTTGATTCTGACCGGAAACTGGTTCAGGCCATGACCCATTCTCTTATGGCCGGTGGAAAAAGGCTGCGCCCTGTTCTTGCCCTGGCATCAGCAAGGGCCTGCGGCAAAGATTTCACCCTTGCCCTGCCCGCTGCCTGTGCCTTAGAAATGATTCACACCTATTCTCTGATCCATGATGACCTGCCCGGCATGGATGATGATGACCTCAGGCGCGGCAAGCCCACCTGTCATAAAAAATTTGGTGAAGCCACAGCCATTCTGGCAGGCGATGCTTTGCTCACCCATGCCTTTACCATACTGGCCCATCCCCATGGTCTGTTTGATCCGGTTCCTGAACCCCAAAACCTGCTGGAGCTGGTTGCCGTCATTTCCCGGGCTGCCGGGGTAAACGGCATGGTTGAGGGCCAGATGCTGGACATGCACCCGGACAGGGAAAACAAAATCAAAGGGAATAAACCCTGTTCATTGGATCATCTGAAAAACATCCATGCCTTGAAAACCGGGCAGATGATTCTGGCCAGTGTTGTTTGCGGGGCGGTGAGCGTCAACGCCCCGGCCCGCCTCAGAAAACAGCTGGAAGTGT
Organism: Desulfotignum sp.; assembly: GCA_011390335.1. Taxonomy (GTDB): domain Bacteria; phylum Desulfobacterota; class Desulfobacteria; order Desulfobacterales; family Desulfobacteraceae; genus Desulfotignum. The sequence continues at coordinate 93,008 of JAABSO010000004.1, read as the reverse complement.
ATGCCTCCCATGTGGGGCTTGCATTTCAGGTCATGGATGATATTTTAAATGTACAGGGAGACCCTGAAAAAATGGGAAAAGCGGCAGGATCTGATGTATTGAAAGATAAACTCACATTTCCGGTTGTCATGGGACTTGGCCAATCCAAAGCCTATGCAAAAAAACTGGCGGATCAGGCCGTAGATGCCCTTGACCGGTTTGACAACAATGCCGATCCCCTGAGAGCCATTGCCGGATATGTGATCAACCGGGACAGATGACATGCTTGAAAAAACGATTGATGACATCCATGACATAATAGATGATGGTATTGCAGACAATAATGACAACAACAAGGTAACCCCGACCATGTCCCTGCTGGAAAATATTAAAACATCTGCTGATTTTAAGGCAATTTCCCGGGAACAGCTGCCCCGGCTGGCAGAACAGATCCGTGAACGCATAATCAAGGTGGTGTCAAAAAACGGGGGCCACCTGGCTTCCAGCTTAGGTGCTGTGGAACTGACCCTTGCCATCCATCATGTGTTTGATCTGCCCGCAGACACCCTGATCTGGGATGTGGGGCACCAGGCGTATGCCCACAAACTGATCACCGGCAGAAACCGGCAGTTTGACACCCTGCGCCAATATAAAGGCTTGTCAGGATTTTCCAAAATAAAAGAAAACCCCTGTGACGGGTTTACCGTGGGGCATTCATCCACTTCAATTTCCGCGGGCCTGGGGATCTGTTGCGCCAAATACCTGAACCAGGATGATTCCCATGTGATCTCCGTTATCGGGGACGGGTCCATGACCGCTGGTCTGGCCTATGAAGGGCTGAACCAGGCAGGTGATTCAAAACGTAAGCTGATTGTGATTCTCAATGACAATGACATGTCCATTTCCCGCAATGTAGGGGCGTTGTCCTCCTACCTGAGCCGGACCTTTTCCGCCAAATACCTGCAAACCATGCGCAACCAGTTCGGGGCGTTTTTAAAATCTTTGCCCAGGATCGGGGAAGACATGTACAAGATTGCCAAACGCTCTGAAGAATCCTTTAAGACATTCGTTACCCCGGGCATGCTGTTTGAGGCCTTCAATTTTGATTATTTCGGCCCCATCAACGGCCATAACCTGGACCATCTCATCGACATTCTGGACAATATCAAAAATGCGGCTGATTCTCCGGTGCTGCTGCATGTCACAACCGTCAAAGGCAAGGGATATGCCCCGGCTGAAAAAAATCCGGTATACTTTCACGGGGTGGGATCATTTGTTGTGGATACAGGCAAAACCACCAGCAAATTCCCCCGGAAAATACCATCCTATACCCATGTTTTTGGAGAACAGATGGTCCAGCTGGGCAAATCTTATCCCGGCCTGGTGGCAGTGACGGCTGCCATGCCCGAAGGCACCGGCCTCAAGGAGTTTGCCAGCCTATACCCGGACCGGTTTTTTGATGTGGGCATTGCAGAGCAGCATGCGGTGACTTTTTCCGCAGGCCTGGCTGTCAAGGGGATCCGTCCGGTGGTGACCATCTATTCCACCTTTCTCCAGCGGGCCTATGACCAGATTCTCCATGATGTCTGCATTGATGCCCACCCGGTGGTTTTTGCCCTGGACAGGGGCGGCATTGTAGGAGAAGACGGCCCCACCCACCATGGGCTTTTTGATTTTGCATACCTGCGCACCATGCCCAACATGACGGTGATGGCACCGGCAGATGAAAATGAACTGGCCCGCATGCTGAAAACCGCCATCCTCCATGACGGCCCCGTTGCACTGCGCTATCCCCGGGGCAGCGCAGAAGGTGTGCCTGTATCAGATCCTGTGCTGCCTTTGGAAATCGGAAAAGGCACTGTAGTGTGTGACGGTGATGATCTGTTGATCATCGCCATCGGCAGAGGGGTGGCAGAAGCCCTTAAAGCCAGGGCCCAACTGGCATCAGAAGGCATTTTTGCCACCATTGTCAATGCACGGTTTGTCAAACCCTTAGATGAAGACCTGCTGCTGGCAAAAGCCGGGGAATGCAAAAAAATCATTACCGTGGAAGAGCATGTTCTGGCAGGCGGATTTGGATCAGCCGTGCTTGAGCTGTTCATGGATAAAGGTCTGACAGATTTGTGTGTCAAACGCATCGGCATTGATGACTGCTTTGTGGAACACGGCCCCCAGGATGTGTTGAGAAAAGCATATAAGATTGATGCAGATGCAGTGGCAAAAGCCGGTCGTGAACTGTATGGCCAAAGATAAATATCAGGGCGGACCCAAATGCCGGCTGGATCAGCTGCTGGTGGACAAAGGCCTGATCTGTTCAAGAAGCCGGGCCAGAGCCATGGTCATGGCCAAAAAGGTTCTGGTAGATGACCACCCCTGTGACAAGCCCGGAACCCGGGTGGACACCCAGGCAGATATCATTGTAAAAGAGGCGGACCATCCTTATGTCAGCCGGGGCGGCATCAAGCTGGAAAAGGCCCTGACAACCTTTCCTGTGGATGTAAAAGACAAGATCTGTATGGACATCGGGGCCTCCACCGGCGGGTTCACCGACTGCCTGCTCCGGTTCGGGGCTAAAAAGGTTTACGCCGTGGATGTGGGATACGGCCAGCTGGCATGGACTTTGCGCAATGACCCGAAAGTTGTGGTCATTGAGCGCACCAATATCCGGTACATGCCTTTTGAAGCTGTTGGCCGGACAATGGACCTGGTTGTGGCTGACACAGCGTTCATTTCTCTGAAAACAGTCATACCTGCAGCAGAAAAATTCATGGGGCCCGGGTGCCGGGTGGTTGCCCTGATCAAGCCCCAGTTCGAGGCAGGAAAGCAGTTTGTCGGCAAGGGCGGTGTTGTAAAAGATCCTGAAATCAGACAGAAGGTGGTGGCAGATATCTCGCAGTTCTTCTCAGACAAAGGCTATATTGTGGAAGAGGTGATCCCCTCCCCTGTCCCGGGTCCAAAGGGAAATACCGAATATTTGATTTTTCTGGTTTTCAACGGGCAGTGAAAAAAACACTATGAATTTTATGCAATTTTTATTATTACACTTTTATATTTAAACAGGACCTATTTATTAATTGTTTAAAGGAGCAGTAATGAGCGAAGACATCAAAACCATGAGAAATGTGGCATTTGCAGGCCATGGAGGTGCGGGCAAGACTACTCTTGCTGAGGCTATGCTTTTTAAGGCCGGGGTGACCAAACGACTGGGAAAGGTTGAAGAAGGCAATACGGTGATGGATTTTCAGCCTGAAGAAATTAAAAAGCAGCAGAGTATCAACACCTCATTTGTTAAATATACCCATAACAAACATACCATCACATTGATGGATACTCCTGGTGATCAGAACTTCTTCTCAGCTGCCAAAACCTGTTTTCCGGTTGCCGACAGCATGGTCTTTGTCATCGACGGTGTGGGCGGACCTTCTGCCATGACTGAAGAGGCAGCGGCATCAGCTCTCGAATACAACCTGCCAGGCATGGTCATTGTCAACAAACTGGACCGGGAAAGGTCGGATTTTACAACCTGCGTGGATGCCTGCAACATCTCCCTTAAAAAGAAAATTATTCCCGTGTGTTATCCCATCGGTGCTGAAGCCGATTTCAAGGGAATCGTTAATATTGTCACCGGGAAGGCATTTGAATATGATGCTGATGGCAAGGCTACCCAGGTGGATATACCAGCAGACATGGCCGATGACATGGCTGTGGTAAAAGAGGAATTTATAGAAAACATTGCAGAGCTGGATGACGATCTGCTTGAGAAATACCTGGAAGGGGAAGAACTGTCTGAAGAGGAAATACGGGGTGCTTTCCGCAAAGGAATTTCAGAAGCCCAGTTTTATCCGGCCGTCTGCACCTCAGCTGTAAAAATGATCGGTATTGATATGGTGCTGGACTTCATCAACACCTATATGCCATCCCCTCTGGACAGAGGCGACTGGGTCGCAAAAGACAATGAAGGCAATGATGTCGTGGTGCCTCCGGATCCGGATGCCCAATTGTGCGGCTTTGTCTTCAACACCATTGTGGACCCCTATGCCGGGCGCCTGTCGCTGATCCGGGTTATTTCAGGATCACTTGGCAAAGAGGGCAATTTTCTCAATGTTACCAAGGACACCAAGGAAAGATATTCTCAGTTGCTTGAGATTGCCGGAAAAGAACAGAAAACTATTACCGCTGCCGGACCCGGGTCCATTGTGGCCATGGCCAAACTCAAGTCCACCCTGACCGGGGACACCCTCACAGGGGGCACAGAGATACAGATTCCGGCACCGGCGCCCATGCCGCCGGTCATCTCCTTTGCCATTTCTCCCAAGTCCAAAAATGACGAAGACAAGATCCATGAAGCCTTACGCAAAATTCTCCAGGAAGATTCCGGCCTTGTGCTCAAAAGAGAAGAAGAGACCAGACAGACCATTCTTTCCGGCCGGGGACTGGTGCATATTGAAGTTACGGCAGAAAAAATCCAGCGCAAATTCAATGTGGCCATGGAGATCAATACTCCCAAGGTGCCCTACAGGGAAACCTTCAAGAAAAAGATCCGGGTCCAGGGAAAACACAAAAAACAATCCGGGGGCCATGGCCAGTTCGGAGACTGCTGGATCGTTCTGGAACCTCTGCCCAGGGGAGCCGGGTTTGAGTTTGTGGACAAGATCGTGGGAGGGGTGATTCCCAAAAACTATATTCCTGCGGTTGAGGCCGGTATCCGGGAAAGTTCCCAGTACGGTATTCTGGCGGGATTTCCCTGTGTGGATTTTCGTACCACCCTGGATTTCGGGTCCTACCATTCTGTGGATTCCTCGGAAATGGCCTTTAAAACAGCAGGCTCCATCGCCTTTAAGGCGGCTGCAAAAGATGCAAAACCCGTGCTGCTGGAACCTGTCATGAAGGTATCTGTAAAAGTGCCGGATGCAAACACCGGTGATATTATGGGCGATCTTAACTCCCGACGGGGCCGGGTGCTGGGCATGGATTCAGAAGATGACAAGCAGATCATCAATGCGTTGGTGCCCATGTCTGAAATGCTGCGGTATGCACCGGATTTAAGTTCCATGACCGGCGGCAGGGGCACCTTTACCACGGAATTTGCCCAGTATGATGAAGTGCCGTCCGACCTGGCCCAGAAAGTCATTGACCAGGTGAATGCACAAAAGGAAAACAGCTAAAATAACTGATAAAAAACCTGTTTTGCGAACAGCCGGGGGCCTGATGCTTTTACAGATCAGGTCCCCGGCTTGTTTTAGATAAACGGTTTTCAGTGATATACAAAAGCTGTCACAGCAGGCGATGGTTCAAATCTGCAGGATACTGCGGCCCGGTCCAGAAATACGATGTCATCCCCTGTATGTCTGGTGATCTGAAATCGGGTATCCTCCAGGCAGATGTCTGCCGGTAAAATGGCAGTAAACCGGTTAGAGGGTGTAACCGGTCAGTCTCGTGTAGATCTCTTTGTAGGTCCGGACGGTATTGTCAATGATTTCTGTGGGCAGTTTGGGGCCTGGCGGGGTTTTGTCCCATCCGGAATTGACCAGCCAGTCCCGGACGGTTTGTTTGTCAAAACTTTTCTGTCCGCGGCCCGGGGCATAATCATCCAGGGGCCAGAACCGGGAGGAATCAGGAGTGAGCACCTCATCGATGAGAATGATCTCACCGTCCAGCACACCGAATTCAAACTTGGTGTCTGCAATGATGATTCCTTTTTCCAGTGCCAGTGCAGCACCTTTATTGTAAATCTCCAGGCTCAGGTCCCGGATTTTTTCAGCATTTTTTCTTCCCAGGATATCGATGGTCTGTTCAAAGGAGATATTGATATCATGGTCTCCCACCTCAGCTTTGGTGGACGGGGTATACAATGGTGCCGCAAGTTTATCCGATTCTCTGAGTCCCTGGGGCAGTGTAATGCCGCACACCTGACCATTTTTTTTGTATGCACTCCACCCTGATCCGGAAATGTACCCCCTGACAATGCATTCCACAGGCAGCGGATCAGCCTTTTTCACTAACATGCTGCGTTTTTCAAGGGCATCCCTGTAGGGCCGGCATATATCAGGATAGGCGCCCGTGTCGGTTGTGACCAGATGGTTGCCCACAACATCCGCCATTTTTTCAAACCAGAAAACACTGATCTGGTTCAGCACTTTGCCCTTGTCCGGAATGGGATCCGGCAAAACTACATCAAAGGCGGACAGCCGGTCTGTGGTGACCAGCAGGAACGTGTCTCCGAAATCAAAAATATCCCTGACCTTGCCCTGGCGTTTCAATGGCAGGTCGGCAAAAAGAGTTTCAGGGATGACCGTCATGGTGTAATCTCCTTTTTTTTTCAATCTGATTTTAAATCATGGGTTGTATGCAAAAAAAAGATTTTATATCATGGATCAGTTTTTTTTTCCAGATCACACCACCGTATTTTTACGGTGAATTCATTATAATCGTCAACCCTTCTATTTTAGGCCTTTAGGGCCGTCAAATTATTTTACCACGAAGAACACGAATATGACCTCCTTCGCGCGCTTCATTGTTCTTATGCAAACAAGCCCCCGCTGATTTCGGGTCGGGCACAGGACTCCACCAGGGGAGGGGCTTGGGACAGAGTGCTGCACAGAGCGATCGAAAACCTGGCATGCGTATGGCAAATATCCAGATCCTGTACTGACCGCTTGACGAATGCCGGGGATCATATTATTGTTGGCAAAAATATGTGAATGCACAGGTGTAGTTTTGCAAAAAGGATACCCATGAGAACGTATTGTTTGATATTGATTTTCTGCCTGGCTGCTGCCGGTTGTCCAGCCGTTTTTGCCGGAGACAATGCCCACTATACCCTGAAAGATTTATGTCGGGCAGCCAATGATAATGCCCGGACTATCCGGATTGCCACAGATGAGGTTTTTATTGCCAAGCAGGAGAAAAAACGGGCATTATCGGTTCTGGTCCCCCGGGCCGCCGCCTTTGGCAGGCATACCAACTATAAGGACACAAGTTTTATATCACCGGACACCACGACCGTCGGTGTTAAACTCACCCAGTCTTTTACCATCAACGGCAAGGAACTCATTGCCTATGATGTGACCAAAAAAGGCATAGACAAAAGCCGCTTCACCCTGGAAGGCATCCGGTCTGATTACCTGCTCCAGGTGGCATTGTCCTATTTTGACACCCTGGAAGCCAAGCGGCTTCTGGAAATCGCTGATGCCGATGTCCAGCGTCTTGAGGCCCATAAAAATGCGGTAAAAGAAAAACTGCGGGTCGGCAGTGTTACCAGGACAGATCTGTACAGGGCTGAAGCTGCATTGTCCAGGGCCATGAGCGACCGGGTGATGGCCGGCAGTGCCGTAATCCAGAACAAGGCCCGTATCGTTGAACTGACCGGTATTGGTGAGCCTTTTGTGATATCTGATGAAGATATCACGCCCGTGGAAGGGTTTGATCCAACCCTCCCAAAAATCCAGAAAACAGCTTTGGAAAACCGGTATGAAATCCTGGAGGCAAAAAAGAATCTGGAAATATCCGACCAGACCGTTTCCTATGAAAAAGGCGATTACTGGCCGAAACTGAACCTGGAAACAGGATACAGGGAATCAGACACATCCTACGGCAGTGGTGCGGCCGGCGGTCTGGCGGGAAATATAGAATCAGATGCAGAAGATTCCTATGTCCAGGCAGAACTGGTCTTTACTTTGTATGACGGTGGACTGCGAAAAGCACAGATCAATCAAGCCATGGCCAGAAAACGGCAGGCAGAGCAGGCCTTGTCACAGACCCGAAAAGAGATTATCCTGGAATCCACAGTGGCGTTTTCTGATTATGAAACTGCCAGAAAAGTGTTGATAAACCTTGAGGATGAACTTAAGGCTGCACAGGAAAACCATGAGGCAGTCCAGATGCAGTACCAGTACGGCATGGCTGATATCATAGATATGATGGATGCAAATACGCTCCTGGTGCAGGCCGAACGCAGCATGTCCAATGCCCGGTATGCACTGTTGCAGACAATGTATAGAATACTGCATACCCAGGGAGAATTGGTGGCTTATCTGCTGGAATAGGCCTGGTATTTTGATTTTTTGTGAATATTTTATGAATAATAGTAAGATAAACCTGTTGTAAGGAGGAAAACCATGTATGAGATAATAGCAGACCCGGAAGACTATCAGATTGATCAGTTGATCAACGGAACAGACAATGCCAATATCGAATTGACCAAAGATGAGCGCAATAAATGGGCTGGTGAAGTGGTAACTTTCAGTGAAAAATTGATGGAATTTGCAAAAAAGTCAAAGGAACTGGCCAGCCTGCTGGACTCGGATGAAAAAATATCCGCAACCCCGGCATCTTTAAAAACACTAAAAATACAATTGTTTGCCATCAACGATGCCTTGAATTCCGCACTGGAAATTGCCGATAAACTGGAAGCTGATATCATCCGTAAATAAAACCAATCGGTTATGTGAGCATTTTTTGCCGCAGCAGATGGTCTGTGAGTACCAATGCCAGCATGGATTCACAGACCTTGTTGATTCTGGGGATGGCGCAGATATCATGCCGGCCTTTAGTGGAAATGGTTGTCTCACACCCATCCTGGTTGAGGGTTTTCTGGGTACGGCCAATGGATGGAATGGGTTTTACATGCACCCGCACAACAATGGGTTCTCCGGTTGAAATGCCGGCCAGAATTCCCCCGGCATGGTTGGATAAAAACCCGGTGCTGTCCATCTGATCATTGTTTTCAAATCCGGTCAGGGTCGCAGCCTCTATGCCGGCGCCGATCTCCACAGCCTTGACAGCACCAATTCCCATCATGGCCTTGGCAATGTCTGCATCCAGCTTGTCAAACACTGGATCACCAATCCCGGCTGGGACCCCGGTTGCCGTTATTTCAACCATTCCTCCAAGAGAATCCCCCTTTTCTTTAACGGTTTTGATACGGTTTTCCATGGATTGTGCCGCTGCCGCGTCCGGACAATACAGGTCATTATCTGCGGCTGCCCCGGCATCAAAATGTCGGACCCTGATACCCCCCAGGGCCATGGTAAAACTAGAGATCTGTATACCGTAAGGGTCCAGCACCAGCTGGGCTACGGCGCCCGCTGCCACCCGGGCTGCGGTTTCCCGGGCCGATGCCCGGCCCCCGCCCCGAAAATCTCTGATCCTGTATTTTTTTTCATAGGTGAAATCCCCGTGTCCCGGCCGGAACAGACGGGCAATATCTGTATAAGCGGTGGATTTTGCATCTGTATTGTGAATAAGGATGGTTATGGGGGTGCCGGTGGTTCTGCCCTTAAAGGTGCCGGACAGGATAACCGGCATGTCCGGTTCCTTCCGCCGGGTGGAGGCAATACCTTTTCCTGGTTTTCTTTTGTCCAAAGCAGTCTGGATGGTTTTTTCGTCAATGGGCAGGCCGGGGGGACAACCCTGGATTACTACACCCACAGCCGGGCCATGGGATTCTCCAAAAGTGGTGATCTGAAATGCCTTGCCAAAGCTAGAACCGGACATGGTCCAATCTCCTTTTTATCATCCAGGCAATCTCCCGGGGAGGATGACAGGTGGTATCCACTGTCATATCTGCCAGTTTTTCATACAAAGGGGTACGGTTGGCCAGGGTGGTGCAGGTTTCTTCAAATAAAGACCGGGTGGTGAACTTCGGCCTGGATGCCGGGGTGTGTATGTCAGCGGCCATGCGCTGGATAATGGTATTCACATCAGCGGCAAGCCACACCACAAACCCGGCATCTTTGATGCATGCCCTGTTTTCCGGTGCCAGCACCATGCCGCCCCCTGTGGCAATAACCTGGTTTTTATTGTACATGATCTGTTGTAAAACCTGTGTTTCTTTTTGTCTGAAATACGCCCATCCCTTTTTTGCCACCAGTTCTTCAATGCTGGTGCACAATGCGGATGCAATCATTTTGTCTGTGTCAACAAACCTGCACGCCAACATCTCTGACAGAATTTTCCCCACGCAGGTTTTGCCGCAGCACCGGTATCCAATGAGCACCGTGTTCATGTTTTTTTTACAGCCTTTGCATTACAGGGCATCAAACAGATCCCAGAATCCGGGAAAAGATTTTCCCACACAGGCGGGATTTTCAATCTGCATGCCCGGCACCACAAGGCCGGCAACGGCAAACGCCATGGCAATGCGGTGGTCGTTAAAGGTGTTGATAAAAGCACCTGCAGGCTTGCCCCCAATGATCTCAAGCCAGTCTTCTCCCTGGGATACCTGGATGCCCATTTTTTCCAGCTGCGAGGCAACCGCATGAATCCGGTCACACTCTTTTTCACGCAGATGCCCGATATTGGTGATCCTTGTGGTGCCTCTGGCAAAGGCCGCCACCACGGCAATGGCCGGCACAGCATCCGGGGTGTCGGACATGTCCACATCCACCGCAAAAAGAGACCTGCCCTTGACAGCCACACTGTCGTCTTCGAAAAACAGGGAGCATCCCATTTTTTCAAGGATATGGATCTGTTTGAAATCTCCCTGCAGAGACCGGGAAAAGATATTGCCCACCCCGATTTTTTGGCCTGTGACAGCCCCGGCTGCCCAGAAATAACCGGCATTGGAAAGGTCCGGTTCCACCGTATAGTGACCAGCCGCATAGGTCTGGCCGCCTGAGACTTTATAGGTTGTGGCATCTGTTTTACGTGCATCCACCTGAAACTGTTTCATAACATCCAGGGTCAGGTCAATATACGGGGATGAAACCGGTGGTGCAACAAGTTTTATGGTAAGACCGTTGGCCATGAAGGGCCCGATCATGAGCAGGGCGGACAGGTACTGGCTGCTTTTTGAACAGTCCAGACGGGTTACACCCCCCTGCCGGCTTTTTCCCTGGATGGTCACCGGTGGAAATCCCTGGGGGGTGTCTGATCCGGCATCAATGCCGATCTGGTTCAGGGCATCCAGCAGCTCTTTCATGGGACGGGTGCACATGCGTGCATTGCCGGTGAGGGTGTATGGGGTGGTTCCCAGACCGGCGATACCGGTCATAAGCCGCATGGAGGTGCCGGAGTTTTCCAAAAAAACAGGGGATTCGTATGGCCGGGGGCATCCGGAAAAACCAGTGACAGAAACGCTGTCAGGACCGGTTTTTGTAATATCCGCGCCCATGCAGGACAAAGCATGCATGGTTAATTCAATATCTTTGGAGGAAAGCAGGTTCTTGATGCGGGATGTTCCGGCCGACAATGCCGCGCAGATGAGCATGCGGTGGGAAATACTTTTGGAGCCCGGTATTGTCACGGTCTGATCAGAGATCTGCCTGGGAAATATCTGTTTCATATAAAAAAAACCTCTAGCTTAACAAGATTGAACATTTTCGTGGTCCAGAACCGACTGCCGCATTTTTTCCATATCCGGGGAAATCCCGGTCCACAAAGCAAACTGGGCTGCTGCCTGGGCCACAAACATGGCCAGTCCGTCAATGGCCGTACACCCTGTTTTTCGGGCAAGGCTGATCAGACGGGTCTCCAGAGGAGAATACACCACATCCATGACCACTGTGTCCGGGGTGAGGCATTCACCAGGACAGGAAAGCACATCTGCATCCGGATCCATGCCCATGGCGGTGGTGTTGATGATGATATCAAAACCCTGATCTGCGAGTTTCTCCAGGGGAACAAATCGGGCATCATAGGCCGTGGCCAGCGCCCTGCCGCGGTCTTCCGACCGATTGGTGACTGTCAGGCATCCTTTGTGGCTATGGATGCCAAAGGCCACGGCCCGGGCCGCCCCCCCTGCCCCGATGACCAGAACCTGTTTTTTGGCAATGCCGAAAGGCGCCAAGGGCAGAATTGCCGCCTGGCTGTCGGTATTGTATCCCAGCAGCCGGTCCTTTTGGTTGACAATGGTATTGACCGCACCAATGGCAAGGGCCTGATCATCTATCCAGTCCAGATGTTCCATGACGGTCTGTTTGAACGGAATGGTTATGGATGCCCCCTGGATATGCAGCTGCCGTATGGCATTGACCGCCTGTTTGATATCGTCAGGGGCAAACGCCAGATACACGGCATTGATGCTGTTATCGGCAAAGGCCTGGTTATGTACCAGAGGACTTTTGGAGTGGGATACCGGATTGCCGAACACACAGAAAAGATGTGTATCTGCTGTAATTGTCTGCATGGTTATCTCGCTTCTTGGACAAAACCCGGGCAGCCTTTCATGGGCGCCTGTTTTTTTGCCTGTAAAATCACTCTTTTTTCACAATAAAAGACTGGATACGGTTGCCATCCATATCTTTGACTGTTGCCGTCCATTTGTCAATGATAACGGATTCTCCGGGCTGGGGAATCCGGTCAATCTGCTCGAGAAAAAAACCGGAAAATGTGTCATAACTTGCAGATTCCGGAATACTGATATCAATCTCCTTGTTCAGGTCATCCACGTCAATCCTGCCTGACACCAGCCATTTATTGCCTTTGAGGCGGACGATATCCGGCACCAGTCGGTCGGTTTCATCAATGATTTCCCCGAAAATTTCCTCCACCACATCCTCTAAGGTCACCAGTCCTGACACCCCGCCGTGTTCATCCACCACAATGGCCATATGGCTTTTTTTGGCCTTAAATTCCTGGAGCAGGGAATCCAGTTTTTTGGATTCAGGAATAAAATAGGGTTTTTTCATGATGGTTTTGATATCCAGGGTTCTGATTTTTTCTTCCGATGTGGTCAGTTTCTGAAAACTGGCAAACAGATCTTTCAGGTGCAGGATACCGATGACATTGTCAATGCTGTTTTCAATAACCGGGATACGGGAGTACCCTGTTTTCAGGATTGCCTGAATGTCCAGGTTCTGCTCCACATCCACCACATACATGTCAGCCCTGGGGGTCATGATTTCACAGCAGGAGGTGTCATCAAATTCAAATATATTGGTGATATACTCTTTTTCCGCTTCCTTTATTTCCCCTTCCTCCTCCACCACTTCCACCATGGTCATGAGTTCATCTTCAGTAACAGCGTGGTATGCCGGGTTGACCGCTCCATGGAGTTTGGGAATGAAGTTGAGGACCAGAATCAGGGGCAAAAAGATTTTGGAAAGCCAGAAAAGGGGAAAAATAACCCCTTTGGCCACCAGCACATTGTTCTGGGCGGCAAAGGATTTGGGAAAAATTTCTCCGAATACCAGAATGACCAACGTCATGATACCGGTGGCTATGCCCACGGCATTGGATTCAAAATAGGCAATGGCAATAGATGTGGCCAGCGCAGACCCCCCGATGTTCACCAGGTTGTTACCGATAAGAATGGTGGTTAAAAGGGTGTGGGGATCCTGTTTCATTTTCAGGATCAGATGCCCGGTTCTGGACCCGTCTTTTGCTATATGGAGTGCTTTGATCTTTGAAATGGAAAAAAGCGCGGTTTCAGAAGATGAAAAAAAACCGGACAACACCAGACAAATGATCAGCAATGTCACATTAAATGTCATCAAGATAATTTTTTTCCTTCAAAATGTATTGGTATAAACATCACTTTGGTAAGGTTTTGTTTGTCACACACCGATTTGCCCAATTGCCGGATTCAGCCGTGGGTAATAGATCCAGGGCGATTTTTGCCGCCCGTTTGGCAGCACCGGCAGATCCCAGCAGCAGCCTGACTGACGTAAGTTTTTGTCTGTATTCTGCCAGGTGATTGAGCATATCCAGGGCTGTGGCGCATATTTTCTCGGGACTGGCATCTGCCTGCAGCAGTTCAGGCATCACCTGTCTGCCGGCAATGATATTTGCCAGACCTGCATATTTTACCGTGACCAGAACCTGTCCAATCATGAAGGTGACCGGGGACATTTTATAGATGAGCACTGTGGGTATTTGGCACAGAGCTGCTTCAAGGGTGACGGTGCCGGATGCAGCAATGAGCATGTCGGCCTGTGCAAAAATCTGTCCGGGACTGCCGCTGATAATTTCAAACAGACCGGGTTCCTTATGGGAAGCCATCTTTTTTTCAATACTCTCCAAGGGGATTGGTCCGGCCGCAGACACCAGAAACCGGGTGTGGGGCTGATGTTTTCGGATCATTTGTGCGGCAGTCACCATCAGATCCAGAAGATGGTGAATCTCTGCTTTTCTGGATCCTGGCAATAGCCCGATGATCCAGGGATCTGAAGGTCCTGCCGTCTTTTTTGACCTGGCTGTCACAGCATGGGGATATAGGTCCATTAAGGGATTTCCCACATAGGTTGCAGGTATTTTGGCTTTTTTATACATTTTTTCTTCAAAGGGAAAAATCAGGCCGGCATGGTCCACAAACCGCTTGATCTGCCGGATACGGGAACGGTTCCATGCCCAGATTTTGGGGGTGATATAGTAAAACACCCTGGTTCTGGTGCGGTTTTTGGCAAACCGGGCAGCCCTGAGGTTGAATCCCGGGTAATCAATGAGAATGAGCAGGCCGGGCCGGGTTGTCAACAGGTGCGATGTGAAACTGTCAAAGGCCTTTTTGATGGATCTGATTTGAAACAACACCTCTGTCAGCCCCATGGCAGACAGGTTTTCAATGGAAAAAAACAGATCTACCCCAGCCTCTGCCATACAGGGACCGCCGATGCCGGAAAACCTCAGTGTTGCATCACGCTGCTGCATGGCCTGCACCAGGGCAGCCCCGTGCACATCACCGGAGGGTTCTCCGGTCAATACCATGATATGTTTATTGGACCTGCTCATGGGATATCATCATCTGTCAGGGCCACAATGGCAATGTTATGGCGATCTGCCAGTTCCACCATCTGCCGGCGGTCAAATGCCAGAGATTTTTCTGCTTCCAGAACCAGAACCGTGGCTCCTGCTGACACCATGGTCGTGATGGTTTCAACGCCTGAAGAGGGCAGGTCAAACCGCAGATCCTGCTGGGGTTTGGACAATTTTACCACCACAGCCCCGTTTTTTTTGGCAAGCTGCCCGCCCCGCATGATGGCGGCATCTGTTCCTTCAATGGCCTCCACAGCCAGAACCGTGCCGTTACTGATCACGACGCACTGGCCGATATCCAGTTCTCCGATGGATTTAGCCAGCTTCCACCCCTGGAAGGCATCTTTTTTTTCCGCCTTGTCCAAAGACCTTTTCGTCCAGCAGCCGGCTGGACTGAGCAGTTCCGGCAGCAAAAAGGTAGACGGCCTGATCGTGATGCCCTCTTTGTGCATCAGGTCTGCAAACGCGCTTAGAATGGTGTTGTCATGGCTGTAGCCGGTTTTGGCAATAAACGCCAGGGCCTTGAAATCAGGCCGTATGTCCTTGAAAATACTGGTTTTATGTATAGTGCCCAGCATCACGGCCTGGTGGATCTCATGGCGTTTGAAATATTTCACCAGCCTGGACACCTGGCCCAGATACAGCCATTGAAATGGATCCACTGCATCGGCCAGGCCCGGGTCTGTTTCGGAAAAAAAACCGGCACCAACAACCTGTATGCCTTTTTGGGCGGCTTTTTTTGCAAACAGCAGCGGAAACTGTCCGCCGCCTGCGATGAGTCCGATTTTCATTTTTTTATCTGGTAATGCCCCGGCTTGAATTAACAATAAACTCTGTAAAATTCTTTACCTCGGGAATCTGCTCCACTTCCGCTTTCACCCTTTCCGATGCCTGTTTCACGGTCAGCCCGATCCTGAAAAAAATGCGGTAGGCTTTTTTTAGTTCTCCTAAGGCAAAAGAAGAAAAATGGTGCCGTTTGAGTCCCACATTGTTGAGACCGTGCAGAGCAGCCCTGTCTCCGGCTGCAATGACATAGGGCGGAATGTCTTTGACCACGGCAGACTTGCCGCCGATATAGGCAAAGTCCCCTATTTTGACAAACTGGTGAATGGCCACAAGTCCGCCGATGGTGGCATGGTCTCCTATTTCAATGTGCCCGGCCAAAGTGGAATTGTTGGCAAGAATCACCTGCCTGCCGGTTTTGCAGTCATGGGCGATATGGGTATAGGCCATCAGGTAATTTTCTTCCCCCACCTCAGTGATGCCACCCCCGGCTTCCGTTCCCCGGTTGATGGTGACAAATTCCCGGATAATGGACCCCCGGCCGATCTTGAGGTAACTTTTTTCGCCATGAAATTTCAGATCCTGGGGGGCGCAGCCGATGGCGGCATACTGAAATATCTGGCAGTCTTCTCCTATGGAAACATAGTTTTCAATGGTGGTATAGGGTCCGATGGTGGTGCCGGATCCGATATGCACATCAGATTTGATAATGGTATAGGGACCGATGGTAACGTTGGTACCGATTTCAGCCGACCCATCGATAATGGCTGTGGGGTGAATCATTGGAACTCCGATTTGTTTATGGTGCTTTCAAGTGAATCAAGCCGCTTTTCAAGGGACAAAAGAGATTTTCTCATGCCAGGCAGCCGGGTGATGATATTGACAACTTTGAGCCAGGTTTTATGGGGCATATGGGGAATGCCGGATACAATTTCATTTTCGGAAACAGAAGAAGAAACACCGGCATAAGGCCCTACTATGGCATTGTCACCAATGGTCAGATGGCCGGATATGCCGGCTTTTCCCGCTATAATAACATTTTTCCCCACCCGGGTGGAACCGGCTATGCCTGCCTGGGCCACCACCAGGGTGTTGTCCCCGATGGTCACATTATGGGCAATATGCACCTGGTTGTCGGTTTTTACACCGGAACCGATGCTGGTGATACCAAGGGTACCCCTGTCAATGGTATTGCAGGCCCCTATCTCCACATGGTCCCCGATTTTGACATACCCGGTATGGGACAGTTTGACGTGGGCACCGGCATCCTGCACAAATCCATACCCGTCAGATCCGATCACCGACCCGGAATGGATGATGACATGGTTTCCCAGGCAGGAACGGTCCATGAGGGTGACATTGGGCTTGATAACACAATGCGCCCCCACAACACATCCCTCTCCGATATATACATGGGGCATGATATGGGCCCCGCCTTTGATGACCACATTGTCTTTGATCACCACATGGGCATCCACGGTGACATCCGTTCCCATGGTGCAGTTATCACCGATAACGGCCAAAGGACTGATGCCGGGTGCAGGCGCTGGTGCCGGGTGAAACCGGTTGACCAGTTCAAAAAATGCCAGTCTGGGGTTTTTTGCCACAAGCAGACAAGGGTGAATGCCGGGATCAAAATCACAGCCGTCAGGCACGATCACTGCCCCGGCATGGGTGTGGTCCATCCGGGACAGATAGGCTGCATCCCCGGCAAAGGTGATATCCGATGATGTGGCATTGTCAAAGGAAGATACCCCTGTGATTTGTGTCAATGCATTGCCGTACAACCGGGCATCTATGATTTTTGCAATATCTTTGGCAGAAAGTTTCATGGTTTTGTCAGTTAATCGGTCGTGGAAACCATGGCATTATATTTTTTGATGACCGCATCAGTAATATCCACATGGTCGGCAATATAGATCACGCCGGCATTTTTTCTTTCAATGATCATCAAAAAATTTTCTTTTTTGCCGATCTCATTGGCAATATCAAATACCGCTTTTTGCATTTCATTGATCAGTTTGATTTCAAGGTTTTTTAATTCATTGGCAAAATCTTCCTGCATTTTTTTGAAATCATTGATCTGAATTCTAAACTCCCGTTCTTTTTCTCTCTTTTTTTCCGCACTCAGAACCAGAGATTCTCTTTCAAGGGCTTTGTTGACTTCATCTAGGGTCTGCTTTTCGTTTTCCAGTTTGCCTTTGAGTTCCTGGCCTCTCTGGTTGAGGACCTTCTGGTTCATTTTGCCGGCACTGGACTCTTTCATGATCTGCTCAAAATTGATCACGCCGATTTTTGTTTCACCGGCACCAAAGGCTGCCGGCATAAATCCCAGAAAAACTATCCATATGATACTTGCAATACTTATACGCTTCATGGTTTCCTCCACAAAAAATAAAAAATTTAGAAAAATGCGCCGATGGAAAAATCAAATTGTCCATCCCCGGTATCCTGAACATCCTTGCCTTCCACAACGATACCATAGGCAAGCCGGATGGGGCCCATGGGAGAGTTCCACCGCAGTTCAAATCCGATAGTGGAAAACTGGTCGGCCAGGTCAAAATCTTCACTGACCCGGTATACATCTCCCCTGTCATAAAACAAAACACCTGCCACGCCCATATCTGCCTGGATCGGGAAAATCAGCTCAAAATTAAACTGGAGATATTTTTCACCGCCCCGCAAAATAGGGTCATTCTTGTCCTGGGTACTGATGTCATATTTGTCAAATCCCCTGACGGAATTGATCCCCCCCAGATAAAACCGTTCCCAGTCCAGATCGATCTCACCGTTGGTCCGGTCATCCAGGTATCCGCCTTCCACATGGAATGCACCGGTAAATTTCCAGAACAGCGGCTTCCAGAATCCGGCTTCCGCAATGTACCTTGTGTAATCAATGTCACCACCCAGAAATTCTCCAGCATACTGCACGGAAAATTTACTGAAAATCCCCCTGGTTGGCAGAAAATAATGGTTTCTGGAATCATAGCTGATATAGGGTTTGATGCTGGATGTGAAAAAATCGCCTTCTGTGACATTGGTATAGGCTTTTTCCACCTTTTCCACTTCAAAATCTTCAATGTTGTATTCAATGCCTATGGTGGTGTAATCCCACAACTGTCTGTAGGAGGATCTGAGGGTAAGACCTATGGCATTGCGGTCATAATGTTCAAATTCTTTTTCAAGCTTGTAGATGTTAATTCCGGCGGAAACAGGTTTATCAAAAATCCATGGTTCGGTAAAACCCAAGTCGTACAAAGCTGTTTCACCCGACATCCTGGCCAGAAGCTTCAGGTTCTGGCCCCGTCCGAACAGGTTTCTTTCTTCCAGAGACACCTGTCCAAAGGGTCCGTCAGCAGTTGAAAAACCGCCGCCAAAAGAAAAGTTGCCCGTGGCTTTTTCCGTGACAGTGACTTCAAGATCCCGCTGGTTGGGAATCTCGGTCTTGACCGGCGTAATTTCAACATTTTGAAAATAATCTCTAACCCCCAGGTTGCGGTGGGACCGCTGGATACCGGACATGGAATACTTGCCCTGCTCTTTTACCGCCAGTTCACGCCGGATAACCTTATCCCTTGTCTTTGTATTGCCCGTGATGATAATCCGGTTGAAAAAGACCAGTTCTCCCTGATCAATCTTAAAAGTGATATTTACCTGTCCGGCAGCATCATCTTTATCCACCAGAGGGGACACATTCACATTGGCATAGCCCTGGTTGGAATAAAAGTCATTGAGGGCCAGAAGGTCCTTTCGGATCAGTTCCCGGTTGTAAAGCGTGGTTTTTTTGGACTGCAGTTTTTCAAGCAACGCCTCTTTGGAAGTCAGGATATCACCTGTGATATCCACGTTTCCGGTTTTATACTGGTTTCCCTCCTCTATTTTGAAAGAGATGGCGATACTTTCTTTTCCCATTTCCACTTTGGGATCAGACACCTTGACATCAATAAATCCGTTGTTCTTGTAAAGGGATTCAATCCGGATGACATCATTGTCCAGTTCTGTCCCGTCCAGATCACCTGAGGTGGTGATAAAAGACCAGAAACCTTTTTCTTTCGTCTGAATGGTTTTTTTGATCTTCTTATCATCAAAATAGCTGTTGCCTTCAAAGGCAATGGTTTCGATCTTTATTTTATCGCCTTCATCCACAACAAAAACAATATCTGCCTGGTTGTTTTCAAGAGATTTGATTTCATAACGGACGGTGCAGTTATGGTAATTTTTTTCCGTATACAGCCGCTTTATTTTCTCAACATCAGCATTTATCTTGTAGACATTGAGGATGGACCCGGTGCTGGTATCCACAGTCCCGAACAGTTCATCATCTTTATATACCCTGTTTTGGGAAAATTTAATATTTCTGACACTGGGTTTTTCCGTTATGTCAAAAATGATTTCAACCCCCTGGTCCAGCTCCTTTTTTCTGATCACCACATCATCAAAAAACCCCATTTTGTATACCGATGTCAGGTCTTTGGACAATTTTTGTGCATCCATGATTTCACCGGGAGCAGAGGCGATGGTCCGTAAAATGGCATCAGATTCCACCCGGCGGTTGCCGTTCACAGAAATGGTTGCAATGATGCGTTTTTCAAACAGCTCTCCGATGATACCCCTGGTCAGATCGGTGACCGCGGAAAAAAGGCCTTCAGTGAGTTTTGCCTGGGAAAAAAATGTCAGGGGTGGTTTGGTTTCATAACTGTCATAGATTTCCGTATCAATGCTGACGGCCTGCCCGGCCATGAAAATATTGCCGGTGATGATGCGGTCCACACCCAGGCGGATGCCTTCCTGCCTGAACTTTTCAGCATCCCAGGTTTCCTTGTCTGTGTAATCCTTGACAAAGATCACCTTTGCGCCCTCTTTTTCCAGGGTTTCCTTGAGCATCAGGGGCAGATCATCCGCAAGTTTTTCATTGGGTTGACCTGCCTGGATGGAAAAAGGAAAAATCGCGACACTGACCTGCTCGTCAGCAGACAGCCTGGGAATCAGGCAGAAAAATACCATCAGAATCAAACCAGTTTTTTTCAGCAATTTTCTCATTTCATTCCTTTGTAAATGCCGGTACGATACTGCCCCTGTGGATGGTGACCATTTTTTCCATCATATGGGCCAGCTTCATGTTATGGGTGACTACAATGACCGTCATGCCCAGTTCCTTGTTCAATTGGTCCAGCAGTGCATGGATGCTGTCGGAGGTTTTTTCATCCAGATTGCCGGTGGGTTCATCCGCCAGCAGCAGGTCCGGTTTCATCAGCAGGGCCCGGGCAATGGCAACCCGCTGCTGTTCTCCGCCGGAAAGATCTTCCACCCGGTGAAAAGGCCTGTCTGCAAGTCCTACCCTTTCAAGCATATTTACGGCCTGTTTTTCAACAGTTTTTTTGTTTTTCCTGGCAATGAGTCCGGGAATCATAACATTTTCCACAGCAGTAAATCCCTGGAGCAGATAATGAAACTGAAAGACAAACCCGATCCGTTCATTGCGGAAGGCTGCCAGTTTTTCATCACAAAAAGAAAAAATATCCTGGTCCTCAAACATCACCCGTCCGCTGTCAGGCCTGTCCAGGGTACCGATGATGTTTAAAAGAGTGGATTTTCCGATGCCGGAAGCCCCCACCACGGCCAGGGTCTGGCCCCTGGTAATACAAAAATCTGCATCGTTAAGAATTGGAATGTCGGACGTGGGGCTGGTAAAGATCTTGCTGACCTGTTCCAGATGCATGAGAACAGAACCTGAGTTATCCATACCGAATAGCCTCCAGAGGGTCCATTTTGGATGCTTTGTATGAGGGGTACAGGGTTGATACAAAACAGATAAATACAGCGCTTGCCGCGATCAGAAGCACATCCAGCGGATCCAGCTGTACCGGCAGGGTTGAAAAGGGGTATGCTTCGGGCAGCCGGATAAAATCATAGTGTTTCAGCAGCCAGCAGATCACCACCCCGAAAACAGTTCCCAGGCAGGTCCCAAGAACACCGATGACCAGACCCCTGAGAATGAATATTTTTCCAATAACCCCATGGGTGGCACCCATGGCTTTTAGAACGGCAATGTCTTTGGTCTTTTCCATGACCATCATTATCAAGGCAGAGGCAATATTGAATGCCGCCACAAGAATGATCAGGGTAAGAATTATAAACATGGCGGTTTTTTCCAGTTTCAAAGCGGAAAAAAGGCTGTGGTTTATTTCCATCCAGTCTCTGGCATAAAAGGGATATTCCAGGTCTGTCAGCACATTTTCGCGTATCTGTTTTACCGTGAAAATATCATCCACCCATATGCCGATGGCGGAAATTTTTTTCTTGTTACCGGTGAGCATCTGGGCCTGATCCAGATGGACATAGGCCAGCATTCCGTCATACTCGGACATGCCGGAACTGAAGGTGCCCTTTACCACAAAGCGTTTCATGGAAGGGATCTGGCCGATGGGGGAAACAAAGGAGTTCGTGGACATAAGAACAATGGTATCACCGGGCGCCACCCCCACGGAACCGGCAAGTGATTTTCCCAAAATGATGCCGGGCAGATTGTCTGCCTCTTTATGAACCGACAATGCGGTTTTCAGTGCATCCGTATCAAACCCCTTGATTAAGGCGGCGCTGCTCTCAGGAATGATTCCCCGGACCATGACCCCTGAAAAAGCATGGCGGGTCCGGATCATGGCCTGTCCGAACAAAATGGGAGATGCATCCCTGATTTGTGCATGGGTCTGCAGGTTCTGTAAAATTGTTTCATAACTGCCAAAGGTACCGTTGTAGTTCATGAGCAGGATATGGGGCTCCAGGCCCAGGATCCGCCGCCGGAATTCACTTTCAGCGCCGTTCATGACCGCGATCACCACCACCAGGGCCATCACCCCCACCATGACACCGGTCACGGATAAAAAGGTGATCAAAGAGATAAACCCTTCTTTGCGTTTTGCCTTGAGATAGCGCCTGGCTATGAAAAGTTCAACAGCCATGAATAATCAGTTACTGTGTTTCATATGGGGGAAAAGAATCACCTCTCTGATGGAAGCAGCATCTGTGAGCAGCATCACCAGGCGGTCGATGCCGATGCCTTCACCAGCTGTGGGGGGCATGCCGTATTCCAGGGCTTCCACATACGCCGCATCCATGATATGGGCTTCATCATTTCCCGCATCCCGCTGGCGGACCTGCATGAGAAACCGGTTGTACTGGTCTTCCGGGTCATTGATTTCGGAAAATCCATTGGCAATCTCCCTGCCGGCAATGAACAGCTCAAACCGGTCGGTGAGATTTGGGTCTTTATCACTTTTCCGGGACAAGGGAGAAACCTCCACAGGGTATCCTGTGATAAAGGTGGGCTGAATCAGTTTGGGTTCCACCAGGATGTCAAAGAGCTTGGTCAACACCTTGCCGTGGTTTTCTTTTTTGGTGATCTGGATGCCGTTTTTCTCAGCAAAATTCAGCAGGGCCCGGGTATCATCTATGTCGGAAGGATCAACACCGCCCATGGTGCACAAAGATTCCTTCATGGGGATCCGCTGCCAGCCCTGTGTAAAGTCAATGGTTTGGCCCTGGTAGGCAACCGTTGTGCCGCCGGTAATTTTCCGGACAATGGCTGAAAACATTTTTTCGGTGAAATCCATTAAATCCGTGTAATCTGCATAGGCCTGGTAAAATTCCACCATGGTGAATTCCGGGTTGTGTCGGGTGGACACCCCTTCATTTCTGAAATTACGGTTTATTTCAAACACCTTTTCAAATCCGCCCACCACCAGGCGTTTCAGATATAGCTCCGGAGCAATGCGCAAAAACAGTTCCATGCCCAGGGCATTGTGCCAGGTTTTAAAGGGAGTGGCTTCCGCACCTCCGGGCAGCGGCTGCATCATGGGGGTTTCTACCTCCATGAATCCATGGTCTTCAAAGAACCTGCGCATGGCTGCCACAATCCTGCTTCTTGTGACAAATATATTCTTTGTGGCATCATTCATTATCAGGTCCAGATACCGCTGGCGGTAGCGTTTTTCCGGATCCTTGATACCGTGAAATTTTTCCGGCAAAGGCCGGACAGCTTTGGACAAAAGGCGGAAAACAGTTGCCAGGATGGTCCATTCCCCGGTGCGGGTCTGAAATAATGGGCCGGCCACGCCAATAAAATCACCGATATCCAGTTTTTTAAACAGGTCATAGGTGTCATCCCCCACCTTGTTTTTCTGGATATAGACCTGCATGGCATCAGAACCGTCTTTAAAACGGACAAAAGAAGATTTTCCCATGCGGTTGATGGCCATAATCCTGCCGGCCACCTGGAAGGTTTGACCGTGCTCTCCTAAAGCGGCAGGTTCTTCGGCTATGGTCTGCTTAAGCTGCGCCAGTGTGCAGGAAGGTTTAAAATCATTGGGATACAGGGGTACCCCGCTTTCTTTGATGGCCTGTATTTTTTCTTTTCGAAGCTGAATGATCTGGCTGTCTTTGTCCATGTTGGTATATTGCTTTCATTTACGGTGTGCGCCATATCTGACATCCTGGGCACACCTGTATTGTCTGGTTAACAGTATGGATTTCATATGATAAAACATAAATAAATAGCCTGATTGACGGGTGGTTGTCAAGATTTTGTTGGCATTTGTCCGGGAACCGCGTTTTTAAAAATAATGGTGAAAAGCGTTCCTTTGCCCGGGATGGAATCAAAATCGATCATCCCGTCATAGGTATCGATGAGGCGGTGGATGATGGACAGGCCAAGTCCGCTGCCTTCCGGCTTGGTGGTGAAAAACGGATCAAATATATGCCTGGATTTTCGGGGATCGATTCCCTGGCCGTTGTCCTGGACAGTCAGATAGATCCGGTTGTTTCTGGGAGACGAAAGGGTTATGACAATCTTTCCCTTACCGGAAATGGACTGGGCCGCATTCTTGATCAGATTCCACAGAATCTGCTGAAGGTGCACAGGGTCGATCATGACACACAACGTATCATCAATATGGGTGAAAATCTGGATCCGGTCCTTGAACTCGGCTGTGTTCAAAAACAGGGAAACCACATCTGTGACAGCCTCATGGATCATGACCGGTTGTGCGTTTGCCCTGCTGGGTTTTGCAAACAGTCTGATTTCATTGACAATGCGTTTGAGGCGCTCGGTTTCCCGCAGAATGATTTTCATGAGCCGGTCTTCATGACTGCCGGGCAGTGCATCCTCCTGGAGCAGCTGAATGGATCCTGCCAGAGAGGCCAGAGGGTTCTTGATCTCATGGGCAATCCCTGAAATCATTTCATCCACAGCCTCCATTTTTTCCACCCGCCTGAAGTGGGCCTGGGTGATCTTCAGATCCTGGCGGGCCCGCTTCAACTGCATGGCCAGCAGACCGCTCAAAAAAGCCACAGCAAAACATGCCGCCATGATGATGATGATCCGGTACATAATATGGGTGGGATCCAGGTTCATGGGCACGGAATGGTGCCCGAGAAACGGCGGAACAACCCTGTAGTATTCCAGAAGAATCAACAGCCCGTACTGGACCGCGGATATCCCGGCAATGACCAGGCTGCCCCTCTGCAGCACCAGCATGGCACCATAGATAATGATCAGCAGATACAAAAAGGTGAACATGGAATCAAAACTGCCTGTGACATAAATGATTATGGTCACACACAAGGTATCCACCAGGCTCTGGACATAGGAAAGCTGTACAAGTTTTCTGCCCAGTTTGAGCCAGATGCCGTATCCCACGGATAAAAACAATATGACGGCTGACAGATAGTAGAGGGTTACAAAGGGCTGGGAAAGAAAAGAGAGGTTTTCCCCGGTTGAGAAGACCAGGCTTGAAAAGATCAATACAATGCAGAACACTACCCGGGCAAGGATGATCCACTTGAGCTGCTGCATCACGTCATGCTGTCCCTGGAACGGGTCGGATGCTATCCTGTTATTCAAAACTAGAGGTTGCCTGCCATGGTGAATATGGGCAGATACATGGCAATGACAAGACCCCCCACCACCACCCCCAGAAAAACGAGCATGAAGGGTTCGATCATGTCCGTGAGATTTTTAACGGCCTGGTCCACCTCATCATCATAAAAATCCGCAATTTTTTCCATCATGGTATCCAAGGCGCCGGTGGATTCTCCCACAGAGATCATGGAGCAGACCATGGAGGGGAACACCCCGCTTTCCAGCAGGGGATCAGCCATGGACCTGCCTTCGGAAATGCCGGATTTGACATCTTTTATGGCAAATTCCACAATCTTGTTGCCAGATGTTTTGCCCACAATATCCAGGGCATCCAGGATGGATACCCCGGATGAGATCATGGTGCTGGTGGTTCTCGTGAATTTGGCAACCGCCACCTTCCGGATCAGCATGCCCACCACCGGCAGCCGCAGAAACATGTCATCCATGAAAATCCTGCCTTTTTCGGTCTTGTAAATGCGGCGGATGATGAAACCTGCCGCTGCGGTACCCAGGATTATCCACAGCACATTGGCCACCACAAAGTCACTCAGGGCCACCACCATCAGTGTGGGGGCAGGCAGGGCAGATTCCATACTGGCAAACATCTCCTCAAATACCGGGATGACAAATACCAGGATGATACCCACCACGATAATGGCCACGATAATGGTGATAATGGGATAGGTCATGGCACCTTTGACCTGTTTTTTAAGCTTTGCCATTTTTTCCATATAGGCAGATAAGCGCCCCAGAATCACATCCAGAATACCGCCGGCTTCCCCTGCAGCCACCATGTTCACAAACAGTTCATTAAAATCTTTGGGAAATTTTTTCAATGCATCGGCAAAGGTTTCCCCGGATTCCACAGATTCCTTGATTTTTTTCAGATGTTTTTTAAAAGTGGGGTTTTCCTGCTGGGTATGCAGGATTTCCAGGCATTGCAGCAACGGCAGGCCAGCATCTATCATGGTGGAAAACTGCCTGGCAAAAATAATCACATCGCTTTCTTTTACACTGGGCTGCAGAAATGACACATTTCCAAAAAGGTCCTTGGGTTTTTTCTTTATTCTGCCAGGGATTATTTTCCTTCTGACAAGGTTCTGGCGGACCTGTTCACTGTTTTCCGCTTCCATTTCACCTTTTACGGTTCTGCCTCTGGGGTTTTTGCCTTTCCATTGATAGATAACCGGCATATGATTTCCTTAATGTTTTGTGTAAATGGTCCTTAGGCTCCAATCGCAACTGATTATACCAGACCAGCAGGATTTGTAAAATTGATTCAGATAGTCTATATAACATCAATCGTTCAATCTCAACAGGAGTCGATCCGTGCAGGGCAAAAAAAAGGGCATCCGTGCCAAAACCATCATCACCAGCCATGTGAATGCCGATTATGATGCCATTGCCGCCATGCTGGCAGCCCAAAAACTTTATCCTGAGGCATTGATCATCTTTCCCGGGTCCCAGGAGAAAAATCTGCGGGATTTTTTCATCTCTTCCATGAGCTATCTGTTCAATATGGCAGATCCGGCATCCATTGATTTTACAGATACCCGCACCCTGGTGCTGGTGGATACCCGGCAAAAAAACAGGCTTTTAGGGGTAAAGGATCTGCTGGAAAACAAACAGGTGGCCATTCATGTGTATGACCACCATCCGCCGGGACCGGATGATGTAGATGCCGACATGGAAATTTTTAAACCCTATGGGGCCACCGCCACCATACTGGGCGAGATCCTCCAGGAAAAAAATATTGTTCCCACACCGGAAGAAGCCACTGTCATGGCCTTAGGGATTTATGAAGACACCGGCATGTTTACCCACTCCTCCACCACACGGGCGGATTTTATCCAGGCAGGGTATCTTCTGTCCTGCGGTGCCAGCCTCAACACCATTGTGAGCCTGGTGGTCAGGGAGATCAGGGCGGAACAGGTCACCTGGCTCAATGAACTGCTCAATGAGATGACCGTGCACAAAATCAACGGCATTGAAGTCCATATTTCCACCATTTCCTCATCATATTATATTACGGACCTGGCATCCATTGTCCAGAAAATCGTGCGCATGGAAAGCCTGGATCTGTATTTTGCCATCGTGCTCATGGGCAACAAGATCAACATCATTGCCAGGAACCGGATACCTGAAGTGGATGTGGGCAGAATTCTGGCATCCTTCGGCGGCGGCGGCCATGCCTATGCCGCATCTGCCAAGGTGGAGAACCACACCCTCACCCAGGTGGAACTGATGGTCATTGACCAGGTAAAACAGGCCACCAGAAAAATTCAGGTGGCCAGGACCCTGATGTCCTCTCCTGCCATCACCATTCCCGCCACGGCTTCGTGTGAACAGGCAGGCAGCATCATGACCCGCTACAATATCAATACCCTTGTGGTGGTGGATGAGAATAAAAATTCCTATGAAGGCTACATCACCCGCCAGGTGGTGGAAAAAATTTTTTTCCACAAGCTCAAGGACAGGCCTGTGGAAGAATACATGAATTCAGAAGCCTCATCTGTTTCATCTGATGCAGATATCGATGAGATCGAATACAAGATCATCGAAGAAAAACAGCGGATCATCCCGGTCATTGACAACGGCAGCATCACAGGGGTCATCACCCGCACCGATCTGCTCAATTATCTGGTCCAGCACAACAAGGCAGTCAAACATACGGATCAGCTCATATTCAAAAGACAGAACACCAAAAAGCGGCAAATTCATAATATCATGGAACAGCGCCTGGATGCCTGGACCCTGGATCTGCTCAAGGCCATCGGCAAAACAGGTGATGAACTCAACCTCAACCTTTATGTGGTGGGCGGGTTTGTCCGGGATCTTCTGCTGCAGCGCCGGGTGGATGATATCGACATTGTGGTGGAAGGAGACGGGATCTTTTTTGCCAAACATTTTGCAAAAAAAATGGGGTGCCGGGTGAATACCCATAAAAAATTCGGGACAGCTGTGATCATTTTTCCCGATAATGTCAAGGTGGATGTGGCATCTGCCCGGCTGGAATATTATAATTTTCCGGCTGCCCTGCCCATTGTGGAAAAAAGTTCCATCAAAAGGGATCTGGCCCGCAGGGATTTCACCATCAACACCCTTGCCCTGAGCCTGAATCCGGACAATTTCGGCACCATGATCGATTATTTTGGTGCCAACCGGGACCTGAAGGACAAAACCATCCGCACCATCCATAACTTAAGCTTTGTGGAAGATCCCACCCGGATATTTCGGGCCATTAAATTTTCCAACCGGTTCGGGTTCAAGATAGGCAAGGTAACATCCAATCTCATTAAAAATGCCATTAAGGTGGACAGCTTTAAGAACCTTAGCGGGCTGCGGGTCCTGTCGGAACTCAAACAGATATTCAGCGAGGAAAATCCCATTCCCGCCATCCAGACCATGGTATCCTACGGCCTAGAAAAAGTGATCCACCCCCAGCTGGAGATCACCCCTGCTACCTATATGATCTTTGAATCGGTCAACAAGACCCTGGCATGGCATGACCTGCTGTATGTGGATGAAAAATACCCCAGGTGGGCTGTGTATTTCATGGTGCTGCTGCACCGGTGTCCCTTTGGTGTGTGTGAGCAGATATGCAAAAGGCTGATGGTGCCGGTAAGCGAAACACGGCTGCTGATGGAATCCCGGTATAAAGCGGAGAACCGGCTCAGCTTCATTGCATCCAATTTTCCTGTTTCCCGCCAAAAACTCTACTGGGCGTTGATCAACTTTAAAACCGAATGCATCCTGTACATGATGGCCCTGACAAAAGATGAGGCGGTGCGCAAGGCCATCTCCAATTTTTATACCGATTACCGCCATGTTAAACCGCTGATCCGGGGCCGGGACCTGATCAATATCGGGGTGAAACCCGGTCCTGAATTTACGAAAATATTTTCCCGGGTGCTGAATGCAAAACTGGACGGGGACCTTGACACCCGGAAAAAAGAGATCGCTTTTGCCGCAGCATATGCCCGGACCCAAGGGTTAATTTAATGTTGATAAAATCGTTTCTTTCTGGTACTTCCCCGGCCAGGCACCCGAAACAGGCAAGCGTGTAACGCGATGATCACGTTTTCCAGAAACCATAACTTGATCATCAAGTGTAACCCCTAATTCTATTTTTATATTTTTGGAAACCTGAAAACGTATGAAAAATGCAGACTTTTTAACCGGTATCACCACCAGCGGCACCCCCCACCTGGGCAATTTTGTGGGGGCCATCCGGCCGGCTGTGGCATCCAGTAAAGATCCAAACCTCACCTCCTATTATTTTCTGGCAGACTACCACTCATTGATCAAAAACCATGACCCAGAAAAACGGCAGGCATCCACCCTTCAGATTGCCGCTGCCTGGATCGCCCTGGGCCTGGACCATGAAAACTGCGTGTTTTACCGGCAGTCGGATATTCCTGAAATCCCGGAACTGACCTGGATACTCACCTGTCTTACGGCAAAAGGGTTGATGAACCGGGCCCATGCCTATAAGGCAAAGGTCCAGGAAAATGAAGCCGCAGGCAACAAAGACCCGGACCAGGCCATCACCATGGGGCTGTTCTCATATCCTATTCTCATGGCTGCTGATATTCTCATGTTCAATGCTAAAAAAGTGCCTGTGGGAAAAGACCAGGTCCAGCACTTGGAGATGACCAGAGATATTGCCGCAAAATTCAACCATGTGTATGAAAAACTGTTCGTCCTGCCCGAAGTGGTGGTGGATGACAACACCGCAGTGCTGTCCGGTCTGGACGGCAGAAAAATGAGCAAGAGCTATAACAACTTTATTCCGCTGTTTGACACCCAAAAACGGCTGCGTAAAATGATCATGAAGATCCAGACCAATTCCCTGGGACCGGATGAACCCAAGGACCCTGGCACCTGCACGCTGTTTTCCATCTTCCGGGCCTTTGCCACGGATGGGGAAACCCGGGCCATGGCGGAGCGGTACCGGGCCGGGATCGCCTGGGGGGCCATGAAACAGGAGCTGTTTGAATATATCAATGCCATTCTGGCCGAACCCCGGCAGCGGTATGATGAGCTGATCAAAAACCCCAAAGATATTGAAGATATCCTGGCCAACGGCGCGGACAAGGCCCGGGCGTTTTCCGGTCCGTTTTTAAAAAAGGTCCGGTCTGCCGTCGGCATCCGGTCATTGGGTTAGACCGGCAATTTCCTCTGGGGTCAGGTACCGCCAGTTCCCGGGCTGCAGATCCCCCAAAGACACAGCAGCCATGCGGATGCGGGTGAGGGTTTCCACCTGGTTGCCTGTCTTTCCCACCATCCTGCGGATCTGCCGGTTCAGTCCCTGCTTGAGAACAATGATGAACCCGTTTTTTGCCGTCCGCCGCACCCTGGCTTTTCTTGTTTTTTTTCCCTGGATTTTCATTCCTGCGGCCATGGCCGCAAGATCCGCGTCTTTTACAGGATGGGTTGTGGTGACATGGTATTCTTTTTCATGGTTGTGGGAGGGATGGGACAGTCTGTTGTGCAGGTCCCCGTCATTGGTGAGCAGCACCAGGCCCTGGGAGTCCTTGTCCAGTCTGCCCACAGGAAAGATCCGTTCCTGTATCGGCACAAGATCCAGAATGATCCGGTCATTATGTTTTTTTGCACAGGAGGTGACCACGCCTCTGGGCTTGTTCACGGCAATATAGACAAACTTTTTTTTAAAAGAAAGACGGACGGGTGTGCCGTCATACACCACCGCATCGGTTTTCGGGTCCACTCTGGTGCCCAGCGTGGTAACCGTATCCCCATTGACCCGGATGCGGCCGTCAACAATCAGTTTTTCCGCAGCACGCCTGGAACACACCCCTGCTTTGGCCAAAAATTTTTGCAGCCGCATGGGACTGTTTTCAGGTTCAGGACCGGTAGTCGGCATTGATCTTGACATAGTTTTCACTAAAATCACAGAACAGAAAACTGTCTGCATATTTCCCTAAGTGCAGATCCAGGGTGATGGCAATATCTCTGGCTTTCATGACAGCGGCCGCTTTTTGTTCCGCTTCTTTGCCCAGCCACCTGCCCTGGCGCACCAGAGGGATGGCGCCGAAGTACAGGTCCATTTTATCCTGGTCGACCCGGGCGCCGGACCGCCCGGCAGCTGCCGTTATCCGTCCCCAGTTGGGATCTTCCCCGTAAATGGCGGTCTTGACCAGGTTGGAATGGGCAATGGCTTCTGCGGCCCTGAAAGCATCGATCTGTGATGCTGCCCCTGCCACCGTGATCTGCACCACCTTGGTGGCCCCCTCCCCGTCTTTGACAATCTGTCTGGCAAGATCCATACAAACCGTTTCCAAAAGATCCTGGAACACGGTCAAAGAGGTAGCATCCTGTATGTGTGCTGGTCCGGTGCCCCCGGCCAGGCACAACAGGGTATCATTGGTGGAGGTGTCCCCGTCCACGGTGATGCGGTTGAATGATTTGTTACAGGCTGCTGTCAGGGCCTGCTGCAGGTCAGGTGCACTGATGTGCGCATCGGTGAGCACATAGGCAAGCATGGTTGCCATGTCCGGCCGGATCATGCCTGATCCCTTGGCAACCCCTGCCATGGTAATGGTTTGGGGACCCTGGGCAGTTTCGATAACAGCTGTCATCTCAACGGTTTTAGGGGCAAGATCTGTTGTAAGGATGGCATCGGCAAAATCCGCCAGTGTACCGTTGGCAATTTTCGTTTTCAGCTGTGGCACCCCGGATGCAAATCTGTCCATAGGCATGGGTGCGCCGATCACCCCGGTGGAACATACCATGACCAGATCTTTTGGGATGCCGAAAGTATTCGCCACCAGTTGGACTGAAAACTGTGCATCTTTTATCCCCTGCTCTCCGGTAAAGCAGTTGGCATTACCCGAATTTGCCAGCACAGCCTGGCACAGGCCCTTTTTAATCATCTGCTGCCCCAGGATCACCGGGGCGGCTTTTACCTGATTTTTTGTAAACACGGCTGCGGCGGTTGCCGGTTTGTCACACAGGATCAATCCCAGATCCCTGCGCCCGTTTTTTTTGATGCCGGCAGGGATACCGGCAAATGAAAATCCGTTTATCAAAACTGATTCACTCCTGATATGTTTTGCATGGTTCACTGCAATGCAATGGTGCAGATTGGATTATAAATTTTGTATTATAGCCATGAAGCCCGGGGGTGTAAATAAATAATGTGAAGGGGACCGGATATGAGATATTCAGATAGCTGAGAAAAAAATATCGGGCCTGGTGTCAGGATGTCAGCTTTTTTCTTCAGGATGCATGTGGCAGGCGGTGCCATGCGGCAGCAGAACAATAGCTGGGGACGGCATTTTTTGTCTACGTTCCGCCCCTGCCGGTGTCCTGCGCCCGGCACGAGATTGGCATCTGACGGTCCTGGCACAGGACACCGGCAGGGGCTCCCGAAGGATGCTCCCAGCTAAAAGGTAATGAAAAGACCCTGAAAAAATGTTTTCCATGATTATCAGGCACTGCAAAGCAAAATTCAAATAAAAATTGACAATGTATATACAGGTATGTATTGTTGAATATGAATAGTATCGTCTGGGATAAAGAGAAGAATGAAAAGCTGATCTTCGAGCGAAATATTTCTTTTGAGGAAATAAGCCAGATGATACTGGATCATAAATATATTGACATTATTGAGAATCCAGTACGTAAAGGGCAGATGTGTTTTGTGATGAATATATGTGATTATACGTGGATAGTACCGTTCATTGTGGATAAAGATGATAATATCATATTGAAAACTGCCTATCAAAGTCGTAAATACCACAAGAAATACAAAAGGAAAGAAAAATGAAGCCCATATATGAACTGACAGACGAAGAAAAGCAGATTGAGGACGAAATAGATATGTACCGATCTGTTACAGGAGAAAAGAGAAAAAAAGTTGAATCTATTATTTCATCAGCGAAGAAGAATAAAGCCATAAGCTTAAGAATCACCAATTATGACTTGGAAAAGCTAAAAGAAAAGGCTGAACAAGAAGGATTGCCTTATCAAACACTGATTACAACAGTCTTACACAAATACATTACAAATCAACTAGTTGAAAAAGAGGAAATCCTGAAATCAATTCGGTTGTTAAAAGAAGAACGGGTTATATAACCAGCAAAACCATTCTGCAAAATACAGGTGCATAACAACCATCCATCCAGTGTCATGCGATAGGAGGGGGCGGCGGCGGCAGTTCCCCTTTTTCCAGGGCAATCCGTGCCTTTTTCACGGGGATCATCGATTCACAGGGGACCTTCACCTGGCACAGTCCGCATCCATATCCCTCGAACCCATAGGCTTCCTGGACATGTTTCCGGGATAACGTCAGGTGCTGCCGGCACTTTTCCTTATCATGCCCTGCCTCTGTAATGGCCCGGGCAGGACACCGGTCAATGCATTTGCCGCAGGTGCCGTCTGTGTAGAAGAGACAATAGGCGTGATGATCGGCATAGGGGCGGGGTGTCGGATCAATGGAGAGTTTTGCCACAACTGACCCTGTCCGCATGGCTTTGCCCTTTTCGGTAATCAGGCCGTCACACAACCCGAATGTGCCTAAGCCCGCTGCATGGGCTGCATGCCGTTCAGACCAGGAAGAGGCATAGGAAAACCGTGCGGATTTCACAATGGTCCAGTTGGGAACCATCATCGGCGCCAAAGCGGGATGGCCTTGCGCCTCCAGGCGGTTGACCAGATGATGCCTCAGCGCCATGTTGCATCTTTCCCCATACACCCGGATCCTGGCCCATTCTTCGGCCGGAAATCTTTTTTCTTTTTTATTGGCGTCCCGGACCGTTTTGCGCTGGGGCAGAACCCAGGAGATCACCGTCAGCTGCTCTGCACTGACATTTTCCTCGGGCAGATGTTGGTTGAACACCTCCCAGGGGGTCCAGTGAAACGCACCCACATACTCTTTGTATTGCTGCCAGAGGGGATCCGCTCCGGAAGCAAACCCAACCAGGACCTGGTCCCATGCCGGCTCACCAGTTTTGTCTTCCATTGTGTTCAGCAATGATGTGGCAATAAAATCCTTGATTGTCCTTTTGACCCATTCCCCGGAAATACTGGACGGTTCTGTCATGATGATCTCCTGCAAAAATCTGTTTTACTGATGAAACCCTCTTTGTCTTTTATTGCATAAGGATACCAATACCAATTAAAAAATGATATAGTCGGTTTTCAGCAAACTGAACCAGTGCGGGTAATTTTTTATGAAAGGTGCAAAATTTTCATATGGGTGACCATTTTCTGGAAGGCTGTCTGTTTTTCAATGTAAATGCATTTTCACGGCAGATGCTGAAACTTGCGGAAACCAGTTTTGCACCGTTGCAGCTCTCCCCTGCGCATGCCTCTTTGATGCTTATCCTGTATGAAAATCCGGGCATCAGTCCCAAGAAACTCGGAAAACTGCTGCAGCTTACCCCCTCCACCATCACCCGGTTCATTGATGCGCTGGCAAAAAAAAAGCTGGTAAAAAGAAAATCCAGCGGTAAAACCAGCGCCATCTTTCCCACAGACAAAGGTTGTGAAATAATACCTGCCATTGCCCGGGCATACCGGGAGTTCTATCAAAACTATACCCGCATTCTGGGAACCGACAAAGCCCACAGCCTGGCACTTCAGATCAGCCGGGCCAATGAAGCCCTCTCCGGGTTATCCGGGGAAGATTCGGCCCATGCTCCAGACCTTTAAACTGACCATAGAATATGACGGTACAAGGTTTTATGGATGGCAGCGCCAGGCAGACAGACCCACCATCCAGGAAGAGCTGGAACAGGTGTTGTCCCGCATTTTGAACCAGCCTGTCGCCCTGGATGGTTCCGGCCGCACCGATGCCGGGGTCCATGCCTGGGGGCAGGTGGCCTCTTTTTGCGCGGATACGGATATGGATCCCCGGGTGCTGCAAAAAGGGGTGAACAGCCTGATGAAGCTTCCCATTGTTCTGACAGAATGCATCCGGGTTTCTGATGATTTTCACGCCCGGTATTCCGCGGTTTCCAAGGAATACCACTACCATATTCTCAATACAGAAGATCCCTGTGCCGTGGGCAGGGACTATGTCTGGCATATCTATTCCCCGCTGGACATTGCTGTCATGAACCAGTGCTGTGCCCTGTTATGCGGGACCCATGATTTTAAATCCTTTGAAAATACAGGCGCTCCAAGACGTTCCACTGTACGCACCGTGTTTGCGGCGCAGGTGGAAAATCAGCCTGGTAACCGCCTGGTATGCCGGATCTGTGCGGACGGTTTTTTAAAAAACATGGTGAGAAATATCGTGGGCACCCTTGTGGATGCGGGCAGGTATAAAATAACTGTGAAGGATTTTGAAAGCATTCTGTCGGCAAAGAACCGGTCCCTTGCCGGTGCCACCGCACCGGCAAGGGGCTTGTTTTTAAAACAGGTGAACTATGCTTAAGGCTTTTCTTTGGCAGGGGTCTGGAATGATTTTTCTTCCGGGTGTGATCCGGGTTCCCTGATTTTCTGCACATGCCGGTTGTAGTGGGCAATGATGTCCCTCCGGTAGATCAGGCCGATCAGTTCTTTGTGGTTTTCTTCATTTACCACGGGCAGGGCATCGATATTTTTCTGGGTCAGTTTGTGCAGCACTGTGTTCAGGTCTTCGACCGGGGTGGTGGTGATCAGATCCGAGACCATGATGTCCTTCATGACCACAAGGTCTTCAATGTGAATGGTGAAGATCACCTCCCGGATGTCATTGGATGAAAATATGCCGGTGAATTCCCCTTTGGCATTTACCACAGGAAAATAATGCTGTTTGGTGGTCTGGAAAATGGGTTTGAATGCGGAAAACGGCATGTTTTCATTGACACACTGGACCTTTTTTATCAATTGCCCCAGATCTTCCACCTTCATGGTCTGCAGGATATCCATCATGAATTCACCGGCATGGGCCGGGGAATCCACCCGGGATTTCACCTGGTTTTCAAATATGGTGAACCGCTGGGACAAAAGATAGCACAAAGAACACACCAGCAGGCTGGGGAGCAGCAGGTGGTAGGAGTTGGTCATTTCACTGACAAAAATGATGGTGGAAATAGGGGTGTTGGAAACAGAGGTGAAAAATCCGGCCATGCCCACAATCACAAATGCGCCGGGATTGGTGACCACCGTGGGAATAAGCATGTGAAATATTTTGCCTACCGCTCCCCCCAAAGCCCCGCCGATGACCACGGACGGGCCGAACACCCCGCCGCTGCCGCCGGATCCTATGGAAAAGGAGGTGGTGAAAATCTTGCCGATGGCCAAAGCGATGAGGGTGGGAATGGCCACCTGGTTGAAGATGGCATTCTGGGCCATGCCATAGCCGAATGCCAGGGTATAGGGCAGAAAAAAACCGATAATACCGGTGCACAGCCCGCCAATGGCCGGTTTTATATGGTTGGGGACCGCAAGTTTTTTAAAAAAATCCACCAGGCCGTAAAACACCTTGACATAGATATATCCGAACACCACCAGGACCCCGGCCAGTATGATATAAGGCCCCAGCTCCAGGGGATTCTGGAACTTGAATCCTGGAGAGTCGAACAAAGATCCCCAGCCGAAGACCAGGCAGAAAACGCAGTATGCCACAACCGAGGAGATCCCGGCGGGAATGATCACCTCTGATTCAAAATCCGGATCACGGTACAACACCTCGGCGGCAAAAAGGGCGCCTGCCAGAGGGGCCCGGAATATACTGCCCACCCCGGCACCGATACCGGCGGCCATCATGATACGGCGTTCTCTTTCCGACAGTTTGAACCGGGTGGCCAGAAATGAGCCGAACCCGGAACCGATCTGGGCAATGGGCCCTTCCCTGCCCCCGGATCCGCCGGTGGTCAAAGTGATGGTGGAGGCAATGGTCTTGATGATGGGAATCCTGCCCCGGATCATCCCGCCCTTGTTGTGGTAGGCGTCGATGGCTGCGTCTGTGCCGTGGCCTTCCGCCTCAGGGGCAAAGGTGTACACCAGCCAGCCGGACACAATGCCCCCCAGGGCAGGCAGAATCAGCAGCATCCACCGGTTGAACGGCGTTGTGGTGGAGGGCAGCAGGGCGTGTTCGCCGGCAGGTGAATCCGGCCTATACCCTGCCATCATATCCAGAAAATAGTGCATGCCCAGGCCGCACAGATAATGAAAGGCAACAGCCCCAAGGCCTGCGATCAGGCCGATGAGCACAAAATAGAACAACCATCTGAAGGCCACTTTGAAGTCAAGTGATCTCATATTCCCAGGTCCTTTCAGTGGTTCAGGTGGTGCGAAGATCCTTGATGCCGCTGACAATGATATCAAACAAGGGCTTCACATCTTTTTCTTCCAGACAGGAAAATGCTATCCGGATATTTTTCTCGCCTATGGCAATCAGGCCCACCCCGTAAGCATCCAGCAGGTGAAGGCGCAAAGTTTCCGCATCCACATCCTTGAGGCGGATGCACATGAAATACCCTGAATTAAAGGGATAGACATCAAAATAGGGTGCATATTCCGGGCTCTTGAGTGTTTCTTTGATCAGGGCGGCCCGCCGTTTGAGCAGGTTGAATTTTTCCTGCTTCTGGGCATGGTAGTCAGGGTCCTGCATGGCATTGAGCAGAATGGTCTGGCCCAGGTGGGAGGCATTGGAGATATTGCCCCGGATGCAGCCGGCGGTTTTTTGTTCAAGGGCCTGGTAAATGCCATCGGTGTCATTGTCGGCTGCCAGCCCATAGGTGATAAACCCCAGCCTGAGCCCCCACACATAGTCCTCTTTTGTGGCCCCGTCCAGTTTGACGGCTAAAAGCCGTTTGTGCCTGCCCGCAAGTTTTGCAAACAAGGATTCTTTGCAGGTCTGTTCTTCGAAAAACAGCCCGAAATACGCGTCATCACAGACAGCCACCACATTTGTGCCTTTTTGTGCCGTGTCCAGAAGAATTGCAGCCACCTGGTCAGCCTCGGTCCTGCTCAGAGAATACCCGGACGGGTTGTGGGGAAAATTGAGCATTACCACCACTTTGTCATTCTGTGCAGCCCGGGCCTGGAGCACGGATGCAAAATCCGCCACATTAAACCGGGTCAATGCATCATCATAGGCTTTGTAGTGTACAATCTGCGCATGGTTGCGCACGGTAAAGGTCATGTTGTAGTTGCCCCACATCATGTCCGGCATCACAATGACATCCCCTTTGTTCACCCACATGTCGGAAAATACACTGACGCCATGGGTGATGCCCGAGGTCACCACCGGCAGGCTGACAGTACAGCCTTCCATGGAGGGGTTTTTTTGAAACAGATTTTTTTTCCACTGTTCCCGCAGTCCGGGTATGCCGAAGGACGGGGCATAGGACAGGTAGGCATCCGGCGCAATACCTTTGATGTACCGGGTGATGCAGGGCAGGCTCAGTACGCTGTCTCCTTGTTTTGCAATACCGATGGTGGCATTGATTCTATGGGCTTTGGCTTTGGCCTCTGCACTCTGGCTTAAAATACCCTTGGGAAAAAACAGGGCTTTGCCCATATCGGAAAGCATCTCGAAAATATGGGGATTGGCCTGGGAGATGGTGGTGTTCAATTGCTGTGCTATCTGGTTCATGGGGTCATTTCCTTGGCAATAGAAGGGTCAAAAGGTGACAGTCTCACCCATTGGCAGCATCAGGCAGCATCATAAAATGAAAAACTCTGTAGCTTTACAGGAGAGAAAACCACAGAGTTCACAAACGCGGTCAGTAAAAAAACTATCTTCTCTTGGATGCCTTGATGGGGTTGAGTTTCTGTTTTTTGCCGGCAGCAACGGTCTTGATATGGGTGGCAATGTTGCAGTTGCCGTTTTTCCATTTTAAAGAAGGATCCGGTGCTGCAGTGCAGTACATGCCTGTGGGATACTCGGAAATTCTCTGGCATCCGGTACACTCTTCCACAACCGGCAGACAATTGCCCTCATTATAGCTGCAGCCGCCGGCTGTCATAAATACGCAGTCATCACCTTCTCTTACAGTGGTACAAATCATGATAAAATTCCTAAATCCTGTTATTGTGATTTATTAAATGGCTGTTCTTGTCCGGCATTCCTCTGCCTGGGACGATAAACCTTACTCAAATATCATAAAAATCATTATGATGTCAATCATAGTTTTCTTTTCTCAGAAAACCAAAACATTTTTTTATGGGCAAATTCCAACAAAAGGTGTATAAGTCTTAATTAAAACTGATATCACCAAATAAAAAAAGATGAATCACATAACCATGATTATTCCCACAGCCATTGATGTATTACAAATAGAAGCCCAAAGTATTTTAAGCCTGGCAGCCAAACTGGATGCGGCATTTGAAACCCTTGTTCAGGATATCTGTGCCTCCCCCGGCCGGGTGATTATTAGCGGGATCGGCAAATCCGGTCTCATCGGACGTAAAATTGCCGCCACCTTGAGCAGTACCGGCACCAATGCCATGTTTCTGCATCCGGTGGAGGCGGTGCACGGGGACCTGGGCATGGTGAGCCCCCATGATGTGTTCATCGCCATTTCCAACAGCGGAGAAACCAGTGAGCTCAACCAGCTGCTGCCGGTGATCCGGGATATCGGCTGCCGCCTGGCAGGGTTTACCGGAAATCCATCCTCCACCATGGCAGGATTCTGCGATCTGGTGATCGATACCGGGGTGGAAAAAGAAGCCTGCCCCTTTAACATGACCCCCACCTCCAGCACCACTGCCCAGCTTGCCATGGGAGATGCCCTGGCTGTTGTGCTGATTGAAAAAAAGAAATTCAAAAAAAGCGATTTCATGCGGTCCCATCCCGGCGGGGCCTTAGGACAGCGGCTCGCCTGTCAGGTAGGGGAGATCATGTTCAAGTCAGCCCGGGCTCCCGTTGCTTTTCAAGATGACACCATGGCAGCAGCTCTTGACACCATGGACCGGTTCAGCTTAGGGGCTGTGTTTGTGCTCAACAGGGACAACCAGGTGCTGGGGATCATCACTGACGGTGATATCAGGCATGCCATAGCTACCGGTACCACTGATTTTGCACAGATCAAGGTGGCAGATATCATGACAGAAAATCCACACACCCTGGGGGTGGAATCTTATCTGTATGATGCGTTGAATCTCATGGAAAAATATGAAATAACCGTATTGCCTATTGTGGATGCCGCAGGGCGCCTGGAAGGACTGTTGCACCTGCATGACATCCTCGGCAAAGGGTCTTTTACATTCAACGGAGGCAGCCAATGATACCCCATGACCTGTGCACGGAAATACCGGTTCTCGGAAAAGCCAACATTGCATCTCCCATAAAACGGTGCATCATCCCGGGCAAGGGAGAAAAATGCTTTATTTCTGATACGTCCCGCATCATTGTGGATGTCCAGAGCGAGTATGTGCAGGATGCCATTGATGGCGGGCAGACCCTGCTCAGCTTTGAACAGGCCGGACCCAGGGAAAAAATATATTTTGACCCCAGCAAGCTCAAATGCGCCATTGTGACCTGCGGCGGACTCTGCCCGGGATTGAACGACATTATCCGGGCCATTGTGCTGGAACTGTACCATATTTACAATGTGAAAACCATCTACGGCATCCGCCACGGGCTCCAGGGATTTGTGCCGGAATATGAACATGATGTCATGGACCTGACCCCTGCATCTGTATCCGGTATCCAGGACATGGGCGGCACCATTTTAGGTTCTTCCCGGGGCAGTCAGGATATCGGGTTGGTGGTAGACTGCCTGGAACGGATGAGCGTGGGCATTCTGTTCATGGTGGGTGGCGACGGCACCCTCATGGCTTCCAAGAAGATTGCCGATGAAATTGAAAAACGGGGCCTGAAAATCTCTGTGGTGGGGATTCCCAAAACCATTGACAATGATATTTTCCTGGTTTCCCGGTCCTTTGGCTTTGATTCGGCCGTGGATGTGGCCACTTTGGCCATCAAAGGCGCCCACAATGAATCGGAAGCCTATCCCAACGGCATTGGGCTGATCAAGCTCATGGGCCGGCATTCAGGGTTTCTTGCGGCCACAGCCGCCCTGGCCCAGCAGGATGGCAATTTTGTGCTGATTCCTGAGGTGGATATTGATCTGTACGGCAGAACCGGCTTTCTCCAGGCCCTGGAAAACCGGATCAAGACCAGAAAGCATGCAGTGGTCATTGTGGCTGAGGGTGCAGGCCAGAATTTTTTTGAAGACACAGAGCAAAAATATGATGCATCAGGCAATATTGTGCTTCAGGACATCGGTGTGTTTCTCAAGGACAAGATTACCCAGTGGTTTACAGACAGAAACATACCCATTTCCCTGAAATACATCGATCCAGCCTATATCATCAGGAGCCTTTCCGCCAACGCCAACGACAGTGTATTCTGCGGTCTGCTGGGAAGGGATGCGGTGCATGCGGGCATGGCAGGAAAGACCAAACTTCTGATCAGTTTCTGGAACAACCATTATGTGCATGTGCCCATGGAAGCCTCTGCCGGCCGCCAGAAACGGCTGGACCCCAACGGCAGGCTGTGGCAGTCAGTGCTTGAGGCCACCGGCCAGGATGCCTATTTTAAATAACAGCCATGCCCTGGCGGGCATATGAAAGCTTTTAGCTGTTAGCCATTAGCTTTTGGTAATCAGCAGGGAACAATTGGTAATTGTTGACTGGAAGTTGAACTGTGCACTGAAGGCTGACTGTTTTAATATAAAAACTTTTCAAGGATGCAGGCTTAGGGTTTGATTTCCGTGAACTGGTTGTTTTTAATGGTAATTAAGAACAGTTCCTTGCGGGCGGCACCGGTTTTGTCAAAAATGGTGGTGCCGGTTACCCCTTCAAACAGGCGGCCCTGTACCAGGGCATCCTTCAGAAGCTGCCGGGAATCCACACCAGCATCCATGGCTGTCTTGAAAAGAATCTGCACCGTATCATAGGAAACTGCTTCTAAAAATCCTGGCGACTCTCCATACAAGGCAGTAAACGCTTTTTCAAACCGGGCTGTGGCAGGTTTTGCGCTGTTGCCGAAATACCCGTCTGTGATCACGGTGTTTTGGTTATACCCCTTTGTTTCAGCCAGCAGGCCTGGCTGGTGCCAGAGATTGGTGCCCAGCAGTACCATGCCTCTGGCATCGTTAAAAGCCAGCTGGGGAAGAATCATGTTTATGCGGGAGACAGCATCCGGAATGAACAGGGCATCAAACCCGATAACGGCTTTTTCCGCCTGATCAGGATCTGTGTTTTGTTCACTGTCCTGTAAACCTGTTACAGGCGCTGTACCTGAATAGGATGCTTCTGTAACCGGGTAAGCCTTCTCTGCATACGGATATGATGCTTCCACCAGTTTCCGGATGGGGGTGGCAAAATCGGTCTTGCTGCCGTCATAGGCCTCCACAGCCACCATTTGTCCGTTGTATGCATCCACCATATCCTGAAACAACTGCATATGCAGTTCACCATAGCGTTCATCAGGATACAGCACTGCCATCTTCCTTAGTCCCAGTTTTTTAAACACATAGGCTGCCAGGGTCTCCACCTGCATCCGGGGCGTGATGAAATTGGAAAACAGATACTCCCCTGCCAGAGGAAAGTCGGCTTTCTGGGTCAGGGCAATCAGGGGAATCTGCAGTTCCTGGGCCCGGGCACCGGCGGTTTCCACTGCTATCAGCGGACCGATGATACCCATGACATGTGCCTGACCCAGCTCATCCACACAGTCTGCCGTCCTTTGGGGGTCAGACCGGGTATCTTTGACAATGATGTTAAAATTGCGGTCATATGTGTGTGACAGGTCCTGGATGGCCATCTGAATGCCTTTTAAGGCTTTCTGACCGAAAATGGCATATTTTCCGGACAGGGGCAGCAGGCACCCGATGGTATCCTTCTTAAAAGTGGTCTGTCTGATAAGCATTATCAAATCTTGTGCATCTGACGTATGGGTATGGCCGGGATAGGTGTCCACAAACCGTGTCAAAGCTGCCAGTGCTTCATCATAATTTTGGACAGCGCTATGGTTCACCCCCAGCCAGTAAAGCAGTAAAGATTCGGGGATTGCAAGGTTCTGAATCTTCATAAATTCTTCAATCAGGAGGGGATCCGCCTGGGCCAGCATCTGTTCAACCTCTGATAAAACCTTGTCTTTCTGGGGGTCATCAGGTTTCTGGGCCATGGCCCGGTTATAGGTGAGAAACGCCTGTTTCATATCATTTTGTTCCATGAATTTCTTTGCTTCAGCCAGAAGCATTTCCACCAGTGCGGCTGTCTGTTTTTTTCTTTCATCCAGGTCAGAGGCGTGTTCTCCTGACGTCGCGCGTTCATCTCCTGGTTTGTGGACGGTTTTGGGGGCACATCCCCAGAGGGCGGCCAGAATAAAAACAGATGTAAGCCATACAGTGCTGCGGAAAATCAAATCATGTTTCATTGTCATGTGAGATCTCTGAAGATAAGGGTTTTTTTATATGAAAGTGTTAAGTTTTAAGTGTTAAGTTAATATCTGCCTGCTTATACTTTCATTTTTGGTTGTGCCCGCCAGGGCATGGGGGTT
The DNA here is from genome assembly GCA_011390335.1 of Desulfotignum sp. GTDB lineage: Bacteria > Desulfobacterota > Desulfobacteria > Desulfobacterales > Desulfobacteraceae > Desulfotignum. Next base: position 49,167 of record JAABSO010000004.1, on the reverse strand, counting down.
ATATGAAAGTTTCAAGTTTTCAATAATGCCTGAGGCTAACAACTAAAAGCTAACAGCTAACAGCTAACAGATAACAACTACCATTCTTTGTTGTGACCATCCGGGCATGGGTGTTATTGGTATGGGCCAACTATATGTAAAAACCCATCTCATGTCAAAAAATCTTTTACCAGGATTTTGGCCCTGGTAATCTGTGACGGTTTCAACCAGATGATGCCAGGCTCTTTTCTGAACCAGGTGAACTGGCGTTTGGCATACCGCCGGGTATCACGTTTGAGTAAAAAAACCGCCCGGTCAAAATCCAGTTCTTTTTTGAGAAACCATCCCATATGGCGGTATCCAATGGATTGCATGGATTTGAGATCAAGGGAATACCCTTTTTCGACCAGGCCTGCTACTTCTGCAAGAAGGCCCTGCTGGATCATGGCATCCACCCGGAAATCGATCCGTTCGTACAAGATTTTGCGGTCCATGAAAAGACCTATGGTCAGACTCTGATACCGGGGAGAGATAAAATTGTGTTCCTTTTGCATTTGTGATATGGGGGTTCCTGTAGTCTGGAACACCTCCAGGGCACGGATGATCCGGAAACTGTCATGGGGATGGATTTTTTGGGCCGCAGCAGGATCACATGCATGCAGCTGGTGGTGCAGATAAGCACTGCCTTTTTCTTGTGCCGCCCGGGTCAGTTGCGCCAGGGTTTTTTCACACACAGGGCAAGAGCGGAACAACCCGTATAAAAGGGCGCGGATGTACAGGCCTGTGCCACCTGCAATGATGGGGACCCGGCCTTTTTGGGTGATATCAATGATTTTTTGTGCAGCCATCTGTGCATATTGGCCGGCATCAAAATCCTGGGATGGGTCCAGAAAATCCACCAGGTGGTGGGGGGCCTGGGCCAGTTCTGCGGCATCCGGCTTGGCTGTGCCGATATCCATATATTTATATATCTGCATGGAATCGGCCCCGATGATCTCTGCGTTGCACGCTTTGGCCAGGGCAATGGCAAAACCGGTTTTTCCGATACCTGTGGGACCGCAGATGGTGATGATTTTTTCCATGGACAAAGGGGTATCTGTGTTTTGGTCAATAATGGTTGACATTATTTGGCAGATGGTTTTATAACATAATCTTTTAATTAATGGCAATTAATTAAAAAAGCACCAAATTTGTAAGTACCAACTTTATGGATCTGAAGATAACAGCACTTTTAGATAGAATATAAGACTGGGCTGTAATTGTTTTATGAATTAAAGGAGAGACAAACAATGGAATCAAAAAAGACCGGATCTGTGGTGGTGATAGGTGGCGGTATTTCCGGCATGCTGTCTGCACTGGATCTTGCGAACTCCGGATTTTATGTTTATCTGGTGGAAAAAGGCCCGTCCATCGGCGGTGTCATGGCCCAGCTGGACAAGACTTTTCCAACCAATGACTGTGCCATGTGAATAATCTCACCCACACTGGTCGAGGTCGGCCGGCATTTAAACATAGAGCTTTTAACCCTTTCTGAAGTCAAAAACATCACCGGTGAAAAAGGCAATTTTACCGTTGAAATCTTGAAAAAACCCCGGTACGTCAGAGAAGACCGCTGTATTGCCTGCGGAGCCTGTACGGAAAAATGTCCAGGCAAATTCGATGACAAGTATAATGCGGATCTCAAAGCACAAACCGCCATTTACGTGGAATACCCCCAGGCAGTGCCCTTGAAATATGCCATTAATCCGGATGTCTGTCTGAAACTGACCAAGGATAAATGCGGCACCTGTGAAGAGGTGTGTCCGGCTGATGCGATAGACTACACCATGACAGAAGAGACCCTGAGTATTGCTGCCGGGTCCATTATCCTGGCACCCGGATTCAAACCCTTTGATCCCTCAAAATTTGACAATTACCAGTATGCCAATTTTCCCAATGTGGTCACCTCCATGGAGTTTGAACGGATTCTGTCCGCCACCGGTCCCACCATGGGACATGTGACCACCTTTCCCAAACTGCCTGCCAATCCCAAAAAGAAAAAAGACAAACTGCTGGCACAAAAACGCAAAGATCCCAAAAAGATTGCCTGGTTCCAGTGCGTGGGATCCCGGGATGTCAACAAATGTGACAATCCGTATTGTTCATCAGTATGCTGCATGTACGCGGTAAAAGAAGCCATCATAGCCAAAGAGCATGCCGGCGGCGACCTGGACTGCTCCATCTTTTTCATGGATATGCGCACCCCGGGCAAGGAGTTTGAAAAATACTACGAAAATGCCAAACACAAACACGGCATCAATTTCATCCGTTCAAGGGTGCATTCGGTCACTGAAGATCCTGAAACCGGCGATCTGTTTATCCAGTATGTGGATGAGATGGGCCAGATCGTCAAAGACACCTATGACATGATCGTGCTGTCCGTGGGCCTTGAGATCACGCAACAAACCCGGGATCTGGCCAAAAAGCTCGGCATTGACCTTACGGAAAGCGGATTTGCAAAAACAGCCTCTTTTGAGCCGGTGACCACATCCAGGGACGGGATTTATGTGTCAGGGGTATTCAACAATCCCAAAGATATTCCGGAATCGGTTCTGGATGCGTCTGCTGCGGCTTCGGCTGCCGGTGATGCCCTGGCTGAGGTCCGCAACACCCTGACCAAAGAGTTCCCGGTGGTGCCGGAAACCAATGTGGTGGGGGACCGGCCCAATATCGGGGTGTTTATCTGCGACTGCGGCTCCAATATTGCCGGTGTGGTGGACTGCCCCCATGTCACGGAATACGCCGCTACCCTGCCCTATGTGACGGTGGCTGAAGAAACCACCTATGCATGCAGCCAGGATGCCCAGGACAAGATGGTGGAAATCATCAAAGAAAAAGGGCTGAACCGTGTTGTGGTGGCAGCCTGTACCCCCAAGACCCATGAGCCGCTGTTCCAGGAGACCCTGAAAAATGCGGGATTGAACAAATATCTGTTTGAGATGACCAATATCCGGAACCACAACTCCTGGGTTCACAAGAACAATCCTGACATTGCCACGGACAAGGCCAAGGACCTGGTGCGGATGGCGGTTGCCAAAGCGGCCCTGGCTCAGCCCCTGAAAGAGGAAAAGATCAATGTCAACGCCTCGGTCATGGTGGTGGGCGGTGGCCTGGCCGGTATGACAGCTGCCAGAAGCCTGGCATCCCAGGGATATGAAACCCATCTCATCGAGAAAAAGGACTGCCTGGGGGGCGAGGCCCTGAAGCTGTGGAAAACAGCCCAGGGAGAAGATGTGCAAAAAGAACTGGATGCCCTGATCAAGGAGATTACATCCAACGACAAGATAGTTGTTCATACAAACACCACCCTGGAAGGGGTGGACGGATTTGTGGGCAATTTTACCTCCCAGCTGAAAACCGATGGGAAAACCACGGCACTGGAGCACGGGGTTGCGGTACTTGCCACAGGTGCAAAGGCCCTTGAACCTGATGAATACAGTTTCGGCAAAGATGACAGAATCATCAGGACCCTGGATCTGGACAAAATGTTCAAGGAAAATGATCCGAAACTGGATACGGTGCAGTCTGCGGTGTTCATCCAGTGCGTGGGATCAAGAGAACCCCAACGTCCTTACTGCTCCCGGGTGTGCTGTACCCATTCCGTGGACAATGCCATTGCCTTGAAGGAAAAAAATCCTGAAACCGATGTGTTTATTATTTACCGGGATATCAGAACCTATGGCGAGCGGGAACTGCTCTATAAGGAAGCCAGGGAAAAAGGCGTCATTTTTATCCGGTATGATGTGGAGAACAAGCCTGAAGTGGTGGTGGAAGAAGAGTGTCTCAAGATCACCCTTACGGACCACGTGCTGAACAAGCCTGTGACCATCCATGCGGACCTGCTCACCCTGGCTGCGGCCCTGGTGCCCAGAAAAGATGAACGCCTGGCCAATTTCTTCAAGGTGCCCTTGAATGATGAAGGGTTTTTTGTGGAAAAACATGCCAAACTGGGACCGGCGGAATTTGCCACAGACGGTGTTTTTGTTGCAGGATCCGCCCACTATCCCAAACCGGTGAACGAGGCTATTACCCAGGGACGGGCTGCAGCATCCCGGGCCCTGACCCTGCTGGCCAAAAAAGACAGTCTGTTCACCTCGGGCAACATTGCCAGCGTGGATGTACAAAAATGCAGTGTCTGCGGTGTGTGCATATCCATCTGCCCCTATAACGCCCCCTCATTTCTGGCTGAAGGCCGGTTTGCAGGCAAGGCGGATGTCAATCCGGTACTGTGCAAAGGCTGCGGCCTGTGCGTGGCATCCTGCAGATCCGGTGCCATCCATCTGCGGGGATTTGACACCAACCAGATTCTTTCACAGATTTTTGCTTTGGATGAAGTAAGTTAGATGAAAAAAGCTATAAGGAGATATAATTAATGGCTGATGATAATATAAAAATTGTAAGTTTTCTGTGCAACTGGTGTTCCTATGGCGCAGCAGACCTGGCAGGGGTGAGCCGGATGGAATACCCGGCAGACATCCGGGTGATCCGGATCCCCTGCTCCGGCCGCATGAGCCCCAAATTCATTTTGTCCGCTTTCCGGGAGGGAGCTGATGCCGTATGGGTGTCCGGCTGACATCCCGGCGAATGCCATTACCTGGACGGTAATTACTATGCGAGACGAAAATTTGCGATGATGGGCAACCTTCTGGAACATGTGGGTGTTGAAAGGGACCGGCTGCATTTTTCCTGGATCTCCTCTGCCGAAGCCACCAAGTTTGTGGATGTGGTCAAAGAGATATCCGACAAAGTAAGGGCCCTGGATACCGATAAAAAATTTGCAAAGGAATATACCAAATAGAGGTTATATCATGGATACCTGTATAGAAAAAATAAGGGCGATTTGTGCAGACCTGCTTGCCAAAGGGGAAGTACAAAAAGTGATCGGGTTTGCCGAGGGTTCCATTCCCATGGCCTCCCGTCCAATCGCCGTCACATCCAAAGATGATGTGGAAAAACTGGTTTTCAATGCAACCTGCGGTCTTAACCTGGCCAATTATGTGTCAGACGCATTACCAAAAGAGGGTAAAATTGCCGTGACGGCAAAAGGTTGCGATTCCCGGAATCTGGTCACCCATATGGTGGAAAACCAGGTGTCCCGGGACCGGTTGTACATCATCGGGGTCCCCTGCACCGGCATGGTGGATAAAAGAAAAATTGCCGCCCTTTTTGAAGATGAAATTACCGATTTCATTGAAGAGGGTGACACCCTTACCATTGTATCGGCCCAAAAAAAAGAGGTTGTTTCCAAAAAAGATATGCTGCGGCATAACTGCAGGATGTGCACCCACCGCAACCCGGTGGTGTTTGACGTCATGGCGGCTGAACCGGTTGCAGAACAGTCCCTTGACCAGCCCTTTGCCGATGTGGACCAAATCGCGGCCATGGATCCGGAAGCCAGGTGGGCCCATTTTCAGGAATTGACCAAAAACTGCATCCGGTGCTATGCATGCAGAAATGCCTGTCCCCTGTGTTACTGCCCCACCTGTTTTGTGGATGAGTCTTCCCCCCAGTGGGTGGGCAAGGGCCAGGACAAGACTGATATCAATACATTCCATTTTCTGCGGGCCTTTCACTGTGCCGGCAGGTGTACGGACTGCGGTGCCTGTGTGGAAGCCTGTCCCATGGGAATCAATGTCAGGGATTTCACCCGGAAGCTCAATAAAGACGCTCTGGAACTCTTTGGCTGGGAAGCGGGCCTGGATATGGAAAAGCGTCCGCCTCTGGATGTGTACAGTCCGGATGATCCCGATGATTTTATCAAGTAACCAAAAAGGCTATGCATATGAATTTCATTACAATTGATAAAAAGGACTGGGCCGGCGGTATTGACAGATCCAGAAAAACTTATCGGGTTTTCGGTCCTGTCCAGGACGAAAACGGCTGCCAGATAAAACCGCTGACACCGGATCTCTATCCCCTGATGGATGCCGGTGTTACGGTCATGTCTCCCAAGTCTGTGCTGTTTCCCCAGACCGAAAAAATGCTGACAGCAACTCTGGATGCATCCAGAGAAGACCACCACATCATGAAACCGGTGGAAAAAGACGATACCCTCCGGGTAGTTCTGGGGATCAGGCCCTATGATGCCAGGGCCATCCTTCTGGTCAAGTTAAATTTTGACAACCCGGATTATCAGGATCCTTACTGGTGTGATGCTTATGCAGCCACCACCTTTGTTGGGCTGGGGGTGAACCGTCCCGGTCCCTGTGATTTTTCCACATCCACCGGATGCGGACCTTTCAGTGAAGAAGGACTGGATGTCCTGATGGCGGATCTGGATGACAGATACCTGGCCAAGATCCTCACCGAAAAAGGCGAAACCTGGGCTGGGGCCTGCGGTTTTGACACCACGGCGGATGCGGCAGAAAGCCAGGCCCTGTTTGATATTCTCAGAAAAGAGGCGGAAAAAAATATTACCGCCTCTGTTGACACTGACCAGCTTTCTGAAAAATCCATTCTGGATCTGCATGAAGCCCCTTTCTGGGACGATGTGGCATTTTCCTGCATCAACTGCGGCACCTGCACCTATGTGTGCCCTACCTGCTGGTGTTTTGATATCCAGGATGAAACCAAACACAAGACAGCAGTAAGGTTTCGAAACTGGGATTCCTGCATGTCGCCGTTGTTCACCCACCATGCATCCGGCCACAACCCCAGAGAATCCAAGGTGCAAAGGGTCAGGCAGCGGTTCATGCACAAATTGAAATATTTTGTGGACAAATATGACCAGGGCATCATGTGTGTGGGATGCGGCAGGTGCGTTGCCAGCTGTCCGGTGAATATCGACATCAGGGAAGTGTGCACAATTATGAATAACCATGAGAGCAAGTAAATAGCGAACACCAAGGAGAAATGATATGGAAAACCCTTATGTGCCGTATCCGGTTCGCATTGATGATATCGAAGTGGCAACGGAAGACAAGTCCCTGAAAACATTTACCTTTGTTTTTCAAAATCCGGAAGATGAAGAAAAGTTCGCCTACAAGGCCGGCCAGTTTGCTGAACTGTCCATACCGGGTGTGGGGGAAATTCCCATCGGCATTGCCTCATCACCGGTGGAAAAAGGTTTTGTTAAATTCACCGTTTTCAGAACCGGTGTGGTCACCTCCCATCTTCACAACATGAAAAAGGGAGATATCATGGGAATCAGAGGACCGCTGGGCAACTGGTACCCCTGGGAAAAACTGGAAAACAAGAATGTGGTCATCATCGGCGGCGGATTTGCTTTTACCACCCTGCGATCGTCCATTGTCTACATGCTGGATCCAGCAAACCGGTCCAGGTTCAAAAACATAGACGTGGTGTACGGTGCCAGATCACCCGGTATGCTGCTGTACAGAGAAGAGCTGTTTGACTGGGAAAAACGCGATGATATCAATATGCATATCACGGTGGACGGTACGGATGACCCTGAATGGAAATACCATAAAGGATTCGTACCCCAGGTGGTGGAAAACAATGCCCCTGTAGCGGACGAGGATACCTATGCCATTGTGTGCGGACCGCCCATCATGATCAAATTTACCCAGCCGGCACTGACAAAACTGGGATACCAGGAACACCAGATCATCATGTCCCTGGAGAACAGAATGAAGTGCGGTATCGGCATGTGCGGCCGGTGTAATATCGGAAAGGAACTGGTGTGCAAAGACGGACCGGTTTTTACCCTTGAGCAGATAAACCAGACACCCAAAGAGTATTAAATTTTTTGCACGGGAAAGGCTGTTTTTTTGCAATCAGGCATGATTCTTTGTTGACAAGCCAGGGTTGCTAAGATAAGGTTAGTGGTCAATTATTGTTGCAGACCATGAAGCCAAGACAGTATGTCTTAAAAACGATAGTAATAAAAATTATTTTTTACAGGAGGAAAGTTTACATGGCATCAGTAGAATTCAACGGGAAAACATTTGAAATAGATGAAGATGGATTCCTTCTTGATTACAATTCTTACTCAGAAGAGTGGGTGGATTATGTCAAGACACAGGAAGGAATTGAAGAGATGACTGACGAGCACTGGCAGCTGGTGAAAGTGCTCCAGGACTATTATGAGAAAAACGGTATTGCCCCGATGGTGCGGGTACTTTCCAAACTCACCAAATTCAAACTCAAACACATCTATGAACTGTTCCCCTCAGGCCCGGGTAAAGGCGCCTGTAAAATGGCCGGTCTTCCCAAGCCGACCGGATGTGTGTAATTCACACCATTTCTGATTGGTTTTGATTTGTTTGGAAAGGCCCTGTTTTGCATGAAACAGGGCCTTTTTTTGTTTCATGCATCTTTTACGCCTGTTCCGTTTTTTGAAAAGAGACCCAATGACCGCTATTGATGACACCAACAAAGCCATTCTCAACACGATTCAGCTTGATTTTCCCATTGATGCCAGGCCTTACAGGGTGCTGGCCCAACAGCTGGGATTAACAGAAGAAGGGCTCATGGACCGGATACGCCTGATGAAGGAAAAATCTCTTATCCGGCGTATCGGCGGCAATTTCAGCCCGGACCGGCTCGGATATTTTTCCACCCTGTGCGCGGCAAAGGTTGCAGATGAAAAAATTGATCTCTTTACACACACTGTCAATGCATACCCCGGGGTTACCCACAATTACATGCGGGAACATGCCTTCAACATCTGGTTTACCTTTATCGCCCCGTCCCGGGAACTGATCCAGACCCGTCTTGATGAGATATCCCGAAAAACCGGGGTCCATCCCATACTGAATCTGCCGGCCACCCGGGTCTTTAAAATTTCTGCCAATTTCAAGCTGTGAAGCCGGTGAGAATCTGTCTTGGGGCCATCACGTGCCGGGTGGGCAGTTGGGATAAAAATTTGGACAACTGCCTTGGTCTCATTCGGAAAGCTGCCAAAAAAAAAGCTGACATGGTGGTGCTTCCGGAGATGAACCTCACCGGTTATGCCACCGACCGAAAGATTGCAGATTATGCCAGGGCCGTTGATACCCTTCTGATCAAAAGATTTCAAGATATGTCAGATCAGCTGAATCTGGCAATCCTTACAGGACTGGCTGAAAAAGAGGATGCCGCCAAAAAGACCTTTGCATCCCATCTGGTGTTTATTCCCGGCACGCCCCATGGCAAATACCGAAAACTGCATATCCCCCCCAGTGAACAGGAGATTTTTACCCCTGGATGCAAAATTCCGGTGTTTGCACATGCCGGCATCACATTCGGCATCCAGTTATGCTATGATGCGCATTTTCCGGAATTATCCACAGCCATGGCCATCCAGGGTGCAGACCTTATTGTCCTGCCCCATGCATCGCCCAGAGGAACGCCCCTGGAAAAACACAGGTCCTGGATGCGGCATCTGCCGGCCCGGGCTTTTGACAACGGGGTTTTTATCGCTGCGGTGAACCAGGCCGGAGACAATGGTGCAGGATTGCATTTCCCCGGGCTGTCTCTGGTTATCGGTCCTGACGGAAATCTTGTTTCCAAGTCCATGGCCCAAAAAAACCATCTGCATGTTGTGGATCTGGATCCGGCACAGCTACACCATGTCAGATCCCACAGGATGCGCTATTTTCTGCCTTCCCGCCGCAACGATCTGTTCCCGGTCACTTATTGACCTGTGATCTTCTGTTCTGGATATAGGCATTTTTGATGGCGGTATATGGATCAAGAGATGCCGCTTTCAGGTCCTCATAGTCACCGATGCGGAAGGATGTCTTGTTCACGGTATCAAGTATGCCAAGCCCCCATTTAAGCTCCCAGGGCTCTGCATAGCTGAGGGGAGTGATAAAGTAATCCCCTGCCCTGCCCACTGTGTCCCGTAAGGTGGAAGGCCCGAAGATCGGCAGTACCAGATAAAACCCTTCTGTGATGTGATAGGTTCCCAGGGTCTGTCCTAAGTCTTCTGTTTTTGTGTGCATATCCAGGTGTTTCTGGGCCACCTGGTTGAACCCCAGCACGCCGGCGGTTGTATTTACAAGAAATATGCCGATTTCATCCGATGCCTGGCGCAGTTTGCCCTGGAGCAGGTTATTGACAAACCTGACAGGAAACAGCAGGTTGTGGAAAAAATTTCCGAAGCCCCTTCTGGCCGGTGTCGGCACAACTGCCTTATATCCTTTGGCAAGCGGCTTGAGTACATAAAAATACAGCCTGTCATTCACCGTATACATGGCATAATTAAAATAATAAATGGGATCAGCCACCTGGGAAGCATCCTGTGCATCATCTTCAAATGCATCAAACAGATCATCATCAAAACCGTTATCATCCCCTGAAACCGCATCCATATTTTCCTGCTGTGATGCGGTTTGGTATCCCAAAACAGGGTCATCTGCCCATACAATGGAGACAGTACCTGTAAAAAACAACACACCAATGATACACAGAAACTGACATGCTTTTTTCATATTGTTATACATCCTTGTATAAAGTTTTAAGAATCAGCCTGTTCCCTGATGATCTCACAAGGCATTGTCACTGAAGATGAATTTTCTGATCAACGATTCAATATCCAGAGATGATTCCGTATTTTCAATTTCATCTCCGTGGGCCAGCATTGTATCTGATCCACCGGGCAAAATTTCAATATATTTTTCACCGATTATCCCCGAGGTTTTAATTGATGCAATGCTGTCCTCGGATATGGCAATCTTCCGGTCAATATCCAGTGCCACTCTGGCCACCAGAAATTGTGTGTCTATACTGATGGCGGACACATGGCCGATTTTCACACCGGCAAGTTCCACCACGGCGCTTTTTTTGAGGCCCGATGCAGAGGAAAAATATCCATGCACCGTATACCGGTCTTTGAAAAAAACCGATAGATCTCCCATTACAATGATCAGGTACCCTCCGCAGAGTATACCGATAATGACAAAGATACCCACATAGAAATTGCGTTTTTTCTCATTCATACAATATGGTCCTCAGAATGTGCGTAAAAATAATACATTTTTGCCCAACGCTGCAAATCCTGCAAGTTTTTTTGGCCTTTTGACCCTGTTTGTGGTGTGTGGATCATTCATGCTCCATGCTGCTTTTTCCCTGTATAAAGGCCTGCACCCCAGGGATCTTTGAGTGCAGTATGTCCTGACCAGAGCCTTCAAAAAGGATGATGCCCTCATCCAGCAGGGCAATGTGCTGGGCCAGATCAAAAATCTGGGGGATATCATGGCTCACTATCACAGCAGTAAATCCAAATTGTTTCTGGTACGCTTTTATCATGGTGTGTACATTTTTTTTGCGTATGGGATCCAGGCCTGTGGTGGGCTCATCAAACAGTATCACCTCCGGATCTGTCACAAGGGCCCGTGCCAGGGCCACCCGCTTGCGCATCCCCCCGGACAGCTCCGAGGGGTATTTGTTGTCAATGCCGTCAATGCCCAGCTGTTTCATGCGGGCATGCACCTTTTGCTGCAATGCGGCATCTGCGATTTTTGATGTCTCCTTCAAAGGCAGTGCAATGTTGTCATAGACGGTCAGAAAGTCAAACAGGGCATTGTCCTGGAACATATAGCTTGTTTTGTTTTTGAACCGGCAAGATTTTTCTTTGGACAGCCCGTCCAAAGGCTCACCCTGGATCAGCAGCTGGCCGGAATCCTGGTGGATCAGCCCCACTATATGCTTGAGCAATACTGATTTGCCTGTTCCGCTTTTACCGATAACCACGGTAACCTGCCCTTTGGCTATGGACAGGTTTACCCCCTTGAGCACCTCCAGGGCACCAAATTGTTTTTTTATGTTTTTAAACTGGATAAAAGGGGTTGTCATGGGTTACACCAGAAAAGAGGTAATGACATAATCACAGATCAGGACACAGACACAAGATTGTACCACGGCATTGGTTGTTGCCAGGGATACACCCTTGGCCCCGAATTCGCCCTGGCGGTTCTCATGGGAATAATACCCGCGGTAGCAGCATATGGTGGTCACCACAAAGGCAAACACGATGGATTTGAAAAATCCTCCCCAGATATCGGTCATTTTCACACTGTGAATCACCCTGTCCATGTATACGGCTTCATTTATTCCCAGAAGCAGAGACCCTGAGAGATATCCGCCGAAAATGCCCACCATGTCAAAGAGCGCGGTAAGCAACGGAAAGCTTAAGACCGCTGCGAACAATCTGGGGGTAAACACAAAGCGCACAGGATCTATCTGCATGGTGACCAGGGCATCGATCTGTTCGGACATGCGCATGACCCCGATTTCAGCAGCCATGGCTGAACCTGCCCTGGCAGTGATCATGATGGCGCCCAGTACAGGTCCCAGTTCCCGGATCAGGGTCAAAGAAACAGCCGTGCCCAGGGCTGCCTCAGAACCGAATGTAACCAGGGTATAATATCCCTGGAGCCCCAGAACCATCCCGGTGAACAGCCCGGTGAGCAGGATGACGAAAACGGATTTGGCACCGATAAACCAGATATGGTCCAGTATTTTGTCAGTTTGAACAGGAAGGGAAAATATCTGTTTTACGCCTGACATAAAAAACAAAAAAAATTGGCCCGCAGATGCAACAAATCTGACAAAAAAACTGCCTATGGCCTCAATATAACAGGTTATCATAATATTTTGTCTTATATCGGATTCACATGGAAAACACAAGATTATGTTGAGAAACAGATTGACACGTACAGCAAAAAACGTTACGTACCAAAGCCGGTTTATGTGATAAATCTGAAATAAAACATATGTGGATGTAAAATGTAAAGGAGAATCCATGGCCCAGAAAATCACCCTGAGCATACCTGACATGCTCCACGAAAAACTCAAACAATGGCGGGATTCTTTTAATTTTTCAAAAATGTTCCAGGATGCGGTCACAGATGCCATCCAGAAAAAAGAGGAGTTCCAGAAACGCTTTTCCCAGGAATTTGATATGCCGGAAGTTGTAAAGCGGCTGCAACAGGAAAAACAGGCCTGGGTCAAACAGTTTTATAAACTGGGGCGGAACGAAGGCATAAGATGGGGAAAATCTGCCCATTTTGAAGACCTGCTATACGTACTGCATGTGCAGGATACGTATGAACTGGTGCAGGACACGAGGCTGTCAGCATATTTCAAAAATATTCTGGGCAGTTACGGCGTGGATCAATTTACCTTAGACGGACAAAAAGACCACAAAAAAATGTTTTTAGACGGCTGGATGAATGGGGTTAACGATTTCTGGAACCAGGTAAAGGAAGTTTTGTAAAATGGCATATACAATTGCAGGAATTGATGTTGGATCCGTATCTGTGAGTATTGCTGTCATTGACTGCAACAAAAATGTGCTGCACAAGGCAACTGCTGTTCACCAGGGGGATGTTACCTCCTGTCTGTCCGCACTGCTGTCCCATGATGCAGTCAAAAAAGTGCAGTACGTGGCTGTAACCGATGCCACACCCTCTTTTGTTTTTTCCCATGAAAGGTTTGATGAACAGGTTGCTGTCATCAGGGCTGCAAGGGCATTTCACAAAAAAGGATGTGATGCCCTGCTGCATGTGGGCGGAGAAAAATTTTCCCTGAGCCTGTTTGACGGACAGAACAATTATATTGGGACCAGGCACAACACCTCCTGTGCCGCCGGCACCGGCAGTTTTCTGGACCAGCAGGCCAGGCGGCTTAATTTGAAGGGATCTGGGGAAATCAGTGAAAAGGCGTTGAAAAACCAGCACAAAAGGCCTGACATCGCCACCAGGTGTGCGGTTTTTGCCAAGACAGATCTGATACATGCCCAGCAGGAAGGATATAGCATTGAACAGATTTGTGACGGGTTATGTTACGGACTGGCCAGAAATATTGTCAACACCCTTTTTACGGGCAATGATATCCAGGGTACCATCCTTTTTTGCGGCGGTGTTGCTAAAAACACCGCAGTGACACGGTATCTGGAATCCCTTCTCAAACTTCCGCTGGTCATTGATGCACATGCATACATTTATGGTGCAGCCGGTGCGGCCCTGTGCCTGTGGGACCAGCTGCAGGGAAAAAAAACAGCCCCTGCAAGTTTTGGTTCTGCTGATGCATTTTTCAAAACCCTGCCGAAAAAAACCAGTTACCTTTACCCGGCCCTGTCTCTCACACTGTCGAATTATCCTGATTTTCACTGCTTTAAACAGGTTGTTCATGACGGGGTGGAAACAGATATCTACACCGATCCCGCCCTGGTGGATCTCTCCTGCACCTATCTGGGACTGGATGTGGGGTCCACATCCACCAAGAGCATATTGATAGATCAGAACGGAGATCCCATTATGGGGTGCTATACCAAAACCGCATCACGCCCGGTCCAGGCGGTCCAGAAAATATGCAAAGCCATGGACACCTTTATGGCCGACGCGGGTCTTACGGTTTCTGTCACGGGATGCGGCACCACCGGTTCCGGACGGCGCATCAGCGGCAGGGTTATCGGGGCGGATATCGAACCTGATGAAATAACGGCCCATGCTACAGCAGCGGTGAATTTAAACAAAGATGTGGATACCATTATTGAAATCGGGGGACAGGATGCCAAATTCACCCTGGTAAAGGATGGCAGGGTGACCGCTTCGGTAATGAATTCCGTATGCGCAGCCGGTACCGGCAGTTTCATCGAAGAACAGGCTGAGAAACTGTCCTGCCCGCTTTCAGAATACTCAGAACGTGCAGAAGGGATCAAGGCACCGGTGTCCAGCGACAGGTGCACGGTTTTCATGGAGCGTGATATCAACTATTTTTTTGCTGAAGGATATGAAAAAAATGAAATCCTGGCATCGGTTCTCCATTCGGTCAGAGACAATTACCTGACCAAGGTGGCTACTGTGGGCAGGATCGGAGACTGTATTCTCTTCCAGGGGGCTACGGCCAGAAACAAGGCATTGGTGGCGGCGTTTGAACAAAAATTGCAAAAACCGATCCATGTATCCCGTTTGTGCCATCTGACCGGTGCTTTAGGCGTGGCACTGCTGGCCCGTGAAAAACGCATCAGCCAAACACAGTTCAGGGGATTTGGTCTGTGGAAAAAAAACATCCCGGTGCGCCAGGAAGTTTGCCAGTTGTGCACCAACCACTGCAAACTCACCATTGCAATGGTGGACGGCCGGCCCCACGCCTATGGGTTTTTGTGCGGCCGGGATTATGATACCCGGAAAATGGTGCCCCAAAAAAATGCATATGATCTGAAAAAACTGCGCAAACAGCAATTGCTGCCCATTGCCCGCCGTCCTGAAAAGCACGCTTTCACCATCGGCATACCCGCAGCCCTGCATCTGTTTGAAGACCTGGAATTCTGGGAATTCTTTTTTTCACACCTGGGCATTAAAACCATTACCAGCCGGAACCTGAAACAGCCGGTGTCTTTGGGAAAAACCATTGCCAGGGCGGAATTCTGCGCACCGGTGACTGCCTTGCACGGCCATGTGGCGCATCTTTTGGAAAAAGCGGATTATGTGTTTTTACCCTTTTATTTTGAAGAGAAAACCGATCAAAAAAAGGTCAGGCGCCAGCATTGTTATTACACCCAGTTCAGTCCTGCAATCATTGCCTGCCTGGACCATTGTGATGCCCGGCGGCTGGTCATGCCCACCATTAAATACCTGTATACCAGTTTTTATACCAAAATAGCGCTGTACCAGTCTTTGAAACAGATTTCCCCTGATTTTTTGTTTTCTTTTCTTGATATCCATACTGCCTGGGACAAAGCCGTGGAATTTCGCAAAGAAAATCAGACAAAACTGTCAGTACTTTACAAAACACGGGGCCAGTCACGGCCGGGAATTAAGGCCCTTTTGCTGGGACGTCCCTATACCGTGCTGTCTGACACCATGAATCACCGTATTCCCCGGATCTTTGAAAACCTGGGGGTTGAAACCTATTTCCAGGATATGGTGGACACATCAGACATAGATTTTACTCCCATTCGTCCTTTGTTGAAAGAGATCCACTGGAAATACGCTGCCCATATACTGAAAGCCGCCTATGCAGCCGCCCTTACAGATGATCTGTACCCGGTATACATCACCTCTTTCAATTGTTCTCCTGATGCCTTTGGCGTGGAATATTTCAAACAGATCATGGCAGGTTTCAACAAACCCTATCTGGTACTGGAGCTGGATGAGCATGACTCCAGCACCGGGTATGAAACCCGGATTGAAGCGGCAGTGGGGGCGTTTACCAACCACCACCAGGCCAAAGACAAATCCTTGCACCAGCCCCTGGATTTGTCACCCAGATTTATGGATTCCCTGGATGGAAAGAGTATCATTTTTCCAAACTGGGATGCCCTTACCGGGCATCTTATCGTTTCCACCTTTCAGAGTGAGGGACTTCAGGCCTTTTTGATGGAAGAAACCAGTGAAACCCTGAAAAAAAGCCTGCTGACCAATACCGGCCAGTGTCTTCCCCTCAACGCGGTGGCTGCAGGATTTATCCATACAGTGAAAAAACACGGCCTGGATCCGGAAAATACCCTGCTCTGGCTTAACCGCTCTGATATCGCCTGCAACATCAGAATGTATCCCTATCATATCCAGCATATATTCAAGCAGGAGGGAAACGGATTCGAAAAATCAGGCATTTATCATGGGGAGCTGTCATTGTTTGACATATCTTTCAGGGCATCCACCAATGCCTACTTTGCCTATATGTTCGGCGGACTTCTCAGAAGCATCGGGTGCAAGATACGGCCTTATGAAAAAAACAAAGGAGAGACGGACAGGACACTGGCCACAGCACTGGATATCATCGGCAGGGCATTTGCCGGCAATGGCTCCAAACAGGATGCCCTTGCCGCGGCCATTCCTTTGTTCAGCCGGATAAAAACAGATGGTTACGGTTCCCGGCCCAAGGTGGCCATTTTCGGGGATCTATATGTCAGGGATAATGATATCATGAACCAGGATCTGGTTCATTACATTGAAGCCAACGGCGGAGAAGTGATCATAACCCCTTATTATAAATACATCAAGATCATTGCCAATTCCTATTTTAAAAAATGGTTCAAGGAGGGCAAATACCTGAGCCTGATTTCCTACAAAGCCCTGCAGGTTGCCATGCAGGCCATGGAAAAAAAATATTTCCAGTATTTTGAACCGGTGCTGCAGGAATCAGATTTTCTGGTCACCGATGCCTATGAAAACATCCTGGAACAATACGGTATCCAGCCGGAGCATACCGGGGAGTCCATGGATAATGTGTTAAAGATTCACCATATCATCCGGGAACATCCTGATCTGGCACTTCTGGTGCAGACCAACCCGGGCTTTTGCTGCCCCGGGCTTGTAACAGAATCCATGGCTGCCAAACTGGAAGCAAAAACCGGGGTGCCCATTGTCAGTATCACCTATGATGTTTCCGGCGGCAATAAAAACAAAGTGGTTGTACCGTTCATCAAATATTTCAGGCAGAACGGTTACTCCCATAACCGGAAGGTTTCTGTCTGACGTTCACCCGGCAGGTATTCTTTGATGGCAGGGTATTTTTTTACATAATCGTTCTGAAACGCGATCCGCTGCACATTAAAGGCATTGTGACGGTCCACTGCCCGCCGGTACCGCAGATAGTATTCATCATAATTTTCAAGGCTTTCAGGATCTTCCTGTTCGGCAATCTGTGAAAAATTGGTATAGGTATAGGTGAGCAGCGCGTTAAAATCGTTCAGGTAGGTTTCAAGGCTTTCAAAGTGACGGATGACATGGCGGTTGGTATAATACTGGCGGACCTGATAAATCCAGTGCAGTTCTTTTTTCATGAAATAATCTTTGTAATCCGTGGTAAATTTGACCAGGCGGTCAATGGCATCCTGGTTCCGGGCCAGGGTCAGGCGCAAAGATTTGATAAAAACGATGGTCTGATGCAGTTTTTCAAGACTGGATTCCACTTTGGACATATTTTCCAGGTGAACCAGCCCGTCATCCAGGTCGGTTGTGATCTGCTTGAGCGTGTTGCACAGCCTTATTACCTGGGTGGTTACAGGAGGCAGGTGGGCGTATCTGTTTTTTTCTTTTTCATGGGCCCAGATATACAGTTCTGCTCCCACTACCACAGAAAAACTGGTCAAAAACAGCATGAACAAAATCATGCCCGCAGTCTTTCTGGATTTAAAAATCACATACGGGGTGGTGACAGGGGCCAGTAAAACCATGGCTGCCCACCATCTGGGATTTTTTTTTCTCATACAGTCCAGCAAAACCAGTCCGGACAACAGCAGAACATAGGGAAAATAAATATAAAACACGATCAGCCGCCTTTATGGGTAGCAATTGTATACCCGTTACCAGAAGATGTAATGGTAACCGCACCCTGTGTATCGGTTCTGAAAATCTGAATCCCCCTTTTCCGGTAACGCGCCAGAACATCTGGATGGGGAAATTTGTAGCGGTTATTAAGCCCACAGGATACTATTACACTTTCAGGGTGAATTTTATCAAGGAAAAACTTGGTGGAAGAGGTATTGCTGCCGTGGTGGGGGGCCAGCAGAACGCTGGACACAAGATTTTTATGTACCACCTGTGCAAGTAAATATTCCCTTGTTTTCATGATATCCCCTGGAAAAAGCATGGAAAAATCCTGCAGCTTCAGTTTGAAAACCAGGGAATTATCATTGGGATCCAATCCGGGAAGAACAGATGCACACTGGAAAAATGCAACCGCTGTTTTGTCATAGATTATTTGTTTTTTGTTGCAGTCCGGGACAAAAACCGGAATCTGCCTGCGGTCGCAGACCGCCATGATACGGGTAAAAGCATCATGGGAGCTTTTGTCCCCGTTTGTGACCAAGGTACGGATCCTGAAATTTTCCAGTATAAATACCAGCCCGTTCATGTGATCTGAATCAGGGTGGGTGAGTATGACTGCATCCAGTGCCATGATGCGCTGCTGCCACAAAAAAGGGGCCACCACATGCCTGCCTGTGTCAAAGCCACTGGTTCCGGGAAAACCACCCCCGTCCACCAGCATGTTTTTTCCTTCAATGGTCTGAATCAGGGCGGCATTTCCCTGACCCACATCCAGTACCGTGATGACCATGTGCCCGGGAAGCCTTGTGCGCATCACCACATGTATCCCATATACGCCTGCAATTGTTATGAGGGCAGTGCACACCATTATTACCGGTTTTGTCCTTTTAAACGACAATAAACAAAAACCTGCTCCCATGGCCGTATAAATGACCACCATATCATACACAGATAAAGAAGGTACATGTGACCAGGCAAAGGAAAATTCGGTCAGCCAGGCAAGAAATGCAAGGCTAAAGGAAACCAGTTTTCCCGCCATGGTCAAAAGCACACCTGAAACACCGGGGAATAAGGGCCAGACCAGCAGACTCACCAGGCCAAGAGGAAGGCAGACAAATCCGATCAATGGTACCAGTAACAGGTTTGCCGGTAATTGAACCATGGAGATCATGTTGAAATACCGGGCGATAAACGGAAATGTACCAAGACCGGCCAGCACGGTTACAAGGCAGATGGATGCCGGATATTTTAAAATTTTCGGGATATGGGGCTTTTGGTATTTTCCAGCAATCCCTAAGCCGGAAATGATGAACAGCACCGCTGTAAACGACAGTTGAAATGAGATGGAAAACAAGGCACCCGGATCAGCAAGCAGAATAAGAATGCCGGCCCCTGCCAGGGTATTAACAGGATGACTTTGTTTCTCTCCTAAAAAAGAAAACATAAACATGCTGATCATGATAAAAGCCCGCTGTGTGGAAGGGGAAAACCCGCAAAACAACGCATACAGACCTAAGGGGACAAGGGTAAGTATGCCGGCAGCTTTTCTGGCCTTTGCAGAAATCAGCAGCTGTGGAAAACATGACAGGATCCAATAAAAAAAATAAAAAAATATGACAGACAAAATTCCCAGATGAAGCCCTGAAATGGCAAGCAGATGGGAGGCCCCTGACCGGGAGAACACATCTTTGATCTGTGTGGGCATCTGCTGCTTTATACCGGTAACCAGGGCAGCCAGAACATGGGCTGAATCCTGGTGATCAAGACGGTTCATGACAAAATGGTAGAACCGGTTCCGTGTATTTTCCAAAGCCTGTATCAAGCGGATGAATACAAAAGATTTTTCTTCGGAAACCAAGGCGATCTTATCTGCTCCTGTGTGGACAGCACCAAAGATGCCCTGGCGTTTAAGAAACGTCTGGTAATCAAATGCGCCGGGATTTCCAAAATTTCGGATGGGCCTTATGGGGCCGGGGCATTGGATAAGATCATGGAATTTGAAAAAATGGTCTGTTTTTCCGTAGACATTCAGATACAGGCGGCCTGTGGCGGAAATGGTGCGCGTGTCTGGATCTGTTGTAACAATCTTACTGCAGTCCAGCACCACCCTGATCTTATGGGGGTATTTTCGTGAAAAAGAAACGATTCTGCCCACAACAAGGATGTCGGGATCATTGTAAAAATGGGTCACATGGCCTGGCAAAAGCCTTGGAGAATGGATATAAAAACTCTGATAACCGGACCAGATGCCCGCCAGAAGACAGATCCAGAAAACAAGCCATCCCCTGTAAAAAAATCCTGCCAGAAAAAAGGCAGCCAGAACAGCAAAGCAAAGAACAGCCAGTAACAGATGGGCGTGAGAAAAGACATTTCCCGCCAGTATCCCTGTAATCATGGCCAGGATTACAGGGACAAGGGGTGGAACCAGAGGGTGTGACGGATTTTTCACATATCCTCGCCCGCATATATGGTTTCAGCCTATTTGATGCGCAGCATGTCAGCTCCCAGGGCACAGAATTTTTTTTCAATGGTTTCATACCCCCGGTCCATATGGTATACCCGGGAAATCAGGGTGGTGCCTGTGGCAATCAGCCCTGCGATTACCAAAGATGCACTGGCACGTAGATCTGAAGCCATGACCGGTGCTGCCTGGAGTTCCGGCACCCCCTTGACCATGGCAATGTTCGCCCTGGACAGCGTAATATCCGCCCCCATGCGCATCAATTCATTGGCATGGATAAACCGGTTTTCAAAAATGGATTCATGGATAACACTTGTGCCGTCTGCAATACACATCAATGTCATGAACTGGGCCTGCATGTCGGTGGGAAATCCCGGATAGGGAAGGGTTTTGATGTCCACACTTCTGACCTGTGCCGCCCCCCTGACCCGGATCTGATCACCGCAGATTTCCACACCCGCACCTGATGCTTTGAGTTTACTGATCACTCCGCCGATATGGTCCGGGTTACAGCCTTTGATGAGTACATTTCCCCGGGTGGCAGCGGCAGCCACCATAAAGGTGCCTGTTTCAATGCGGTCCGGAATCACGGTGACCTGAGCCGGTGCAAGGCGGTCCACCCCTTCGATGGTAATGATGGGTGTGCCGGCCCCGGATATTTTTGCCCCCATCCGGGCCAGGGCATCGGCCAGGCATATAATTTCAGGTTCACGGGCTGCATTTCTGAGAACGGTTCTGCCTTTTGCCAGCACTGCCGCCATCATCAGATTTTCGGTCCCCGTGACCGTAGGGATGTCAAAATAGATCTCATTTCCCGTAAGTTTTTCCGCCTTTGCCTCAATGTAGCCATGATCAATGCTGATTTTCGCACCCAATGCCTCCAGGCCGGCCAGATGCATATTCACCGGCCTGGCACCGATGGCACATCCCCCGGGCAAAGACACCTTGGCATGTCCGAATCTTGCCACAAGGGGTCCCAGCACAAGAATGGAGGCCCGCATTTTGCGCACAAGGTCGTATTCCGCTTCAATTTTATGAATGCCTGATCCGTCCACAGTCATGACATGGTTGTCAAAGGTACACCTGGCCCCTAAGTCTTCCAGCAAAAGCTTTATGCTGTGAATGTCCATCAGATGGGGAACGTTTTTAAATTCACAGGTGCCATCCACCAGGATACTGGCTGCAATAAGCGGCAGTGCCGCATTTTTTGCCCCTGAGATGGCAACTTCACCCGCAAGTTTTCTGCCGCCGTTTATTTGAATTTTGTCCATAAGAAACTGCACACCGAATTTTTAAGAAAAAAGGGTCTTGGAAAAAGGCCAAAACCCTTTTGCTGTTATGATGGTACCTGGGACGAGAATTGAACTCGTACAGCCAATTTGGCCGAGGGATTTTAAGTCCCTTGCGTCTACCAGTTCCGCCACCCAGGCATAATCCTAAATTTTTTATCCCATTTGGCCGGATTTTGCAAGGTCAAAATGCAGGATGGACAGGACAATCAATTGCAAAAATGCAAAAAATCATTCAGCAGCGGATTTGACCATCCAGGCCAAGGTCAGGGTCCTGGATGGTGGCGTTTTATGAATTCAAAGGTATACAGGATAACACCGGCCCAGATGCAGGCAAAGGTGATCAGATTGTGGATGGAAAAGGGTTCTTTGTATACAAACACCCCCAGCACAAAGGCAATGGACGGGGCAAGATACTGCAGGATACCGATTGTGGACAGATTCAGCCGTCTGGCAGCTGCCGCAAACCACAGCAGCGGAAGGGAGGTCACCACCCCTGCCCCGATCATCCAGAAAGTGAGTCCAATATCTTTTAAAAACAAGGAACTGCCTGTTCCCATTAAAAAAAGAATATAGGCCAGGGCCGGGACCATCAGGATCAGGGTTTCCACAAATAATCCCGGCATGGGGGCCACCTGGATGCGTTTTCGGCAGTATCCGTAGAAAGCAAAGGAAAACGCCAGGGTCAGGCCGAATATGGGCAGGGCACCATAGGCTGCCAGAGAATAAATCACCCCTGCCAGGGCAAACCCCAGGGAAATGAATTGCAGGCGGGTAAAGGTTTCCCCCAGCAGCAGATAGCCCAGCAGCACATTGATCATGGGATTGATATAATATCCCAGGCTGGTTTCCACCACCCGGCCGGAATTCACGGCCCAGATATAAATAAACCAGTTCAGGGCAATCAGTGAACTGCTTACGGCAAGGCCTTTTACCAGGGAAGGGGTGCGCAGAATACGAAATACCTCATTTCCCCGTTTCTGGAAACAGATGATAATAAAAACAAACACACAGGACCAGACAACACGGTGGCACAATATTTCAAAAGGCACGGCTGCCTGCATCTGTTTCCAGTAGGCCGGCAGAAGCCCCCAGGCTGCAAAGGCGGCAAGACCAAACAGGACCCCGTAAAATGGTTGTTTCATGTGATATCCTTATCTGATAATTTTTTGTGCCCCAGTGTAGCACCATTGACTGGATTGGCAACCAAAAATACAGGATCATCAGGATATTTGCCATAGTAGCGTGAGCGCTATGGGGAGCCCGCAAATATCCAGGTACTGGAAACCAGGATTGACTTTATTGCCTGCAATTACTATAAAACCGTTTCAACCAACACCGATGCGGCAATATGAACACACACCTGACATATGCAACACCTGATCCTGCAGGGGTCCGTCTGCTTTCACAGGGCCTGGGATGCCATCCGATCACTGCCGGGTTAATCTGGAACCGGGGAATCACCACTGTTGAAGCGGCCCGTTTTTTTCTCAATCCCAATTTCGACAACCTGACCGACCCTTTTTCCATGAAAGACATGCAAAAGGCTGTGGAGCGTATCCATACAGCGGTTGTCAACAGGGAAAAAATCCTGATATTCGGTGATTTTGATGCAGACGGTGTCACCGCCACCACCCTGATCCATGAATTTTTATCCCTGGTGGATGCAGACGTGGCCTGGTATATTCCCCACCGCATCAAGGAAGGATACGGGATTGCACCCTCCCATATCCGCATGGCCGCTGCCCGGCATATTGACCTGATCATTACCGTGGACTGCGGCATCAGCGGCATGGCAGCTGTGGCAGCTGCGGCAAAAGAGGATATGGATGTCATTGTCACGGACCACCACGAACCAGGGGGGCATCTGCCTGCAGCATGGGCCATTGTAGATCCCAAACAGCCTGACTGCGCATCAGGTCTTTCTTTTCTGGCAGGTGTGGGGGTGGTTTTTTTTCTGGTCATGGCCCTGCGCAAATTTTTCCGGGAAAAAGGCATATGGAACGACTTTCCAGAACCAGGGCTTATCCAGTTCCTGGACCTGTTTGCCATCGGCACCATTGGTGATATGGTCCCTTTGGTCCATGAAAACAGGATATTGTGCATGGGCGGCATCAAACAGATAAGAAAAAATCCCAGCCCCGGTATCCAGGCCCTTGCAGCTGCAGCCCGCATAGATTTGGACCGGGTGGATTCCGACGACATATCTTACAAAATAGTTCCCAGAATAAATGCCGCAGGCAGGATTTCCCATGCCAGGATCTGTGTCTCCCTGCTCACCAGCCGGGAAACTGCAGAAGCAAGAAAAACCGCTTTTCTGCTGGATGAGCTGAATGTCCGGCGCCAGACCATTGAGCGGGACATTGTAAACGACATTGAAAACCGTATCCTGCAGGACCCTGCCCTGCTCAAGGACCGTTTGCTTTTGCTCTGGGACAAAAAATGGAACCCCAGTGTGCTGGGGATTGCTGCATCAAAACTGGCAAGAAAATATGTGTGCCCTGTGATGCTGCTGGCATGCACCGGGGATACGGCCATGGGTTCCGGGAGGAGCGTCAACAATATCAACATTCACCAGGCCCTGACGGAAAATGCCCATCTGCTGGAAAAATTCGGGGGCCATGCCATGGCAACCGGATTTACCCTGGATAAAAACCGGCTCCCGGACCTGTTATCCGGCCTGAATACCCACCTGGAAACCCATTATTCAGAAACCGATTTTCTAAAAACCCTGACAATTGATGCCCGGATCAGCCTGGATGATATCAGCTTTGACCTGGCCCTTGAACTGGACCGGCTGCGTCCCTTTGGCATGGCCAATCCAGAACCGGTTTTCCTGTCGCGCCGCCTGAAGGTGGTGTCCTCTCATATTTTAGGCAGTGCCCACCGCAAAATGCTGCTCCAGCAAGCGGATAATGCTGACGGCCCGGTGGTGGAAGCCTTTCACTTTAACGCACCGGATATCAGCCAGGCACCGGCTTATTACGACCAGCTGGCATTCAGGCTTAAAATCAGCAAATTCAAGGCCCGTACCCCCCAGATGATTATTGAGGATTCGTAGATTTGCCCTTGCTAATTATCCTGTTTTTATTCTATAATTACGGATTAGCATTAAAATCAAACCGTTTATAAAGGTAAGGAAACATATCCATGGCCAAAATATTTTACTCTGGAAACAGAGAAGCAAAACTGCTTTCCAAGATAGAATCATCAAAGGAAAGGGAAAGAATTAAAACCATCAGCACGATCCGGGACAATACCGAATTTTTTGCCAATAAAGTGTCCATGAAACTCATTGAAAACGGCCTCATCGAAACCGTGAGCAAATCTTCCATTGAAAACCAGATCGTGCGGTGCCTGGACAACCTTATCAAATCAGAAGATTTTGACATTGACTATGCAGTGGCCCCGTTTCGCACCCTGGTTCCCAATCCCAATATTGCCAGCCTGTATCTCACCGCCTTTGTGGTGGAAAAACTGATCAACCACAAGGATGTGGTGGATGTATTCGGCAGTGACGAAGATATCTACTTCTGCATCCACAAGCAACTGACCAGCCTGATGGCGGATTGATGCATCCCGCCGCCAGGTGGTGTTTTTCTATTTTTTAACCCAGGCACCATCCGGTGTCTGGATATAGGTGCCCGGGGCTGCCCGTTGTGCAAGCTGCAGGGCACGGTTTTTTTCCACCACTTCCAGCTGTGTGTTCTGCTGGGCCGCAATATGGGCGTAAATGGTTTTCCGGTCCTGATTTTCATCCGCCACCAGTTGTTCATGGCTTTTCTGACTACCCACAAACCCCAGATATCCCCGGTTGTTTTCTCCTATAACACCTTGTTTCTTGAGTTCTGCTATCACAGGAAGCCTTTCTTTCATCCGCTCCTTGATGCCCTGGGCAGCCGCAGGCCAGGCAGCAGCCAGCATACCCAATATTATAAGAAGTATTACAGCCGAGTTTTTTTTATTATTCATCTTCCTTCTCCAGTTCTTCCATTATTTTTTCTTCCTGTGCATCAATTTCTCCAAAAAAATCATCCAATGCTTTCTGCACCTTTACATTCACATCAATGGTGATGTGGATGGGTTTTATCTCCACAGGCTTGACTTCCACTTCATGGCTGGTGCTACAGCCGCCTGACACCATGAGGGCTATCACCAGCGGGACAATACAGTGTTTGATGGGCATAATATCTCCTATTATTTTATCAGTTTCTGGATCTGTTTACCAAACTGCATCACCTGGTTGAAGGGAAGATACAGATTCACATCCAGCTTAATGCCCTGGAAATGTGATCCAGGGCTTTTTGCATCCACCCGGACAAATGATCCTATATCTTTTTTGTATACAAAGGGAAGCAGGCGGCCGGGCTTTCCATCAAGTTCCATGTTCACCGCCAATGTGTCTTTATCCGTGTTAAAGGTCAGTTTAGCCCAGGTATATTCAAAATCCTTTAACGCTTCTGCTGCCAGATCCAGCTGGACAAATCTGGAAGAATCCACGGGTATGCCGGCCAGAAGCTTTTTGGGATTGTTTATGATGACACGCCCCCCCTGCCCCGGGGTTGAAAACATAAACCCGTTGTCAAAGGAGATATCCCCGTCTTTGAACCGGATCGGGATCCGGCCGTTAAGGGTGCCTGTCCCCTGAGAATGCAGTCCGCCCAGCTGTTCCAGCAGCTGATTCAGCTGGATCCTGTCACAATACACGGTTACAGAAACAGACCCGTCAGAAGAAGGGAACCTTACCGATTCCGTAGACACCACACCGCCGCACCATTTTACACGGATATTTTCGACCACCAGGTGCTGATCTTCTTCTAAGGTGAACCGGATATCTGCATCGGTGAATGCAAAATCTCCGGCCTTGATCTCATCAATGGTCAGCACCTGGCCCGGGAATGATGCCGGATCCACAAGGTCCTTTATGGCCAGGGTTCCCTTTATCCCTGCTGCAGACATATCCATATCCGGCAGGGTCAGGGTACCGTCATGGATGATCAGTTCACCTGCTGTGGTTACCTGATTTTTTTTCCAGAGAAAAGACCCTTTGGCTGTCACATCGAAATCATAGTCAGCAGACCAGGCAGATGCAGGCAGCAGGTTTTCAAACCTGAAAGGAGAGAACCTGAACCTTTCAGATTCAGCATCAACTTTTACATGGGGGTCTGGTGCCAGGCCGGCATTTCCTGTGAAGGCAAAGGAAAGATCAACAGCATCCGGCATATGCACGACACCGTCAAAATCGACTGCTGCACGGCCGGTTCTGTGGATACTGCCGGTGGCACCAAGATGCAGACGGTCGTCATACACCAGCTCTTCTACTCTAAACTGTCCCGACCCTTCTGCTTCCGGAAAGGTGACAGGCAGGCTGACAGATATGCCCCGGGCAAAAATCCCCATGGATGGTGCAGACACACTTCCCTGGAGCAGTTCTGCGGCAAGGTCTGCTGCAAGAGATTCCGGCCCCTTTTTTTTGAAGTCCCAAAAAACCCGGCCGGCTGTGTCCATTCGCCTAAAATCCACCACACAGGTATCATTTTTCCCATGGATCCCTGACAGTTGTGACTGCATATCCAGGGTCAGGGTGCCTGCGGCCAGATCCCCAACAATATCTGATTGAACGGATGCCTGCCCCAGGGAAAATATATTATTTTTTTGGTGGACAAGGATCTGTGCAGAACGCACCGACATGGTTCCTTCTACAAACTGGTTGTTTCCCTGCAAAGACAGGGTAATCAGCGGCTGGTCCATGCCGGCGGAAAGGTTTTCATCCGCCAGTACCACCCGGTCTGTGGGCTGGCTTTCACAGGTTGCTTCAAATCTTATATTTTCAGCATCTGCCGGATCCATTTTTACCAGGGTCCGGCTGGAAAATCTGAGATCAGACACCAGCGGATGGGTCAGGCCGAATTCCCCCAGAACAATTATCTGGCCGTGATCGTGCAGTATTCTGGCATTGATGTGGTCCATGCCGAACCCGCGGGTATTATCCGGATGCAGGCCTGAGAGTGCAACCTGCCAGTTGTTGTGGGAGACCTGTTCAATGACCAGGTCTGGTGCACCTGACAGCATCGGGGCAAGGTGTTCCGGCAGAAACCGGGTCAGATGGTTCAGGGCAAAGGAGAGAGCCTCCAGTTTAAAGGATTGTATGTTTCCATCAAAGTCCACCCGGGTGGCCAGAGAAACGGTTTGCCCGAAAGGATACATAGATGTGTTGCAGAAGGCGGTTTTTTGTGCTTTGTCCAGCAGGATCTCCATGTTCCAGGGAATTCTGACCGGTTGGTTTTTCACGGTCAAAACCATTGCGGCATTTTGTAAAACAAACCGCTCGGGCAGCTGTGACATCCAGTCTGACCCCTTTTTTGGTGCACGCTTTTTTCCTGTCGGACTGTCTTTTGCAGCCATGCCGGCAATATGTTCAGATACCCCGTCAATGGAGAGCCGGTTGTCGTGATACTTGGCTTTGATCCGGAGGCCGGAAATGACAAGCTCTTTTGCAACAGGCAGGTCGATTCCCTGTGGATCATATGTTAATTGGACCAGATCGGCGGAAATATCATTGCCAAAACGCAGGTCAGACAAGAGGGTGCGGGTGAGCCCCACATGCTGAACCGCAAATGCAGCGTTGTGTTCTGTGAGAACCTGATGATACCTTTTTTCAATAAATTTCTGGGCAAAAAAAGGCAGTCCTGCATACAGGACCGACAGGCCCAGTGCCAGAATCAAAAGGATCACCAAAACAGGTATGCCGAATGTTTTATATCGCATTTTTAATATGCACGGTTAAGAACATATCTCCTTTGGGTTGTCCCGGTACTGACCTGCCCATGCCGGCCAGTCTCAGGCGGGTTCCCTGGTGCACCCCCGGGGGAATGGATACCCGGTAAAGGGGTTTGTAAAACCCCCATGGAATGGTCACCAGTTTCTGGGTGCCGGTGAGGGCTTCCAAAGATGAGATCGCAATATCTCCTGACAGGTCCCGGTCATTGGATTCCGGCGCGGCCAGAATGGTCTGCAGCCTAGGGGTACGCTGTTTTCTGGTGTACTGCTTGATTTTTTGCTGGGTGCCGGTTCTGGGCAGGCCCTGGTTTATCTTGACAAGGACCAGCCCTGCAATGAACCCCCCGATATGGGCCCACCAGGCAATACCGGCCCCTGCCCCCTGGCCTGCTGCATTTAAAAACTGCATCAGAAACCAGAATCCCAGAAAAATAAAGGCGGGAATTTCAATAAACCAGGGAATGATGATAATGGGCACCAGGGTCAATATTCTGGACCGGGGAAACAAGAGAAAATATGCCCCCATGACCCCGGCGATGGCACCGCTGGCCCCAATGGTGGGGACCATGGAAAACGGATTGAACATGAAATGGCACGCACCGGATATCAGCCCGCACAGAATATAGAACCCGAAAAACCGTACCGACCCGAAATGGGATTCAACATTATCCCCAAAAATATACAAAGACCACATATTTCCCAGCAGGTGCCAGAACCCGCCGTGAAGAAACATGTAGGAAAACAAAGAAAACAGATGGTTGAACACTCCAAAATGCCGGGACACCTCCCCCACCGTGTATTTTGCCGGCACCAGGCCGAAATGGTAAAAAAAGCCTTCATTGTACAGGCCCACCTGGAGCTGGATTACCCATGCCACCAGATTCATGCTGATCAGGGCATAGGTGACCACAGGAACACAGTCAGATACCTGATTGTCCCTGATGGGTATCATCTGACAACCCGCAGCTGGTATGTCTGGTCACAATAAAATTTCAGGGCCTTGATGGTTTCCATGACCGCATCCTCAATGGTAAAATACGCGGTGTCCGCACGCTTTTTGCAGTCTGCCAGAAGCGGTTCGTTCCCTGCATCCAGTCCCAGGAAAAACCGCAGAAAATCCATCCAGGAAAAATAGATATCCATGATTTTTGTATCATCCAGCCGGGCAATATCAGTTTTTTCCTTCAAGGACAGATCCTGAACCAGCCTTTGAACCGCCGCATCAAGAGAATCCGGGAAAGCCGGTTTTGAACTATTGGCAAACGGGATGGGGCAATCATTTTCCTGTTCCAGAAACACAAGGTACAACAAAGTTTCCAGAATGAGTTTCACATCCGCGTACATTCCGGGATCATGACTGGCCCGTGGACCTGCCACATTCAGGATACGGATGTTGTTATCCCCCACAAATGACTGGAGCATGACTGCGGCTTCAAAGGGATCATTGACCAGAAGATCCAGGGCAAAACAGGGTTTTTCACAGGTTGCTGCCAGTTCCATTGTGAGGTGTGATCCGCCGGCAAGGCGGCTGCGGTAAAAAATGACAGTACCCTGGGATGCCATAACATTTTTCCGGGTCCGGTCCCGGTAATCGGTTGTGGGCATCTGGGTCAACCGGTACCGCAGGGGCAACGGACCAGCCTCAGTTTTTCGTCCCTTGGGTACCCACCCGCCGTGGGGGATATTAAATTTCACGGCCACATCCAGGGCGGCCTGATCCGCACCTGTCTGACCACCGGATATTATTTTGTCTATCATACCGGAATCCTGTCTTGTAAAAATGTCTTTTCTATCATATCAATAAAAGGTATAACTGCAACAGCATTTTATGAAAATACCCACCCAAAAGCAATGTTTTGCGCTTATCCGCTCCATGGGGATGATGGACCACGTTGTGGACCATTCCGTCATGGTCGGCAATATCGCCCTTTGTCTGTGCAGGTACCTGAAAAAAAACACCCCTTCCCTCAATGTGGAACTGACCACAGCTGCGGCCCTGCTCCATGATATTACCAAAACCAGAAGCTTTCAAACCGGTGAAGTCCATTCTGAAACCGGTGGAGAACTGCTGGAAAATCTGGGGTATCCTGAGGTTGGAAACATCATCCGGCAGCACGTTATCCTTGACTGCTGCAAAAGAACAGCCCCGGTGTCAGAGCAGGAGATTGTAAACTATGCTGACAAACGGGTACTCCATGACAAGGTGGTGCCTTTGTCCAAACGGCTGGAATATATTCAGATCCGGTATGGGGAAAACAAAGCGTTTCAGAAGCGGATCACCGTGATGTGGGAAATGACCACGGTCCTGGAAAGCAAACTTTTCAACTACCTGCCGTTTACCCCTTCCCGGCTGCCGGAAAAGGTTGTGCTTCATATCAGACGTCAATAGGTCAGACGCCAATACAGGCGCTAATTGGAAGGCCTTGTTTCAGAGCGCATCCGCATCTCAGATCGCCTCCACAACATAACACTGGACAATATCAAACAGGTCGTTGATTTCAAAAGGCTTGCCCAGAAATCCGTCCGCTCCCTGATCCCCGGCTGTTTTGGCGTAGGCTTTTATTCCGGACATGGCAATGACTGTCAGGTGTGGATGCTGTTGTTTGACCCGGGTCATGAGATCAAACCCGTTCATTGCCGGCATATCCATATTCAAGATAAGGATATCAGCCCTGCCGCCCTCCTGGAAATACTGCCAAAGCTGTGTACTGTCCCCAAAGCCCTTTACTTCCCGGTTTACGCAATAACTCAAGGCATTTAGCATCAGGTGTAAAAGCGCTGCATCATTTTCAACAACCACAATTTTTACGTCTTGAATAATGGTATGCCTCCGTAAAACAGTCCGGGTCAGGCCGCATTCAGCACATCATGGAACAACACCAGTTTTTTGGTTGCAAATGCGCTTTGCATCAGGTTGTCAATATTTTCCAGAACCGCCTCCCTGCGGTGAACCCCCAAGGGACAGTCTTCAGATATGACGGCAACGGCCATGACACATAAAAGCTTGATCCGCTGTCTGAACAGGTGGGAAGAACCATGCAGCACAAGACCGGACAGATCTGTGTTCACAATCAATTTATGCAGGGCTGCCGCGTTTTCAAGCACTGCTTTTTTTCTCAATTCCCCTGTGGGATATCCCCTGAGTCTGGCCTTTATCATCACCATTAACAACTGAAGACGCATCAGAAAAATATGCTGTTCATCCATATTATCAGGAAGGATATGGGAGGGGCCAAATTGTTTCATGTCATTATCCCAAAAAAAGGGTCCGAAAAAAACAAAGCAGGTTAAAAACCGTATCCGGTCCGTTTATGATATTTTTAAAAATCTTATCATGTAATCTGGTCAATTTCCATACGAATCTGCTGCAGCCGGGATAAAATCGTGGTGATTTTTTCCTGCTGTTCCAGTTTTTGGGTCTGCCGCAGATCAACCACCTGTTCCATATCTACGTCCAAAGAGGCATACAGTGAAAACCGGTCCTGGATCTTTTCTGAAAAATCCCGGGCAACAGCCTGGATCAGCGGCACAAAATAGCTGTTTTTCAATCGGTTGTGAAACTGATCTATCTGAAGGTCTGCCGCGGCCAGGCTCTGTTTTTTTATCCGTGCGGCAGCTGCATCAAATCCGGGGGCAAATGAAAAGGACCTGGTTTTGTCCTTTATCATAGACAATAATCGTACAAAGGCATGTACACCCATCCCGGTAACCGCACCGGTCTGCATCCGGCTGGTATAATCAGGGGAAAAACCGGCCCTGGGCAGTACCAGTCCCAGTATTTTCTTTATGGCCTGAACATCCACGCGCAAGACAGTATCCTTGTGTTCTGCCGATGGCTGCGCATCAGCCGTGTCCCCATCCAATGCCGTTGCAGGGGTCAGCTGTAAAATATCAACCTGATAGGAATCCAGCAGGGATTGGAAATAGGTTTCCACACGGGCTTCATTTTCAGCCACCAGGGTCTTTATATCCGGCAGCACCTGTTCGATGACAAACAGGTCCAGTTCCCTTTTAAAATCCTGAAACATCAGATAAAGAATTTTTTTGATGCCAAGGGTTTTTATACGGTGTTTGTAGGGTTCTGCATCAAGGGGGGTGTGGCGGATAAACTCCCGGATTTTTTTGCGGATATGGACGGCATCATGCGCAAAGGATTTGTCCAGATCAGCTTCAATCTCCCTGGTCAGTCCGGACACCGCACCCGGGATAGAGTGTTCCACAATGGATCTGAGCCTGGTAACATTGTTTCGCACCTGTTCAAGACGAATTTTTGCATTTTTGCTGCCGTCCATGTCAGATGCCGTCATTTGTGTGAACAGGAGCGCTTTTTTTTCCATGGCATCAACCATAAAAAGCAGCCGCTCCAGATGGCCGGCAACCAGCAGGGAGCGGTGATGATCCCGGCATATGTCAGAAAACCGCTCAAAAAATTGTCCCGCAGAATCTTTGCAGTACCCGGCCATGGCTGTATCTTCCTGCCACAGGTCCAGCCTTTTTCTGTTTCTCCTGCTCAAACGTTTTTCCATGGTTGAGAACAGGTCCAGCAAGGCGGAAAAAGAGTATATCTCAGGCTCCTGCACCAATAATCCCAGGTCCTTACGGGTCTGGTTCTCAATGGCCAGAAGATCCTCCAGGGTTTCGTGCTCGGACAGATCACAATTGTTGATAAAAATAATTTTGTCCGCCAGTCCCAGTTTCCGGATCAGTTCCAGAAACTGCATATCTGCCTGGCGCAGTCCGGTCCTGGAACTGATACAGTAGAGGATGAGGCTGGATTCCTGAACATAGTTTAAAATCTGTGTCAGCTGGGCCGGATCTGTGGAATCCGCACCCTGGCAGTCGGCGATTTCAATATGGGGTTCCAGCGTTTTTCCGTACAATTCCAGACAGACGTCCCTGACATAAAACGCATTGGCTGGATCACCGGTAAAGGTTTTATGGTTTTCAAACTGTTTTGCCTCAAACACCATACATCCCCGGTCAGGTCCCACAATATCCCTGCAGGTTTCATATCCTTCCAGGGCATTGCGGATAATCAGGGTTTCCGGACGTATTCCCTGGTCGGTGACGGGAAAATCCTGCACCATGTTTTCATACACCTGTCGTAAAAATGCCCGGTCCTTCTGCCGTCGCAGGTCAAATCCTGCTATATCGATTTTCCGGCTGTCATTTTCATCTTTTGGGAACATTTCCAGGGTGTTTCTCAAGGTGCGGTTGATATCATCCCAGGACTTGAGAAAAATCCTGGCGCGATTTTTGCCGCCTTTTCTAATGCGGGTGGTAATGGATGTAACAACCCCTGCCCCTCTTTTTACCAGTTCTTTTCCGATCATGGCATTGATCAGGGTGCTTTTCCCGGATTTAATAACCCCCACCACCGCTATTTTAATCAGGTTGGAACGGATCTGTTCCGGCATCATGCGGCAGTTTTTCTTATAATTTTCAAGGGCGGTCCCGGACATCAACGGGATATCTTCCATCATCCGGATCACCGCCAGGGTGTCGGCTGCAATGGTATCAATGGTCTTGTATAGAGAAGTTTGAGGGGCCATAGTCACGGCGCGTAAAGTGTCAGGAGATCAACATCATGGCTTTTTCATACCTGAGGTCACATGGGGTGGAGAACATGATATCCCTGGTCATGGGGCAGGTGAGCCATGCATTGTCATGGAGTTCATTGTCCAGCTGCATGGGTCCCCATCCGGCACATCCCAGCATGATCATGAAATCATCCGGGCCCTTCTGGACTGCAATGGCTTCCAGAATGTCCCGAGAATTGCTCAGGGCAAGCCAGTCGGCAACTTTAAGGGTTTCGTTCCAGTTAAAGGGGGGGCCATGGAGCACAAATACGCCTGATGGCTGAACCGGTCCCCCCAGATAAATATCCAGGGTATCCACGCTTTCATCACAGGTGATATTCAGGTCTTCAAAGAGTTCGCGCCCGGTGAGCAGCGGGTGTATTTTGTTGACAATAAACCCTAAGGCACCGGATTCATTGTGTTCACACATGCCGGTCAAGGTCTGGGCAAAATTGGGATCCGGAAGCCCCGGCATTGCCAGAAGAAATTTGCCTTTCATGGTTTCAGGAATCATATCAGCCATTGACCTGCTCCAAATTTGATCTTGTCATTTTCATTTTCTGTGCACATGTGTCTGCTAAAAGGGTAGTTTTAAATATTTTGCCTGGATTTGCAATAAAAATAATCATTGGCCGTTTTTTCTGCCATAGACATCATCAAACCGGACAATGTCATCTTCTCCCAGGTATGGCCCGGACTGGATCTCAATAAGTTCCAGGGGTATCTTGCCGGGATTTTCCAGGCGGTGGGTGGTTCCCAAAGGGATATAGGTGGATTCATCCTCCTTGAGCAGAAATTCTTTGTCCCCCTGGGTGACAATAGCGCTGCCGGATACAACAGTCCAGTGCTCAGCCCGGTGAAAATGCTTTTGCAAGGACAGTTTGGCACCGGGTTTCACCGTGATTCGTTTCACCTGGTACCGCTGGGACATGTCAATGGTTTCATAGTCCCCCCAGGGCCGGTACACTTTGGCATGGGTACTTGATTCCGGGCGTTTCAAAGTCTTGAGCTGTTTTACGATCTGATTGACATCCTGGACCCGGTTTCTCGGGGAAACCAGGACAGCATCCTTTGTTTCCACCACCACAAAAGCATCCAGGCCCACTGCTGCCACCAGGCGGCTCTGGGCATTGATATAGGAATCTGTGACATCATGGGTCAACACATCACCCCTGAGAACATTGGCATCCTGGTCCTTGGCCTCGGTCTGGTACAAAGCGTCAAAAGAGCCAAGATCATTCCACCCGGCATCCAAAAAAATCATCACCCCTTTCCTGGTTTTTTCCATGACTGCATAATCAATGGAATCAGCGGAAACCTTTTCAAATATGGTTTGATCCACCCGGAAAAAATCCAGGTCCTGGTTTCCGGCTGCAACCGCTTGACGGCATATGGCAACCATATCCGGGGCCTGGCGTTCAAGCTCCTGTAAAATGGTTGAGGCCTGGAACATGAACATGCCCGAATTCCAGCAATAGTCTCCGGCTGTCAGATAGTTGCGGGCTGTCTGCAGATCAGGTTTTTCGACAAACCGTTTGATCTCACAGGCATTGTCTCCCAGCACAGACCCTTTCTGGATATATCCATACCCGGTTTCAGGGGAGGTGGGAACAATGCCAAAGGTAAGCAGATATCCTTTTTCTGCCAGGGTTGCTCCCTGGCGCACAGCCGCGTGAAAGGCATCCGTGTTTTCAATGCGGTGGTCTGCAGGCAGCACCAGCAGCACCGGGTCCTGGTCCATGGCCAGCAGCTTGACGGCAGCCAGGGCAATGGCAGGTGCCGTGTTTCTGGCTGCCGGCTCCAGGATTATGGCCTGGGGATTTACCTGAATCTGCCGCATCTGCTCTGCCGCCATGAACCTGTGGGCTTCATTGCACACAATCACAGGCAGGTCTGTATGCCGGGTTTCTTCCAGGCGGAGCACCGTGTTCTGGAGCATGGTATGCTGGTTGTATATGTTAATGAGCTGCTTTGGATACAATTGCCTGGACAGGGGCCACAGCCTTGTGCCTGATCCCCCTGCCAGAATTACCGGAACAATCATGAAATCTCCTTTGTCATTTTCGGGCGGTGAACAGATTTATGGACAATCCCCGCTCCACTGCATACTCATCCATGGATGCAGGACAAAATCCGCTTTGAACCAGCCATTCTTTCACCTGTTGTTTTTCAAATCCCAGCCAGGTGCCGCCAATAATATTTTTAATATCTTCCTGGTCATGGTGATTAAAATCAGCCAGCAGAAACACCCCCCCGGGCTTGAGCACCCGGAACACTTCGAGGATGGCTTTTTCCGGTTGAAAAATGTGGTACAATACCATGCTCATGACAACCGTGTCCACCTCCAGGTCCTTCATGGGCAGGTATTCCACTTCCCCCAGCCGCAATTCTATGGACCCGGCATCAGGCAGTTTGATTCTGGCCTGCTCCAGCATTTCCGGGGATGCATCCACACCGATGAGTACCCGGCTGTTTTCCTGGACCAGTTGTCCCAGAAGCTCGCCTGTGCCGCATCCCAGATCTGCAATGCTGCTGCGGCCCAGGATACGCTCCTTGAGGATGGCATTGAGGTTAAAATTTCCCAGCACCTCTTTTTTCAGGCCTTCCCACTGGGGCGCCACTGTACTGAAAAACCGTTTGGTGCGGTTTTTTCTGATGGTGATGATCTGTCTGGCTTTCTCAAGGTCCAGCCGAAAGAGCGGGTCATCCTGGATTCTGGCGCAGGCAAGTGTAATCAAAGGGCGGGTTTCCGGGTGCCTGGATGCACAATAATACATGAAGCTGCCCTCTTTTCGTGATGCCAGCAGCCCGGATTCCAGCAGAATTTTCAAATGCCGGGACACACCGGACTGGATCATGTCCACTATGGAAACAATTTCGTTTACGCTCAATTCCACTTCATTGAGGATATGAAGCAGCCGCAGCCGGGTTGGGTCGGAAAGTGCTTTGAACTGTTTTATTATCTGCATTACTTAACGGTCACCACAGGGCAGTGGGCCTGGAGGATAACAACCTGGGCGGTGGACCCGAATATCAATTTTCCCACTTTGGAACGGCTTTTGATCCCGATAATGATTTCATCTACACCCTGTTCCCGGGCAAAGCTGACAATATCCTCGCCCGGTTCCATTCCCCGGACCAGCAGATGGGTTTCACAGGCAATCTTTTTTTGATCAAAAAACTGTCTGGTGAGTTTGAGATTTTCTTCCGCTGCATAGACTTCAGACTGGTCAAGATTTGCCCCGCCCTTCATGGAGGTTGCCACCAGAACCTGTGCATCAAACGCCCTGGCATGAAAATCTGCAATTTTCAGCAGATCCTGCCCCACATTCACCCCCTTGTATCCCACCAGAATTTTCATCTTTGTCTCCTTATGGTTAATCAGGTTAAGGCACTGGTTTCCACATCAAAATAAATAAAGCAACCAAATTATGGTATTTTGCCCCAAGAAAATCAAGCGGGAATTTGAAAAACGGCATCTGGCGCGTATTAAAAGCATGAACAGCTTATGGAAACACCCCCGAAACAATCCGGGAAAAATCCCAATAAATTGGGAGGAAGTGGGAAATACAATGAAAAAATCAATTTTCCCGGCATAAAAAAAAGGCCTGGAATTTCTCCCAGGCCCTTGATTTTATTATGGAGGCGGCTTCCGGATTCGAACCGGAGAATAACGGCTTTGCAGGCCGTTGCCTTACCCCTTGGCCAAGCCGCCTTGTCTGGAGCGGGAAACGGGATTTGAACCCGCGACTTCGACCTTGGCAAGGTCGCACTCTACCACTGAGTTATTCCCGCTCAGCAACAAAAGAAATTTATATAAGGTTCACGCTTTTTTGTCAACAGCAAATTGGGCAGAACATGCAGTTTCTGCTTCATGCGTTCTTTTTGTTCCAGTCCGCCAGAAAGGATGCAATGCCTTTGTCTGTCATGTGATGGGCTGCCAGTTTTTTCAACACCCCGTAAGGGATAGTGGCAATATCAGCACCCAGCAGAGCGGAATCAAGCACATGCAGAGAGCTTCTCACGCTGGCCACGATAATTTCCGTGTCAAAGTCATAGTTGGCAAAAATCTGGGCAATCTCATCCACCAGCTTCATGCCTTCTTCAGCCAGATCATCCAGACGGCCCACAAAAGGGGACACGTATGTGGCACCGGCTTTGGCAGCCATCAGGGCCTGCAGCGCTGAAAAAACCAGGGTGACATTGGTTTTTATGCCTTCTGCACTCAGGGTTTTCACCGCCTTGAGGCCATCCACGGTCATGGGAATTTTCACCACAATATTATCGGCAATCTTTGCCAGGTCCCGGGCTTCTGACACCATGCCCGCATATTCCAGGCTGATCACCTCTGCGCTCACAGGGCCTGTCACTTCCTTGCAGATCCGGGCAATGATATCCTTGAATTCACCGTCTTCTTTTGCAATCAGGGACGGGTTGGTGGTGACACCGTCCACCATGCCCATACTGTTGGCATCCTTGATCTGGTCGATATTGGCTGTATCAATAAAAAACTTCACGTCATTCCTCCTCATCCAGGGGGATTACCGCCTGGTTTTCCTGTTTTTCAATTTTTTGGCACAATTTCCGGGTCGTCATTTTCAATACCGGATGAACTGCTGCGGCTCCTATATCACACATGGGCTGTAAAACAAAACTTCTTTCATGCATCCTGGGATGGGGAATTTGAAGGGTATCTGTTTTCATGACCATGTCTGCAAAATAGATGATATCCAGGTCAATTTTCCTGGGTCCGAACCGGAAGGGCTTGCCCTGTTTGTCTATCCGGGTTTCAATCTGTTTTAAAACAGCAAGCAGAACCAGGGGATCCTCTGTGTCAATGTGAATTTTGACAGCAGCGTTCACAAACCAGTCCTGGTCGATAAAATTCTGGGGCTGGGTTTTGTAAAACCTGGAAACAGCCACCACCTGCAGCAACGGTTGGGTGTCCAGACAGGCAATGGCCAGGTGCAGGTTGGCAACCTTGTCCCCTTTGTTGGACCCGATGCTCAAAAAGGCAGTGGCAGGCAGCACCATTATTTTTTCTCAACCAAAACAGTACTGGAATAATCAGACCGGATATCGTCATTTCCCACTGCCTGTACCCTGAAGTATCGGGACACAGAGGTATCGGCAAGCGGTATCTCAAAAATCATGTGGGGCATGGATGTCTGCCCCACAGTCCTGAAGACAAAGGGGCAACCTTCACAGTCTTCGGGCTCTGCCATGGATATCTCAAAATATCTTGGGGTAAGAACGGCATTTTTGGGATCCGGTGCATGTGTCCATGTCAGGGTAACATTGGTATCAGAGACAACCGCTTTGAGATTTTCCGGGGCTGTCAGGGCCTGGCCCGGCTTTTCCGGAAGGTCCAGGGGTGTTTTTTTACCGCATCCTGCAGCCTGGATCAGGCCCAGAAAAGTAACTGCACAGACAAAAGGAATAAAAATGGTTCTGAGGCGTGTCATGGGCGCAGCTCCTTTTGTGCTTTTTCCACCGCTGCCCGCACATTGGCAAAGGCTGTGCCGCCTGCGGAAACCCTTCTGGCAATCATCTGGTCCAGAGAAATAAAATCAAATATATCCAAAGACACCAGATCACTGAATTTCTGCAATTCCGCAAGGGGCATATCATCCAGTTCCCTGCCGGTTTCCAAGGCTTTTGCCACAGCTTTTCCCGCCACAGCATGGGCCTGGCGAAAAGGCATACCCCTGTTAACCAGGTAGTCGGCAAAATCCGTAGCATTCAAGAATCCCTGTTTGCAGGCAGCGCGCATATTGCCGGCATGCACCTGGATATTGGGAAACATCCTTGTATAAACCTCAAGGCATATTGCCAGGGTATCAATGGTATCGAACAAAGGCTCCTTGTCTTCCTGCATGTCCTTGTTATAGGCCATGGGCAAAGATTTCATGGTTGTCATGATGGCAACCAGGTTGCCCACCACCCGGCCGGTCTTTCCCCTGACCAGTTCCGCCACATCCGGGTTTTTCTTCTGGGGCATGATACTGGAACCGGTGGTAAAGGCATCGGAGATGCTGATGAAAGAGAATTCAGAAGAGGACCAGAGGATCAGCTCTTCAGACAGCCGGGACAGATGGATCATGCATATGCCGGCATGGGAGATGAATTCCATGACAAAGTCTCTGTCAGACACCGCATCCATGCTGTTTTCACACAGCCGGTCAAACCCCAGAATCTTTCGGGTGTATTCCCTGTCAAGCGGATAGGTGGTGCCGGCCAGGGCGGCCGTTCCCAGGGGCATGGCATCCATGCGCCTGTAAGCATCGGCAAACCGTTCTTTATCCCGCTTGAACATCTCATAATATGCCATGAGATGGTGGGCAAACAAAACAGGCTGGGCCCGCTGCATATGGGTGTATCCAGGCATGATCACATCCAGGTGGGCATGGGCCAGGTTCACCAGCTGCTGTTGAAAACCGGTTATCAGATCCATGATCTGCCGGGTTTCTTTTTTTAAAAAGATGCGTATATCCAAAGCCACCTGGTCGTTTCTGCTCCTGGCGGTGTGCAGTTTTTTGGCAAGGTCCCCGCACTCTTTTCCCAGGGCATCCTCCACATGCATGTGGATATCTTCCAGTTGGTGAGAAAAGGCCAGTTCATTGTTTTCAATTTTGGCTTTGACGCGTTCCAGCCCGGCCATGAGCTGGTCTGCCTCATTTTCAGAGATGATTTTCTGTTTTGCCAGCATCTTCAGGTGGGCCGCACTGCCTTCTATATCACTGGCATACAGGCGCTTGTCCACATCAATGGAGGCATTGAATTTTTCCACCAGGGTATCGGTATCTTCTGAAAACCGCCCCCCCCATAATTTATCACTCATATGTTCATTCCTGTGCGGGTTAGCTTTTAGCTGTTAGCTTTTAGCTGTTGGCTGTTAGCTTTTGGCTGCTTTTGTGGCTGGCAGGCATTTTTGTCTGGCTTATTTATCCCAGGATCAGGGTTTCCAGAATGGCTTTGTGCATGTGGCGCTTGTTTTCCGCCTGGTCCCAGAATGCCGCCCCTGCCGCCTCCAGAACATCTTCTGCAATCTCTTCGCCCCTGTGGGCGGGCAGACAATGCATCACCAGGACATCCGGCCTTGCATGGGAGAGCAGGTCTTTGTTCACCTGGAACCCTTCAAATGCAGCCAGCCTTCCTGCCAGCTCCTCTTCATCCCCCATGCTGGCCCATACATCCGTATACACCACATCCGCATCTTTCACCGCCCCAACAGGGTCACTGGTGAAAATGATATGGTCCATGGTGTCGGCCCCGGCCGCCCGGATGATGTCGGGTTTGACCATATGGCCTTCAGGGCAGGCCACAACAAGGTTCAACCCCAGGACACTGGCGGCATTCACCCATGAGTTGGCCACATTGTTGCCATCCCCCACCCAGGCGATCTTCACATCCTTGTACCCGTCCTTATGTTCGATCACCGTCATGATGTCGCTCAGGATCTGGCAGGGATGAAAGGAATCGGTAAGGGCATTGATCACGGGAATGGCGGATGCCCGGGCAAACTCTTTTACCAGAGAATGGTCAAAGGTCCGCATGGCCAGGCAGTCGATGTACCGGGACAAAACCCGGGCCGTGTCCTTTGCCGGCTCGTTTCTGGAAATCTGGGTATCCTGGGTGCTCATGTAAATGGGATGCCCCCCCAGTTGAATCATGGCGGTTTCAAAGGCGATGCGGGTCCGGGTGGATTTTTTATCAAAAATCAGGCCCAGGGTCTTTCCGGTGAGAATTTTGTCAAAAATCCCCCTGGCATAGCGTTTTTTCAGCTGCAGTGCCCGGGTGAACAGATGATCGAAATCATTTTTTTCCAGGTCCAGTAATGACAACAGGTCTTTTTTCACGCCAGGTCTCCTCTTTCAAACAGGCTGTCCAGCACAGCCACCAGCCGGTCAATGTCTGCGGTTTCAACAATCAATGGTGGTGCAAATCTTAAAACCTTATCCTGGATGGCGTTAATAATAAACCCTTTTTTAAAACAATTTTCCACAAACAAGGAGGCATCCTTATCAATTTCCATGCCCAGGAGCAGCCCTGCCCCCCGGACCTGGTGAATGCGGGGGTACTTTTCCTTGAGAGCATTGAGCTGTTTTTTGAAATACCGGCCTTTTTCCCGGACCCGGGCCAGAAACACAGGATCGGAAATGATCTCCAGTGTTTTGCAGCCGGCAGCCGTGGCCAGGGGAGTTCCGCCGAAGGTGGAGCCGTGGCTGCCCGGGGCAAATCCCTTTGCAGCCGCTTGGGTTGCCAGCATGGCACCAATGGGAACTCCGTTGCCCAGGGCCTTGGCAAGGGTCATGATATCCGGAGTCACCCCACAGACTTCATGGGCAAACAAGGTGCCGCACCGGCCCATGCCGGTCTGGATTTCATCAAATATCAGCAGGGTGCCTGTCCTGTCACACAATGCCCGCACCCCTGCAAGATAGTCAGGATCCGCCGGGATCACCCCGCCCTCCCCCTGGACAGGTTCCATCATCACCGCACACACCGTGTCATCCAGTTCCTTTTCCAGGGCGGCAAGGTCATTGAACGGCACATGGGAAAATCCCTCCAGCAGGGGATAAAACCCCTGTTTGATCTTGTCCTGGCCGGTGGCGGTCAAGGTGGCCATGGTCCGGCCGTGGAAAGACTGGGCCATGGTGATGATCCGAAACCGTTTTTTATCCCCGTTCTGCTGAAAATACCGCCTGGCAAGCTTAATGGCTGCTTCATTGGCTTCGGCCCCGGAATTGGCAAAAAACACCCGGTCAGCGAAACTTTTTTCCACCAACGCCTTTGCCAGATCCGCCTGGGGCTGTGTGTAAAACAGATTGGACACATGCACCAGCCTGCCGGCCTGTTCCCGGATGGCTGCTGTAACCTCAGGATGGCAGTGGCCCAGGCTGCACACGGCAATCCCGGCCAGAAAATCGGTGTACACCTTCCCGTCTTCATCGGTCAGAAACATCCCTTTTCCACTGACAAATGCCTTTCCCTGGCGTACATAGGTCTGACAGACATATGCTTCGGTTTTTTCCCGGGTATTCATGGAAGTCCTTTTAGCTTTTAGCTGTTAGCTTTTTAGCTGTTAGCTTTTTGATGAAACTGTTCAACATTTTCTTTAGTTCATTGACCTGTTGATTAAGTTCTTCATATGTTTCATTCTGTATATAATTGAGATCGCAAGCGAGAAGTAGCTGATATTCCACCTCGCTTGCACATCCGACAGCAATACTCATAAATCTGGCAAAATCTCGCTCGCTGTCTCTTCCACAACCTTCAGCGATGTTTGTCGGAACAGATGCCGCAGATCTGCGTAGCTGAACCGTAAGTCCAAATCGTTCATCAGAAGGAAAATTCTTTGTGATTCTATAGACCTGCAGTGTAAAATGATGGGCTTTCTCCCATACTTTCAGCTTGCTAAAATCTTTCATCTCCACATCCCCATTAGGCTAAGAGCTAACAGCTAAACGCTAAAAGCTAACACTCCACCTGGGTGCCGATCCCCGAATCCGTGAACAGCTCCAGCAGCACGGCATGGGAAATTTTCCCGTTGATAATATGGGCTTTTTTCACCCCACTTTGTAATGCAGCCAGGGCACACTCCACCTTGGGAATCATGCCGCCCTGTATCTGAAGGTTTTGGATCATCTGCCGGATATCCGCACCATTGACAGAAGATACCAGTTTCTGATCCGCATCCAGGACACCATCCACATCGGTCACCAGAATCAAGCGCTCAGCTGCCAGGGATGCGGCAATCTTTGATGCCACAACATCTGCATTAATGTTATAGGTCTCCCCTTTTTTGCCGATACCCACCGGCGCAATAATGGGAATAAATCCTTTTTCGGTCAGGGTATGGATGATCTCCGGGTTCACTGACACCACATCCCCCACCATGCCCGGATCGATGATTTCCGGGGGTTTTTCCTGATCATCCTGAACATATATCTTCATTTTTTCCGCCAGGATCAGGCTGCCGTCCTTGCCGGTAAGGCCCACTGCCCTGCCCCCTTCCTGGTTGATCCGGGCCACAATATCCTTGTTGACCTTGCCGCCTAAAACCATCTCCACCACATCCATGGTGGCATCATCCGTATACCGCATCCCCCGGATGAATGTGGAGGTGATGCCCATGGCGGACAGCACCTTGCTGATCTGGGGGCCTCCCCCGTGCACCACCACCGGATTGATGCCGATGAATTTGAGCAGGGTGATGTCATTGGCAAAGTCGCGTTTTAACTTTTCATCCACCATGGCATGGCCGCCATACTTGATGACAATGGTTTTGGTGGAAAACTGCTGGATATAGGGCAGCGCCTCCACCAGTATGTCTGCAACATTGGGCCTTTGCGAACTATTCGAGTCCGGAGTATTGGGATCCAAAATATTCGTGTCAGGGGTATCCGCCATCATAGAATATACCTGCTCAAATCTTCGTTTTTCACGATATCCATCAATTGTTTGTCCA
Source organism: Desulfotignum sp. (assembly GCA_011390335.1). GTDB lineage: Bacteria > Desulfobacterota > Desulfobacteria > Desulfobacterales > Desulfobacteraceae > Desulfotignum. The sequence continues at coordinate 4,405 of JAABSO010000004.1, read as the reverse complement.
CAAAGGCTGCATCAATCTTAATCTTTGGATCTGCCACATCCGGGGCGGCAAAAAGGATCTCCTCCAGCAGCTTTTCCATGAGGGTATGCAGCCGCCGCGCCCCGATATTTTCCGTGGAGGCATTCACATCAACCGCTATGGCGGCAATTTTTTCCACTGCATCCTGGGTAAACGAAATATCCACGCCCTCGGTGCGCAGCAACGCCATATACTGGAGCACCAAGGCGTTCTTGGGTTCAGTCAGTATCCTGACAAACTCATCCGCCCCCAGGGAGGTCAGCTCCACCCTTATGGGAAACCGGCCCTGGAGTTCCGGAATCAGATCTGATGGTTTGGACACATGAAACGCACCCGAGGCGATGAACAAAATATGGTCGGTTTTCACAATCCCGTATTTGGTGGGCACGGAACTGCCCTCCACAATGGGCAGCAGATCCCGCTGGACCCCTTCTTTGGACACCTCTGGCCCCTGGCTTTTTTCCTTGCCCGCAATCTTGTCTATCTCATCGATGAAAATGATGCCGGACTGCTCCACCATGGCAACTGCATCGGTTTTCACCCGGTCCATGTCCACCAGATGGGCCGCCTCTTCCTGGGTCAAAATCTTCAGCGCCTCTTTGACACTCACCTTTCTGCGCTTGGTGGACTTGGGCATGAGATTGCCCAGCATGTCCTTAACATTGATCCCCATTTCCTCGATCCCGGAATTGGAAAATATTTCCACCATGGGAGAGGATCTGTCTGCCACATCCAGGTCAATCTGCCGGGTATCCAGTTTGCCGGCCCTGAGCATGGTTCTCAGTTTTTCTCTGGTGCCGGAACCGGTATCCTGGTTCTGTGCCGAGTGATCGGAAATCTGGATGGGTTTGTTGTCTTCCGGGGCGCTGGATTTCGGGGTCGGGGGCAGCAGAATATCCAGGACCCGTTCTTCGGCCAGCCTGGCTGCTTTTTCCTGTACCGCTTCCTGCTGCCTGGCCTTGAGGGTGTTCACGGTCAATTCCACAAGATCCCTGATCATGGATTCCACATCCCGGCCCACATATCCCACCTCGGTGAACTTGGACGCCTCCACCTTGTAAAAGGGCGAGTCCGTAAGATTGGCCAGACGCCTGGCAATTTCGGTTTTGCCCACGCCTGTAGGGCCGATGAGAATGATATTTTTCGGGGCGATCTCATCCTGGAGATCCGGTTCCACCTGGCGCCGGCGCCACCGGTTGCGCAGGGCAATGGCCACTGATTTTTTGGCATCTTTCTGGCCGATGATATATTTGTCCAGCTCTGTTACAATTTCTTTGGGCTTTAAATCTTTCATGGATATATTCCAGTTTGGTCCCTAACGGTCGGACCACATTATATGGTTGGTCAAATTATTTGAAAACCGTCAGCCGTCAGTACGCAGCCATCAGCTTCCAGCAACAATTACAAATTCTTCCTCCTGGTAACTACCGGCTAACAGCTAATGTCTAAAAGCTAACAGCTAAATGCTAACAGCTAACACCTCCAGGGTGATTTCATGATTGGTATAAATACACAGGTCTGCGGCAATTTTCATGGCTTTTTCCACAATCTGCTCCGGGGAAAGGTCTGTGTTTTCCATAAGGGCCACGGCTGCTGACTGGGCTGAGGGACTGCCCGACCCGATACTGATTACCCCGTGGTCCGGCTCAATCACATCCCCGTTGCCGGACAAAAGATAGGTGTTATGCACATCAGCGGCTATCATCATGGCTTCCAGGCGCCGCAGGTATTTGTCGGTGCGCCATTCTCTGGCCAGCTCCACACTGGCCCGTGTCAGGTTGCCGTTGTACCGTTCGAGTTTTTCCTCCAGTTTTTCAGACAGGGTCAGGGCATCGGCAGTGGCACCGGCAAACCCGGTGATGATCTGGTCATGGAAAATTCTTCTCACTTTTTTGGCCTTGTGTTTGGTCACGATACTGCCTAAGGTGACCTGGCCGTCTCCTGCCATCACCACTGTATTTTTTGTGCGAAGGGCCAGGATGGTGGTGCCGTGAAATGTATCATTGCTCATGTTGTTATATCAACTCCTTGGGTGTGCTTTGTCATACACCTGCATCAAATGGTCCATGCTCACATGGGTATACACCTGGGTGGTGGACAGGCTGGCATGGCCTAAAATTTCCTGGATACCCCGCAGGTTTGCTCCGGAATCCAGCATATGGGTGGCAAAACAGTGGCGCAGCACATGGGGAGATACCGGCACATGCAGGCCGCACTGATTGACGATCTTATCTAAGATCCTGCTGATGGACCGGGTGGTCAGCCGCCCGAAATCTTTGTTCACAAAGACAGGGGGCAGATCCTTTGACAATGTTTCTCTGTAGGATTTCACCGCTGCCACAGCCCTGCGCCCCACCGGCACCATCCGCTGTTTGCCGCCTTTGCCCAGAACTCTAATCACCTGGTTGTGAAAGTCAATATGCGCCATGTCCAGGCCATGGATTTCCGAAATCCGCATGCCCGTGGAATAAAAGGTTTCAAACATGGCACAATTGCGCTTTTCCATCCAGGTGTCGGTTTTTATGGAATCCAGCAGGCGGAACACATCATCCACGGTCAACACCCGGGGAATGGTTTTGCCCAGTTTGGGAAAGGGGATACCATCTGCAGGATTGGCTGCCATCTGTTTGTCCCGCACCAGAAATGCAAAAAACGCTTTCAGGGCAGACAGCCTGCGGGACAAGGTTTTTTTCTGTTTTCCGGCCCGGACCTGGTGGGCCAGGTATGTTTTGACATCCTTAGGTTCCAGGTCCGTAACCCGTGTGGCAAACTGTTTTTGCAGCCATATTTCATAGGCTTGCGCATTTTCTTCTGCAGGATCTTTTTTGTCATGATCTCCAACGAAAAACCTTATAAAATCCATGATATCCGACCGGTATGCACGGCAGGTATGGGGAGAATACCCTTTTTCCGCAACCAGGATATCCATAAATCTGTCAACGATCATTGCCCGATTCCATCATTTTCATCACCTGCTGCATATCTTCCCACACCGGCCGTTTCAGGGCGGGATTTTCCAGCAGCTGCAGCGGATGATAGGTGGGCATGGCTTTGATACCCTGAAAGTTGAAAAACCGCCCCCGCAGGCTCTCCAGTGGTTCCTGCCGGCCTGTCACCACTGTTGCCGCACGACTTCCCAGGGCAATGACGGTGTGCGGCCGCACAGCCTGCACATGGTTTTTGACCGCAGCCGGATCTGTGGCATTGCACAGGGATACGCCATCAAAAGAGACCTTCATGGCAGCCAGAATTTTTTTCAGCAGGCCCCCGCCCTGCCCGGAAAAAAAAGTACCTTGGCTGTCCACTATCACAATGGCTGCCGATGCAGGACCATGGGAATAAAAACCAGAGGCTGATCGGGTTGATTGTTTTTCTCCCCAGGTATCCAGAATGGCCCGGGACTGCGGTGACAGGTCATACCGGGTGAACCCAAGGGTTTTCTGGCACCTGAGATATTGGGAAAAATCCTGGATAACCGCCGGCAGATCATCGGCGGATGGGCCTGTTATTATGGGATCGGATACTGCCATGGCCGGTCTAGGAAAACTGCTCCAGGATGGTATCCAGAAGGGTATGGGCCACTGCCTGCTTGTCCATCAGGGCCAGATCTTTTTTGGATCCGTCCCTGAAAAACAAAGTGACCTTGTTGGTGTCTGCCTGAAATCCGGAATCTTTTTTCCCCACCAGATTGGCGGCGATCATGTCCAGGTTCTTTTTTTTGATCTTTTTTTGGGCATTGGCTGCAAGGTCATGGGTTTCTGCAGCAAATCCCACCAGAAACTGGTCAGCCCTTTTCATCTCCCCTAAACGCTGTAAAATATCGGGGTTCTGGACCAGTTCCAGGGTTAGACCATCCTGGTCTGATGTTTTCTTGATTTTCAGATCCGTGTGGCTTTTCGGGCGGAAATCCGCCACTGCCGCCACCTTGATGGTGATATCTGCGCTGGGAAACTGTGAAATCATGGCATCTGCCATGTCCCGGCAGGTCTGTACCGGAATTGTGTCAACCCCCACAGGCGGATCCAGGCTGACAGGACCGGTCACCAGGGTCACTTTTGCACCCCGCATTTCCGCTGCCCTGGCAATGGCATATCCCATTTTGCCGGAGGAATGGTTGCTCACATACCGGACAGGATCGATGGGTTCCAGGGTGGGGCCGGCAGAAATCAGCATTTTTCTGCCGGCAAAATCCTTGGGACTCAGCATGTGGAAAATCCGGTCCAGGATAAACCAGGGCTCGGGCAGGCGGCCGGCACCCGTGGTTTTGCAGGCCAGTGCCCCGGCATCCGGATCCAGGATGTGCATGCCGTCTTTTTCCAGTATATCCAGGTTTCGCTGGACCCGGATATTTTCATACATATGGGTGTTCATGGAGGGACAGATCATG
>JAABSO010000049.1 GCA_011390335.1 Desulfotignum sp. | reverse complement strand
GAACAGGGGACCTGAGGCAGAAGAGATTCTGGCAATTGTGGAAAAAAACACCATCCGGTCTTCTGCAATTTTTTTGCTCCTGGCAGACTATTACCTGCTGGACAATGATTTTGATACGGCACAAACATATATGCTGCAGGCAGCAAGGCTTGAACCTGAAGACTTAGGGCTGCGCCTGCATCTGGTGCAGGTTTATATAGGTGCCGGTAAATATGCCATGGCGCAGCAATTACTGGAAACCCTGACAAAGCAGCAGGATGATTTTTACCTGTGGATGACCCTGGCTGATGTGTATATCATGAACAACCGGCTGGACAAGGCCAGAGATCTCATTGACCGGCTTAAAACAGCTGGTGCCGATAAAATGGCACAGTTTGAACTGCTTCAGGGTAAATACTGGCTGTATGCCGATAAGCCGGTTTTTGCCACCGCCCATCTGAAAGCCGCCCTTGAACTGCAGCCCGGACTGGTGAACACACGGTATCTGTTAGGCCTTGCCCACATGCTAACAGGTAAGATTAAACTGGCTGAAAACAAGCTGGTGCAGACCCTGCAGCTGGATCCCCTTCACCATGACGCCCTGGCCCGTATTGCCGGGCTTTTGTATAAGAAAAAAGAATATGACCTGTCCATAAAATATCTGGATGTGTTTATCAGCGCCTATCCCGAAGATGCGTCAGGGTACCTGTTAAAAGGTCTCAATCTGCTGGGACTGCAGGACTATAGTGGTGCATACCGGCAGTTTCAAAAAGCCCTTGCACTGACAACAGACACCCATGTGCCTTTGTACTACCTGGGCCGGGCAGATGAGCTTTCCCAAAATTATCCCAGAGCCCTGGCCTATTACAAAAAAGTGTGCGACACCCATCCATTTCTTGTGGATGCCTGTTTCCGCCATCATCTGATGCTGCTGAAAACCGGTCGGACAGGACAGGTTCAGGACCATGTCACAGCCGTACTGGCCAGTGACACCCATACCCATCTGGAATATTATACTGCTGCCAGGCTGGCCGGACAGATGGACCAGGTAAAGATGCAGATTGCCCTGCTGGACCGGGCCATTGCAAAGGCCCCCGCCTTTGGTGCGGCCTATGTTGCCCTGGCTGGGGCCTATAAAAAAAATGGGCAGTTTTCTGATGCCGCCAGAACCCTGCAAAGATGCACACAAAAGAACCCGGATTACGAGCCTGCCTGGATCGCCATGGCCCGGTACAGCCTTGACGGCCAGGATTTCAAGACTGCACTGGAAATCCTGGAACAGGCCAAAGAAAAATTGCAGGGATCCCCGGTTTTTTTAAGCAACCTGGCCTGGCTTCTTCTGGAAAACAACAAAGATGTAGGCAGGGCGCTGACGCTGGCCCAGACCGCCTATGAAAAAATGCCGGATAACATTGCCGTTGGCGACACCCTGGGCTGGGCCTATTTCCACAAGGGGATCTATTCCCAGGCAGCCTGGCTGTTTTCCGATCTTATAAAAAAATCCCCAAAAAACCCTATGATCCGGTACCATCTGGGCATGACCCTTTACCGCCAGGGCGATGTTGACAAGGCGGTTTTTCAACTGAATGCTGCAAAAAAAGCAGGATTGCCGCCTGACCATGTCCGGACCATAGATGCGGTGATGGGAGAGATACAGACCCTGGAAAATGATGCTGCAGATCCATTGGTTAAAACAGATGCAGAGGCTCTGCTTGTATTTCCTGAAACGACGGACAAAGATGGGGACATCATCACCCCGGACTGGAATGGGCAAGGTGTGCCTCTTACGAATTAAAGAAACAGGATCGCCCCTGGCGGATTACCTGATTATGCGGTATTATGCGGTATCATCAGGCTGGATTTGCCTGAAACCGCTGCAACACAGGAGATATCGATGGAAAAAAATCCCCACCACCTTGTCATGGGCGAACTGGTTGATTTTCTCACCGGGGACACCCTTGCCGACACCCATGATGAACGCTACCGACAGAAGATCGCACAGCATCTGGTTAAGGTGTGCGGGTATGACAAAAAAGATATTCACAGCCGCCGACAGGTAACCATCCGCGCAGGTCAGAGCTCCGCTTCTGTGCGGATTGATTTTCTTGTCCAGGCAGGGGAGAAAACCGGTATGATGGTCCGGTTTGCCCCCGGGTCCCTTGTGACCAGAAGGCTTTCCAATCTGGCTTTATCACGCATTATTTTTTCCTGCCAGATTCCTTATGTTGTCACCACCAATGGAGAGGATGCGGAAATCATCAACGGGCTTTCCGGCAAGGTCACAGGCCATGGCATTGACAGCATGCCTGATAAACATACCCTGGCTGCACTGGACAGCCGGACATCTTTTCCCGTGATCTCTGATGATCTTTTTAAAAAGGCATCCAGGATCGCATATGCCTGTGAAGTGGACGGGGCCTGTCCCTGTGACACAGATGTCTGTGTCATTGATCCAAAAGCATAATGGCGGACACCCATGGGGGAGCCGGACAAATAGATGAAGGCGGATATGTCAAATCGTTTTACCACGAAGCGCACGAAGGATACGAAGAAAGGGCTTCTTCGTGTCCTTCGTGGTTTAAAAAAAACAAATCAATGTAAAAACATTCGGTATTTATTATAACTGACTGAATTTATTTCATAATTTATATTAAAGTCGTCAGCCATCAGTACTCAGCTAACAGCTAAAGGCTAACAGCTAATAGCTTTCATATTTTGTTGTGCCCGTCAGGGCATGGGTGTTATTGAAGAATGAATTTGCCCTGACAATCAGGTACCAAGGATTTTTTTTAAGTAATACCCGGTGCAGGACTGTCTGCTTTGTGCCACCGCTTCAGGCGTTCCCTGGGCAACCACCTGACCGCCCTGGTCACCGCCTTCCACACCCAGGTCGATGATATGATCGGCATATTTGATCACATCCAGGTTGTGCTCGATTACCACAATGGTGCTGCCTGTAGCCGCCAGCCTGTCCAGAACCGATAGCAGCCGGTTTATGTCATCTGCATGCAGGCCAGTGGTGGGCTCATCTAAAATATAAATGGTTTTTCCGGTATTTTTTTTGGACAGCTCCCTGGCCAGTTTGATCCGCTGGGCCTCTCCTCCGGATAGGGTGGTGGCAGACTGCCCCAGTTTGATATAGCCCAGCCCCACCTCCACCAGCGTGGCAAGCTTGGCCTGGATGGCAGGTATTTTGTCAAAGAAGATGACTGCCTGGTTGATGGTCATGTCCAGCACCTGTGCGATATTTTTGTCCTTGTATCTGACATCCAAAGTTTCTCGGTTGTATCTTTTTCCTTTGCACACATCACAGGCCACGTACACATCAGGCAGAAAATGCATTTCTATCTTAACTATGCCGTCCCCTGCGCAGGCTTCGCACCTGCCGCCCCGGATATTGAAGCTGAACCGGCCGGGTTTATACCCCCTGGCCCGGGCGTCCTTTGTCTGTGCAAACAGTTCCCTGACAGGGGTGAGCACCCCGGTATAGGTACCCGGGTTGGACCGCGGGGTTTTACCGATGGCAGACTGGTCAATGTGGATGACCTTGTCCAGGTGTTCCATGCCAAGGATATCTTTGTGACGTCCCACTGCTTTTTTCGAATGGTTGATCCGGTTGGCCAGGGCCTGGTACAAAGTGGACAAAACCAGGGTGGATTTACCAGATCCTGATACGCCCGTAACACAGATAAAGCAACCCAGAGGAAATGAGACCGTGATCTGCTTGAGATTGTTGGCGCATGCATCCACAATGGTCACCTTTTTGCCGCTGCCTTTTCTCCGCATGGCAGGGATCGGGATTTTTTTTGTGCCGGACAGGTATTGTCCGGTAAGCGAATCCTTACAGGCAGCCAGATCTTCAGGGGTGCCGGAAAATATCACCTCACCTCCCTTTACACCGGCCCCGGGTCCGATATCAATGACATGGTCGGAAGACATAATGGTGTGTGCATCATGCTCCACCACCACAACGGTATTGCCCAGGTTGCGCAGATCCATGAGGGTTTTGATGAGCCTGGCATTGTCTCTCTGGTGCAGACCGATGCTGGGTTCATCTAAGACATAGAGCACCCCTGTGAGCCTGGAGCCTATCTGTGTGGCCAGGCGGATCCGCTGGCTTTCTCCGCCGGACAGGGTGGCAGCAGACCGGGAAAGGGTCAGGTATCCCAGTCCCACGTTTTCCAGAAATCCCAGGCGCTGTGTGAGCTCCCTGAGAATGCCTGCAGCAATGATCTTGTCCTTTCCTGTGAGTTCCAGTCCGCAAATGGCTGCCAGGGTTTTGGGAATGGACAGGCTGCAAAGGTCCCATATGGTGTGCTTTCCGATCCTTACACTGGCAGAGGCAGGATTAAGGCGGGTGCCGTTGCACTGCGGGCAGGCAATAAAATTCATGTACTGCCTGATATTCTCTTTTACGACAGGAGAACTGGTTTCATGAAACCTGCGTTTCAGGTTGGGAATAATGCCCTCAAATTTTTTCTGGTAGAAGATTTTTTTACCGGCCCGTTCCATGTAAAAGGAAATTTTTTGCCTGGATCCAAACAACAGGGTTTTGCGGAATGCTGAAGACAATTTTTTAAAAGGGGTATAGATATCTTCCTGATAATGGGTGGTAAGGGCATCCAGAAACTCCATGAACTGGACAGAATCCTTGTTCTGCCAGGGAACCACAGCCCCCTGGCGCAGGGAAATATTGGGGTCCGGCACGATCAGGTCCGGATCAAACTCGGTGACGGTTCCCAGTCCGTCGCAATGGGGGCAGGCCCCCTGGGGGGAATTAAAGGAAAAGCTGGCAGGGGTGAATGCTGGATAACTGATATGGCAGTTGGGGCAGGCAGCGGTTTCACTGAACAAAATGTCCTGGTTGCCGGAAAGATCCATTATAATGATGGGGCCTTCTGACACAGACAGGGCAAGTTCCAGAGAATCAGAGAGCCGTTTTTCCATATCAGGCTTGATAATGAGGCGGTCCACCACTGCGGCAATATTATGTTTTTTGTTTTTGTCCAGAGCCGGAAGCTCCTGAACAGGATAGATCCGGCCATCCACCCGGACCCTGGCAAACCCCTGTTTTCTGATCCGGGAAAAGACAGCGGCATGCTGCCCTTTTTTATCTTTTATAAGGGGAGCCAGAAGGATGATCCGGGTTTTTTCGGGCATTGCCATGATCGTGTCACAGATCTGGTCAACAGACATGGCCATGATCGGCTCACCGCACAAATGGCAAAAAGGGGTCCCCACCCTGGCAAACAAAAGCCGCAGGTAATCATAGATTTCCGTGACAGTGCCTACCGTGGACCTGGGGTTGTGACCTGCGGTTTTCTGTTCAATGGCAATGGCAGGGGAAAGCCCTTCAATGGCATCCACATCCGGTTTGTCCATCTGCCCTAAAAACTGCCGGGCGTAAGTGGACAAAGATTCCACATACCGCCGCTGGCCTTCGGCATACAGTGTGTCAAAGGCAAGGGTGGATTTGCCTGACCCGGACAGACCCGTGATCACTGTGAGGCTGTTTTTGGGAATCTGCACATCGATATTTTTCAGGTTATGCTCCCTGGCCCCCTGGATCATGATGGTATCAATTGCCATGGTCTGTCCTGTTTTTGGCCTGAAAAACAGCTGTTTTCACAGCCTGTAAAAGGCTTGACGGGTCTGCTTTTCCCTGCCAGGCAATATCATAGGCAGTGCCGTGGTCTACAGATGTCCGGATGATGGGCAGTCCTAAGGTGATGTTGACCCCGTCCGCAAAATGGATCAGTTTAAAGGGAATCAGTCCCTGGTCATGGTACATGCACACCACGGCATCATATTTATTGTTCATGGCGTGGAAGAAAACCGTGTCCGGCGGCAGCGGGCCTGAGACATCTACCTGTTTTTTTTGTGCCGCATAAACTGCCGGTGCAATGATCTCTTTTTCTTCCATACCAAAAAGGCCTTCCTCCCCTGCATGGGGATTGAGACCTGCCACCGCCAGTCTGGGATGCAGGATATTAAAGCGTGTCTGCAAAGCATCAGAGGTCAGCAGGATGGTGTCCACAATCTTGTCTTGGGTGAGGGATGCACACACCTTTGCAAGGGGAATGTGGATGGTCACCAGCACCACCTTGAGGCGGTCACCGGCCAGCATCATGGCAAATTTTTGGGTATTGGTCCGGCTGGCTATCAGTTCTGTGTGGCCGTGAAAAGGGGACCCTGCAAGCACAAGTCCGGTTTTGGTGATGGGGCAGGTCACAAGGGCGGCAATATCGTGGTTCAGGGCAAGGGTCACACCGGTTTTGATATAGTCTGCCATGGCCCTGCCCATATCCGGGGTCATGGTTCCTTGTGCAGCCATGTCCGGGGAGAGATCGGAAACTGCCAGAAGATTGAGGCAGCCTGGTTCATATCTGCCGGTTTTTGGTGCAGCCACCTGGTGCAGGCTCATGGCGGTGGCAAATTGAGAAATGGCACGTGCCATGGTGTGACGGTCACCGATGACCAGGGGTTTGCAGATATCATACATACCTGGATGCTGCAGCGCCTTGACCAGGATTTCAGGTCCTATGCCCAAAGGATCACCCATGGAGATCCCGATCACCGGCCGGGGATCGGGATTCGGCATTCCGGTTTCAAAAAAAGATGTCATATAAAATTGAAAACCTGTTAATGGGGTTAAAATGCATAATATACTATTGCAGATGCGTAATGTAAACATTGCCGGTCATGCTGCATTGTGAAACCATTGGTATAATAGAATTGACAAGTAAATTTTCATTTTTATGAAATTTGACAAAAAATTGAGTAAATAAGAGAAAATCAGAGAAAAAGAATTTTGGGGCAAATACCGAAAGGCAATGAATCAATGAAATTTCCTAAAATAATAAGGCCTTGGAGAAGTTGCTGTAATTTTTAAAAAAAGGCCTGTTTCACAAAAAAAGATTATAAATTTCAATTGGTTGAGTTTTTATGCCAAACAAAAAGCTCATCTTTTCCTAACACGAATGATCCGGTTTGACCCGGATTCCATATTCGCATAGAAAAACACATGTTTTTTTTTGGTCCGCAATAGCTCGAAGATTATCTTTTAATCCGGTACAATTGGCAATAACTCCAATTTTTGTTTGATGGGAAAGGTCTGCTTGTTGAAAACCATGAATGGATTATGGGCACAGGTTAAATCGCAAATTAAAAAATCAATCCCTGATCACAGCTACAGGATGTGGATCGATCCGGTTGACCTTCTGGAACATAAAGATGGCTGTATCTGCCTGTCCACCCCCAATGAATTCTTTGTCCGGCGCCTGAAGGAAAATTACCAGGTCCTGCTTGAAGAAGAATTCAAAAAACTGGGACAGCCAATGCGCATTGCGTTTAAATCACTGGATTCTCCCAAAAAGGATGGGGACGGTGCGTTTGCAGCGGCTGCGTTCAAACCTGTAAACAGAAAACCTGTCCAGGCTTCTCTGCCCGGATTTGGCTGCTGTAACAGCGGCAGGATGCTGAAAAAAGGATATACGTTTGATGATTTTGTGGTGGGGGATAATTCCAGTTTTGCCTATTCCGCTTCGTTGTCACTGGCCCAGGGAAAAATGAATGGTGCCGGCATTCTGTATCTTCTGGGCAAGACCGGTCTGGGCAAAAGCCATCTTTCCCAGGCTGTGGGACACCATGTCATCACCAGCAAACGCGGTGTGCGGGTGTATTATGTGACAGCCGAGGATTTCACCAATGAAATGATCTTTGCTCTGAAAAACAATACCATTGATACCTTCAAAGAAAAATACCGCAAAAACTGTGAGATGCTGATTCTGGAAGATATCCATTTTCTGTCCGGAAAAAAAGCCATCCAGAAGGAGCTGGCCATTACCCTGGATTATCTGCTGGATACTGACCGCAAAATTATTTTCTCAGGGTGTGACCTTCCTGATGATATTCCCAAAATTGATGACCAGTTGCGGTCCCGCCTGACCATGGGCCTGGTTACGGAAATCCAGGCACCCGATTTTAAGACACGGGTGAAAATCCTCAGGCGCAAATCAAAAAGCCTTGGCTGCCCTATTCCTTCCCAGGTCACAGATTACATTGCCCAGGAGTTGTGTGATGATGTCAGACAACTGGAAAGCGGGCTGTTCGGGGTGGCAGCCAAAGGCCAGCTTCTGGGCTGCCATATTGATATTGAACTGGCAAAAAGCGTTTTAGCCAATATCCGCAAACACCAGAAACGCATCACCATAGATGTGATCAAAAAACTGGTGTGTAAGGAATATGCCATAACCGAACAGGACCTTGTCTCCAAATCCCGGAAAAAAAATATTGTCAAACCCCGTCAGGTGGCGATTTTTTTGTCCAGAAAATATACGGACCAGTCCATCAAGAAAATCGGGACAAGCTTCAAGCGCTACCATGCCACAGCCATTTATTCGGTGAATGCGGTTGAAAAAGAACTCAGGAACAAAGGGGTTATGTTTGAACAGGTCCGCTATCTGTCCCAAAAAATTGAATCAGGTAAGTTTTAGATGGCTATCTCTGAATCTGTATTCAGGCACATGGAAAAACTGGTGGGCAGAAATTTTGTCACCCGGAACAAAGAAGACCTGCTGTGCTATTCCTATGATGCCACAGGGCAATCGTGTCTGCCGGATGCTGTAATCTTTCCGGATACAGAAGCCCAGGTGGCGCAGATCATGAAACTGGCCTGGGAAAACCATTTGCCTGTTATCCCCAGGGGAAGCGGGTCAGGCATGACCGGCGGGGCTGTGCCGATCCAGGGGGGGCTGGTGGTGGCAACCTCCAGAATGAACAAGATTCTTGACATTGATCAAGAAAACTTTACGGCAACCGTAGAGCCGGGTGTGATCGTATCCCACCTGCACACGGCAGTAGAGGCCTGCGGTCTTTTTTATCCCCCGGATCCGGCCAGCGCCGCTGTCTGCACCATAGGCGGTAATGTGGGAGAGTGTGCCGGCGGCCCCAGGGCGGTGAAATACGGGGTAACCAGAGAGTATGTACTCGGGCTTCGGGCGGTGCTGCCCTGCGGAGATATCATTCGTACCGGGGTTTCCACGGCCAAAGGGGTTGCAGGATATGACCTGACCCGCCTTATTGTGGGATCTGAAGGCACCCTGGCACTGGTGACCCGCATTGTTCTCAAACTGCTGCCTAAACCTGAATGTGTGGCAACCCTGGCCGTGTGTTTTGATGATATGTACACGGCAGCCCGGGCAGTGTCCGGTATCATGCGGCTGGCTGTGATTCCCAGGTGTGTGGAATACCTGGATGCTGCATCCCTGGAGCTGGTAAAGGACCATCTGCGTTTTGGGCTGCCCAGACAGGCCCGGGCACTGCTGATCCTGGAAGTGGACGGGGATGCCGGGGCCGTAAAGGTCCAGGCAGACCTGATCACCGGATTCTGTAAAAAAGCCGGTGCCCTGGATGTCCGCATGGCCAAAGATCCAGGAGAAGCGACTACCCTGTGGGAGGCCAGAAAAGCATTGTCCCCCATTCTTTATAAAATCGCCAACCAGAAGATCAACGAAGATATTGTGGTGCCCATATCCAGGATACCGGACATGGTGGCACGTATAGAACAGATACAACAAAAATCAGGCCTGACCATTGTCAGTTTCGGCCATGCCGGAGACGGCAACATCCACTGCAATATCATGTATGACAAACAAAACGCATCCCAGGCAACACAGGCCAAAAAAGCGGTGGACCAGCTGTTTGAAGCAACCATTGCCTTAGGCGGGACCATCACTGGTGAACACGGGGTGGGGCTTACCAAAATGGCCTATCTGTCCCTGGAAATCGGTCCTGTTGAGCAGGATATCATGAAAAAGATCAAGGCTGTATTTGATCCCCGCCAGATTCTGAATCCTGGTAAAATTTTTTCCTGATGGATGTTAGCTTTTAGCTGTTAGCCGTTAGCTGTTAGCCGTTAGCTGTTAGATAGCAGCAGGGAAGAATTTGTATTTGTTTACTGGAAGCTGATAATTGAGGACTGACGGGTGACGTTTCTCATATAAAAAATGGCAGAACAATCTTGTGGCCAGTTCTTTTGATCGGTTCTTTCATGCGTTGTTTTGCCCGCGGGGCATGGCTTTCAGTGGGGTTTTACGGCATAATGGTTGTGGATGAGCATTTTTTCAAGTATGTCGGTTTTGGGATGCCTGCTGCGCATGAGACAGCATTGGATTGACATTGCGCAATAGGTGAAGCACAGCTTGTTATGTTTACTGAATTCGCCAAAACATTCAGGAATATCCATTGAATCCTGTTTCTCACGATCGCTGATAGTCATCTGATCCAGTTTTCCTGTATGTGCTTTGTGTTTATAAAAATTTGCAACCTGTGCAATTGGCTAACAGCTAACAGCTAAAAGCTAACAGCTAACAGCTAAAAGCTAAAAGCACAGGTCAAAAATGTGTGTATATGTAATGCAAAAAAAAACATTGGTCAACACCTAATCAGTACTGGACAGCGTGACCATGGATGCCATTTTTTCCACCAGAGGGCCTAAGGTCTGCCTGTCAAGGGCACTCACGCAGATTCCCTGGTGCAGCAGCCATTGGTTGTCAAAATCGGCAAGATCCACCATATCCTGCTTGTTAAATACATACAGCACAGGAATTGTATCCAGATCCAGCTGTTTTAAGATTTTTTCCACAGACTGCTTTTGCTGCATATACCGGGGATTGCTGATGTCAATGACATGCAGAATCATGTCTGCTTCAGCCAGCTCTTCCAGTGTGGCATGAAATGCTTCCAGCAGTTCTTTGGGAAGATTTTGGATAAACCCTACCGTGTCGGTGATAATGACCTCGATGTCTTTAGGAAACCGCAGCCTTCTGGAAGAGGGGTCCAGGGTTGCGAACAGCCGGTCTGCCGCAATGATATTGCTCTGGGTCAGGGTGTTTAAAAGGGTGGATTTGCCTGCATTGGTATACCCCACAATGGAGATGACCGGCAGGTTTTTCTGCCGCCGTTTTGCTTTCTGCTGGCTGCGCTGTTTGCGGATCTGGACGATCTCTTTTTTCAGACGGGTGATCCGGTCCCGCACCCGCCGTCTGTTGATTTCCAGCTTGGTTTCGCCAGGACCCCTGCCGCCGATGCCGCCGGTGAGCCGGGACATGGCAGTGTTTTTGGTGATAAGCCGTGGCAGCAGGTATTCCATCTGGGCCAGTTCCACCTGAAATTTTCCCTCCCTGGATTTGGCCTGTCTGGCAAAAATGTCCAGGATAAGCTGGGTTCTGTCGATGACCTTCATTTCTACAAAATCGGTAATGGACCGGATCTGGGAAGGGGACAGTTCCCGGTCAAAAACCAGCATGGTGGCATGGTTCTGGATGGCCTTGATCACCAGGGAGGACAATTTTCCTTTTCCCACCACAAATTTGGGATCGATCTGTTTTCTGCGCTGGGCTGCGGTGCCGATAACATTGATTTTGCTTGTTTTGCACAGTTCTTTGAGTTCATCCATGGAAGCTGCGGCTTCCTGGGGGTCCTGGGTGACGGCATTGATCAAAAAGGCATTCTCCCGGCCGGTTTCCGGTTTGTGCAGGGCATTTTTCCGGGATAGTTCGGTTTCCAGGGCCATGATTCGGGACAAACAATCGATGTCCAGGTCAAAGATGGTGGCAGCAGGCAGTACCTGATAGGGGGCCTGTGTTTCATCCGGAAGCACATGGCCTGAATACACCGGACCGGGCCGGCCCTCTTTTGTCACGCAGATGGCAGTGATAAAGTCTAAGCGGAGCAGCGCAAGGTCGGTGAGATCATCCTGGGTAAGGGGCTCATCCTGCAGATGGGTATGGACACACCGCAGGCCTTTGAGGCGGCCCGGGATTGCCATATGGTCCGGTGTCACCGGAATGACTATACGGTGGGGATCTCCTGCAATAACGCAGATTATTTTACCGTTCCTGTCCACCATCAACCCCACCTGGCGGCGGATTTCATGACTTATTTGGACCAGTTCAGCCGCAGTATCAGGGCTGATGATATATTCCGGGGCGGATTTTACAGAATACAGGCTTTCAATGCGTTTGATCTGGACATTGCGCAGACCGGCCAGATTGCCGTAGACCTGTTTTTTCATTGAAATTCCTGGTAGTTTTCCGGCGCCAGCTCTTCAAACCGGGTGTACTGGTCGTGAAAATGCATCAAAGCCGTGCCTGTGGCCCCGTTTCTGTTTTTGGCAACAATGATTTCAGCAGTGCCTTTTTTGGGGTTGTCCGGTTCCTTGTTGTACACCTCGTCCCTGTAAATAAAGGCGATGATGTCTGCATCCTGTTCAAGCGCCCCTGATTCGCGCAGATCCGACATCATGGGCCGCTTGTCACTGCGCTGCTCCAGCATGCGGTTCAGCTGGGACAAGGCCATGACCGGGATATCCAGTTCTTTGGCCAGGGCTTTGAGCCCCCGGGAGATTTCGGCAATTTCAAGATCCCTGCGGTCAGCGTGTAAAGGGGCTTTCATGAGCTGGAGATAATCTATGATGATCAGTCCTAAGTCCCCGTGTTTCTGGTAGAGTTTTCTTGCCTTGGCACGCACATCCATGACCGTGATATTGGGGGTATCATCTATGAAAATGGGCATTTCATTGAGGATGCCGGCAGCGTCTGTGGCATTCTGCCAGTCCTCCTGGCTGATGAATCCGGTGCGCAGTCGGTTGGAATCGATGCGGGCCTCAGAAGTCAGCAGCCGCATGGAAAGCTGTTCATTGGACATTTCAAGGGAAAAGACCGCCACAGGTTTTTGTTCTTCTAAGGCCACATTTCTGGCAATGTTTAAAGCAAAAGCGGTCTTGCCCATGCTGGGTCTGGCCGCCAGAATAATCAGGTCTGATTTCTGAAGCCCGGAGGTGATCTTGTTCAGGCGCATATACCCGGTGGAAAGCCCGGAAAGCCCGCCATCTTTTCCCTGCTGCTCTTCTAATTTGTCTATGTTCAGATTGATCAGTTCCCCTAAGGATCTGAAGGAACCGCTGGATTTTTTTTCGGCTATCTGGAAAATGGAGGATTCGGCAAAATCAAGGGTGTCTTCCACATCTCCCTTGTCTTCAAGGCATTGCTGGATGATTTTTGATGCCGCATCGATCATTGCGCGCAATGCAGCTTTGCCCTGGATGATTCTGGCATAGTGTGCCGCATTTACCGCAACCGGTGCAGCGTCTGCAATGGATGCCAGGTATGCTGCCCCGCCGATGCCTTCCAGCTCATCTTTTTTTTTGAGGGCATGGGCAACCGTCACAAGATCTGCCGGCTCTTCCTGGGATGCAAGCGCCAGGATCACCCGGAAAATCTTTTTATGGGCCCCTTTGTAGAAATCGTCCGGGGTTATAATGTCCGTGATGTCAAACAGCACATCATTGTTAATGAAAACAGCGCTCAATAAGGAGGCTTCCGCATCCAGATCATGGGGCGGTGTCCGGTCAAGTAAGGGATCTGAATTTCTGGATCTGGTATGGGCCACGGATTTTCCAAAATGTGTCGGGCCTGTGCTGACACCGGCCAGGTCGCCGGGCAGCACAGGCAGGGACGTTATTTTTCCTGTTTTTCTTCAGCTTCGACAACCACGGTGATTTCCGGTTCCACATCCTTGTAGAGCCTTATGGGCACCTTGTATTCACCGGTTTCCTTGATGGGTTCCGCCAGAAGGATAGAGCGGCGCTCCACAGAAATGTTCTGGCTGCTCAAAGATTCCTTGATATCGTGGGTGGTGATGGACCCGTAAAGATAGATCTCTTCACGGACTTTGGCTGTGAGTTTGCAGACCACATCCTTGATCTTATCAGCCATTTCCTCAGCCAGTTTTTTCTCTTTTGCAATCTGCAGTTCGAGTTTTGCCCTGGCCTGTTCCATGACGCGTTTGTTCTGGGGGGTGGCAATAATTGCTTTTCCCTGGGGGAGCAGGTAGTTGCGGCCGTAGCCTGCTGCAACCTCGCATTCCGAGCCTGCAATGCCCAGGGTATCTATGGTTTCTTTTAATATGACTTTCATGTAAACCTCCAAAAGGATTCAGCCTGTAAAAAACCGGCTGATAGGGTTTGGTATCATTTTTGTAACTCCAGTTTTCTGAAGTTGATCCAGTTGTCAAAGAATCCAAGTCCTATGACCAGAATGAGAAAATAGATCTGTACAGCGATCAGTCCATAGCAGAATACCTTTAAAAGGGCAGGGGATTCTTTTTTCTGGAAAAAAAATGATATAATAGCAATTCCTTGAAAAAAATAAACAAGCATTAATATAATCAGACAGTTGACGGCAACGTATTTAACAGCCCCGACAGGCAGCGCTAAGAGCACTCCTAAGCCGATCACGACCCATACAAGCGGGTCAGGTGCCTTGAAACGGTTCAGGTTTTCCATGTTCTTTAAGGGGATGCCGATTCTGGCCAGCAGTTTTTTGATGATCAGAATATTCAGCCACACCGTGGTCATATATGAGACAATGAACATACCGGGCAGAACAATGAGAAATGCGGAATTCAACACGGCAATCTGTTCTTTTTCAATTCCCATATCCGCGTACAGGGCAGATGTCAGGCTGAAGTACTGGGAGATATAATCAGATACCATATCCCCCATGGGCGTGGTCTGGATGCCGGCATATACGAGAAATGCTACCAGCGCTGTGCCGGTAACCCCTGTGACGGTAAAGACCATTGTCCTTTCAATACCCATGTTGCGTTCAATGCATTCACCAAGAAACATGCCTGTCATGAGCAGGGCACCAAAATACAGCGAATCAAAGGCAAAGCCCCGGGTCATCACCATGAGCACCACAAAACTGGCCACTGCTATGATACCACCGCTGTTACGTCCCAGTTTAAGCCGGTAAAAAAGTACCGGCAAAGGGAGTACCAGCAGGGCAAATACCCCCAGAAAGGGGAATGTATAGCTGACGGCAAAGATCATAATACACAGGCAGATGCCCAGTACAATATCTTTGGCAGCGGATGGGCGGAAGATGATGTCGGTCACCGTAAGATTCTCCTGCCGTCCGGTTTACTGCGGGGGTCTGCCCACAAACGGCAGCAACGCTATCTGACGGGACTGCTTGATGGCAAGTGACAGTTTGCGCTGGTGTTTGGCACAGGTGCCGGTGATCCGCCTGGGAATGATTTTTCCCCGTTCCGTAATGAATTGCTTTAAGGCTTTGGGATTTTTGTAATCAATGTCCATGCCGTTGTCCACACAGAATCTGCAGATTTTGCGCCGCTGGTAAAACCGGTTTTTGCTGTCGCCTCTTTGGCCTTTATACATAATATCTCTCCTCCAATCCTGAGATCAGTTCTGTTCGTCAGTGACTGTTTTTGCAGTTTCTGGTTCTGGTTTTGCCGAAGAAGCATCAGGTCCGGATTTTCGGACCTGTGTGCCGGCATCATCAGCTTCAGCATCAGTTTCTTGTTCAGCCTCGGCAGCAGCCGTCTGGGCAGCTTCTGCAGCAGCTGTTTTTGCTGCTTCAGCATCTTGGAGTTCCTGTGCCAGAGATTCAGCAGTCACATCATCGGAAATCAGGATGGTCATAAACTTCATGACATCATCATTAAGGCGCAGATTTCTTTCAAGTTCCTTTACAAGGTCTCCTGTACCGCCATAGGTCAGGCAGGCATAGTGGCCCCGCAATTTTTTTCTGATTTCATAGGCCAGTTTTTTGCTGCCCCAGTCATCAAGATCCAGGAAAATGCCATTTTCCCGTGCAATGATATTTCTGATTTTATCAAACAGCTCCGTGCGTGTTTGATCCTGGAGGTCAGGGTCAGAAATTACTACGGTTTCATACTTTCTCATTTCTTCTCCTTGCGGATATAAAGCCCCGGAATGGTTCCGGAGCAAGGATTACATACAACAGCACCTGCCATTCAGGTGCTTATCAAAACCATTCTATATACCACTCCAATGTGCTTCGGTCAATATCAAAATCTTTCCGTGAGTGCGATAACTCGATATTTGCTATAAGCATCCCAGGTTTTCGACCGTTTACTGCAGCACACTGTTGCCGGCCCCGCCCCTGGTGGTTTCCGGTGCCCGGCCCGAGACCCTTCGGGGGCAGGGTTCCAAGTGAATAATGAAATACAGCGATCCATTCTCGGACTGAAAGCATCCGGGCATATTTCGCCAGGCCCCCTCCGGCTCTGACGGTCCGTTCACAGGAAACCACCAGGGGGCTCCCCATAGAAGCGCACGCGACTATAGCAAATATCCAGTCTTGCTATTTGCCTTTGGTTGTGGCATCTAATAAGTTTTGAGAATCAAAAAACATTGTGAAGCTGCTTTTGAAAGGAAAAGATAGAATGGAGGAACGCTACAACCCTGCTGATGTGGAACCCAAATGGCAGGCATATTGGCAGGAGCATAACATTTTCAAGGTTTTTGAAGACCCTGGCAAAAAAAAATATTACCTGCTGGAAATGTTTCCCTATCCGTCAGGGAAAATTCATATCGGCCATGTGCGCAACTATACCATCGGTGATGTGGTGGTGCGGTACAAACGGATGCAGGGATTCAACGTCCTTCATCCCATGGGGTGGGATGCCTTTGGCATGCCTGCGGAAAATGCAGCCATAGAAAACAACACCCATCCGGCTGCCTGGACCTATGAAAATATCCGGGCCATGCGGGCCCAGTTGAAAAAAATGGGATTTTCCTATGACTGGGACCGGGAGATCGCCACCTGTCGGCCTGAGTATTATAAGTGGGAACAGTGGCTGTTTTTGAAAATGCTGGAAAACGGCATGGCATACCGCAAGGAATCCTTTGTCAACTGGTGTGAAAAATGCCAGACCGTTCTGGCCAATGAACAGGTGGAACAGGACAAATGCTGGCGGTGCTCCCAGCCGGTGCTTCAAAAAAAATTGTGGCAGTGGTTTTTCAGGATCACCGATTTTGCCGAAGACCTGCTGGTATACTGTGATAAACTGCCGGGATGGCCGGACAAGGTCACGGTGATGCAGAAAAACTGGATCGGCAAAAGCGTGGGATCTGAACTGACATTTCAGGTTGCCGGCATGGATGCACAGATCGAAGTGTTTACCACACGGCCGGATACTGTTTTCGGGGCCACTTTCATGTGCCTGGCACCGGAGCATCCCCTGGTGGAGACCCTGTGCACAGGAACCCGGCAGGAAAAGGATGTGGCAGAGTTTCTAGAAAGAATCGCTGCCCAGGAGCGGTCCCTGGAGGGCCTGGAAAAATATGAGAAAGAAGGGGTTTTCACAGGCCGGCACTGCATCAATCCTGCCACAGGAGAAGAGATCCCCATCTATACAGCCAATTTTGTGCTCATGGGATACGGTACCGGGGCCATCATGTCGGTGCCTGCCGGAGACCAGCGGGATTTTGACTTTGCAAAAAAATATGGCCTCAAGATCCGTGTGGTGGTGCAGCCGGAAAATGAACCCCTGGATCCGGATACCATGGAAACCGCCTATACCGGATCGGGGATCATGGTGAATTCAGGCCGGTTTGACGGCATGGACAGCGAAAAAGCCATTGAAACCATCACAGACTGGCTGGCAGAGCAGGGCAGGGGGAAAAAGGCGGTCTCTTTCCGTCTGCGTGACTGGGGCATTTCCCGCCAGCGATACTGGGGAGCGCCCATTCCGGTTATCCACTGCCCGGACTGCGGGGTGGTGCCGGTGCCGGAAGAAGATCTTCCCATAGAGCTGCCTGAAGATGCCAATCTGCTGGAAAAAGGCGGTTCTCCGCTGCCCTTCCTGGATTATTTCACGCATGCGGTCTGTCCTGCGTGCGGCAGCAAAGATGCCAGGCGGGATACCGATACCATGGACACATTTGTGGAATCATCCTGGTATTATCTGCGGTACTGTTCTCCCAGGTTTGACAAAGGCATGTTTGATGAGCAGGCCGTAAAATACTGGGCACCGGTGGACCAGTATATCGGCGGGGTGGAGCATGCTGTGCTGCATTTGCTGTACTCCCGGTATTTCATGCGGGTGCTGCACCATTTTGAGATGATCGATTTTAAAGAACCCTTTACCCGGCTGCTCACCCAGGGAATGGTGTGCAAAGAGACCATGACCTGTCCGGAACATGGGTATCTGTATCCTGAGCAGGCCAGGAAGGAAGCCAACGATACATTTGTCTGCACCCGGTGCGGCAGGGAAGTTGACATCGGCCGGGTCATTAAAATGTCCAAGTCCAAAAAAAACGTGGTGGACCCCAATGACCTTCTGGAAAAATACGGGGCAGATGTCACCCGGCTTTTCTGTCTGTTTGCAGCACCGCCGGAACGGGATCTGGAATGGAGTGAAGACGGTGTCGAAGGAAGCAACCGTTTTATCAACCGGGTCTGGCGCCTGGCCCTGGAATGTATGCACAAAATTGACAAACAACAGGTATCTGCGTTCACCGGACCTGCGGCTGATCTGAAAAACCAGGCAGCCAGATCCCTGTATATCAAAACACACCAGACCATCCAGAAGGTAACAGCAGATATTGATGAAAGCTTTCATTTCAACACGGCTGTGTCAGCGGTTATGGAGCTGGTG
>JAABSO010000048.1 GCA_011390335.1 Desulfotignum sp. | reverse complement strand
TTTTTTGTGAACAACCAGGATCAGGTATGTAACAGACTGCCTGATCTTTATATGAAAGTGTTAAGTGTTAAGTGTTAAGTTAATGTCTGCCTGCTCATACTTTCATTTTTGGTTGTGCCCGCCAGGGCATGGGGGTTATATGAAAGCCGTCAGCCGTCAGTACTCAGCTAAAAGCTAAAAGCTAACAGCTAAAAGCTAAAAGCTAACAGCTTTCATTCTTTGTTGTGCCCGCCAGGGCATGGGTGTTTATTATCTTTTTTTGATCGCAGCGGGGTTTTTGCAATGAAACATATTTTTTTGTGGGTGTGCGCGGTGGGGATTTTCTGGGTATTTTCAGGGTGTGTAACCCCGGAACAATACCAGGTCCTGGAAAACCGCATCACAGCTCTGGAAATGGAAAATAACCGGCAGATGGCGCTGCAGGAAAAATTTTTTGGAAAAGAAGCTGGCCTGAAAACAAGCCTTGAAGCGATTGAGCAAAAAATTGCGCAAAATGAAACCGCAAACCGGGAAACCACAGCTGAAATCAAGTATGAACTCACACAGCTTAAGGAAAAATCCGCCCAGCTCCAGGGGATGATCGAAGAGGTCACCCACCGGTTTAGCAGCAAAAGCCAGGTTGGCCGGCAGGATCTGGAAACCCGGCTGGACCGGCTGGACAATGCCATTTCCCGCAATTATACAAAAATTCTCACCCTGGAAAACTATCTGGGGTTTGAACCGACCATTGCCGACCCGGATGCGGCAGCCCGGCCGGAACCTGGAGGTGATGCACCTGGCGCTGTGCAAGATGAGACCGATTCAGAGCAGGGGTTGTACGCGTTTGCCAAAAAACTGTTTGATGACGGAGACATGGAAAAAGCCAGGCTCCAGTTTGAGAATTTTATCAATAAATATCCGGATTCAGACAATGCAGACAATGCCCGGTTCTGGATTGCAGACAGCTATTATGTGGACAAGTGGTATGAAAAGGCCATTCTGGAATACCAGAAGGTGCTGGAGCAGTATCCTGATTCAAACAAAGCGGCAGCGGCCCGGTTAAAGCAGGGATACTCCTTTGCTGAACTCGGGGAAAAAGCCAATGCCCGGCTGATTTTAAACGAACTTGTGAACCGGTATCCCGAGTCCAGAGAAGCTGGCTTTGCCAGGGAAAAACTCAAACATCTGGACTGAATGCTGACAAAAACATCAGATCCGGTAAAAACAAGATGATAAAGATAGTCGGTATCGACCCCGGCCTTGCCGGTACAGGAATAGGGGTCCTGGAGGGTGATCCTGTCAGGGTCATCCGGTACTCATTCGGCAGTATCGCCACCAGGTCGGACCAGAGCACGCCTTTCAGGCTCACCACCATTTACACACGGATATATGACTTTCTCACAGAACAGGGGCCTGATTTTGTGGTGATCGAGGATATTTACTCTCTTGAAAAATATCCGCAATCCGGTATTATGCTGGGCAAAGTATCAGGGGTTCTGCAGGTTGCAGCATGCAAGGCCGGCATACGGGTTGAAGAGATTGCTGTAAGGGAGGCCAAAAAAATTATCTGTGGAAACGGAAATGCAGACAAGATCCAGATGGAGCGGGCGGTGCGGCACCTGCTGAACCATCAGGAACCCATCCGCCCGTTTCATGCATCAGATGCTTTGGCTTTGGCCATTACCGGATATTACAGGCACAGGAAAAACCATGATCGGATATCTTGAGGGACATATCATCCATTGTGAAGCAGATGCTGTTCTGCTGCTTGCCGGGGGTGTGGGCTATGAGGTGCTGGTGAATTCCTTTACCATGGGCCGGGTAACCGCAGGCACCGGCACGGATGATGTTGTCAGTCTCTATATTTATTACCATGTGAGTGAACGGCAGCCCAAACCGGTGCTGATCGGGTTTTCATCCCTGGAGGACAAGGCGTTTTTTCAGTTGTTCATCTCCGTGGCCGCCATCGGGCCCATGAAAGCGGTAAAGGCCCTGATCCGGCCTGTGGGGGAAATCGCCCGGGCCATTGAACAAAAAGATGTCACCTTTCTGGGGCAGCTGCCGGGCATCGGTAAACGCACCGCAGAAAAGATCATCGCCACCCTGCATGGAAAAACCATGACATTCATGGAGCATGCTGCCGACAATGCCTGTGATCCGGTTTTGCCCCTGACTCCGGATAAACAGGAGATCGCCCTCCAGGTGGCAGGTGTGCTGGTGGAGCAGCTGGGGCATTCCTCAGCCTCTGCCCGGCGCATGATACAGGCCGCCTTTGAGAAACATCCGGAAATCCATACCCCGGAAAATCTGCTTGATGCCATTTACCAGGAGGGATTGTAAACATGGCAGATGATATCCTGTCTTTTTCTTCAGAAACAAAAGGGGTAGTGACCCCGGCCGCCACCCCGGAAGACAAGATGCCGGACATGGTTTCCCTGCGGCCGGTGCGGTTTGAAGATTATGTGGGCCAGGCCGATACGGTGGAGACCCTGAAGATCGCCATCCAGGCTGCCCGGCTGCGAAACGAACCATTGGACCATATCCTGCTCCACGGCCCCCCGGGCCTGGGCAAGACCACCATCTGCCATATCATTGCCAATGAAATGGGAAAAGAACTGACCGTTACCTCCGGTCCCACCCTTGAAAAGGGGGGGGATCTCATGGGCATATTAACCAATCTGTCGGACGGGGAATTTTTGTTCATTGATGAGATCCACCGGATCCCCAAGGTGGTGGAAGAGTTTTTATACCCGGCCATGGAAGACTTTGCCGTGGATTTTGTGTTTGACAAGGGAATCCATGCCAGAAGCCACCGGTACCGGCTGCGCAGATTCGTGCTGGTGGGGGCCACCACCCGGGTGGGGCTGTTGTCTTCTCCGTTGCGGGACCGGTTCGGTCTTTTCAGGACCCTGGATTTTTACAAAATTGCAGAGCTGGTGGTTATTATCAAACGGTCTGCACAGCTGCTGGATACCCGAATTTCAGAAGATGGTGCCCTGGCACTGGCCCGGCGGTCCAGGGGGACCCCCAGAATCGCCAACCGCCTGCTCAAGCGCGTAAGAGATTTTTCCCAGGTCAGAGCCGACGGCAGAGTGACCAAAGACACTGTCCAGGCCGCCCTGACCCTTGAAGGGATTGACCGCCTGGGACTCACCCGGCTGGACAGAAATTATCTTACCACCATTATTGATTTCTACAAAGGCGGTCCTGTGGGGATTGAGGCCATTGCTGCGACCCTGCAGGAAGAAACCGACACCCTGGTGGATGTGGTGGAACCGTTTTTGCTGAAAATTGGCCTTGTTTTGCGTACCTCCAGCGGCAGAAAAGCCTCTGATACAGCGTACAAACACCTTAACCAGATACCTTCGGAATGATTGTTCATCTCCAAGGAATAAATGATGTGATGTGTTGCCCATGAAATCGTATGCAAAGAGATGTAGAAGGTTGGCGGTTGTGCCGGCAGCAGTGCTGACGGCGGTATGGTTTTTGTATTTTTTTCCGACTTTGGTATCGGCCCGGTCTGTGCCGGCTGCCGTCATTGCCCTGCCGGAAAATGAAAATGCCATTCTGGTGGAAAAGCAGACCCAGAAATTTTATATTTACAGGGCAGACCCGGAGGCCGGGAATCTGAATCAGATATTTGAAACCGCCTGTTCAACAGGAGAGGTGATCGGCCCCAAACAACAGGCCGGGGATAAAAAAACACCGGAAGGCATCTATTTTCTCATTGATGAATATGAAGACAGATACCTGACACCCATTTATGGTAAAAAGGCTTTTCCCACTGACTACCCCAATTTTATGGATGTCCGCCAGGGCAAAAACGGCTCAGCCATCTGGATACACGGTACGGACAAAGCCCTGAAATCCATGGATACCAACGGGTGTATTGCCGTTGAAAATGAGGATGTGCTCAAGCTTTCCGATTATATCACTTTACATGCCACCCCGCTGGTTATTGTGGAAGAGATAGCGTATATAACACCCGAAGAACAGCAGCTGACAAAAGACCGGATTCTGTCCTTTGTGAACAACTGGATACAGGCCCACATTTTCGGCAGTTACCACGAATATCTGTCATTTTACAGCCCCGGGTACCTGCCTGATGTATCCTGGTGGGAATCCTGGGTAAAGCTGAGAAAAACATCTGAAGATCCTGCAGAAAATATCGATATCCAGGCATCTGACATGGGGATTTACCAGCACCGGGACATGGTGGTGGTGCTGATGGATTTTGGGCTTGTTCTAAAAGATGCCCGGCAGTTTTTAGGCAAACGCAAGCTGTTTATTCAGAAGGTCGGCGCTTCTGATCTGAAGATCACAGGAGATACCTTCCAGGTACGGGAAAAATCTCATGAGAAAAGCCCGGCGCCTCTGGTGGCAGGGGCTTCAGTGCTGCACGAATCTGCCGTTAAAACAGAGCCCGGGTATGACCACGCATCTGCACTGGAGATGGTCGACCAGTGGCTGGCCGCCTGGTCAGCCGAAGATATGGATGCCTATGCCACGTTTTATGCCCCAGGCTTTTATAGCGACGGCATGAACAAAACCCAGTGGGTGAACCGCAAAAAACAGCTTTCCGGCAGGTACAGCTATATCAAGGTGACAGGAGAAGATTTTACGATCATTAAAAATAAAAACGGGCTGGAGATCCGGTTTTTTCAGACCTATGAATCCAGCGGATTTTCAACCACAGGCATAAAGCAGTTGACACTTGTCAAAAAGGATGGGGTATGGAAGATATTTCGAGAGAACTGGAAAGAGAAATAGCCCGGTCAAAACCCGCTCCCCACAAAAAAAGCAAAAAAAAACGTGTGCTCATCGTGGATGACATGGGCGGGGTAAAGCCTGGTGGATACATGAAATATCTTCTGGTTCTGCTGCTGTGCACGACATTGGCCTGTCTGGCGGCAGCCGGGGTGTTTTTCACATTATTTGACAGGCTGTCCAGAGAAAACACGGGACTGACGTCCCGGACATCAGCCCTGGAAAGCCGGGTGGAAGCGTTGACCCGCGACAAAGAAACCCTTATGGCACGCCTGGTCATGTCAGGCCAGGACCCGGAGTTAGCATCAGATGTATCAGGTCCGGTTTCAGGGGGTTCTGGTCCGGATACCGGGGAAAAAAAGAATAAAGAGGAACAGACGTCATCACATATCCAGGCACAAAGCGCTCAGGGCACAAAAGATATGCCGGACACAGATGCAGATGCCGATGACAGCCTGCAGGCAGAAGAAACATCTGCTGCACAACAGCACAAAGATACTGAGATTCCCATTGCTGAAGAGGCGGGAAAGGTGGATATTGAAAAATTTTCCGTAACAAGGGACAGGGACCAGGGGGACCTGCTCGTCCGCTTTGATATAAGGAATGTGTCCAAAAAGCCGGGGGAGGTTTCCGGCCGTATTTTCACCATTCTCAAACCGGAAAACCGGTCCTCGGAAAAAGATGCAGACCATTGGCTGGTGGTCCCCGGCTCTCCTTTGGAGAACGGCATGCCCGCCAACACCAGAAACGGCCAGTATTTTTCCATTGCCCATTTTAAACCGGTAAAATTCCGGATAAAGAATATACCCGGCCAGGCATTTTTCACCACGGCATCCATCATTATTTTCAATGACCAGGGAGAATTGATGTTTCAAAGCGATATCGATATTGGGGAGGAAGATCTGGGGTGATAGCGTCTGCTGCAAAAACAGTGTTCATCCTGGCCATGGCAGTGGCTCTCATCTGCCAGCCGGCCCAGGCCGGCCGGCGTACCCACACGGTGTATTTTGAGGGACAGGAAAATGAGCTGCACGTATACCGGATATCAGGATCACAGCCCGGGAAAACGCTGCTCATCATCGGCGGGATCCAGGGGGATGAACCCAGTGGTTTTCTGGCTGCTGATTCCTATGTTGATTTCTCCTTGAAAAAAGGCAATATCATTGTGGTGCCCAGGGCAAATTTTCCTTCCATTCTCAAGAGGGAAAGACAGATCAACCAGGACATGAACAGAAAGTTTTCAGATGACCATGTGGTGAATTATGAAACCCAGGTGGTGCATGTGCTCAAGAAACTGATCTGTGAGAGCGATTGTTTTTTAAACCTTCATGAAGGATCAGGTATATATTCTCCCACATGGGAAAGCCAGCTGAAAAATCCCGAAAGATACGGGCAGTCCATTATTGCCGACAATAACCTTCTGGACCCGGCCAAAGACGGCACCCCTGTGGATCTGGCTGCCATGGCAGAAGCAGTGATAAAAAAAATCAACCAGAACATCGATGACCCGTTTTACCATTTTCATTTCAATAACCACAGGACCGGTCAGGCAGATACCCGGCACAAGGAGCAGCGCCGTTCCGCCACTTTTTATGCCGCAGATATCTGCAGGATACCGGCTTTTGGTATTGAATCGGCAAAATCCCTTCCCCTGGAGCAGAAGGTCCGCCAGATGATAGACGCCATCAACGGGTATATGGCGGTTTTGGATATCACTCCCGAAACACCGGGAATAGATCTGGAAAAACCGCTGATGCAGTACATGATCATATCGGTGAATGATGCTATTCCTGTTGTGGTGGGAAAAATGCAGCGGTTGCAGATCCAAAAAGGGGATACTGTCCAGGTACTTGATGTGGTGGCCAATTATGAACGGGGGTTGAGCGTGAATATCCTGGGGGTGGGCAGCAGTTTCAACGACATGAAAAAAAAGATCCCGATCCATGCTTCCACCCGCATTGAAGCAAAAAAAGATTTTTATGCCTGCGGCAGTGTGTTTCTGGATATAGATGCGCCAGGGGCGGATGTGTCCACCCGTCTGGCAGTGACAGACAGTGCCAGGACAAAAAAAGAGATCCAGTATAAACTGCTGGTTAACGGAAAACAAACGGTTGTTGACAATTACAGCCGCATCGCCCTGGATCATGGCGATATCCTGGTGATCGAAGATGTGCTGCACAGCCCGGTGGATCCTGCAAGGTATGTGGTGAATTTCAAAGGGTTTGTGGGCAACAAGAGTTTCAATTCAGGAGAAGACAGGGGATACCCCGTTGATACAGGGGCTGACGGGGTGCTGATGCCCAGGTTTTCCCGGGACAAAAAAGGCAGGCATTACCATGTGCTTACCACATTGGATGACCAGGAAGTGGGTAAACTCTATATTGATATCAGTTTTTAGGCAATTATCAGCAGACATTTCAGGCAATTTTGATCAGGCAAGGAGAGAAGGCAGTGGCAAAGAAAAATACAAAAAATCTATCCATCATCGACCAGGAACTGAAAATTGACGGGTCCATATCCAGCAGCGGCAAGCTGATTATCCGGGGCCAGGTCACAGGAACCATTGACGGAGATGTGGTGATCATTGCCAAGGAGGGCCAGGTTAACTCTAGTTCCACCACAGTATCTTCCATTACCATAGGCGGAAATTTCCAGGGGGAGTTGTCCGCCTCAAAGGAATTGATCATCCTGAGTACCGGCATTTGTGCCGGAAAGGTCGAATGCCAGGACCTGATTGTGGAAAATGGCGGCATCCTGAATGCGGAAGTCAGCTGCAAAAATGCGGCACGGCTTACAAAAAATAGCCAGAGTCTGTCTTCGCTGTCTGATTTAAAAGCGGATAAAAAGATTGAATTATAGATTTTGCTTGACAGGAACCGCAATTGTGTATAAAAGTTTTGGATTGTATTTATGAATCAGGAGCATAGGGAACCATGAAAAAATATACGTACAGCGCCAAACGGACGGACAACAAAGAGAACTGGTGTGTGATTGACGCAACAGATCAGGTTTTGGGAAGACTTGCGTCACAGGTGGCATACCGGATTCGCGGAAAGCACAACCCCCTGTTTACCCCCCATGTGGATACAGGCGACTGGGTGGTGGTGATCAATGCGGATAAAATCCGCCTGACAGGCAACAAACTGGCGGACAAAACCTATTACCGCCATTCCGGATATGTGGGGAGCCTTAAATCCCTCACAGCTGGGGAACTGCTGGAAAAAAAACCGGAACAGGTACTCAAAAAAGCGGTTCAGGGGATGCTGCCCAAAAATAGACTCGGCAGAAAATTGAACAAAAAACTGTTTGTGTATGCAGGCGACCAGCACCCGCATGCTGCCCAGAAGCCTGAACCAGTACAAATTTAAGGAAAAAGGACACGATTATACCAATGGAAAGTGGAAACGTATTTTACGCAACAGGGAAACGGAAAAATGCTGTGGCCAAAGTGTGGCTTGTCCCTGGTACCGGCAAAATCATGGTGAACAACCGGGAAGTGGATGAATATTTTGACATCGGTGTAAACCGTGATGCATTGACATCTCCCCTGGTACTGACACAGCTGGATGATGCCTTTGATATCACTGTCACGGTGATGGGCGGCGGCCAGACAGGCCAGGCAGGCGCCATCCGCCAGGGATTGTCCAAAGCCCTGGAAATAGTTGATCCGGATCTTCGGGGGGTGCTGAAAAACGCCGGCTTTTTAACCCGGGACTCCCGGCAGAAAGAGCGTAAAAAATACGGCAAAAAAGGCGCAAGGGCCAGCTTCCAGTTTTCCAAAAGATAAGCCTCCTTGTTTTTTTACGGCAAAAGGGAACAGATACTTGGTGTTGTTCCCTTTTTTTATCAGCTGTTAGCTGTTAGCTTTTAGCGGTTAGCGGTTAGCTTAAAGCCTGACGCGGGAAGTCTGTAACCCAGTTGCCCCTCCTTCGGTACCTGGCAGGAACTGAAAAGTTGCAGTTACAGATAAATTCAAATTCCTGAACCATGCATGTAATCACCAGGTCAA
Organism: Desulfotignum sp.; assembly: GCA_011390335.1. Classification (GTDB taxonomy): domain Bacteria; phylum Desulfobacterota; class Desulfobacteria; order Desulfobacterales; family Desulfobacteraceae; genus Desulfotignum. The sequence continues at coordinate 12,347 of JAABSO010000048.1, read as the reverse complement.
TGAGGCAAAGAAGATGTTGAACAGCTTTACAAAAAAGCTAACAGCTAAAAGCTAACAGCTAACAGCTAACACCCCATGAAAACCTACCTGTTCTATGACCTTGAAACCACAGGTCTTCACCCGGCCTTTGACCAGGTTCTGACCTTTGCCGGCATCCGCACAGACATCCAACTGCGTGAAATTGACAGAACCAGTCTGACCATACAGCTGCGCAAAGATATTGTGCCGTCCCCCCATGCCTTTGTCACCCATTGTCTGACCCCGGATATCCTGGATGAGGGGGTGAGTGAATATGATGCAGCCGGAAAGCTGCATGCGCTTTTCAATACCCCGGATACCACCAGCATAGGGTACAACTCCCTGGGATTTGATGACGAATTTTTACGGTTTTTATTTTACCGGAACCTGCTGGATCCCTATTCCCACCAGTATGCCAGCGGCTGTTCCAGGGCGGATATCCTGCCTGTGGCCGCATTGTTCAAAATCTTTTGTGACCAGGTGCTCACCTGGCCCTGTGGGGAAAACGGCCGGCCCAGTCTGAAGCTGGATCTGATCGCCCGGGCAAACAGATTTGATACCTCAGGCCGTGCCCACGAAGCCATGGCAGATGTGGAAGCCCTGGTGGCCCTTGCCCGGGTTTTTTCAGGCCGGCCGGATATCTGGGAATATGCCCTGGGGTTTTTTGACAAACACACAGACATATCCAGAACCGCAGCCATTCCCGACACCTGCGCGATAGGAGACCGGATGTTTCCCACGGCTGTCATGATATCCTCTGTATTCGGGCCGGATGCCAATTATATGGTACCGGTGCTCCATATCGGCGGTTCCATCCCCTATGGGAACCAGAACCTTTGGATAAGGCTGGACCAGCCCGGATGGGCCCGCATTGATCCGGAGACAGGGCTTTACGCCTGGGCGCCCATCCGCAAAAAGCCGGCAGACCAGTGGATAGTGCTGCCCTGTCTTACCCGTTTCAAAAAGCGCCTTTCTTCTGAATCCCGGGACATCGCCAATGCTGTGATCCACACCTTCCAATCTGATCCCGCCCTGTTTTTCGCCACGGTAAAAAACCACCTGGCCTATGCATACCCGGTGGTGCCGGATATCGATCCGGATGCAGCCCTGTACCAGGAGGGTTTTTTTTCGCCGGCGGAAAAAAAAGATATCGCCCGGTTCCATGCAGCACGCCCTTTTTTTGAAAAAAGGCCTGATGATGTATCGGCTGTCCTGGATACCCTGCAGTCTTCCCGGATAAAAACCCTTGGTGCCAGGATCATGGCCCGCAATTTCAATGCACCGCCCCCGCCGGAACTGGCAGACCATATGCACCGCCTGAAGACAAAAGACAGCCCGGTCAAAGGATATCGCAGCGATGAAAAATATCGCCTGTCGGCGGCCTTAAATGATGTCAGGCAGCTGCAGACAGATGCCGGCAGGCTGGATGCCCGGCAGCAGGATGTGCTGGCACAGGTAAACACCTATCTTCATACCCTGGGAAAAACCCTGTGACCAAGGGGGGGTCAGCGCAAAGCACGGAGGCGCTTCAGTTCATCAATCTGGGCAGCATGAATGAATTTGTTGAGCAGGCTTTCATTGTCCCTGGTGATCCGGATGACTTTCAAACCCGCCAGGATATGGGTTTTGGAATAATCTGTGATGATCCGTTTCACTTTTGCTTTCACAAGAAGGGTGCCGAAAGGTTCATCTTTTAGGGTATCCACAAGTACCAGGCCAATGGGCAAAATATCATTGTATTCCATGCGGCAGAGGGGGTTGGGTCTGGAGCTGACCTTTTTGGGGATCATCATGCCGATACCGGCAAAGGATATGTTCTGGATTGTAAAATCTGCAGCAGTGTAAAACTGGATTTTTTTGAAAATCAGTTTGGCCCTGACAATGTGGCGGCTGCCCAGGGGCAGTCGGAATGCAGATCTGATATTGGTCTCAAATACAGGGGGGGTACAGCGCAGGACCAGGGCTTTGGACACGGCATTGCCTGCAAGGGGGTATCTGTCGATGAACCGGTACGGCTGACACGCCATTCCCACGCGGATCCGTTTCTGTCTGTCGGACAAGGTGGTGGTCACATGCAGGGAGTCAAATTGTGTTTTGGGAGAGACCGGCTCCAGAGGCTGCGCAACAATGAGGGTATTGTCTTTGAAATTCTCATCAAAAATGATACTGGACCGGGATGTGGGCGCAGAAGACTGCATGTTGAATACCAGGTCTACACCCTTGGAAGGTACAAATATCGTTTTTATATCAAATGTCATGGGAAAAAAACCGTTCAGGCAGTATGCATGGGGTTACAATACTGCCTGAACAGAATTTAAAAATAGGCAAGGCGTTACTTTACTGCTTCTTTCAGAGCTTTTCCGGGGATGAATTTGGGAACATTTCTGGCAGGAATATCGATCTCTTTTCCGGTCTGGGGGTTTCTGCCTTTTCTGGCTTTTCTTTCTGCTGTTTTGAATGTCCCAAAGCCAACCAGGGTCACAGAATCATTGCTTGAGAGCGCATCTGTAACGGCTTTAACCACAGTGTCAACTGCTGTTTGGGCATCTTTTTTACTGTCCAGCACTTCTGCAACTTTGTTGATTAAATCGCCTTTGTTCATCTTGATCACTCCTTTTTTTTTGGTTCTGTAAAGACAAAATCTAGAATTTGCTTTCAAAACCGCGTTACATGGGGTTAAACTCACTTTAAGCAGCTTTTGAGCGTACGTTACGTCGTTGAGAAGTGCGTGTCAAGTATTTATTGACTTTTTTTGAAAATTTCATTGTCCTTACGGCACAAAACACATAGAATTGGCCAAAACAGGAGAAAAATATGGACGTATTCCTTGTTAATCCGTTTGTTGAAGGTACTTTGCATATCCTTGACACCACCGCCGGGGTCAAAGTGAAGCCTGACCCCCCATTTTTGAAGACCGGCACCCGCCCCCTGGCAGATATTTCAGGGATGCTGGAGATTACAGGAGATTTTGCGGGTTCCGCCGCCATTTGCTTCACCGAATCCAGCATTCTGGGCATTGTTTCCGCCATGTTCGGAGAAGAGATGACCCAGATCGATGAGGATATCTTTGATGCAGTGGGGGAGATCAGCAATATGGTGGCAGGCCATGTGACCACGAAACTTGCTGAACAGGGCAAAAAGGTGAAAGTAAAGTTTGTTAAGGTGTGCACTGGCCCGGACCAGCCGATCATTCACATCGATTCCGGCAGCCCTGTGCTTGCGCTGCCCTTTAAGACCACCATGGGAAAGGTGTTGATCGAGGTGTGTTACAGCAGCTAGAAAAAATACCAGCGGATCAGAAATTTTCCAAAAAAAACATAGAGTATGGCACCGGCAGACAGAAACGGGCCGAACGGGATCCGCATCTGCCCGCCTTTTTTCGGGTTCATCACCATGCCTGCAATGCCGGCAGCCGTGCCCAGGACCGATCCGGCAAACAGGGTGAACAACACCCCGGGAACCCCGGTGGCAGCCCCGATCATGGCCAGCAGCTTGATGTCTCCGCCGCCCATGCCCTCCTGCCTGCGGATCAGATAATATGCCAGGGCCACCGTGTACAGGATACCGCCTCCGGCCAGAATGCCGTATCCAATGGCGGATACAGGCATGTCCAGAACAAAATAGGCAAGCAGGGCAAATATGAAAATGCCCGGGATGCTGATGCGGTCGGGTATGATTTGAAAATCCAGGTCAATGAAAGATACCAGCAAAAGGGTGGCTGCAAAGGCAAACCACACCCCAGCTTCGGGTGTCAGGCCGAAGCGCAGGCAGACCAGCACACCGGCAAAACCTGTCAAAGCTTCCACCAGCGGGTAGCGCCAGGAAATGGCGGTGCTGCAGAAAAGGCAGCGCCCCCTGAGGGCAAGAAAGCTTAGCACAGGGATATTGGCATAAAAGGGAATAGGGGTACCGCAGGCCGGACAGGCAGATCCGGGTGACACAATGGATGTGTGGCGGGGTATCCTGTGAATGCAGACATTTAAAAAACTGCCCACGCATGCGCCGAAAATAAATGCCGGTATCAGGGTCCACATAAGCTGGCTTGTCATGGCATTGCGTCCTTACATGATAAAATTTTTCAGCCGGGATATTGTAAAAGCCAAAATCTGTTTTATTGTAGCATCACATAAATACCTGATTTAAACAATTGTTACAACCGGATCAAACCCTTGTGTGAAAAACAGGGTGGTCCGGGTGGAGAAGAATAAAGGAGTTTGCATGGCGGAAGCTGATATTGATGATCTCATTGAGGTCATAGAAAAAGAGGGCAACATCGAAAATATACCCAAAACCCTTCCCATGATGCCGGTGAGGGATATTGTGGTGTTTACCGATATGCTGCTGCCCTTGTTTGTGGGCCGGGACAAATCCATCAAAGCCATGGAAGAGAGCGTGGATTACGACCGGTATATTTTTCTGACGGCCCAGAAGGATGCAGAGGTTGAAAAACCCGGGATCGACGATGTGTATGAGACAGGGACCGTGGGACGTGTCCAGAAGATGATCAAACTGCCTGACGGCCGCATCAAGGCCCTGGTCCAGGGAATTGTCACGGCAAAGGCGGTGACCTATGTGAAAAAACGCTCTTTTTTCAAGGTGGAAATCCAGATCGTTGCAGACCATGATCCCGAGGAAATGGACATTGCTGTTGAAGCTTTGATGCGCAATGTCAAGGAGAACAGTGAAAAGCTGCTGGCATTGAAAGGGGAGTTGTCCGGGGATATCGGTGATCTGTTATCCCATATCGACTCACCGGGAAAACTTGCTGACCTTGTGGCATCCAACCTGAATCTGCGGGTGGACGAGGCCCAGGGGCTGCTGGAGACCACCGAAACAGCGGAACGCTTGAAAAAAGTCAATGACCTGCTGGCAAAAGAGCTGGCCCTGTCAACGGTCCAGGCCAAAATCCAGACCGATGTCAAAGATGAGATCTCCAAAAACCAGCGGGATTATTTTCTGCGGGAACAGGTCAAGGCCATTCACAGGGAGCTGGGGGAAAGTGATGAAAAACTGGCTGAGATCAAGGAATTCAAGGCCAAGATAAAACGGTGCAAACTGCCCAGGGAAGGGGAGGAAGAGGCATTTAAACAGCTCAAGCGCTTAGAGCAGATGCATTCTGATTCCTCTGAAGCATCGGTTGTCAGAACCTATCTGGACACCATAGTGGAGCTGCCCTGGAGCCGTTCCACAAAGGATGTGCTGGACATCATCCGTGCCCAGAGTGTGCTGGACCGCAACCATTTCGGTTTAGAAAAGATCAAGGAACGTATTCTGGAATATCTGAGCGTACGCAAGCTCAATCCCAAAAAAAAGGGGCAGATCATCTGTTTTGTCGGGCCTCCCGGTGTGGGAAAAACTTCCCTTGGCCAGGCCATTGCCAAATCCATGAAGCGCAAATTCCACAGGGTATCTCTGGGCGGCATCAGGGATGAGGCGGAAATCCGGGGCCACAGAAGGACCTATATCGGCTCCATGCCGGGCCGTATTCTCCAGGGGCTGCGCCAGTGCGGCACCAACAACCCGGTGTTCATGCTGGATGAGATCGACAAGCTGGGCAATGATTTCAGGGGAGACCCCTCATCCGCCCTGCTGGAGGCCCTGGACCCGGAACAGAACTATGAATTTTCCGATCATTACCTGAACATCCCCTTTGACCTGTCAAATGTGATGTTCATACTGACGGCCAATATTGCCGATACCATCCCGTCGGCCCTGCTGGACAGAATGGAGGTGATCCGGATCCCGGGGTATACCCACCAGGAAAAAATGGAGATAGCAAGGACCCATCTTCTGCCCAGAAAACTGCGGGACAACGGGTTGATCCGGCGCTCCATCACCATCAGTCCCAAGGCCATGGAATCCATTGTCACGGAACATACCCTGGAGGCAGGGCTGCGGGAGCTGGAGCGCAAACTGGACACCATCTGCCGGAAAATCGCCAGGAAAATTGCAGAAGGAAAGAAAGGCAAATTCACCATCACCCGCCAGAACCTGACCCAGTACCTGGGACCGCCCCAGTACCTGACCGAGCTGGACCAGGAGGAAAGCCAGGTGGGGCTTGCCACAGGGCTTGCCTGGACCGAGGTGGGGGGAGAAACCCTGTATATTGAAGTGTCTTTGTTTCCGGGCAAGGGCGAGCTCATGGTAACCGGCCAGATCGGTGAAATCATGCAGGAATCAGCCCGGGCCGCCCTTACTTATACCAAATCCAACCAGGAACAGCTGGGGATTGACAAGGATGCCTTTGACAACCAGGATATCCATATCCATGTGCCGGCAGGTGCCATTCCCAAGGACGGCCCCTCCGCCGGCATCGCCATGGTCACCGCCCTGGTGTCGGCATTTACCGGCCGCAAGGTGAACAACAACGTGGGCATGACAGGGGAGGTGTCTTTGCGGGGCCGGGTCCTGCCCATAGGCGGCTTGAAGGAAAAAGCCCTGGGTGCCCTGCGGGCCGGGATCAAGCATGTGATCATACCGGAAAAAAACAAAAAAGACCTGTATGATATTCCCAAAAACATCAAAACCAGGCTGAAGTTCACCTGTGTCAGAGATGTGGACCAGGTGCTTGAGATTGCCCTGGAAGAGATCCCGGAGGGTGATGCACAGGACCCGGAGACACAGGAAAGTTGAACATCCTGGCCCTGAGCACGGCTGAACCCGGGTGCAGCCTGGCTGTCTTTCACAAGGGAGTACTTGCATACGAGTCTTTCTGGCAAAGCCGCCTGACCCATTCCAGGCGGCTTTTGTCCATGATCACTGCAGTGTTTCCGGACCGGGCCGGGTTTGACCTGTCACAGGTGGATGGATTTTTGGCAGCCAGGGGGCCGGGGAGCTTCACCGGCCTGCGCATCGGCATATCCACGGTCATGGGGCTGGCCTTTGCCACATCCCGGCCGGCAGCAGGTGCCTCCAGCCTCGACGGCATCGGCCTCAGGTTTGCCCATGCCGGCGTACCGGTGTGCGCCATGATGGATGCCCGGCGCAGCCAGGTGTATTGCGCTGTCTACCATTTTGAAAACGGACTTCTGAAACACAAAACCCCTGAAAAAGTGTGTCCGCCAAAAGAGGCCATCTCCATGGCCCAGACCCCTGATGCCCTGTTTGCAGGCTCCGGCGCCTGTGCATACCAGGAGATGATCCGGAAACACACCCGCAGCCGGGCCGTTTTTGCCCCCACGGACATGCACCACATCAGCGCTGCTGCCCTGGCCCGGCCCGCACTCCTCTCTTCGGATTTCTTTGCCGCCCCCGAAAACACCCTCACCCCCACCTACCTCCGCCCGGGGTCAGAAGTTAACTGACCCCGGGTTTTTGTGTTGACACGGCGGCGGGGTTTTTGGTATCTTTATAAGGATATGATTTTTAAGGTGTTACAAAATATAGATGAATAAAACAAAATGGCCCGCCCGCTCAGTGCTGCCTGTGGCGGTTCCGGGAGTAAAATATATAATATTGGCCATCCTTGTTACAGGGATGTCTTTTTATTTTGGGTGGATGGTATCTGCCTGGGTGGCTGCCGTGCTCGGTGTATTTGTGTGCTGGTTTTTCCGTGATCCGGAAAGAACAGTGCCTGAAGGCAGCAGCAATCTTGTATCCCCGGCTGACGGCAAGGTCATCATTGCAGACCGCCTGGCCACAAGCGAATACCTGGATGGACCCTGCCAGAAGGTGAGTATTTTCATGAATGTGTTCAATGTGCATGTGAACAGAAATCCTTTTGACGGGGTGGTGGAAAAGGTGGAATACACCCCGGGCAAATTTATCAATGCCTCTTTTGACAAAGCCTCCATCCACAATGAACGCAACGCCCTGACCATCAGAACCCCCGGCGGAAAACGGTTTGTGGTGGTTCAGATTGCCGGTCTTGTGGCCAGAAGGATTGTAAACCATGCCGCTGCAGGGCACCGTGTCATACGCGGGGACCGGTACGGCATGATCCAGTTCGGCTCCCGCCTGGATCTGTACCTGCCCATGGATTTTCAGGTGCAGGTCAGAAAAGGGGATAAAACCCTTGCCGGGACCACCATCATCGGTCGGATGCCGGACACACCATAAACCCATAACCGTCACAACCGGAGTAATTTTAGCATTTTGGAGCAAATACCCTTTACAAAACAAGGCTATCAGACCTTGAAACAGGAACTGGCAAGACTCAAAAAAATTGAGCGGCCGGAAAACATCAAGGCCATTGAAACCGCCCGTGCCCACGGGGATCTATCTGAAAATGCAGAATACCATGCTGCCAAGGAACGCCAGTCGTTTCTTGAGGGCCGCATAGGAGAGATCAGCTATAAACTGGGAGTTGCCAAGATCATTGATCCGGAATCGGTTCCCAAGGACATTATCCGTTTTGCCAGCCGGGTGCTGTTGGAAAATCTGGACTCTGAAGAGCAGATTGAATATATGATCGTGGGTCCGGACGAGGCAGACATCAAAGAAGGCAAAATTTCCGTATCATCCCCCCTGGGCAGTGCCCTTATCGGCAAACGCCCCGGGGACGAAGCAAACCTCCAGGCGCCCGGAGGCAAAAGAACGTATGAGATCATTGATATTTTATAGAAGGTAAGGAGAACAGCCGTGGCAAGAGTTACCATAGAAGACTGCCTGAAGAACGTTGACAACCGGTTCACCCTGGTTCACCTGGCAGCCAAGCGGGTCCGCCAGGTCAGGGAAGGAGCGGAACTGCTGGTCCAGCGGACCAAAAACGGGGATGTGGTAACGGTATTGCGTGAGATTGCCGCCAACCGTATTGTTGCCAAACCCAAACCTGACAACCAGGAAAAATGATTGACACGCAGAACCAGCCTGATTTCAGGAAAATTCCTATTGACAAGGTCGGTATCAAAGGCCTGAAGTATCCGGTAAAAGTGCTGGACAAAAACCGGGGCACCCAGTCGACGGTGGCGGAAATCAGCATGTATGTGGATCTGCCCCACCAGTGCAAAGGCACCCACATGAGCCGGTTTGTGGAGATCCTTCACCAGTCCAGAACGCGGATCTCCCTGGAATCTTTGACCACTGTCCTGGCGGACATGAAACAGATCCTGGGTGCCAAATCCTCCCATATTGAGATCACCTTTCCCTATTTTATCAGGAAACAGGCCCCCAGCACCAGTGTCAGCGGTTTGATGGACTATACCTGTTCCATTTTCGGGTCCTGCAATGCTGATAATGCCACCGACATTGTCCTGAAGGTGGCGGTACCGGTGACATCGGTGTGTCCCTGCTCCAAGGAAATCAGCGACTGCGGTGCCCACAACCAGCGGGGCGAGGTCCTGGTGAGCGCCCGTTTCAAAAAGCTGATCTGGATTGAAGACGTGGTGGACATTGTGGAAACCGCTGCCTCCTGCGATATCTATTCCGTGCTCAAGCGCGAAGATGAAAAATTTGTCACGGAAAAAGCCTATAACAATCCCAAATTTGTGGAAGACCTTGCCCGGGACGTGGCCAAGGAACTCAAGGCTGATGACAACATCACCTGGTTTTCCGTGAGCGCGGAAAACTTCGAATCCATCCACAACCACAGCGCCTACGCCTACATAGAAAAATAGCGAAAATAATGGGGTCAGAAGTTAGCTTCTGACCCCATTATGTATTATGACAAAGGGATAGAGGCGGTTGTCTTTTCCCAGAAAATACCCGGCACGGCTCTTGACATCCGACAGGGTGCCGGTCTTGTAGTGCTGGGTGCCGGTGCGCTTCAACAGCCTGTGAAGGGGCATGAAAGCCTGGAGCAGCTTTCCCATCTGTGCTGCGGTTACCCGGTTTTTCCTGGACAGGCCGGAGCCTTCCACCAGCTGTATCTGCTGCCAGCCCAACTCCTTTCTTGCAAAATCGGTGAGCACCCGCACGCCCTTATCCAGGATGGCCGGTTCCCCGAACTGCCTGGCACCCATGGCCAGCATCACCTGGTTGGCAATGAAATTGTTGGAGTGTGTGAGCAGTTTTTCCACCACCTGTTCCAGGCTGTAGGAAGATGACAGGGCAAGGGGCCTGATTTCCAGGGTGTCCAGTATATCGGGGGTATCGGCGGGGGTATCGGGCATCTCTGCTGTGCCGTCTGTCCGGAGGTGTGCCGGAAACGAACCCAGTTCCACAGGCCCAGTCACAGCCACGCCCAGGGTCTTGAAAAAATGGGCCATGAGCAGCCCCGGATACAGGGGGCGCACCTGTTTCCCCACCAGGATACGGCCCTGTTTCAGCCCGGTTTTTCTGATCTGTCTTTTGAAAATATCCAGCAGCGGGGTCTGGGGTTCGGCGCTCACATGGGTTTTTGCTGCAGCATCCCAGGTGAAATGGATGGTGTTGAAATTGGCACACAAAGCCCCGATGGTGGCATCATAGGGGTTCAAGGACCGCCCCGTCCCTGGAATCTGAATGTCTTTGGCAAAAAAAGACTGGTCCACGACAATTTTTCTGATCTCTTTTACCCCGCTTTTCTCCTTAAACCTGCGGCAGAATGATAAAATAGCTTCCGACACAAACAAAGGATCACCCTGGCCCCGCACGTAAAGGGTATGGGTGTCAGGATCAAGAGCTGCCAGGGTGGCAAAATGAAAATCTTGCCCCAGATGGGTCAGCGCGGCCAGGCCGGTTAAAATCTTGAGAATAGATGCCGGCACCATGGGGGTATCAGGGTTTTGGGAAAATAAAACAGTGCCTGTGTCATCGGTCACCAGGATGCCGGCCTTTTTGTCCTGTGCTGCCCGGGCCAGCGCTGTCCGGTCCCCGGGGGTGATATGCCGGAGCGTATCCATGGAGATCACAGAACCGGAGATCACAGGGCCGCTTCCAAAAGCCCGGACCGGCATAACAGCAGTCCACAGCATCATCAGGCAGGTCACAAACCAGCAGAACACACAGGCTTTCCGGCAAAACACCGCACAAGACAAACCGGTGTTCCAGGATAAACTGATGTCCCGGGCTAAAATAGTGTTCCAGGATAAACCGGTGTTCCAGGAGAAAATGGTATTCCGGGCTGTGGGCAGAATCAGTGACATACGGCTCCTTATCTTATCAACTGGAAGAAAGCATCAATTTTTTCTTTTATATATGCCCTGGCTTTAAGCTTTTCCCACTGGTCAGGAAAGGCCAAAGGGGCAAAAAAAGTTTTGGCGGTATAGGAAAAAACCGGCCCCCCTTCCTGAGTGGCCGGATCTGGCCCCTGTTCAGGTACAATCTGAACAGGGATGCGCACCACCCCTTCATGGCTGATAATGGTAACCAGGTTTTTAGATGTCACAGATGTGAGCCCCCTGGTTTTGAGAAGCTGCTTGAGTGCCTGGTTTCTGGCCCGGGTAAAAAGGTGGTTTTTTGACTCTCCGGATGTCATGGATATGACACCGGCAATACTTGCCTGAGAAAATTTTTCCATCCTGAACTCATTTTCCGCAGGCACCATCAGCAGATTTTCATCTGTGATCCTGTTATTCGCATATTTGATGTCATATCGGACATAGTAGGCTTCAATGCCTTCCTGTGCGGCAGCTGCGGCAGCTTGTCCCTGGAAAAATCCTGCGGCAAGACAGGTGAAAATCAAAAAAATAAACAAATTGTTTAAAAATGGCATATTTTTTGTAATGATCAGTTCTGTAATAGGTAAATCCAGTGGGTTTAATGAAGCTGTAAAATTTTTCATGCAGCAGTAACTGATACAGGTGCATGGTGTTTACATGGTAACAAACATTTTTCAAAAGAGGAAATAAAAATGAAATATCCAATGGCCGGCATTTGCCTTGTGTGTCTTTTATGGGCTTTTTCCACAGGATGCAGCACCTTTGGGAAGAACAGTGAGACAACAGCCCCGGGACAGGTGCTGGGACAGGACAAAGCCGGGGGAGCGGCCGGGAAAGTGGTGACCTTTGAAGTGGTGGGCAAGGGACTGGAACCGGAAAAAGCACTGACCAGGGGGGAAGCCGCACTCATGGCTGAGCGGGCCGCAGTGGCGGACGGCTACCGCCAACTCATTGAAAAGATCAGCGGCGTGTATGTGGATGCCTATATGAAGGCAGGGTACGGCACCGTGAGCCGGGAAACGATCACCACCAGTGCCCAGAGCTGGCTCCGGGGGGTGGAGGTGGTGGAAATCCGCAAGGCAGAGCACGGCATCACCGAGGCACAACTGCAGCTGAGCATCTATTTTGCGAAAAAAGACATGGTATGGTGGCCCAGCGGCCTGGGGTCAAAGATGACGCCTGTGGAAGACCGGTCATTCGGGGGTGGGGCAACAACCAAGTGAAATCGGGCGGAATATGAAAAAAAGGAATGCCATGAAAACCAGCAAATATGATAAAAAAATTACTCTCTCTGCCGGCCGGTGCCGGGCA
>JAABSO010000047.1 GCA_011390335.1 Desulfotignum sp. | reverse complement strand
AGAGCATGTCGGCAAAAAAGAACTTGCCTTCTTAGGCCATGGCGGTTTATGCATGGATTGTCCGGAATGTGTCCACCCCCATTGCCCCTTCGGCAAAGGCATGTGATCCACGGTTACCCCTGACACAAACAAAGAGGTGTTATGCTTTGTTTTTCAAAAACGTGAGAAAAATTTACGTTTTTTTGATGTCACATCACCGCCAATCCCTGTGTGATCTGGCTTAACCCCTGATTGATGAGGCTCACCCCCTGCTCCAGAAGGTATGGTTGCGTAAAGGTTTTTGTTGGTGGAAAACCGCCAGCCAGGTGGCTGACCAGATAAGCCGGCTGACAGGAACTTGACTTTCTCCTGTAATGTACGTATATTAAAATTATACCGTACGCATCATCCAGTAAACAGGAGTGACCGCCAATGAAAACAATCACTGTGACAGAATTAAGAGGAAATATTTACAGACTCCTTGATGAAATTTTAATAACCGGTGTACCGATTGAAGTCACAAAAGGCGGTAGAAAATTAAGAATCACCCCGGTGGCCCGAAAAAACAAACTGCAAAACCTGGTGCCGCGGCCGGATGTAATCAACGGGAACCCGGATGATATTGTGGATATCAGCTGGGAAAAGGAAATACACCTTGATTTACCTTGACACCCATGTGGTGGTTTGGCTCTATGCCGGGCAAACACACCATATTTCTGGAAAAGCCACGGAACTCATAAACCGGCATGAAATATTCATTTCTCCGATTGTCCGTCTGGAACTGCAGTATTTGCTTGAAATTCAGCGCATCACGGTGAAAGCCAATGACATTATCCTGAATCTCTCGGATCTGATTGGTCTTCGAATTTGTGACAAACATTTTAACACGATTGTAAGTGGCGCTTTTCATCTGTCATGGACACGAGATCCATTTGATCGCATTATTGTTGCAAATGCAGCGTTAAACGACAACATTCTGGTAACAAAAGACCAACACATTCTTGAAAACTATGAAAAAGCCTTTTGGTAAAATTGCCATCAGGACACCCTGGCCGCCTGGGTGTGTTTCTTGCAAATGCAACATGCTTGACATGACATCATTATCTGTTTACGTTTGGACACACATAAAGGAGCATTGTGAAAACCTTTCGAAAAGAACTGTGGTTTGAGGTACCCGCCAGACGGGCATTCATCAATATTACCCCTGATGTACAACAGTGCATTGATGAGAGCGGTATCACGGAAGGACTGGTCCTGGTGAACGCCATGCACATCACCGCATCGGTCTTTATCAATGATGATGAATCCGGACTGCATCATGATTATGACAAGTGGCTGGAAAAACTGGCACCCCATGAACCGGTGTCCCAGTACCGGCACAATGTAGGAGAAGACAATGCCGATGCCCACATCAAGCGGCAGATCATGGGCAGGGAAAGTGTGATGGCCATTACAGAAGGCAAACTGGATTTCGGCACCTGGGAGCGGATTTTTTACGGGGAATTTGACGGCAGGAGAAAAAAACGGGTCCTGGTGAAAATAATCGGGGAATAAGCCGCAGCCTTAATATCAGGGACCATGTAAACAAGGAGTATCGTGCAAACCATGAAATACAGACCCATCAACCTTCTGGGCATTCCCTGGGATGACCATTCATCTTATATGCAGGGCCCGGCCCAGGCACCGCCCAAAATCCGCGCGGCATTTGCATGCCCGTCTTCCACTCAATGGACCGAATCAGGCATCGATCTGGGGCAGAAGGGCATCATCCAGGATGCAGGCGATCTGGTGCTGGAAGGAGAACCGGATCCGCTGTCACACATTCAGACCAGGGTGACCGAACTGCTGGATCACAACACATCATTATTCTGCCTGGGAGGTGATCATGCAATCACCTATCCGGTTGTCAAGGCTGTTGCACAAAAATATGATCACCTGAACATACTGCATTTCGATGCCCACCCGGATCTGTATGATTCGCTGGACAACGACCGGTTTTCCCATGCCTGCCCGTTTGCCCGGATCATGGAAACCGGCCGGATACACCGCCTGGTCCAGGTGGGCATCCGGTGCATGAACGGCCACCAGAGAGAGCAGGCAGAAAAATTCGGGGTGGAAGTTCATGAGATGAAAGACTGGCAGGGACCGCCGAAATTCTTCTTTGACGGTCCCTTGTATATTTCCTTTGACATGGATGCACTGGACCCGGCTTTTGCCCCGGGGGTATCGCACTGGGAGCCCGGCGGGCTTGGGATACGGGACATCATATCCGTGATTCACAACCTGAAAGCAAAGAAAATTGTCGGTGCCGACCTGGTGGAATACAATCCCGGGCAGGATCTCACAGGACTGACTGCCATGACAGCTGCCAAAATCATGAAAGAGCTGATGGGAAAAATAGTTATCGGCTGAATCGGTTCAAACTGGTTCTATCACACCAGCCGCAGGGTCCATTTACCGTAATCACCCATGAACACCTTTAACTGGTCCCCGTTTTTGGCCGCCTCTGCCAGCAGGCCGGTCTCAATGTACAGCACAATTTTTTTGACCGTGAAGCGCTGATAGGTGTTCTCATCAAATGGTTTGCCGATCCGACCGATCGGCCCCTGAAACCCGTGTCATCACCCGAATGCCGAGGAACCGGGAAACACGGTCAACTCCCCGGTCCGTTCCGCAATGAACGCAGCCTGCCCGTCGGACAGCTGCACCGCTGTAAACATTTTCGATGCCGTCTCTTCCGTCGCCGGGTTCATTTCCATCTCCGGGTGCAATATTTTTGCCATACAAGCCACTCCTTTTTCAATTTTTGATTACAGGTTCCCTGTAATCAGGTCCTGTCATTTTCGGTCATTGTTTTTGGTACCATCCCATCATTTTTCTGGCCTGCCTGCACCCGATAAAGAAATGGGTTGACGCTGGATGCATGAATCTATATATTCCATTTTAAAGATATAATGTCAACCAGGGCACAGGAATCCAACTCGTGGAGCCCCCAAAGTATGCAAAGGAGTTGTACATGAAAAAATGGTTATTCCTGCTGATGCTGGCTTTATTGTGGATCCAGCCGTTATACGCAGACACATCATCATCCACCGCCACCCAGGGAACCCCCAGCGGTTCCATAATAGATCCCAGTTACAAATTTGATCCGGTCATTGAAGGGGATGTGGTTACCCATGAATTTACCCTCAGCAATACCGGTACCGCCCCCCTGGAAATACTCAAAGTCGAGTCGGGCTGAGGGTGCACCGCAGCCACCAGCGACCGGCTGATTCTTCCGGGGGAAGAAGGAAAAATAAAGGTTTCATTTGCAACACAGGGGTATGGCGGCAGAATGGTCAGAGAAGTGGTTAAAATCCACACCAATGACCCTGCCTACCGGATATTCACCATTTCCATGTCCGGTGAGGTCAGACAAATAGCACGCCTGACACCGGAGATTGTCAGCCTCCGGGGAAAGCCGGGTGAGAAAGTCTCGGCCCAGGTAAAGATCGTCCCGTCCGCCGTACCGGATTTTGACATCACCAGTGCACAGGCAAAGGTGGGCAAAGACATTGACTTTACCATTGAAAAAAAAGGGACCCCGCCGGACAATTATTTTCTGCTGACCGTCAATAACATAAAACAAGTGGCCGGCAGGTATTTTGATATCATTGTTCTGAAAACAGACACCATCCCCAAAAGAGATATCCGGGTCCGGGTTTCCGGCCACCTTCAGCCGTAATCTTTTATGCTTTGTTGTGCCCGGCAGGGCATGGCCGTTATGCGATCTTTTTCCCACACCCGTGGCAGGCAATTCTGATTGTTGTCCACGGGTGTGTTTGGTTTAACAGTGTACAACACCCCAGAAAAATTTTCCACAGGTGTTGACAAACAAGTCCTACAGCTATATATTCCGTTTTAGCGATATATAGGAGGCGATACCATGAACAACCATTGCGGATGTAACCAGCCGGACATCATGATCCTGCCCTGCTCAGGGGGCACCCGGGAGGGCCAGCTTGCCAACCGGGCCGCCTGGGAGCTGACTGGAGAAGGGGCCGGCCGCATGTTCTGCCTGGCCGGCATTGCCGCGCGGATCAGCGGCTTTGTGCAGTCGGCAAAGGATACCGAACAGATAGTGGTCATTGACGGATGTGACACTGCCTGTGCCGGGACCCTTCTGAAAAAGCAGGGCATCCGGTTTACGGAACATGTGATCGTCACCCGGCTGGATATCGGAAAAGAAGACGATATTCACCTGGATCCCGATGATGTGGCTGTGGTAAAGCATGCGGCCCGGCTGGCCTGTAAACGGCCGGTCAAAAAAGTATTTGAATCTCCCAGCCCCCTGTCTCCAGGGGACCGGGCCAAATCCAGGCAGCTGGGGGGCAAGTGCTGCTGATCTGCCCCTGCCCTGACAGTAACTGTGATGTGATATTTTTTTTAGATAACAGGAACCGATCATGAAAGAATTTATCAAAGTGATGAAAGCCTTGTCTGATCCGGCCCGGGTGAAAATCATGAAAATGCTTCAGCACAAAACCATGTGCGTGTGTGAAATTCAGACCGCCCTGGACAAAGCCCAGTCCACCACCAGCAAGCACCTCAAGATCCTGGAGGATGCCGGTCTGATCACCTATCAGAAAAACGGGCTGTGGGTAAACTACAAACTGGCGGACGGCACCCAGAGCCAGTTTGCCGCAAGCCTGATAAGCCATCTTCATCATTGGCTGGAAGATGATCCGGAAGTGCAAACCATGGTTCGGCACCTGCCTGCCATTGACCGTAATATCATTTTGAACCGAAACTGATCGTTTCATCAAGGAGTTATCCATAATGAAAGAAAAAACCAAACTGCTCATTCTGGTGGCTCTGTTTCTCATGGCCTATTTCATCCCCTGGGCCCATCCGGTGATCCGGCAGTCCGGACTGGAGGCATTCATGATGCTCCAGGAATATGCCAGAGAACATGTTTTGAACTGCCTGATCCCGGCGTTTTTCATTGCCGGTGCCATTGCCGTATTCGTATCCCAGGCATCAATACTCAAATATTTCGGCAACCAGGCCAGTAAAATTTTGTCCTATTCGGTGGCATCGGTTTCCGGCACCATCCTGGCGGTCTGCTCCTGCACGGTGCTGCCGCTGTTTGCCGGCATCTACACCCGGGGGGCGGGTATCGGCCCGGCCACCGCATTTTTGTATTCCGGGCCGGCCATCAATGTCCTGGCCATCACCATGACCGCCAAGATCCTGGGATGGCAGCTGGGCCTTGCCCGGGCCATTGGTGCCGTTGTTTTTGCAGTCATCACGGGCCTGTTGATGTCGGTGATCTTTAAAAAAGATGACATGGCCAGAACCGGGGGCCAGATCTATGTGCCGGATGAAGATGACAAGGGCCGGACCCTTTTCCAGGACAGCATCTATATTCTGACCATGGTCCTGATCCTTATTTTTGCCGCCTTTGCCAAACCGGCTCCGAATGCAACAGGTCTCTGGCCGGCCATTTTCGCCGCCAAATGGGTTATTACCATTATTCTTTTAATTGCTTTGGGATGGATGCTAAAAGCCTGGTTCACCAAGGATGAACGCGTGTCCTGGATCGAATCCACCTGGGGATTCATGAAACAGATCTTTCCATTGCTCTTTGCCGGCGTTATCGTGGCGGGATTTCTGCTGGGACGGCCTGGACATCCGGCGTTGATTCCAGAGCAGTACATCCAGACCCTGCTGGGAGGTAACTCCCTGTGGGCCAATCTGTTCGCCTCGGTGGCCGGGGCCTTCATGTACTTTGCCACCTTGACCGAAGTCCCCATTCTTCAGGGGCTTTTAGGCGCCGGCATGGGCAAGGGCCCTGCTTTGGCCCTGCTGCTGGCAGGCCCTGCCCTGTCTTTGCCCAACATGCTGGTTATCGGCGGGGTCATGGGCGCCAAGAAAACCTTTGTCTTCTGTTCCATTATCGTTGTGATGTCAACCATTGCCGGCATGATCTACGGTACTTTTATCGTATAGTGTAAAACCCAGAACATATAAATCATTTAAAGGAGTCACATCATGGAAATCAAAATACTGGGCCCTGGATGCCCCAAATGCGAACAAACCAGTAAAATAGTAGCGGAAGCCGTGTCCGAAACCGGTGTGGAGGCCAATGTAGAAAAAGTCACCGGTGTCATGGATATCGCCGGATACGGGGTTTTCGGCACCCCGGCCGTAGTCATTGACGGGGATGTCAAATGCGTGGGCAAAATTCCCAAAAAAGAGGATGTCAAATCCTGGCTGACCAAATAGGCAAAACTGTCAACCAACTTTTTTGATCAGTTAAAAAAATAACGCTCCTGGGCCGGCCTGATATTTCACTGCAGCCGGCCCACAACACGATCTGAAAAAGAGGAGAAACAACCATGGTTCAAAACTTTTTTGCCCCACAAAGCAATGTCATGATCCTGGCCTGCTCAGGCGGGTCCAATGTGGGGCAGCTGTCCAACCAGGCAGCCATTGAACTGACCCAGGAAGGGCTCGGCAAAATGTTCTGCCTGGCCGGCATCGGCGGCAATCTGAGCGGATTTGTCCAATCTGCAAAAGATATCGACCAGATGGTGGCCATTGACGGCTGCAAGGTGGGATGTGCCAAGGCCATTCTGGAACAGGCCGGGGTACCGCTACAAGAGTATGTGGTGGTAACCGACTCGGGCATTGAAAAAGACAAAAACTTCAGCCTCAAGGCCGAAGAGATTGCCAAAGTGAAATCCGCGGTATTGGATGCCTGCGGCACCGGAGCGCCTGTGGCTGCCGATCAGACAAGCAAAACCATCGGATGCTGCGGATAACGATAAAAACACGCAAACCCAATAAGGATAACCCCTGATGACCCGAACCATCTGTATGAAACAATGGACCCTCACCACCCTGACTGTCCTGCTTATAGGGCTGGCGGTCCTTTTTGCAGCGGCCCGGACCGCCCATGCCAAAACGGTGAAAGACCTTTATCCCCTGCTTTCGGACCGGTTTATCAAATCCGCGACGCTTACCACATTGGAAGATGACCTGATCCTGAAAACCGACACCGGCATTGCGCTGACCCGATCCGGGATGACACAGGCCCTGGAAAAACAGGACCCCCGATTGCAGGACCAGTTGGAAAACAACCTGATCTTTCTTGCGGAACAGGAGATTCTCACCCTGATTCTGGAAGATGAGGTGAAAAAAAGCGGACTGGCAGATGGCAAATCCGTGACACAGGAACAGATTACCGCCTACCTGCAAACCAAAGTGGGGGATCAGACCGTTTCCGACAAAGAGGCAAAAACCTTTTATGATGAAAACAAGGAGATGGTCGGGGGCATGCCCTTTGATCAGGTGGAAGACAGCATCAAAAAATTTCTGCTGAACAACAAACAGCAGACCGCAGTCCGAACCCATATCCATGATCTGGGACAACGCCACCAGATCCGCATCAATGAAAAATGGATGGATGTCCAGTACAAAAAGATGACCGACAACCCGGTGGACAAAGCCAGGCTGTCCGGAAAACCCAGCATGGTGGAATTCGGTGCCACCGGGTGCGTTCCCTGTGACATGATGCAGCCCATCCTGGACAAGCTGAAGAAAAAATTTCCCGACACCCTGAACATCGTGTTTCTTCATGTGCGCGAAAATCAGGTACTGGCCGGCCGATACGGGATCCAGTCCATACCGGTCCAGGCATTTTTCGATGCCACCGGACAGGAGGTGTTCCGGCACACGGGATTTTATCCTGAAGAAGAGGTGATGAAACAGCTGAAAAAAATGGGGGTTGTCCAGTGAAACAGATCCGTATCCTCGTTTATATCGTCATCGCCATTGTTGCCGCGGCCACCCTTTATAATCTCCAGTTTAAAAACAAATCCACTGCAGAGCGTACCAGCGGCACCGCGGAATCAGATGTCCGCTATGATTTCAATGACCTGCCGGTAAAGGGTATGGTCACCATGATCGACTTAGGTGCCACCGAATGTGTGCCCTGCAAGATGATGGCCCCGATCCTGAAAAAACTGGAAGCAGCCTACCGGGACCGGGCCGTGATTGCATTCATCGATGTATGGGAACACCGGGACCAGGCCCCCCGGTTCGGGATCAGGGCCATTCCCACCCAGGTTTTTTTTGGTCCTGACGGGAAAGAGGTTTACCGCCACCAGGGTTTCATGAGTGAAAATGCCATTGTGGAGCAATTAACCCGCATGGGGGTTGAAAAACCCGCCTTATAGATTGACAAGGAGCGTATGATGCTTGATTCCCTTTTTCTGACCGTGAACCAGTGGATGACCGGCGGCATCATGGTCGCAGCAGTGGGATCATTTTTGTGGGGCATGATCAGTGTGCTGTTCAGCCCCTGCCACCTGGCCTCCATCCCGCTGATCGTCGGCTATGTGGGGGGCCAGGAAAAAATGGTCCACCCGCGCCAGGCCGGCATCTATTCCGCGCTTTTCACTTTCGGCCTGTTTATCACCATTGCGCTTATCGGCATCATCTGCGCCCTGCTGGGCCGGATGCTGGGGGATGTGGGAAACTACTGGCAGATTCTGGTGGGTGCCATTCTGGTATGGGTGGCTCTGGGTATGCTCGGGGTTGAAAAATGTTCATTGTCAGGGGGTCCTATGCACCGCCTGAAACTCAAAGGCATGACCGGGGCCTTTGTGCTGGGGCTGGCCTACGGGGTGTTGTCCGGTTCCTGCACCTTCGGGTTCATCGCCCCTATTCTGGCGTTGATCACCATCCAGGAAAAAGTGATGACCGGCATCATTCTCATCATCCTGTTCGGTATCGGCCACTGCCTGCCCATCGTCATTGCCGGCAGTTCCACCGCCCTGGTGAAAAAACTGCTGGAAAGCAGCGCCTGGAGCGGGGCCGGCATGTGGTTTAGAAAACTGGCCGGTGCCACCATCATGCTGCTGGGCCTGTATTTCATTGCCAACCCCTTTTTTTCGGCCCTGCAGGCGGCATAAACCGGCAACACAGCCAACCCGAGGAGATATGACATGTTGTTGAAGAGCTATTCTCTGGAAATATTTAAATCCAAATGCCAGGCAGATGCCGAAGGCGTGCACTGTTTTGCCCATCTGGACCAGGATGTGACAGAGGCCATTCCCTTTCTGAATGCCGTGCTGGGGGGATTCGAGTACCTCAATGCCCCCCCGGCCGTGACCTTTAAAACCCATGGCAAACTGATCACGGTGCACGGCAATAAAATTGCGGTGAACGCCCTGAAGGATGAAGCAGAAGCCGAAAAAATCGTAGCATGGCTCAAAAATGAGATCAATGCGGCCTGGGAGAAAAAAGAGGAGATAGATCCCTGCTATACCGGGATGCCCCGCCCCGGGATCATGGAGATTCTCAAGCTGCTGCCAAAAACCAATTGCAAAGAATGCGGCCAACCCACCTGCCTGGTGTTTGCCGCCAAAGTGGCGGAAGGGGCCAAAGGCCCTGACGACTGTCCTCCCCTTGATGCGGAACAGCACCGGCGCCTGACCGAATATATGGGCCGGTTCAACCTTGAACTGTAAGCCAGGGAGTCCAACCCCATGACAGTATCTTCACGTACCGGACAGCATCTCACAGACACTGTCCGCCAGACAATTTTCATAATACTGCTTTCCATGGCTCTTGGTGCGGCCATCAACCTCATCCGGCCGGACAGCATCCCTTTTGTCGAAACCTGGTCCATGGCGGACAAACTGGTTACAGAAGACGGTGAGACCCTGGCCATTCCTCTGGAAGACGCTGCAGCCCTGTTTGCAGACAATGCCGCAGTTTTCCTGGATGCCCGAACACATGCAGAATATGCGCAGGGACACATCCAGGGTGCTGTCAACCTGCCCTGGCATGAGGTGGACAACTATTTTGAAACCGTCATCATGACCCTGGACCCGGAAACAACGACCATCACCTACTGCGACGGGGAAGCCTGTCCGTTGAGCCATGACCTGGCACTATTTCTCAAGGACTTAGGGTTCACCCGGGTCAAGGTGCTGGTCAACGGCTGGACCCTGTGGAAAGAACACAATCTGCCCGTCACCATCCCGTCATCCTGATCTTTCGGAGGTTCCATGCACAAAAAAAAACAACCAAAAAATGTCGCATTCACCATAGGGTATCATTTCACCCGGCTGGTCATGGCGGGTGTGTTTATCTATGCCAGCATCGACAAAATCATCCACCCGGACCTGTTTGCCGAGGCGGTCTACAACTACCAGGTGCTGCCGGAATACCTGGTGAACCTGACCGCCTTGATACTACCCTGGCTGGAACTGACACTGGGCGCCTGTCTGCTGATCAACCGGTGGATGGCCGGGGCATCCACGCTGGCTGCCATGTTAATGGCGTTGTTTGTGGGGATGATCATATTCAACCTGGCCCGGGGCCTGGATATCAGCTGCGGGTGTTTTTCCGCAGCCCCGGATGATGATCCCATCACCGTGCTGACCCTGGCACGGGATATTTTGTTTCTGATTTTTTCCCTGGGCCTGGCCGGGTTGGTGTTCGTAAAAAATACCTGCCGTGTGGGAAATACCCATAAACATTTTCCCTGAGCCAAGCATCCGCCAACCGTTTCATACCCTAGTATACCGAGGAGGATATATTACAATGAAAAGACATATCATTACCATTACCGCCATCCTGATGATGGCAATTCCTTTTGCGGCCCATGCCGAAGAATTGTCTTTGGAAACCTATATTTCCGGGTTCGACTACAAGGCCCGCAAAGAGATGAAGATCAACAGTGAATCCCTGGTCAGCGGGCTGGAACAAGGGCTCATCCAGCTTGTCGACATCCGCTTCAAAGAGGAAACAGCTGCCTGGCGCATGGGGTTTGGCCGCCATATCCCGCTCAATGAACTGCCATCCCGGCTCGATGAACTCGACAAAAACAAAATCATCGTGACCGCCTGCCCCCATAAAGACCGGGCCATTCTGGCCATGGCATATCTGAGAACCAAAGGATACCAAGCCAAATACCTGGTGGACGGGCTTATAGGTCTTGCTCAATTTCTGCGGGGAGACACCGCCAGAGATGTTATGGAAATCCTTGGGGAAAACCAGGGCGGCTGATGGGAATGAAAACCGATTTCACCTCCCTGGTGTTGGAAATGTTCAAAAAGTGCGCCGGCCGTTCCGGATGCGAGGTGTGCCGGGAACACATGGAAGAGGACTGCCTGTTTTTTCCTGAAATGTACCGCCTGCACGACCTGGTACAGGAAACCGGCACGCCGCTGGCTGAGATGGACCTGGCCTCCCTGGTGGACCTGTGCACCCTGTGCGGGCTGTGCCCTTGCCAGGATATCCGAATGCTGGTGTTGAAAGCCAAAGCTGCCAGGGCTGAAGAGAAAAAACCGCCGCTGTCCGCAAGGCTTTTGTCTGATGCCCAGCAGGCCGGCCAATGGGGAACAGCATTTTCCGCTGTATTGAATCCCCTGAACCGACTGAAACCTGTCACAGCAATGGCAAAAAAAATCCTAGATATCCATCCTGAAAGATCTTTGCCCGCCTTTCCAGAAGAAAGCTTTTTTGTGTGGGCAAAAAAAAAGGGATTGACCGCGCCTGTGAAAAACCCCAGCCGGGATGCCTCGAAAGTCGCCTATTTTGTCGGATGCAGTGCCGGGTATCTGTTTCCTGGGGTGGCCAAAGCAGCGGTGGGCCTGCTGGAACAAAACAAGATTCAGGTGTTTGTCCCTTCCCAGCACTGCTGCAGCATGCCCCTGATCATGGAAGGAAACCAACAGGAAGCTAAAAAACGGATCCAGAACAACCTGGAAACCCTTGGTGCCTGTGTTCAGGACGGATACGACATTGTGTGCTCCTGCCCCACCTGCGGATATTTTTTCAAAAAACTGCTGGTCGAAACCGCGTATTATTCAGAAGCGTTTCAACTCCGGGCCGATGCCGGCAACAACAGGATGCAGGTACCGACAGGATCCAGGGACCAAAAATTCACCACCGTGCCCATGGGCATTTACAAAACCTTTTTAAAAGATGACGGATACTTTTCCGGTATCGATCCGCTGCAGCGCATTGATCTGTCCCTGAACGTCCAGGATCTGGGAGAATACCTTCTGGCCCGTCACAAAGCAGGAGAGCTTTCCATATCCCTGAAGGAACCGGGCCGGCCCCTGGCCTATTTTGCCCCCTGCCACCAGCGGGAACAAAACATCGGACATCCCTATGTGGAGATGATCCAGTCTTTGCCCGGCACAGACATCATCCCGGTGGGCGGGGAGATGCACTGCTGCGGCATGGGGGGCCACCTGGGATTTAAAACCGATTTCCATGACCATTCCCTTGCCATCGGCGGCCCCATGTTTGACCGGCTGGCCGCCGCATCCGGCCGAACCGTTATCACCGACTGCCTGTCCTGCCGCATGCAGCTGCAGCATGTATTTTCCCGGCAGGTGTTTCATCCGCTTGAACTGCTGTCCGCCGTTTGATTGACAGACACCGAATCCGAAGCCGGCCAGACTTATGGGACCCCCCTATGGCCGTGCTGAACGCTCAAGCCTGAAAACCTTTGCCAATTCCACACACAGCCCGGAATCATCTGCCATGGCAGGGTATCCTAAAACTATTACGTTTCTTGGCTTCGCGTCTTCGACCCATGCTTTGTTGGGGGCACGTCCGGGTTAAATACCAAGGCGGCCGATGGCCGTTAGTTCCGGTTGATATTTGAATAATATAAGATCCTGTCTTTCCTTTATAAACCCCAACGTTGGGGTTTATATGAAATGCTTGACTTGTTTTTCTTCAACTGGTATGACCTCTTACCAGATATCATCCACACTTTCAGGAGCAAGATAAAAATGGCCATTGAAAAACGATTAAAACCTGCAGAGTTTGCTGAAAAAAAACTCGTGGAAGCCATATTGGATTTGACGTATCAACCCGGTAGCGCCCTGCCTGCAGAACGTGATCTTGCAAGGTTGCTCGGTGTTACACGTCCCACAGTAAGGGAGGTGTTGCAGCGCCTGTCAAAGGAAGGCTGGCTTACCATACAGCACGGCAAAGCTACACGGGTAAATGATTATATGGAAAAAGGGGGGCTTGGAATTTTAAACTCCCTTGCAAGGCATGGCCGGCATTTATCTTCGGACATGATATCCCACTTACTGGAAGTCAGGGCTGCAATGTTTCCGGACATTGCCAGGAAAGCCGCAGCAAGCCGCCCCCAGGAAATTTTACAGTATTTGAAACAGTCAAGCACTTTACCCGACCAGCCCCTGGAATATGCACGGTATGACTGGGGGTTGCAGGTTCTTATGGTCAAAATAACACAAAACCCGGTGTTTAAAATGATTTTAAATGATTTTGCACCGCTTTATACCATTTTGGGAGAACGGTATTTTTTTTCGACAGAGTCCCGGAAGGCTTCGCTTGCTTATTATAAAGATCTTATCCTGGCACTGGAGCAGCAAAATATGGATGTAAAGCCGATTGTAGAGAAAATAATGGCCAAGGCGCAAGAGATTTGGAAGGATATAAGATGACTCTTTCCAATCTGAAGAATGAATATGATATTGTTGTGGCCGGTGGCGGAATAACCGGTGCCGGTGTTTTTCATGAGGCGGTTAACCGGGGGTTTCGTGTGCTTCTTGTCGAAGCCCGGGATTTTGCCTGGGGAACGTCAAGCCGCTCTTCGAAAATGGTTCACGGTGGGTTACGCTATCTTAAGCAAGGAAAGTTTTTGCTGACCAGGACTGCGGTAAAAGAGCGGGAACGCTTGATAAAAAAATATCCTGGACTTATATGTCCTTTAAAATTTATCCTGCCGGTGTTTGATCATTACGGCCCTTCAAGATCCTCTCTGAAGGCCGGCCTTTCCATATACAGTCTTATGGCAGGGAAAAAACAGCATAAAAGTTATTCAAGAGCAGATGCCATAATGAAAATTCCAGGAATCAGGCAGGAAAACCTGGTATCGGCAGTTGGATTCATGGATGCCCAGGTAGATGACGCAAGGCTTGTTATGCGATTGATTTATGATGCCTGCCATAGCGGGGGAACCGCACTGAATTATACAAAAGTCACAGGGGTGGAAAGGGATCGAAACAAACGGGTTTCAGCAGTTACTGTATCTGATGAATCCTGTGGGACGTGCGTTGAAATTAAAACAAGGGTCTTCATCAATGCCACAGGCGTATTTGCAGAAAAACTCCACCCGTCCCCAATGAAAGATTTTCACATACGGCCGTTACGGGGCAGTCATCTGGCTTTTCCCGGGCATTGCCTTCCATTGGACCGGGTGATCAGCTTTATTCACCCGCAGGATTTACGACCTGTCTTTTTATTTCCCTGGGAGGGATCGGTATTTCTTGGTACAACCGATGTGGATCATGATCAGGATATGAATAAAGAGCCGTTTGTCACGCCAAAAGAAGCAGATTATTTAATGGAAGGATTGCGCTATATCCTTCCGGGGATAGATCTTGGCCCGGAGGACAGCATCAGTTCACTGGCCGGAGTCCGGCCGGTTTTAAGCAAAAAAAAGATGGCTGCGTCAAAGGAATCAAGAGAGCATGTGGTATGGAAAGATAAGGGGCTTGTTACGGTTACCGGCGGCAAGCTTACCACCTTTCGCCTGCTGGCTGATGATGCCCTGAAAGCCGCCAAACCGTATCTGCCGGCGCCGTCTTTTGATGGCCCTGCTCAGAAAGTAAAACCATTTCATGAAAAGCAAATCCACCCGGATATTTCGATAAAATCAAAACAAAGGCTTTGGGCAAGGTATGGCACAGCAGCAGGTACCATATTCCAAAACTATGATCCCGGCTTGTTTTATCCGGTGGAAGGCACCAACGCTTTGTGGGTGGAAATCTGTTATGCTGCGGAACACGAACAGGTCCGCAATTTATCGGATCTTCTGCTCAGAAGGGTGCGTATCGGTCTTTTTTTGCCCCGGGGCGGCAAGCATCTGCTGGATAAGGTTGAAACCTTATGCCAAAACTTTCTGCCGTGGGACACGGATCAATGGGAAATTGAAAAAAGAAACTATATAAAAGAGTGGAATACGTATTACTCTCCACCACAAAAAAACAAGGAGACAGGGGATGGAGAATAAAACGATCCTTGCCATAGATTGCGGTACCCAGAGTCTGAGGGCGATCCTTTTTTCTCAAAAAGGGCAATTGCTTTCCAAGGCACAGACAGAATATGCCCCTTATTACAGCCAAAATCCCGGCTGGGCTGAACAAGATCCTGAACTCTACTGGAAAAGCCTGGTTACAGCCTGCCAAACCTTGAAAAAGAAAACGCCTGGATTGTTTACATCCATTGCAGGAGTGGGGGTGACCACCCAGAGGGCCAGCATGGTGAATGTGGATAAAGACGGGATCCCTTTGCGGCCTGCAATCATATGGATGGACCAGCGGAAATCCAAAGCGGTCTGGGGGCAGAAAGGATTGATTAATCTGGGGCTTGGGATTCTGGGACATAAAAAGAAGATAAGAGATATTCAAATCCAGGGAAAATGCAACTGGATCATGCAGAACCAACCCCGTATATGGGAAAACACACACAAATATCTTCAGGTTTCAGGTTTTTTAAACCACAGGCTGACCGGAAATTTTTCCGATTCAATTGCTTCGCAGATCGGGTACCTGCCGTTTGATTATAAAAAACAGGCCTGGGCCAAAGATTACCAGTTATCCAGAAAATTATTTCCCATTGAAAAGAATAAACTTCCCCTTCTGATAAAGCCCGGGGAAATGCTGGGCAGAATCACTGCCAAAGCTGAACGGCAATGCGGATTAAAAAAAGGCATCCCCGTCATTGCCTGCGGGTCGGACAAAGGGTGTGAGACCCTGGGGGCAGGGGTGGTAACCTTTGACATGGCCAGTCTGAGTTTTGGAACGACGGCCACGGTTCAAACCCTGTCTGAAAAATATATTGAACCATTGCAATACCTGCCGGCATATCCTGCATCGGTCGCAGGCTTTTACAACCCGGAAATAGAAATTTTCAGAGGATTCTGGATGATTTCCTGGTTTAAAAAACAGTTTGCCCATAAAGAGGTGGAGCAGGCCGGGAAATTGGGAATTCCAGCAGAAGAGGTCTTAAATCAATGCCTTAAAAGAACCAGCCCCGGTGCCATGGGTCTTGTGGTCCAACCCTACTGGGGTGCAGGATTGGACCACCCGGATGCCAAGGGTGCCATGATCGGATTTGGGGACGTTCACACCAAAGATCATATTTACCGGGCCGTCATTGAAGGATTGGGATTTGCTCTGTTTGAAGGAATGGAGATAATTCAACGAAAAACCGGTGCAAAGATCGAAAAAGCAGCGGTTTCAGGGGGGGCATCACAAAGCGATGAAATCTGCAGGATAACGGCGGATATTTTCAATCTTCCCATCGTCAAAGGCCACACCCATGAAACATCCGGCCTGGGGGCGGCTATCCTTGTCGCAAAAGGTTTGGGGTGGTTTCCAACCCTTGATGAAGCCGTGGGCAATATGGTTGGTATCCAAAAAATATTTGAACCGGATCCTGGCCGTGCAAAAATTTATAAGGCATTGTACTCGCGGGTTTACAGCAGGATGTATTCTGCTCTCAAACCCTTGTATTCAGATATAAAAGACATAACAGGATATCCAGCCAAATGAAACCGGACACAAAAACAAAAGCCATACCTTTTTCTTTCAGATCCATTTTTACATGGGGAGCACAAGATCAGTTCAAAAACCCGGGCAAGGGATTTTTATCGGTCATAAAAAAAGAGCTTTCCCTGTCGGACACTGCATTTGACACGCCGGTCAACCTGGGGAATACACTGGTTGAAGGCGAACAAAAGACCGCCATTCCCAAAGAAGCGCTTTTTCAATTTGAAAAGATTGTGGGCCTGGAAAATGTATCGTTTGATACCTATTGCCGGCTGAAGTATTCCACTGGAAAGTCCATGGAAGATATTTTACAGTTAAGACAAAAAAGAATTGAAAATATCTGTGACCTTGTCCTTCATCCCCGGAATAAAAAAGAGATTCAAAAAATTGTATCCCTGTGTCATGAAAAAAAAATTCCTCTCCATGTATATGGGGGCGGAAGCAGTGTTACCTTGGGCTTAAGCTGTCCAAACGGCGGGGTGACACTGGTGATGAGCACCCACATGAACAAGCTGATCCGGTTGAATGAAACCAATATGACCATAACGGTCGAGTCAGGCATGATGGGACCTTTCTACGAAGATTTGTTACAACAGGCCCCTGAAAAGCTGGCGGCAAAAAGACCATATACCGGCGGGCATTTTCCCCAGAGTTTTGAGTACTCTTCTGTTGGCGGCTGGGTGGTTACCCTCGGGTCGGGCCAGGCTTCCTCCTATTATGGAGATGCTTATGACCTTGTGGTCAGCCAGGAATATATTACACCGGCAGGCTCTTTTACAACCCATGAATTTCCTGCCGCTGCAACCGGGCCGAAACTCAATGACATCATGAAAGGATCAGAAGGGTGCTTTGGCGTACTTGTGGCAGTTACCATGAAAATCTTTCCCTATTACCCTGAAACGGCAAATGCATTCACATTTATGTTTCCTGACTTTATGACGGCTGTAAAAACCGCACGCAAGATCAGTCAGGCAGGTTTCGGCATGCCGTCTATCCTTCGGTTGTCAGATCCGGAAGAGACAGATGTTGCCATGAAAATGTACAGCCTTGCCAATGGATGGCTGGACAGGTTCATGCAGTTTAAGGGTTTGAAACCTGGGGTAAGGTGCCTGTTGATGGGGCAGACAGACGGAGAAAAATCTTTTTCAAAAAACCTTTTCAAACAGATCAAAAAGGTCGGCAGATCCAATCACGGGCTATATCTGACCGGGTATCCCATGAAAAAATGGCGAAAGGGACGCTTTTCAGATCCCTATATGCGGGATGCCTTAAATGATTACAATGTTCTCATTGACACCCTTGAGGCATCCGTAACCTGGGAGCATCTTGCAGATCTGTATGATGCGGTCAGGACCCACATTAAACAAAACCCCGGCACCATCTGCATGACCCATGCATCTCACTTTTATGCCCAGGGTACCAACCTGTATTTTATATTTATCACAAAGATGCAGGATGCAGATGCATTCCGGTTGTTTCAACGCAGTATCATCGAAAAGATTGAGGAAAATTTCGGCTCTTTAAGCCATCATCACGGGGTTGGCAGAATGATGGCTCCGTACATGGAAAAACATCTGGGGCAAGAGCATATGGCAGTGTTGCGGGCCATAAAAGCCCATTTTGATCCCCACCATATTCTGAACCCGGGGGGGCTCGGACTGTGAAAAAAATCGGGTTATTCCTTTTTTTGGGCAACACAATAAATGCCGCCTTTGGTCATGCCGAAAAGAAAGCTCTTGTTACACGAAATACATGCTGCATCCGTATTATGATTTTTTGCCCATTTGTCAGGCAGGGCCGGTTGAATTTCAGGCAGGAATATGGTTTCCAGCCAGTCATCTGATTTGCAGGATACGATGATGAACCGCAGAACAAAGGCGGCCAGAAACGGCAAAACCAGGACAAAGACAGCACCCCGGACAATAAAAACCCAGTCCAGTGTAAACACAGTGCCGGCCAGCAAAAGAATATAGACCGGCAGCAGCACGAGCTGCAACACCAGGTTCACCGGTAGCAGAGCTGTGCTCAGCGCCAGATTGCCTTTCGCAATACCTGTAAACACCAGGTACCAGTCCGTACACGGGGTCACCATCAGCATGAGGAATCCCACCCACAGGGCCGGATGATTGCCCAGAAATAGCCAGCCCAGAAACCATGCCAGCAACGGGGTCCACACAAAATTGATCATCAGGCTGGCACCTGCCACACCCCGGTATTGAATCACATCTCTAAACCGGTGCAGCGGAATGTGAAGAAACACCCCGGTCGGCATCACCATTAACAGCGGTAGAATAAAATGGCCGGCATTTTGTGCGATTTCAGGTACACTGCCCAGGGAGATCCCGGCAAAAACCGCCGCCAGAATGATGATGGATTGGAATTTTTCAGCCAGTGTCAAAGTGAACCCTTCTTTGGTTAAATGTACCCGGCACGGGAGATCAATCCATACCATATTCTTTCAGTTTTTTGTGGAGGGTCTTGCGGTTGATTCCGAGCCTGCGGGCGGTTTCGCTCTTGTTTCCGCTGCAGGCTTCCAAGGTGGCCAGAACCGCTTCCCGTTCAACTTCCTCCAGGGGGCGGTTGGCTGCCATCTGCGGCGGTGGCACCCAGTGATTTTCACCGGCATATGCTTCCGTGATGGTTGAGGGCAGTTCTTTTTCTGTAATGTGTTCATCCAGCAGAAGAATCACAGCACGTTCGATGGTGTTTTCCAGCTCCCGGACATTGCCCGGCCACATGTGTTTAAGCAGCATATCCATGGCCAGAGGAGAAAACCCCTTAACCTGCCTGTGATTTTTGTCTGCATATTTTTTCAAAAAATAATGGGCAAGCAGCGGGATATCATCCTGACGCTCTCTGAGCGGCGGTATTTGGAGCATGACAACGTTCAACCGGTAAAAGAGATCTTCCCGGAAACTACCAACTGCAACATCTTTTTCAAGGTTCCGGTTGGTGGCAGCCAGTATCCGCACATCCACTCCGATCGTCTCTTCACCGCCGACCCTTTGTATCTCCTTTTCCTGGATCACCCGCAGCAGTTTGGCCTGCATGGCAGGAGAGGTTTCTCCGATTTCATCCAGGAAGATGGTTCCCTTGTCAGCCTGCATGAATCGGCCCTCACGGCGTTTGTCAGCACCGGTAAACGCCCCTTTCTCATGGCCGAAAAGCTCCGATTCCAGTAGCGTTTCAGTAAGTGCTGCACAATTGACTATCACCATCGGCTGTTCTTTTCTTCGGCTGTTGTGATGGATCGATTTGGCGATCAATTCTTTTCCTGTGCCGCTTTCTCCTGTAATCAGCACTGTTGCCTCAGACGGGGCGATCATGGCCATCATGTCGACTAGTTCTTTCATCGGCCGGCTCTTTCCGATAATATTTTTCAGCTGGTAATCCGCACTTATTCTGGATTTGATGGAGGCATTTTCCGCCTTCAGGCCGGAATGCTCCAGTGCACGCGCCAGACTGAGTTTGAGCACTTCAAAATCAAGCGGTTTGGTGAGATAGTCATATGCCCCCGCCTTCAGGGCCTCCACTGCTGAATCAACCGAAGAATATGCAGTCATGATCAGGATGGGTATGGCCGGGTTGTATGTCTTGATCCGCTTGAGGGCTTCTATTCCGCTCATCTGCGCCATGCGGACATCCATCAGAATCAGGGCAAACAATCTTTCTTTGACCATCTCAA
Organism: Desulfotignum sp.; assembly: GCA_011390335.1. Classification (GTDB taxonomy): domain Bacteria; phylum Desulfobacterota; class Desulfobacteria; order Desulfobacterales; family Desulfobacteraceae; genus Desulfotignum. The sequence continues at coordinate 2,369 of JAABSO010000047.1, read as the reverse complement.
CCGCCGTGACACCGTCATCGGCCGTAGAAACCTGATACCCCCAGGCCCTGACAATGGTCTGCAGGGTTTTTACATGGTTGGCATCATCATCGACAATCAGAATATGGGTCATGTTTTGTGGGATCATCCATCACCTCTTTGTTCTGCAGTTACGGGTAAAACAATGGAAAACACCGTGCCCCGGCCAGGGGTGCTGCGTACCTTGATCTGACCCTGGTGGGCATCAATGATCTTATGGACAATGGCCAGGCCCAGGCCGGTACCCTTGGGTTTTGTCGTAAAATAGGGATCAAAGATTCTGTCCACATCATCTGCTGATATGCCCGGACCGTTGTCTTTGATATCAATGATGACATGGGTTTTGTTCCTGATGGCGGTGGTAATGGCCAATTTACCGGAGTTTTCCATGGCCTGCAGCGCATTCAGGAACACATTCAAAAAACACTGGGTCAGCCGGTCCGGGTCCACGCTTGCCTCCACGGTTCCGGAACCGGGATGTACCTGCACCTGGATGTTTTTTGCCTTTGCCTCCTGTTGAATCAGGCGGGTCGAATGTTCGATAAGCTTGTTGATATCCACCGGCCTGGGGTCCAGCCGCGGCGGTCGGGTGAATTCAAGCAGTTCGCTGATAACCCGGTTCAACCGGTCCACCTCCTCAATCATGATTCCGGCCATCTTCTTGTCTTCGCTGCCGTCTTCAAATTTGTCCCGGTAATATGAGGCGATACCTTTGATGGAGCTTAGGGGATTTCTGATTTCATGGGCCACGCCGGCGGCAAGTCCGCCAATCGCTGCCAGTTTTTCCTTTCGGCGGATTTCATCCTGGAGGCGGCGGACTTCGCCAAGATCCCGAATGATCAGAAGCTGTCCCACAAAATGCCCTTCCTCGTTGATGATTTTCGATGCGCTGACACTCACCGGAACCACTGTTCCCTCGACAAATTCGCACGCCATCTCTTTTTCAACAATGGTTTTTCCGCGGTCCAAAGATGCCTTTAATGCCCAGAAATCATATGGCAGCACTGCATCCGGTGCCTCACCCCGAACCCGGGACAGATCAAGTCCGGTGATGCGCTCGGCAGCGGCGTTGAAAAATGCAATTTTTCCATTTTTGTCCGTAGCGATCAACCCCACGGGAAGACTGGCCACCACCTGGTTGGCAACCGCACTGGTATCTTGAAGAGAGCGCCTGGCCGATCGATAGTTCTGCAGCCAGAACAAGGAGATGAATCCGGCCATTCCCAGAATGACCAGGACCCCGGATATGATCACCGTGTTGCGGACATCCTCCAGACGCGCGTCCTCAAACGGGCGGGGATCCAGACCAACCATCATGACCGCGTCTTTGCCGGCAGTTGTCCCGGGAGAGCACCAGTCATTGTCCATTCCCATGCCATGCCCCGGTATCATCGGGCCCATGCGGCGGCGCATCCGGTCGGTTTGGTCGGTCCGGTCGGTTATGGGCTGAAAATATCGGGACACCTCGAATACCTCCTGCCGGCTGGCAATGCGTTTCAAGCGCCAGTTGACCGCCTCTGGTGAATCCGGTTGGATTTTTGGCAAACCTGGATCCATCCGGGTGCCGATCAGGTCATGATTGCTGCTGGCCAGAATCAGCCCCTCCTGATCTGCCACGGTTATATAAAGGATATCGGAAAGCTGGGCGGTTTCATCGATCAGGGTCTGGACCTGCTGGCCGCCCCACATCATCCCCATCATCCCGGTCCGGGCACCGGCTTCCACCGCCTGGATAACAGCGGCCCCCTTTTCACTCAGGATCCGGGACATGTATTTTTTTTCCCGGCTGTAGTTCTGATAGGCCAGCACCACTGCGACAATCAACAGGATTCCCACCGATCCAATGATCACCCAGGGAGATGTATTCAGGCCTATCCGGTTTTGATAAGATGTTTCAGGGCGCATGATGTTTTCTTTTTTTTGCATGAAGATCTATTACCACATAATTGGGTATTTTGGCAACAGGCTGCTGTGTCTGAACAAAAAAAGCGGGTAATATGGCCCCACTCTGTCCACTCCTTTTCTTCAAAAAATCTGGAACATTTAATCCTACATAGAATTATTTTCTTTAATTTCAAGAATATACGTTTTTTATTGATCCAGTGGCACACAATTTGGTTATACATATAACCAACGGCACACATGGTGTCATAACACATAAAGTAAAAACAAAACAACGGAGGGAAAAACCATGAAAAAGACCATGTTGATACTTGCGGCAATATCTTTGATCGCGCTGATCGGAACCCAGGCTTTTGCCTGTTACATGGATGGATATTGGGGCGGTCCCATGGGCGGGCCGATGGCCGGATTTGACGGCGGCAATCATCAGGAGTTCTATGACAAAACCG
>JAABSO010000046.1 GCA_011390335.1 Desulfotignum sp. | reverse complement strand
GCCCCATTTCATGGCATTGTCGATTTCAACGATGGTGTCGGCAATTTCCGGGATACGGTTGGCTGCATACTGAAAGGAGTTGGCTGCCAGTTTCCAGGCAAATTTGCCTGCTTTGTCATCGGCCTTGAGCACGATGTTGACCTTTTCGGTGAGGGTGCCGGCTTTTTTGGCTGCATCCAGGCAGGGGAAGGTGGGCCGCTCCAGGTCTTCATACTCCAGGGTGTCCAGGTTCAGCACCTTGCGGATCTTTTTCCACTCCGGGGTGAGTTCGGTTTTGTAGAACCCTGCCTTTGTCTTGTTGCCCAGCAGGTTTTTATCGGCCATTTTCTGTACAAAATCCGGCAGCTGCATGATGTCGCGCTGCTCGTCATCTTTGCACAGGTCATAGGAGTTTTGGGCCACATGCATCATGATGTCCAGGCCCACCAGGTCCGTGGTCTTGAAGATGGCGGTCTTGGGCCGCCCCATGGCCGGGCCGAAAATGGCATCCACTTCCGGCACGGTGAGGCCGTCTTCCTGCATGAACCGCATGGCCGCGCTGATGCCCTGGATCCCGATGCGGTTGCCCACAAAGTTGGGGGTATCTTTGGCCCATACAATGCCTTTGCCCAGGTTTTTCTCACCGAATTTGGCGATGAAGCCTAAGATTTCCGGCAGGGTGTCCTGGCCCGGGATCAGCTCCAGCAGATGCATGTACCGCACCGGGTTGAAAAAATGGGTGCCCATGAAATGCTGTTTGAATTCAGCGGAAAATCCTTCAGTGATGTCCTGGAGGGGAATACCCGAGGTGTTGGTGCTCACAATGGCGCCAGGCTTTCTGATCTTTTCCACCTTTTCGAACAGGTTGCGCTTGATGTCCAGTCTTTCCACCACCACCTCAACGATCCAGTCGCAGTCCGCCAGTTTTTCAATATCATCGTCCAGGTTGCCGATGGAGATCAATGCAGCATCCTTTTTATTGAAGAACAGGGACGGAGATGATGCCAGGGCAGCGTCCAGTCCGGCTTTGACGATGCGGTTCCGGGCTGCCGGGTCGTTTTTTTCTTCATCCTTCAGGTCAAACGGCACAATGTCCAAAAGCAGTACCTTTACACCGGCACCGGCCAGAAGAGCGGCAATTCCGCCTCCCATGATACCGGACCCGATGACTGCGGCCTTTCTTATTTTTCTTACCATAATGTCCTCCTGTTGTAAGCGTGGTTAACCAGTTTGTTTTTATGAATGAGTATTCATTTTTGAATAACAGAAAAACCCCGGGGTTGTCAAGGAAAATAATTTCCCGGGGTTCAAGGAATAATCCCATTCAATTTCAAATTGTTATGATATGAATGATACAGGGTGCACCAGCATGCAATCCCGGTTGAAAAAAAAATCAAAAAAATGAATTATCATTCATGAATTTACAGGAACGGCCTTGAAAAAAAAAACAGGGTCTGGTAGTGTGACGCGGCAATTAACCAGGTTTTAAATATGTTCATTCTGTGTGGAGACGGGGGATGAGGCACCAGATACCGGCAAAAATTCAGCAGTTCTCTGTTCTGAACATAGCTTCAGTAGCGGGTTTGATTCTTGCGCTCCAGCGCCCGTCAGGGGATATCCCCTGGCACACGGACGGCAAAACAGACCCCTGGGACCTGGTGGAATCAGCCATGGGGCTGAACATTGCCGGTTACACCGCTGCGGCCCGGCAGACTTTTGACTGGCTTAAGCAGGTTCAGAACAAGGATGGATCATGGTTTTCCGCCTATATCAACGGGGTGCCGGAAGACAAAACCTGCCAGGCCCATATGGCCTGTTACATTGCTGCGGGCATTTTTCACGCATACCTTATTACCGGGGACCGGTCATGGCTGGATCAGTTCTGGGAACCCATGGAAAAGGGGCTGGATTTTGCCCTGGGGCTTCAGACGGACACCGGAGAGATTTTTTGGGCCAAAAGCCCTGACGGAAAGATTGATCCCATGTCCCTGCTGGCAGGCTCCTCTTCTGTTTTCATGAGCCTCAAGTGTGCGTTGAGCATCTGCCATATCCTGGACCGGCCCCGGCCGGCATGGGAGAGGGCATGGGAAAGGCTCGGCCATTCCCTGAAGGAAAACCTGCACAGATATAATGTAAGCAAATCCCGGTTTTCCATGTACTGGTTCTACCCGGTTCTCTGCGGGGCGATCCAGGGGGAAAAAGCCCGGGCACGGGTGGAAAAGTACTGGCACAAATATGTGATTGACGGCCAGGGGGCCAGGTGTGTGTCTGATCAGCCCTGGGTGACCATTGCGGAAACCTGTGAACTGGTACTGGCCCTCAATGCCATGGGCAACCGCCAGAAAGCCAGGATCGTATTCTCCTGGATCCAGGACCGGGTGTACGATGACAAGACCTTCTGGTGCGGGTATACCTATCCGGACATGGTGATCTGGCCGGAAGAAAAAATTTCCTGGACCAATGCCGTGGCCCTCATGGCGGCGGACGCCCTGCATGATCTGACCCCTGCATCCGGGCTGTTTTGCCATGAAAACTGGGACGGGTTTATTTTTACGGGAAAACACCGGTGATTCGGGACACCCGGCCCTATTATATCAAAAAAGCCTGGTACCGGCTCCAGCACCTCTATGTGCGCCACTACCTGGCACCCCATCTCACCGGCCTGGGGGAACATTCCTTTATCATCAAGCCCTGGCATATTGAACTGTTCGGCGGCCCGATCCGTATCGGCTCCCATGTGAGCCTGCTGGGGTGTTCAGACAAGAAAACCCGGCTCACGGTCTGGTCCGACAAAAAAGAGATCCCCGGCATCACCATCGGGGACCATGTGCTCATCTCTCCCGGGGTGCGCATCAGTGCGGCCCACAGTGTCTGTATCAAAGATTCCTGCATGCTGGCCAGCCATGCCTATGTCACGGATTCTGACTGGCACGGCATCTATGACCGGTCATTGCCGCCGTCGGACACCAGCCAGGTTATCCTGGAGGAAAACGTATGGATCGGGGATTCCGCCATTGTGTGCAAAGGGGTCACCATCGGCGAAAACAGCATTGTCGGTGCCGGCAGCGTGGTGACTTCAGACATTCCCGCCAACGTCATTGCAGCGGGCAATCCAGCCAGAATTATCCGCCGCCTGGATCCGGACAAAGAAATCATCACCCGGAAAGACAGGTACAGGGATACACAGCAAACGGTCCGGTTTCTGGAGGCATCAGAGCAGGAAAATCTGGCCGGGAACACCTTTTGGGGATGGCTTCGGTCCTGGATTTTTCCGGGAAAACCCGGCTTCTGATTTACTCCGGATCCAGGGTATCCAGGATGGCGGACACCTGTGCCAGACACAGGGTTATCTTTTCCACATCAAAGGCCTGGGTGTACTGGTGCAGTTGGCTGCCGAACTCCCGGAACGCGGCAAGGTCAAACTGCCGGCCTATTTCCATGATATCTTCGGCAATATCCCGGGCATCTGAAATTTTCATGCCTTCATGCAGATCCGGCAGATGGGGAAGAATTTTTGCTTTAACCAGGGACAGAAGTTCCGGGTGCCGGACCAGGGCCTGGCGGAAAGCCGCTCTGGAAATACCTGACGCAGCCTCTGCCGTTTTTGCGTGTTTCCATAAAGCCCCGGGTGCAGGCTTTTTATCTGATCCGGATGCATCCGCCCCTTTGGCGGTCCTGCAGACAGCTGTCCGGGGCAGGGCAATTTCAAACATACTGCCTTCACCGGGATAGCTGTCAACCCGGATGCGGCCGCCCATCAATTCCACAAGCCGCCGGCTGATGCCCAGGCCCAGACCGGTTCCCCCGTATTTTCTGCTGATATCGGTATTTTCCTGTTCAAAGGGTTCAAAAATCATTTCCTGCTTGTCTTTGGGTATGCCCATACCCGTGTCCTGCACCTGGATCATCAGATCCAGCTCCTTCAAAGATGGCCTGTCAGTAATTTGTGCAGACAGTTTGATATGTCCTTTTTTTGTGAACTTTACGGCATTTTCCACCAGATTGGTGAGCACCTGGCGCAGGCGGATTTCGTCCAGATACAGGCGGTCAGGCATGTCAGCATCGATCTGGATAAAAAACTGCAGTTTTTTGTGTGCAAGCTTGACCTTGAACAGGTGGTGTATCTCATTGAACAGGGTATCCAGGCACACCGATGTCTTTTTGATGGCCAGTTTTCCGGCCTGTATCCTGGACAGATCCAGAATGTTGGTAACCAGCTCCAGCAGATTCTCACCGGCAGTGGCAATAGCCTGGATATAGCTTTTCTGCTCATTATCTTTTGCCATGGAAAAAAGCACCTCACTGAAACCCAGCACGGAATTCAAGGGGGTTCTGATCTCATGGCTTACATTGGCCAGAAATTCACTCTTTGCCTGGTTGGCTTTTTCCAGCTCAAATTCCTTTTGCTTTCTCACCAGAACTTCCGTATTCAACGCCTGGTTCAGCAATGTCAGATTCCGGGTGCGCTCCTCCACCCGCTTTTCCAGATCCTGGTGGGACCGCTTTAAAGCCTGTTCCGCCATCTTGCGCTGGGTGACATCCCTGGAATTGATGACCACCCCATGGATGGCGGGATGTTCCAGAAGATTTTGGCTGATGGATTCCAGGGTGCAGTAAAAATTATCCTTGTGTCTGAACCGCTGCTCCGTGGTCTTGTCTTTCAGCGTTCCCTGGATACGTTTTTGAAACCGTTTCCAGGCAGCTTCCCTGTCTTCCGGATGAAGAAAAGCAAAGGCATTGGTCCCCATGAGGACGTTAGGTTCATACCCCAGTATCCGCTTGGTGGAGGGGCTTACATACCGAAAATTTCCCTGTTCATCCACGATCCAGATCAGGTCGCTGGCATTTTCGATCAACGCCCGGAAATGCTCCTCACTGTACTGCAGGGCCGTGAGGGTCTCCTTGAGCCGAAAGGCCATCTGGTTGAACTCTTTTGCCAGGTGCCCGAATTCATCATTGGACTGCAGGGGGATCCGGGTGTCCAGTTCTCCGCTGCCGATTTTTTCCGCCCCCTGGACCAGGTCTTTCAGGGGCCGGGTCAGGCGGCGGGCCAGCAGCATCAGGGCCAGGGAGATAACAAGGGCGGCAAAGGCACCCATGGCATACAGATAGGGCCGCATGCGGCTGGCAACCCCATAGACTTCCTGCATGGGGTCCACCGCCAGAATATACCACTCCCAGGGGGAAAAGTAGGTAAACCGGGCCAGACTGGCCTCTTGTCCCATGTCCAGCACCAGACGTTCGGTGTTGTTTTTCAGGGACTTGAACCAGGCATCATTGCTCACATCTGTGTTCACCATGTATTTGCTGGGGTGAAAAACAATGGTGCCGGCCGCGTCCACCCCGAAAATATATCCCAGGTCTCCCACGCCGATGTCGGCAATTTCCACGGCAGCATCCATCTTTGCTTTGGTAATACTGGCGGGAATGGTTGCCAGTCCGTATTCATTGAGCATCTGTTCCTGGGAGGTGACAATGACCATGGCTTCGGACAGCCGGGTGTCCAGCCAGGTTTCCCCAAGGTCGACAAGGGCGGTGCGGGAAATGTAGTAGGCGGTTCCCAAAATGGTAAACAGAAAAAAGATCACCAGGGGCAGGGTGGTCAGCAGTATTTTGGTGTAGATTTTCATTGCAGAAGCACTATACATAATATTTTGGGAAAAGCAAAATACTGGGTATTTTTTGCAAATGATAATTTGATGCTTACCATACTTTTCAGGTCAGGTTAAAAATCCATGCCTGTCAAGCAGGCATTTCCATAACAAAACAGGAGATGGTATATGGCCCAGACGACTGTGACATTGCCGGTAACCGGCATGAGCTGTACCAATTGTTCCGCCAATATTGATAAAAATCTGGGCGCCATGGATGGTATTGTGGCGGTTGCAGCCAGTTTTGCTTCAGAAGGGGTAAAGATAACCTTTGATTCAGACCGGACAGGCCTTAAAAAGATTGTAAAAAAAATCCAGGATCTGGGGTTTGATGTGCCCACAGCTTTAGCAGAGGTGCCGGTGACCGGTATGAGCTGTGCCAATTGTGCAGCCAGCATTGAACGCACCCTTAATCAGCAGACACAGGGGGTGGTGGATGCATCGGTGAATTTTGCCTCGGAGCGGGTCAGTATCCGGTATATCCCGTCTGAGGTATCTTTGGATGACATGGGAAAAAAAATCAAAGACCTGGGATTTGAACTGATCATAGCTGATGATGAGGCTGATGCTGCTGATGTGGAAGAGATTGCCAGAAACAGGGAAATCAGGGACCAGACCAGAAAATTTGTCATTGGCGCAGCCTTTGCCCTGCCCTTGTTTCTTTTGAGCATGTCCAGGGATTTCGGGCTGACCGGGGCCTGGAGCCATGCACCATGGATGAACTGGCTGTTTCTGCTCCTGGCCACCCCGGTGCAGTTTTATACCGGATGGGACTATTACGTGGGCGCTTATAAAGCCTTGAAAAACCGGTCCGCAAACATGGATGTCCTCATTGCCTTAGGGTCGTCTGTGGCCTATTTTTATTCTCTGGCCATCCTGGTGGTGCCGGTCCTCACAGGGCATGTGTATTTTGAAACCGCTGCCGTGATCATCGTGCTGATCAAATTCGGCAAACTGCTGGAAGCCAGGACCAAAGGCAAGACCGGGGGGGCCATTAAAAAACTCATGGGTCTGGCCCCCAGAACCGCCACCCGTATCGAGAACGGAGAAAAAATCGAAGTATCCATTGCCAGTGTGCAGGAGGGTGATCTGCTGCTCATCCGTCCGGGAGAGCGGATTCCCGTAGACGGCCAGGTGACGGAGGGACGCTCCAGTGTGGATGAATCCATGCTCACAGGAGAGCCCGTTCCTGTGGAAAAACATGTGGAAGACATGGTTACCGGCGGCACAGTGAACAATGACGGCCTGCTGCAGATAACCGCCACCCGGGTGGGAAAGGATACGGTCCTGGCCCAGATCATCCGCATGGTCCAGGAGGCCCAGGGCAGCAAAGCCCCTATTCAGGCCCTGGCAGACCGGGTGGCAGCCGTGTTTGTCCCTGCTGTCATCGCCATTGCCCTGGTGACATTCGGGATCTGGTGGATGGTTACCGGTGAATTTGTGCCGTCCATGATACGCATGGTGGCGGTGCTGGTCATTGCCTGTCCCTGTGCCCTGGGTCTTGCCACCCCCACAGCCATCATGGCGGGGACGGGCAAGGGTGCGGAAAACGGGATACTTTTCAAGCGCAGCCAGGCCCTGGAAACCGCTGCCAAACTCACCACCATTGTGCTGGACAAGACAGGGACCATCACTATGGGCAAGCCGGATGTAACCGATCTGATACCGGCTTCCGAAGCGTCGCTTTCCGAAGAAGACCTGCTGGTGCTGGCCGCCTCTCTTGAGCAGGGATCTGAGCATCCCTTAGGCAGGGCTGTGGTGGAACATGCCAGGCAGAAGGGCCTGGATCTGACTGATCCAAAAGAGTTCTCCTCCCACAGCGGAGACGGGGTCCAGGGCATCATCTCCGGCCGCAGCCTGCGCCTGGGCAAGCCCGGCTGGTTTGACGGCCAGGTGACAGATGCTTTCGACAGCCGGATCAGGCAGCTGCAGGACCAGGGCAAAACCGTGATGGTGCTGGCGGAAGATGACAAGGCCCTGGGACTTGTCTGCGTGTCCGACGTGGTCAAGCCTGAGTCAAAACAGGCCATTGCCGCGTTGCAGAAAGAAGGGTTGCGGGTGGTCATGCTCACCGGAGACAATGCAGCCACGGCCAGGGCCATTGGTGCCCAGGTGGGGGTGGATGATATTGCCGCTGATGTCCGGCCCGGGGAAAAGGCGGATAAAATCGATGAGATACGCAAAACCAGCAGATGGGTGGGAATGGTGGGGGACGGCATCAATGATGCCCCTGCCCTGGCAAAGGCTGATGTGGGGTTTGCCATCGGCACAGGCACGGATGTGGCCATTGAAACAGGGGATGTGATCCTGTCTTCGGGAAAGCTCACCGGCATTCCCCTGGCTATAGCCATCAGCCGCCGTACCATCGGCACCATCCGCCAGAATCTGTTTCTGGCGTTTATCTATAACATTGTACTCATTCCCGTGGCTGCAGGCGTACTGGCACCCTTTGAGATGTTTCCGGATTTTTTGCGTCAGCTGCATCCCATACTGGCGGCCCTTGCCATGGCAGCCTCCAGTATCTCGGTGGTGAGCAACAGCCTGCGGCTGTATTCAGCAGATATTTCCCGCAGACAGGAGGGATAAAAGAGCTGTTAGTTTTTAGCTGTTAGCTGTTAGCCGGTAGTTACTAACAGGGAAAATATATAACATACATGCCCTGGCGGGCACAGCAAAATATGAAATCTGTTAGCCGTTGGGTATTAGCTTAAAACTTTCATATATAAAGGAGAAAAAATGACACAAAAACCAGTGCTGGAAATATTTTCCGATTATGTTTGACCCTGGTGCTATTTCATTACCGGGCGTATTGAAAAATTGCAGCAGAACTTTGACATACAGATCATCTGGCGGGCCTTTCCTTTGCATCCGGATACCCCGGAACAGGGAATTTCCCTGGAAGAGCTGTTCAAAAAGAAAAATATGGATGTGGATGTGGACCAGGTCATGGACCATCTGAAGAAAACAGCTGCCGCGGAAGGCCTTGCCATGGGTGACCGCCGCAAAACCTACAACAGCCGCCTGGCACAGGAAGCAGGGCTGTGGGCACAGAGCCTGGGAAAAGGCCACGCCTTTCACACCGCCGCTTTCCAGGCCTATTTTGTTGACGGCAAAAACCTGGCCCGAAAAGAGGTGGTCATGGATCTGGTCCGTGCCGCAGGCCTGGACCCGGATGCCGGAGAAAAGGTGATAGACGGGCGGACTTTTTCCAAAGCAGTGGATGCGGACTGGGATCTGTCCAGACAAAAGCAGGTCACTGCGGTGCCCACCTTTATCATGGGGTTGGAAAAACTGGTGGGGGCCCAGCCCTATCCGGCCCTGGAAAAAATGGTTTCCCGGAACATGGGATGAGGCCATTCTTTTCTCCGGGGAACGGCCGGGATATCTCAAAGACAATTGTGAAAACACCCGGGATCTGGTACACAACACCATGACCTTTACACTCACAGATATCCTGGACCTGGATTTTCTGCTGGCCCAGGATGAACAGGCTGATACACCGGAACATATCCGGTCGGTTGCCGCCAGGGACCGGGATATTTTCTGCCAGCTGGATACCGCAGACATGTCTGATACAGATCTGCTCATGTCCTGGCTGGCGTACAGAAAACTGGTGTTTTTCGACCAGGCCGGAGAAAAAGGACAATGGCAGCTGCCGGGCAAGGTGTTTTCCCTTCTCTACCGCTGGATGGCCCGGGGCCTGGCCCTGGTTGCGGGGATCATTGGCATGGCAATGGCCTATGGGTTCCTGGCATACCATGGGGTCCGCCCTGTGAATGTGACCCTGTTTTTTGTGGTGTTTGTGCTGTTGCCGGCAGTGCTGTTCCTGTTCACCCTGGCAGGTCTTGTCCTCCGCCGCAGCCGACTGTTCCGATCAGGCCCCGGGGTGTTCCTTACCTTGATATCCGGTGTTTTGTTCCGGGTGATTCCCGGGATCCTGGAACGGGCAATGAAATTCTTTGGTAAAATGCCGGATGATGCAGGAAAAGCCCGCCTGGAGGCGGCTCTTTATTTCATCCGCACCAAAAAACAGGCATATGGATTTCTGTTTTTCTGGCCCCTGGTGAACCTCTTGTCCCTGTGTGCCCTTTTTTTTTCCTTCGGGGCCCTGGGCGGCACCCTGTTCCGGGTGGCTGTCAGTGATGTGGCTTTCGGGTGGCAATCCACCCTTGTGGCCACCCCTTCCCTGGTGCATGATGTTGTATCCCTGGTGGCGTTTCCCTGGGCCGCATGGGTGCCGGATCACCTGTCCGGCCCCACCCTGGAGCAGATTGAAGGCTCCAGGATTTTTCTCAAACAGGGCATCGCCTCCCTTGCTACAGAAAATCTGGTTTCCTGGTGGCCGTTTCTGTGTTTTGCCATGGTTTTTTATGCCATTGTCCCCAGGCTGCTGTTGATCCTGGCCGGCTTTTATGCCCAGAGATCGGTACTGGAACAGTTTGATCTTCACCGGCCCCGGTTCCGGCGCCTGCTTGTGCGCATGAAGTCCCCTGTCATGGATATTGGGTTCAAAGAACAGCCGGTGAACGGATCAGATCAGGCATCCGCCCGTCATAACCGGCAGACCTTTTCTTCCACAGACACAAAAGATGCTGCCCAGGCACAGCAGAACATAAAACAGCCCTCCCGGACGGCAGATACCGCCCAAAATACTGAAACCCGCACCAGTAAAGATGTGAATGCTAATGTTGGTGTGCTCACACCAGCTGCTGTGCTTGTTCCGGCATCCATTTGGAATGAGACTGACCAGGCCCGGATACAGGAGCTGATCAGGCAGCAGTTTTTACTGGATGTTTTACAGGTGATTCCCATTGATATGGACCTTGAAACAGATGCAGATCTGCTGGAAAAGCGTATCCCCCCCAGCGCAGATCCCGTGATTTTTCTCCAGGAAGTGTGGCAGCCCCCCATACGGGGCCTGCTGCATTATCTGGTCCAGCTCAAGCAGGGGGTGCTGGCGGATAAAAATCTCTGGGTGCTGCTGACCCGGACACCGGACGATGAAGACCTGGCTGTGGCTGCCGATGATACCGATTTTACCGTATGGCAGACCTGTATTGCCCGGCTGGGCCGGCCCGACATCCTGGTGGAAAGGATCCGGCCATGACACCGGATGCCATGGCTGCCCCCGGTCCCGGAACCGTACCGGAATTTGCCGTACTGGGCCATCCCAATGAAGGCAAGTCCTCTGTGGTATCCACCCTGACCGAGGACGACCAGATCCGGGTCAGCCCGTTTCCCGGAGAAACAACCGTGTGCCGGACCTATACCGTGAGAATGGACGGCCGGGATATCATCCGGTTTGTGGATACCCCCGGGTTCCAGGTGCCCAGGCAGACCCTGGCCTGGTTCCAGGCCTATCAAGGCGATGCCGGCCGCATCCTGGACCGGTTTATCGAAACCCATGCATCTGACCCGTTTTTTGCCGATGAATGTGAGCTGCTGGCTCCCGTGGCCAGGGGTGCCGGCATCATTTATGTGGTGAACGGATCCAGGCCGGTCCGGTCCGATGATCTGGCGGAAATGGAGATCCTGCGGCTCACGGGGCGGCCCCGCATGGCCATTATCAATTCCAAGGATATGGACAAAGACTATACCAGAACCTGGCGGCAGGAGTTTGGCAAATATTTTAATGCGGTCCGGGTGTTTAATTCCAACACCGCCGACTTTCATGAGCGGATACGCATGCTGGAAACCCTGAAATCCATTGACCAGGAATGGGAACCCGCCCTGACCCGGGTGGTACAGGCCTTTGTACAGGAATGGGAAAAACGCAACCGCCTGGCCTGTGCCTATATCACCCATGCCATTGAAAAAAGCCTTGAATTTTTTGTATCCAAAAAACTGGATGACACCACCGACCCGGTCATGGCCAAAGAAAATCTGTCCACCACCTACAGAAAAAACCTGCGGGATATAGAAAAATCCCTGTTTCATCATATCCGGTCCCTGTTCAAACATACGGTGTATGAGGTCACCCTGCCGGAATACTCCGTGCTCCAGCATGACCTGTTTGCCCAAAAGACCTGGGATTTGCTGGGACTCACCAAAAGCCAGCTGGCAGCGGCCGGGGCCATTGTGGGCGGTACCATGGGGGTAATGATAGACACTGCGGCCCACGGCCTGAGTTTCGGCCTGTTCACGGCCATGGGCGGCATCCTGGGGGCGGGATCTGCCGTGATGGGCGGCAGGCGCATGGCAGAGGGAAGCCCCGCCGGAATCCGCCTGGGCGGGGACCGGCTCCAGGTGGGCCCCAACAAAAATATCCAGTTGCTGTATATTCTTCTGGACCGTGCCCTGATCTACTATTCCCATATCATCAAACGGCCCCACGGCCGGCGGGACACAAAAACAGTGCAGGCCGGCCGGGATGACACGGGCAAAAAACTGGGGTTCTCCACCCGCATGACCCCTGCCCAGCGGCAGATATGCGCCCGGTATTTCAAGGCTGTCACCGGCCGCAGACTGGTCCGGGACAAAAAAGCAGCCCTGGCATTTGCCGTGCTGGTGCAGACCCTGCTGGAAGAGATCGCAGACCAGGATAAATTCTAATACCACGAAGGTCACGAAGAACACGAAGTAGCCCTTCCTTCGTGTTCTTCGTGACCTTCGTGGTAAAATGATCTGACAGCCCTGATGGCCTGAAATGGATGGATTGAGGGTTAGAATGAATTCACCGGAGGCCAGGCGAAAAATTTATGTACATATGCAGTGACCTGGCCTATATTTGCTTTTGCCTGTGTTCAAAAGCTGTAAAGCTGTAAAACATATTAATTGTTTAAAACAAGGATATGCCGATCCATGTTATCCCATCTGTTCAGCCCCATCAGGATAAAAGACCTTACAGTGAAAAACCGGTTGATGATGTCTGCCATGAGTATCAATTTCGGGGTGGATGCACACTGCCATGTGACGGACCAGCTCACCGCCTATTTTGTGGCGCGGGCCAGGGGCGGTGCCGGCATGATGCTGGTGGGGGGCGGCAGCGTGCACCCCGGGGGCCAGGAGCTGCCCGATCTTCCCCAGATGTATGAGGATGCCTGTATCCCGGCATTGCAGCGCATGGTGAAACAGGTCAAACCCTACGGGGCGGTCTTCGGGGTTCAGCTCATGCACGGGGGCCGCCAGTCTTATCTGCCTGAAAAAGTGGCGCCGTCCGCTATCCCGGCCCCGGCAGTGGTCAAAGGGGATGTCCGGGCTTTGGAACCGGAAGAGATCGCCCATCTGGCAGGATGCTTTGGGGATGCGGCCCGGCGGTGTCGGGAGGCAGGATTTGATTTCATCGAGATCCATGGGGCCCATGGGTATCTGATCAACCAGTTCATGTCACCCAATGCCAACATAAGGACCGACCAGTACGGCGGCAGCTTTGAGAACCGCACCCGGTTTTTGTTTGAGATCCTGGCAGAGATACAGGCAAAGGCGGGCGAAGATTTTCCCGCAGGCATCCGCATCAACGGCAATGACTATATGAAAAACGGGTGGGAGCTGGCAGACACCCTCCGGCTGGCCCCGTTGCTGGCAGCGGCCGGGGCCGCCTATCTGCATGTGTCTGCCGGGGTGTACGGCTCCACCGAGCTGACCATTCCATCCATGTATACCCCCCAGGGGTGTTTTGTGCACCTGGCAGCGGCGGTGAAAAAAACAGTGGATATTCCTGTTATCACCGTGGGACGGATAAAGGACCCGGCCCATGCCGACCAGATTATCAAAACCGGCCAGGCAGATATGGTGGCCCTGGGAAGATCCTTTCTGGCCGATCCCTATTATCCGGAAAAGGCGAGAACCGGCAGGGGCGATGAGATCCGGCCCTGTGTGGGGTGCTGCCTGGGATGCATCCACGCGGTGCTGGCCAAGGAACCAGGGGGGTGTGTGGTGAACCCGGATGTTGGCAGGGAATACCGGTTGCCAACCCAAACCAGACCCGGAAAAAAAGCAAAGATTCTGGTGGCAGGGGCCGGTCCGGCAGGCCTGGCATCTGCCAGGCAGTTTGCCCTGGCCGGCCATGAGGTTCTGGTGTGTGAGCAGGGCCCGGCATCCGGCGGGCTGCTGGGCCTGGCTGCCAAAGCCCCGGGCCGGGGGGAACTGAAAGATATTCTGGCTTTTTTCACGCGGGAACTGGCCCGCCTCAGGGTGCCGGTGCACTATGATACCCCGTTGTCCAGGCAAATTTTAAAAAAAGAGACCCCGGATCATGTGGTGCTGGCCACAGGGTCCCTGCCGGAAATGCCGGTGATCAAAGGGCTTTTTACCACCAGCATCTCCCTTGTTACCAGTGTGGACCTGCTCAAGGGAAAAGAGATGGCCGGCAGCCGGGTGATTGTGCTGGGCGGCGGCATGGCCGGGCTGGTGGTGGCGGATTTTCTGGCGGACCAGGGAAAAACGGTGGTGGTGCTGAACCGTAAAAAAAGCTTTGCCGAAGAGATGTCTTCCAATGACCGGTATTACCTTCGGGAACGCCTGAAAAAAAACCGGGTCACTCTCTATAAAAAAGTGGCTGTCCAGGCCTTTACCCCTGACGGGGTACGGTTTACTTCCAATGGTGAAACAGTGGTGCTTCAAGGCTTTGACACGGTGGTCATATCTGAAAAACACCAGGCTGTTCGGGATGCGAAAATTCTGGAAAAAGGCTCACCCGCCCGGTTTCACCTGATCGGGGATGCAAAATCCCCCAGGCATCTGATGTACTGCATCAGTGAGGCGGAGGAACTGGCGCTTTCCATGTGACATGCCTTTTTTCACGCGGTTATAAATGATTCAGGCGGTATAAAATCCTGTTTATCTGCTGTTCTTCGGACATCACGTGGTCATGGAGAGCTGAACCGGCAGACTGGACACCACATTGAATTTGTATTTATCGCTGCGGTAGGTGCAGTAGCACACCTCAATGGGGCGGTTGATATCATCATACAGGACCCATTCCAGAAAAATACATGGCTGGGGTGAATCAAACCCGAATGTCTGTGTCTCGAACGGATTGGACAATACAGCAGTAAATGTCTGGTCTGCATGGTGCAGGCGCAGGTTGAATTTTTCCCGGTAAATCGGGTACATGCCTTTGCTCAGATCCATGTCCAGCAAGCTTTTGAAAGGTTCATAGGGCAGATATGTTCCCTGGATCAGGGCAGGTTCTTCATCAGCGAAAAATGTCCGCAGGATGTAAATGACCCGCAGATCATTCGACAATTGCAGCGGTCCAGCGATTTTGGCGTCCGCCTGAATGGTTTCCACCTTATCCACCCTGAATGCCGGCTGGCTGCCGCTGCGGCGGATATCACTGAAAAACCCGCTGATGGTATTCAGGCTGAAAATAAAATTCTTGTTGTTTTCAGCGGCTACAAAAGAGCCTTTACCCCTGGTCCGGATGATGATCCCTTCCACCACCAGGCGGTGGAGGGCTTTGCGCACGGTCATGCGGGTGACGTCAAACTGCCGGGCCAAAGCATTTTCCGTGGGGATCTGGTCCCCTGTTTTCAGGGTTCCGGCCTGGAGCTGTTCCTGAAACCAGTGATAAATTTGTATATACTTTGGCTGGGTGTTCTTGCTGCGTATTTTCATTGGTTTATGTTCCAAATACCATACTTAAACTGTTAAACGCCAGATTGCTTATGGCATGAAACCATCAAAAAAGCAATAATTTATCAATGTTATAAAAAAAACAAAAAAACCTCTTGACAACCGGTTATGGATTCAATTACAGAATCATTATCAAATGTATATACAAATAATCGTATATACCACACAGTGTTGCCACATTACATTAAAAGGAGGGAACATGTCCAAGCCAAACATGCAGTTTTCAAAAATCCGGCTTTCCCGCCGCTCTTTTTTAAAGGCCTCTGCCGCATCCGCAGGCTGGCTGATGCTCCCCGGTATGGGTATGTACCCGTCCTGGGCCCAGGATTCCCGGGTGTTGCGGGTGCGGGACTATGGAGATCCCCAGTCACTGGATCCCGGCATTGCATCCAATCTCTACGAGGAAAATGTGAATGCTGCGGTGCACAACAAGCTGATTGCCTACAAGCCCGGGTCAAAATGGGCGTGGCAGCTGGAAGCAGCCCAGTCCATCGAACAGGTGGATCCCACCCACATCAAATTTGTACTCAAACCCGGAATTACCTTTACCAACGGATTCGGCGAAATGACAGCCGAAGATGTGAAATTTTCCTATGAGCGCATCATCGACCCGGAACTCAAATCTCCCATTAAAGGGGACTGGGCCACCCTGGAATCGGTGGATGTCACTGATAAATATTCCGGGGTAATCGTGCTCAACAAGCCGTTCCAGGCGTTGTGGATGACCACCCTGCCCTATATGGGGGGCAACATTGTTTCCAAAAAAGCCACCCTGGCAGCCGGGGGAAAGTTTTCCGCCATGCCCCCCTGTTTTTCCGGGCCCTATGTGATCAAAGAGCTGGAACCAAAACAGCGCACTGTTCTTGCGCGCAATCCGGAATGGAAAGGGGATCCACCCGGTTTTGACGAAATCCATATTTTTCCCATCGATGATGAGAAAACCGCAGAAATGGGGTTTGAGGCCGGTGATCTGGATTACACCCGCATCAGCATGAGTTCGTACAAAAATATGAAAAAAAATCCGCCGGAAAACAGTGTGGTGGAAAAATACCCTTCCTTGTATTATGTGTGGCTGGGCATGAACATGGAGCACCCCAAGTTGTCTGATGAGCGGGTCCGTCAGGCAGTGCAGTATGCCGTGGATATCCCCTCCATCCTGGAGGCTGCTTATGACGGGGTGGCAGATCCGGCCACAGGGTTTGTGCCGCCGGGACTGGTGGGTCACCGGCCGGATACCCTGGTGCCTTTTAAAGCGGATTTTGCAAAAGCCAAACAGCTTCTGGCGGAAGCCGGGTACCCCGACGGCATTGACCTGGACCTGGAAGTGCGCAACAAAGCGGTCTATATCGCTGCCGGCCAGGTGATCCAGGCGGTGGCAGCCCAGGCCGGCATACGGATGACCCTGAATCTGCACGATTCCGGCTCCTTCTGGTCCCTGGGGGATGAAAGCAAGGGAGACCGCTGGAAAAAACTGCAGCTGGTTCTGAACCGGTTTTCCTCAGCGCCTGATCCCCACTATGCAGCCCAGTGGTTCACGAAAGAACAGGTGGGGGTGTGGAACTGGGAGCGGTTCAAAAATCCTGAATACAACCAATTGTATGAAAAGGCCATGGCTGAAGGGGATAAAGACAAGCGCGACCAGATGTACCGTAGAATGCAGGAATTGATGGAAGCTTCCGGAGCCTACCGTTTCATCACCCATGAAGCGGTCCCTGTGATTTACACGGACAGGATTGTTCCGGCATTGCGGCCGGATGGTATGCCGCTTTTGCGCTATTTTACAACCGCCTGATGCAGGCCGGGAAAAATCCATGCTGTTTTATCTGTTAAAACGTGTTGGCCTGGCAGTAGTGATTGTGGTGGTGGCGGTGGTGCTTTTGTACTCCATGATCCATGTCGTACCCGGGGACCCGGCCAGTGTGATCCTGGGACCCCGGGCTACGCCGGAAATGAAGCAGGAACTGCATGAACTCATGGGCCTGGACCGCCCTTTTGTGGTTCAGGTCGTCAGTTTTCTGGGCAAGGTGGCCAGAGGAGATCTGGGGATGGATTTTTTTTCCCAGAGACCGGTGGCCCAGATCGTGTTCAAACAACTGGATGAAACCCTGGTGCTTGTCCTGGCAAGTATCGGCTGGGCCATGCTGCTGGGCATTCCATTGGGGTGCTATTCCGCGGTTTTCAGAAATACGTTTTCAGATAAACTGGTGGGATTTTTTTCCATCGGTGTGATAGCTGTGCCCTCCTTTGTGGTGGCTTTGTATTCTCTGCTGCTTTTTGCCGTTACCCTGAAGTGGCTGCCGGCCATCGGCGCAGGGGAATCCGGCCAGTATATGGACCAGCTGCGTCATCTTATTCTGCCGGCATTTGCCATCGGTCTGGGATGGGTGGGATATATCGCCCGGCTGGTGCGGGCCTCCATGCTCGAGGTGCTCAATGAAAACCATATCCGCCGGGCCCGGGCCTTTGGCCTGCCGGAACATATGATCGTGTTCCAGTATGCTTTGAAACTGGCCATACTTCCTACGATCACCCTGCTGGGCACCGGCATCGGGCGGCTGATTTCCTCTGCCGTATTTGCCGA
The DNA here is from genome assembly GCA_011390335.1 of Desulfotignum sp. Lineage (GTDB taxonomy): Bacteria > Desulfobacterota > Desulfobacteria > Desulfobacterales > Desulfobacteraceae > Desulfotignum. The sequence continues at coordinate 6,246 of JAABSO010000046.1, read as the reverse complement.
GATCGTGTTTGCCCGGCCAGGTATCGGCAAACTGATTTTTGATTCCGTGGTATCTCGGAATTATCCTCTGGTCATGGGAGCGGTGCTGGTTTCCACGGTATTGTTCGTGCTGAGCACCACGGTCTCTGATTCCGTTAACGCCATGCTGGATCCACGGGTTCGGGAGCGGTTGTAAATGAACTGGATAAAACAATTTTTTTTTCGTCTGTATCACGAGCCCATGGGATTTTTCGGGATGATTCTTGTGGCCCTGGTTATTTTAAGCGCCTTGTTTGCCCCGTTTCTCACCACCCATGATCACAACGCCCTGGATATCGCCAACCGCCTTGCCGGACCGTCTGCAGAGCACTGGATGGGCACGGACCAGCTGGGCAGGGATGTTTTCTCTCGGGTGGTGATGGGGTCCCGCATTGCCGTGTGGGTGGCCCTGGTAACAGTTTCCATGTCCCTGGGCATCGGGCTTGTGCTGGGCATGATGGCGGGATACGGACCCAAATGGCTGGATGCCGCACTTTTGCTTTTATTTGATACATTGCGCTCCTTTCCCACCATCATGTTTGCCCTGGCCCTGGTGACGGTGTTTGGCCCAAGTCTTCAGACAGTCGTCATTGTCATCGTTGCCACCACTTTTCCGGTGTACGGCCGGATGGTGCGGACCCAGACCCAGGCTCTGGGCAATCAGGAGTTCATCGTAGCAGAAGAAGCCATGGGTGCCGGCATGGTGCGGATTCTGGGCATTCATATTCTGCCCAATATCGTTGGCCCCTTGTTTATTGTGGCCAGTATGGATATTCCCGTGGTGGTGACCATCGAGGCGGGCTTAAGTTTTCTGGGGGTGGGTGTCAGGCCCCCCACCCCCAGCTGGGGCTCCATACTCAATGACGGGTATGCCTATATCCGCAACACCCCGTGGATCATTATTTTCGGGGGGCTCCCCTTGATTGTCACCACCCTTGGGTTTACTTTTCTCGGGGAATCTTTGCGGGATATTTTTGACCCCAAACTGCGCAGGGATCTGTAATGGCTGAACCTGTCCTGGACATACGCAATCTGTCTGTTAATTATCTTACCCCCCGGGGAACCGTAAAGGCCCTGCGCCGCATCAATCTGCAGGTGCCCTCTGCAAAAGTGGTGGGGCTGGTGGGAGAGAGCGGGTGCGGCAAATCCACATTGATTTCTACTGTTATCCGCCTGATGGCTGAAAACGCCCGGGTGGCAGCAGGAGAAATCCGCTTTACAGGAAAGGATATGCAGCAGCTTTCCCCCCGGGATCTGCGGGCCATACGCGGCCGGGATATGTCCATGGTGTTCCAGGATCCCATGACCGCACTCAATCCCGTATTCACCGTCGGCCGGCAGATGGCGGATATCCAGTACCGGGATGCGGTCTCCCGCAAAGAAAAATTGAAGCGGGCATCAGATATGCTGTCACTTGTGGGGATCCCGGATGCGGTTTCCCGGCTGGATAACTATCCCCACCATTTTTCCGGGGGCATGCGCCAGCGGATCACCATTGCCATGGCCCTGCTTGTCCAGCCCAAACTGCTCATCGCCGATGAACCCACCACTGCCCTGGATGCCACACTGGAAGTTCAGATTATCCGGCTGCTCAAAGCGCTGCAAGCGGATTTTCAATGCGCTATTCTGTTTATTTCCCACCACTTGAATGTGATTGCAGAGCTGTGCGATTTTGTGGGGGTGATGTATGCAGGAGAGCTGGTGGAAAAAGGCAGTGTGCGCGATATTTTTCACAGGCCGGGCCATCCCTATACCCGGGCCCTGCTGGAGTGTGATCCGTCTGTGATTGCGGAACCGACACGGTTTCTGCCTACGATTCCCGGAGAGATCCCCAGTCTCATTGATCTGCCTGAAGGCTGCATTTTTCATGACCGCTGTCCCCGGGCCGCACAGGTGTGCAAAAAGACACCGCCGCCGGAAGTCAGCCTTGCAGAACACCATACAGTAGCCTGTCATTGTCTGGAGGTATAATGGAGCCCTTACTGGAAGTTGATAACCTGCGGGTGCGGTTCAAAACCAAAAGCGCTGTAAAAGCCTTTATGGAAAAGGACGATGACCCGTATATCGACGGGGTGATGGGGGTTAGTTTCGCCATTGAACCGGGTCAGACCTATGGCCTGGTGGGGGAAAGCGGATCCGGAAAAACCACGATAGCCCGGGCGGTCATGGGGCTTATTCCGGTGCATTCCGGTGCCATCCGCTTTAACGGAGAAAACCTTGTGGGACTTTCCCGGGACCGGATCAAGCCGTTCCGCAGAGATATTGCGCTGATGTTTCAGGACCCGGCCGGATCATTGAGTCCCCGGCTCAAGATCCGGTCCATTCTGGCCGAGCCTTTCCGCATTCATGGCATGATGCCCGAAAACCTGTCTGATGAGGTGGCCCGGCTGTTGAAAATGGTCAATCTTTCCCCGTCCATGGGGGATCTGTACCCCCACCAGCTCAGCGGAGGCCAGGCCAGGCGGGTGGGGGTGGCCCGGGCCCTGGCTTTGTCTCCGAAGCTGATCATCGCAGATGAACCCACAGCAGGCCTGGATGTGTCTGTGCAGGGGGAGATCCTCAACCTCATGGCCCAGCTGCAGAATGATATGGGATTAAGCTTTCTGATCATTACCCACAACCTGGCTGTGGTACGTCATGTGAGCGATCATGTGGCCATCATGTACCTGGGCCGGTTTCTGGAGCAGGGTCCCACGCAGACCGTTTTTCACCAGATGCGGCATCCCTATACCCAGGCCCTGCTCTCTGCCCACGCAAGCCCTGATCCTGATGCGGTGCATCACCGCATATCCATCTCCGGCGAGATACCGGGCCTTGTTTCCCGACCGCGCGGGTGTGAATTTCACACCCGTTGCCCCGGGGTGCGGGAAAAATGCCACCGGCAGTTTCCCCCCAGGGCAGATGCCGGCAAAGATCATCGGTATTTCTGCCACTATCCCTTGTCTGTTCCTGAAAACTGATATTTTTGGTATAAACATTTTTTGCAAGGATACTTTTATCATGCACTTTGACACGCTGCTTGAACAGTCTGAACCCATCTGCTTTCCCCCCACGGACGGTGTCCGCCGCTTTCGGAACCTGATGATCCCCATGCGCGATACAGTAGAACTGGCAGCAGATATATATCTGCCGGAAAAAGGGGCCCCGGATGCCGCCTTTCCGGTTGTCATGGAGTACATTCCCTATAGAAAAGACCAGGTGGACCTGGCAGCACGGCCATTTTACGGGTATCTTGCCGGGTGCGGATACCTGGTCATCCGGGTGGATATCCGGGGTACCGGTGCTTCCGCAGGTAAAAATCTGGATGAATACCTGCTCCAGGAGCAGGAAGACGGATATGACTGTGTGGAATGGATTGCCGGACAACCCTGGTGCGACGGCCACGTGAACATGATGGGAATCTCCTACGGCGGATTTTCCGCCCTCCAGGTGGCCACCCTCCAGCCCCCCCATCTCACCAGTATCATCCCTGTGGATTTTACGGATGACCGGTACCAGGATGACTGCCACTACAAGGGGGGGATGATGCGCCAGTATTATGACATTGCCTATTACGGCGGGGCCATGGTGGCTGCCAATGCCATGCCCTCCCTTCTGGACATCAGCGACGGCAGCTGGGCCCAAACCTGGCGCCAGCACCTGGAGGAAAACGAACCCTACCTGCTGCAATGGTACCGCCATCAGACCGCCGGGCCTTACTGGGAGCATGGATCCGTCAGGTATCTTGCCGACAGAATCCGCTGTCCCATAATGATGATCGGGGGCTGGCGCGACGGCTATATGAATGTGCCTTTGCGCCTGTTCCAGGCAGTGTCCGTGCCGTGCAAGGTGTGGATAGGCCCGTGGAACCATGCCATGCCCGACGGGGCGGTGCCCGGCCCCCGGGTGGATTATCTGAAGGAGGTGGTGCGGTGGCTGGATCACTGGTGCAAGGGCAGGCCCACCGGCATCATGGAAGAACCGCCGGTGGTGGTGTTCATGCAAAAATCCCATCCGCCGGTGGTGGACCGCCTGGAAACCAGAGGCAATTGGCGGGCGGAAACCGGCTGGCCGGTACCGGGAGCAGATACCCGTGTCCTGTTTCTGGAGGACAAAGGCATGCTCGCAGACGACACTGGCACTGACGGGCATGAGCAGCTGACATATTTTCCCACCGTGGGTACCAGCGGGGGGCTTTTTTCCGGCGGCATCCAGTTCGGCCTGCCCGGGGACCAGCGCCCGGATGAAGCGTTCAGCACCGTATACACCACCGCAGTTCTGGAACATGACCTGGCTGTACTGGGGCGGCCCAGGGCGGTGCTGCACGTGTCTTCCAGTGCCACAGTGATGGGGTTTGTGGTGAGCCTTTCCGATGTGGCGCCGGACGGTTCCTCGCATCTGGTGGCCAAAGGGGTAATCAACGGCACCCGGAGAAACTCCTTTTCAGACCCGGAACCCATGGTGCCGGGAACCGTGTATGAGCTGGAAATTGACATAGATGCCACAGGATGGATTTTTGAAAAAGGACATTGCATCCGGTTCTCTGTTGCCAATGCGGACTGGCCCAATCTGTGGCCCACTCCAGAGCCGGGAACCAGTCAAATTTTCCGGGGGCAGGTGCGCCCCAGCCGCCTGGAGCTGCCGGTGGTACCGGATACCGGGTCAGCTCCAGTCCCTGATTTTGCACCTTCTTCCATGGCCGTAAGCCCCCATCTGGCATCCCCCTGCCCCCCGGTATGGGAGGTGTGCACAGATGTGTTGAGCGGCAGAACCCGGGTGCGGCTGCAAGTGGACGCAGTAAGCCGGTTGACGGAAACCACGGTATTTGAAAAAAAAGCCCATGGTGAATTCCAGGTTCATCCCCGGCATCCGGCACTGGCCAGTGGCCAGGGAAAGCATCTGCAGCAGCTCAAAAGTGACGGCGGATGCATCACAGCTGAATCCGAGGTCTGGGTGCAGGGGGGAAAAACCCATTTTCAGGTAATTATCAATCTCATTGTCCGGGTCAACGGCGGGACCATTTTTTCCAGAAAATGGGTGGAGTCCATAGAGCGCTGCCTGCTTTGATCTATTCAATTTCAAAGCCCCGTTCCCCGTGCAGGGCGTTGTCCAGGCCGGCCTGTTCTTCCTGGGCATCCACCCGCAGGCCGCTGGTGATGAACCGGGTGACATATACCACCGCCAGGGTGGCTGTTGCGGAAAAGGCGATGGTGGCCAGGATGGATACCAGCTGTATCCATACCTGGCCCGGATTGCCGTAGAAAAGACCTGCAGCACCTTCGGTCACAGCCGGGGATGCAAACAGCCCGGTGGCCAGGGCCCCCCACATGCCGCACAGGCCGTGGATCCCGAAGGCATCCAGGGAATCGTCATACCCCAGTTTCTTTTTGAGAATCACCACGCCAAAATACCCGATGGCGCCTGACAAGGTACCGATGACCAGGGAATAGGGAAGGGTGACAAATCCGGCCGCCGGGGTGATGGCCACCAGGCCGGCAATGGCTCCGGATGCCATGCCCAGCAGGGTGGGTTTTAGGCTCAACTTCCACTCCAGGAACAGCCAGGCCAGTCCGGCGGCCGCAGCAGCGGTATTGGTGACCAGGAAGGCGGAAGCAGCCACCCCGTCTGCTGCCAGTTCACTGCCGGCATTGAACCCGAACCACCCGAACCAGAGCAGGGCTGCTCCCAGGGCGGTAAATGCTACCGAAGACGGGATCATGGGCTCTTTGCCGTATCCGTTGCGTTTGCCTAAGACCAGGGCCAGGACCAGGCCGGAAACACCGGCATTGATGTGGACCACATTGCCCCCGGCAAAATCCAGGGCACCCATGTTGTGCATCCAGCCCCCGCCCCATACCCAGTTGCACACAGGGGCGTAAACAAAGGTAATCCAGAGGATGGAAAAAACGATCCAGGCGGAAAATTTCATGCGGTCCACCACAGATCCCAGGATGATTGCCACGGAAATACAGGCAAATGTCATTTGGAACATGACAAATATCAGGGTGGGGATGGTGCCGGATACGGATGCCGCATCAATACCGTTGAGCATAAAATGACCCAGGCTGCCGATGAACAGGCTTGTGCTTTCCCCGAATGCCAGGGAATATCCCCATCCCACCCAGACCAGGCTGGCCAGGCAATAGGCGGCAAATGTCATGGCAATGGTGTTGAGCAGGTTCTTGTACCGGGACATGCCCCCGTAAAACAATGCCAGCCCGGCCGGGGTCATCATCATGACCAGGGCCG